>JAEWRL010000201.1 GCA_023398955.1 Pseudomonadota bacterium
CGGGAAATCTGCACGTCCGGATCTGAGAGGGGCCGGGGGCAACCCCGGCCTACTCGCTATAGCCTGCCCTCCGGTTGCATTTGGCGTTGCCAGTTCCCCTGTTTGGTTCCGGCTCCGCCGGGTTAGGTCGATGCCCCGAGAGGGAAGGCGACGAACACCAGGATATCCCAGGTCAAGTGGGTGACCGTCGGCACCACGAGGCTTCCCGAGCGCTCCCGCTGCAGCGTCCACACGGCGCCGCAACCCAGGGCCGCCGCCACGAGGACCCAGGAGGAGCTGGCTAGCTGCGGGAGGGCATAGAGCACCGTGGCGAGCGCTATGGCCGGCCATGCGCGGAGTCGAGTTCGAAGCGCTGGCAGGAGGATCCCGCGCCAGACGAGCTCCTCGGCGAGCACCACGGCAGTCAGGATGGGAATTGCAGCAAGAGGGCCCGGTGGTGCCTCGAGCAGGTCATAAAGACGGCGCACCTCCTGAGAGAGCCCGGGAACCAGAGGGGCGGTCAAGGCGTAGGAGAGGTGCGTGACGCCTGTCAGGAGGATGCCTCCAGCGAGCCCTTGTGCGACGCCCCGGGGAGTCGTGACGAGCTGGGCCCGCAGCGCCTGGCCAGCGCTCATCCAGCCGATGGCGAGAGTAGCGCTAGCCGCAGCTCCCGTAGTCACCCAGATGTTCCAAGCTGGTCCCAGCCAAAGGGCGACTGCGAAGGACGCGATTGCCGTTCCCACGACCGCTGCGACGACGGGCATGGAAGGGAGGTGCGGCAGCGAGCTCATCGGGAGCCTTCGGAGGCGCGAGCCCAGAGCGCCGTCAGCCGGTGACCAATCCGCTCCGTTGTCGCCCGTGATGGGCTCACCAGAGTGGATTCGTCGGCGAAAGCGTTCAGAATGGCGTTGTCGAGGGGACCAGGAGAGTGGGCGACGCGTCGCCAGATTGAGTGTTCCTCGCTCGGCAGCAGGTCGCTTGTGAGGCCGCCGACGAGCTCCCGTGCCAGGGGATAGGGCACGCGCGTGATGGCCGCAATCCAGTACGCGGAGAGGGTTGGGGTGACAACGGGAAGGCGGGCCGTGGGCAACGTCCGGCCAAGAAGCTTGGCGACGCGCTGCATCAGTGAGCGATGGGTGAGCGTCTCTGGGCCGGGCACGTCGTACCATCCCGGGCCCACCGCTCCGAGCAGGGAGGCCGCGATTGCCACGATCACGTCGTCGATCGCGACGGGGCTGCTCCGGTTCTGGAGCCACCGGGGCAGCAGCATCAAGGGAAGGCGGACCGTCAGGTCGCGGACCATTTGCCAACTGGCGCTGCCATGACCGATCACCATAGCGGCTCGCAGCTCGACCACGTCCACCGGACCTGCCCGGAGGATTACGCCCGTATCGAGGCGGCTCTGCAGGTGCTTCGAGCGCCGCCCGTTCGGCTGCACGCCTCCAAGGTAGACGATACGGCTCAGCCCTTGCTCGCTAGCCTGTTCGCCGAAAGCTATGGCGGAGCGGCGCTCCCGCTCGGGATAGTCGTTTCCGGCCAACATGGAGTGGGCGAGGTAGACGGCGTGGCTGGTGCCGGCAAGCGCACGCCCCACCGAACGCGGTGCATCGAGATCCATCTGCACCCACTCGACGGGTCCAGAGGACTCCGAAGTAACTCTGGGCCGCCTGGAAGCACAGCGCACCCGGCACCCGAGCTGTACCAAGGCGGGAACGAGGTGCCGCCCGACGAAGCCGGTCGCTCCCGTCACCAGGACGAGGGGTGGGGGAGGATCGTGTTGCGGTGACATGAAGCGGGATTGGACCAGGATGTGCTGCGCCAGCGTGGGACGACGTGGGAAGCGCGCCGAGCTTGGGAATCTGCTTCACAGCGTAGGGCCTGGCAAGGCCACCGGGAGAGCTTGCCAATTGGGGTCTCCGGGCGCAAGCTCAGGTCCGGCTAGATGAACAAGCGCGACGAGTATGAGCTGATAGACGCTGCCAAAGCAGGTGACAGAGCGGCCCTTGCTGGTCTCGTCGAACGGTACCAGGACGCGGTATACCGCTTCGGGCGCGCGATGTGTGGCAGCCCGGAGGACGCGAAGGACGTCTTGCAGGACACGCTCATCACGGCGCTGCAAAAGGTCGGGGACTTCCGTGGGGAAGCCTCCTTCAGGACCTGGCTCTACGCGATTGCTCGGAGCCAGTGCTCGCGCAAGCGGCGCAAAGGCAGCCGCGAACTCTTGGCCACGGAGGAGCAATACGGGATTCGTGAGCTCCCAGATCCCGCTCCTCTGGCCGTCGAGGCCCTCGAGTCGGTGGCCGAGCGAAGTTTGGTCGCAGAGGCCATCGCGCAGCTTTCGCCGATGTACAGAGAAGTCCTCATACTGCGGGACATGGAAGGTCTGACGGCGCCCGAGGTTGCCGAGACCCTCGGCCTCACTGTCGAGGCGGTCAAGAGCCGCTTGCATCGTGCTCGCGCCAAGGTGCGCGACCTGCTCTCGCAGAGTCGGGCGAGCGAAGCGCAGCGCGCCGACGGGTGCCCCGACGTTGTGGAGATGCTCTCCCGGTCTCTTGAGGGCGAGCTGCGGGGGATAGATTGCGACGCCATGCAAGCGCATGTCGATCAGTGTCCTGCTTGCAAGATGGAGTGCGATTCCCTAAAGCGTATCCTCTCCCTATGTTCCACGGCGGGGGCAGAGGAAGCACCCACCGAGGTCAAGATAGCAATGCAGGTGGTGCTGGCGCGTCTGCGCACCGAGAGCTGAGCCGGTCGAGCAGGGATGGGTGGCTTCGCGGGTGGTTGCCGGCCTTTTGTTCGGTAAGGTTCCATGGGCTGCGACGGCGCTCGCGTGAACCCATCGCCAGCCTTCAGCGCTCTCACTACGGAACCCGCGTAAGGAGAAGAGCGATGGCGACGATGAACTTGACCAGAGACAACTTCAAGGAAACCGTGCACAAGGATGGCCTCGTGGTCATCGACTGGTGGGCGTCGTGGTGCGGGCCTTGCCGGGCATTCGCTCCAGTCTTCGAGAAGGTCTCCGACAGGCACCCGGAGGCGATCTTCGCCAAGGTGGACACCGAGGCTCAGCGGGAGCTGGCTGCCGCGTTCGAGATCCGCAGCATTCCGACGCTGATGGTGGTGCGGGACGGCGTGCTGCTATTCAACCAACCGGGCATGCTTCCCGAGCGGGCACTCGAAGACCTGCTCGAACAAGCCGCGAAGCTTGACATGGACGAGGTGCGAAAGGGAGCCGGCGAGCCCACGGCAGCAGCGGTGGGGTAGATTGTCAAACGTGCCGCGACGGCGCAGGGAGAACCGCTCGCTCGTTCTGCAGGGCGTTAGCGGCTCCCCTGCGGCGTAGCTGGCGGAGGACCCTCGGGTAGGCCCGGCCCCGGTGCCCAGTCGGCTGTGGCAGGGGCAGCGGCCCAGCTCAGGATCCACACCACCCAGATGGTGAGGGCGAGACCCAGGTGCACGAGCTGAAGCCAGCCAGGGGCAGCTAACCAGATATTGAGCGTGCCCACGGCTGTTTGCAGAATGGTGAGGGCGAGAGCTGCTCTCAGGAGCGTCCCAGAGGTTCCCGCCCCGAACTGTTCCATGAGGCGGGCGCTGGCGATGACGAGGAGGACGGCAGCCGCCGCGGCGACAGCCGGGTGCAGCCCGCGGAGGCGGTCGAGGAAATGTGCTGTAGTCGAGTAACCGTCTCCGAAACGCTGGGCGAGGGTGCTCTCGAGGGTGGTGGGTCGGACTGTGTCGCCCAGAGCGGTGACAGCGCCTGTCATGGAGACGAAGAGCAGGGCCAAAGCCACGAGAAGGAACCACCCCGCAGCTGGACGATCGAGGAGTCGGATGCTGGGGCGCTCTATGAACCGCGCGACGAGCGCGAGCGCCGCCATCAAGAGGAAGGTGTTGACGAGGTGCATGCCCATGACCGCTGCCCGCGCCACCGAGTCGTCCGATCCAACAAGCGACAGTAATACGAGGAGGGCGCCCACGACGACCTCGACGATCATGAACGCCAAAGCCGCGCGAGCGGCGCGACGGGCCACGTGGGAACGGTCCACCACGCGCCGCACTGCGACGACGAGCGCGACAACCACCAAGAAGCTCAGCCCCGACGTCACGCGATGGCCGAGTTCGATGGCAGTCTCCAAGGAGGTCGGCAGATGGGCGATCTCCCCCTTGCATGTGGGCCAGTGTTGCCCGCACCCTGCCCCCGAGCCGGTGATGCGGACCAGTGCGCCGAAGAGGATCACGAGCCCGGTATAGACGAGCGTTCCCCACGCGAAGTGCGTCACGCGGCGAGCCCCGGATCGTGCAAAGTGAGCGTCTGCCATATTGTCCTCGGGGCTCGCGCCGAGCGGGGCGCGGACCTCCGGACGGTGGAGCACGCTTGGGGGGGAGCGGCCAGGGCTAAATGGTAGTCAGCGTTGGTACATCGGACAGAGACCGGCCCGCGAGATGGCGATGCGGTGAGTCGCATCGAGGCGCACCATTCCCGGCGACCTGCTAAATGGCACTGGCGAGCGCGCCAGGCCTTCTGCAGTGCCTCTGATTCACGTCTTGCTGCGCCCACAGGTGATGGATGAAGACCCCATGACACCCATCGATATTCTCGACGTTTTGGCAGCCATTCTCGGTGTCGTGTACTCGGTGCGTCGCCAGTGGGTGCGGCGGAGGGAGCCTTCGGATTTCCCCGGCGTGGGCGCGGAGCTCTTCGAGCGCTGGAAGAGTATGAGTGTGAGAGCCTATTCCGTGCTGATGAACGCCTGCTTTGGCAAGTTATTGCTAGACTTCGCCTGGTTCTACGGTGCCCGCGCATCGGGGGTCGAAGTCACGGTGATGCGCGGTATCGCCATGGCCATCGACCTGGCGTGGCTGGTGGCGATGTTCTGGGGCCTCACACTGCGGGCCCGCGCGGCCACCGTCCGACGTCAGCTGCCGCCGCCGCGAGAGGCAGCATGAGTCGTCGAGGCGGCGGGCCTTGAGATGATGTCGGCCTCGGGGCCACGGCGCCGAGCGCTTCCCTTGGAAGGAATGGCGTCGGACGCGCGTAGCGCTCTGCCATGACGTGTGACCCAGGCGACGTGCTCGGGATCCTGCTGGCTGGCTACCTCGCGGCACGGCGCTACGAGGAGCGCTCTGCCGCTTCTGCAGGTCCACGGTCGGAGGCCCACCGCGCGGCGCGTCCGGGTGCGCCTACGGCGATCCTGGGTGGGTCTTGCTGCAGGCTCCCGCTCGCATACCCGTCCACAGCAGCTCGAGCTGCCGCGCATATTCGCTGCGTACGGCGGCCGGCTCCGTTTCTCCAAGCCATAGCGGAACCCCGCAAAAGGTATTGAGCAGCGCCAGCAGCGCAGCGTCGGTATCCAGCGTACGCGTCAGCTGGCAGCTCTCGATGGCCCGCTCGAGCGGTGGCAGGAACAGATCAGTCAAGCCGCAGATGTTGCACTTGGCATCTCCGAGCCCGGGGAAGGCGTGCATCTGTTCGGCGAGGCCTATGCCCCGACTCTCGCGCTTGCGGACTGTATCTGGGTTCTGGGCAAGGAACCGCAGCAGCTGCAGGAGGAGGCTCGGGTTTCCCTCCACCTGTCGTCCCGTCGATTCGAAGACGTGTTCGATGTACTCGATACCTGCCCTGGCGCCGACCCGAGCTTCGGCTTCCCGGCCTAGCTCGATTGCCCATAGCTGCGTGTAGTAGCGTAGGAGGTCGTCCTTCCGAGGGAAGTAGTTGAAGAACGTGGCTTCGGAGAGCTCCGCGTCCTCGCAAAGCTCCTTGACGGTGATGGCGTCGAAACGCTTTTCCGACATGCGACTCAGAGCAGCGCGGACAAGCGCAAGCTTCGTCTTTGCGCATTTGCGCTCTCTGAGCGACGGCACCTTCATCTGGGTTGCTGTGGCCCCACCAAGCTCGCTTTCGACGCCGGACATCGATCTTGGCCTTACATAGTCGCGACTTTTCGAGCTGTAAGGGCTGGCGCTTCACGAACGCCCCAACTACACGCCTGCGGTTCGTCGTGATCGCCGGCCCTGAGCGAGGGCGAACTGACGCGCTTGTCGACGCCCAACCTGCCGCGTCAGTGGCCCATGCCCCTCGGCACCCACAGGCATTTGGATACGCTCAGCGCCCCAGCCTTCCACGCCGGACTTTTGGCTTCTCCTCACTCTCGGTACTGGCAGCTGGCGCCGCGCTGGCGGCCGGAGCCGCGCTGGCGGCCGGAGCCGCGCTGGCCGTGGCCTCGGGTGCTGCACTGGCAGCAGGTTGGCTGGCGCTGGCCGTCGTGGCGGGGGCTGGCGCGCTCGCGGCAGGCTTGGCCGACTCCGTGGCAGTTGTCGCGGTGTTGTCGAGGCCCGCTGTCGGAACCCAGCCCTGCTTCGTCTCGGCGCCGACCTGGTACTCGATGAGGGAGTACGTCCCGAGATCCGCGAGGCGCTTCACTGTCGTCCCCGCCGTGAGTTTCGTAGCGACGGGGGCATCCAGGTTTGGTTCGTAGGTGACACCGAGCTCGGGGCGGTTCACCTTGGCCTGGCCCTGGCGCGGGACCTCCTCCGCATAGCGCTTCGGTTGACCGTGCGAGGGGGCAATCGCGGAAACCATCGTTGGTGCGCTGAGGACCGGCACGGGCACCTCGATGACCTCCGGGGCTGGATCTGCCTTGTCGCAGGCTCCGAGCGCCAGGCTGATTGCCAACAGCGTGCAGGTGTGGGTTCCGTTGCAACGGGTCATCGTGATCTCCTCCGAACTGGGCCGAAGCCTCATGGGTTCCGGTTGGCGTCCGCGCGCCAATCCGGGCGAACGACGCATCCACGCTACACCAAGCGCCGCTCCACGAAAACGGAGTTCCGCGGCGCGCTGCCCCGGTGACCGCGCTGCGCGCTTGGCGGCTTACGGACCCTGGGTCGGGGGAACCGTGACTGCAGGTCGCTGGGCCAGGCAGCGCTCGATGCCTCGGGCGATCTCCTGCGATGCGCCGGGGGGGGCAGTCGGCTCACCCATGACGTTCGTGAACAAGCGATCCCACGTGATGCCCCCGTCCTGTCCGAAGCTGAGCCAGACGAACAGCGCGCGACCCTTGATGTTCTGCAGTGGCGCTCCGGCCCCGCGCTCGTGGTTCCAGGCGCGTGAGTCGCTGCTGTTGTTGCGGTTGTCTCCAAGCACCCAGACCTCGCCGGGTGCGACCTTATAGGGGCCCTGGCGCCGATCGATGATGCCAATGTCCTCGAACAAGGTCAGATAGGCGTAGGGCCCCAGGAACTCCATGAAGAGCTCCCCCTGCTTGACGTAGGCGTCACCCTCTCGGTAATGGAGCTCGCCGACGGGGCAGTGTGGCACTTCCCAGCCGTTGATCACCGGGTGCCCGCCGATCACCTCTAATGTGTCACCAGGGATGGCGATGACCCTCTTGATGAAATCCTGACGTGGATTGTCGGGATTGGGATCAGGATACTCGAAGACGATGACGTCGCCCCGGTTGGGAGGCATGTTCGTCCAGACCCGGGACTCCGTGAAAGGTATGGATGGGCCGTAGGCGAACTTGTTGACGAAGATGTGATCCTGGATCTGGAGGGTCGGCAGCATCGACCCGCTGGGAATCTTGAAGGCCTCCAGGACGAAGGCTCGCAGCAGCAATGCGACGGCGAAGGCGATCAGGATCGACTCTCCGTATTCGCGCAGCTCGCCCTTTCGCCAGCGGCCGAGATGCTCCGACACGAGGCGGCTGGCCTCGGCGTACCGGGTCGAGAAGGTCTCCGCATCGAAGTTCTGCGCCTGCAGCGTCCCGCGCAGCTCCTCGAGAGAGCTCGCGATCTCGTTGCGCGTGGGCAGCGGGATGGCGCGCTCCACGCTCTTGCGGTGGCGCTTGAGGATTCGGGACGCCTCGTCGACGAGGTGAGCCGCGTGCTCGAAGTCCGCTCGCAATCCCTTTGGAACGTCGACACGCCCAGCCAAGCCGACCTGTGCGGCGAAAGGGAGCTCGTGTCGCCACCGGTAGAGCAAGACCTCCAAAACGGTGAAGAGGATGATGAGAGCCGGCACGCGTTGCTCGGCCATCCATCCGCGAATTCCCGTGTAGACCTCACCGGGAGCGCTCGGGACGGCCATCCACAGCACCAGGTGCGCGGCCACTGCTGGCACTAGGATGAACCAAAACGGCCAGAAGACGTATCGTAGCTTGCTTGCTTGCACGGTGAAGCCCAGCCTGGGAGAGGCGCGCAAGCTTTACCCGCCCGCAGCCGTGGGAGCAACCGATGTGCTCGGCCTGCGGCCGTTTGCGGAGGAATTTGGGGGCCCGCCATTGTCCGGACGTGCAGGCTGGTAGTCCACGGCGCCACGTTGGCGGAACTGGGGACGGGGTCTCGAGCCGGTTCTGCCGCGAGGTCTCAAGGGGTGGACCCCAGCTGAATTGCGTAGTCGACCTTAGCGGGCAGCGCCTGCGCGCCGGGCGCCGAGGGCACGATGGCTGCGGAGTGGTCGAGGACGACGAAGTAGTCCCCGGGGGAAACGGGCACGTAGCGCTGCCACAAGACGCCGGATCCAAGGGGCTCGAGCAGGCGGGGCGGCGAGGTGGGGATGGCTGGCCCGGGGTTGGTCACGTAGCCCTGGATCATGACGTCGCCTTGCGCCTTGGGGACCAGGAGCACGTCGATGCTGTCCGTGCCGTCCATTTTGACCGTCATGTAGAGGGCCTGGCCGCTCTCCTCCACCTTGAAACCGCCGATGTAGTCCTGTTGGCCTGGGTGGACGACGGTGCGATCATTCGCGAGGGTGACGCGACTCTCGGAAGCGACGCGAAAGGGCTGAAACGGGTGTCGCCCGCGCGGTACGTAGCCCAACCCGAACTGCATTTCTCCCGTTTCGTCGAGGCGAATCACGGTGAATCCCCGACGCAGCTGGCTCGTCACGATCTCCCGACCAATCTGGTTCGGATCCGTACCCGTGATGGCGATGCCGCCCTGGGCGATGAAGGACTCCACGAGCGTCGTCTTGAAGGAGATGGCATCGACGCGCTGCGGCCGGAAGTAGACATAGAGCGTCTCCTCCTGCATCAAGAAGTCCGGGGCGTACTCTACGACGCCTTGAGACTCGAAGCCGACGCGGCCGGTCAAGTTGGTCCACACGTAGCCCTTTCCAGTGAACTGCACGACGAGCGATTTGCGCTCGTACTCGTCTAGGGAGCGAGACTGGCAGCCCGTGGCGAAGAAGCGCCCGATGACGGGCTCGTCGTCGCGCGTCTTCAGCGGCACCCCACGACTCGTCATCTCGAAACAGAAGCGCTCGAGGCCGAACTGGAGGAGGTCGAAGCGCAGCGATTTGTTTGCGGGGTTGTTCATGATCCCGGGCCCAACCAGATTGATGGCTTTGGTTCCCGTGACTTCGGCGCCTCCGCAGCTTTCGAGAGCCGTAACAAGGAGGAATGGAGCAAGCCAGTGGAGTCGCATGGGGCGAGCATACAGTAGCCAAGCTCGGGCCATGAAGCCCGGACCTGGAGCCCGCGGTTCCCGCGCGAGGGGCGGGCGTCGGCCCCCGAGCTCATCGAACTTCATCGAACTGGCGGTCCAGCCAGCCCAGCCAGCCCAACCAGCCCAACCAGCCCAACCAGCCCAGCCAGCCCAGCCAGCCCGTGTGAACTCTCTCTATCGCGTGCCCTCTCCGGGAGGGCGTTGACAGAAAGGGACGCGGAGAGGATTGTCCGTCGCAATATGGTCAAAGCGGCAGTCGTCGGCGCCGGTGCTTGGGGCACTGCCCTAGCAATCCACCTGGCGAGGACCGAGTCCACAGTGGCTCTCTGGACGTGGGACGAGCAACACGCCGCCCAGATGAGGGCAGATCGGGAGAACAAAGCGTTCTTTGCCGGGTTCTCGCTGCCATCGGCGGTCACCCCCACGGCGGACCTCGCCGAGGCCCTCGGGGATGCCAGCCTCGTCATCTTCGTGGTGCCGTCGCACGGCCTTCGCGGGACGGCAGTCCGGGCTCGCGAATACCTCGCAGAGGGGGCGCTGGTCGTTACCGCCACCAAGGGCATCGAGGACGGCACCCTCATGCTCATGACGGAAGTCCTGCGCGACGTGCTGGGTTCGAAGCACGCTCACCGCATCGTCGCCATCTCTGGACCGAGCTTCGCACAAGAGGTGGCGATGGGTCACCCGACCAACGTGGTTGCGGCGTGCTCCGAGGAGGCGAGTTGCGTCGAGCTGCAACTCCGCCTCGGATCGGAGCGCTTCCGGGTGTACTCCAGCGACGATCCCGTCGGCGTGGAGATGGGGGGAGCCCTGAAGAACGTCATTGCCATCGCGGCAGGCGCCTGTGAAGGGCTCGGGTTCGGGCACAACTCGGGCGCAGCGCTCATCACGAGGGGCCTCGCCGAGGTGACCCGCTTGGCCGTTGCGAAGGGAGGCAACCCGCTCACCCTCGCCGGGTTGGCGGGAATGGGCGATCTCGTGCTGACCTGCACGGGAAGCCTTTCCAGGAATCGGGTCGTAGGATTCGAGCTCGGGCGTGGACGGCTATTGCAGGACATTCTCGACAAGCTGGGGCACGTCGCGGAGGGGGTGGCCACGGCCCGGAGCGCCGTCAAGCTAGCCGAGCAGGTCGGGGTGGAGCTGCCGATTTCGGCGGAGGTTCACGCCGTGCTCTACGAAGGGAAATCCCCGCAGGATGCCGTTAGGGATGTATTGGCACGTCCCCTGCGCCGCGAGCGTGATTGACGCGCTGCGGAAATCCTTGCGTCGCCGGGAGCTCCGAGAGAATCTGGCAGTCACATGGCTATCGCACGATTGGCAATCGCAGCAGGGATTGGATTGGCACTGACGGCCGGCGTGGCCCTTGGAGCCCAGTCCCAGTTCACGGCGGGAGGAAGCTGGTCCCCGGCAGGCCAGAACACGTGGCAGACGCCGCCGCCGCCCCCGCAGTACACGCCTCCTCGTGGAAGGGCGCGCAGCTGGCCGGAGATTAGCACCCTCTATGTCGTCGGTACCGGTTACGGTGTCGGGATGGGCATCTGGGTCAGCAGCGAGCTTCGCGTCGGCGACGATCCGGCGGTCCTGCTGATTCCGCCAGTCGTCTTGGGCGTAGCGGCGCCGACCGGGATCTACTTCCTCGATCAGCCGCGCATGCCGCGGGGACTCCCTGCCTCGATGGCGGCGGGCCTCGTGCTCGGTGCTGGGGAAGGGGTCGGGGTCGCCGGAGTCCAGTACGCCTTTGCCGAGGAGCGTGACGAGTGGGGCTTCCGAGGGTTGACTCGTTCGGCAGCCGTTGGAGCCACGGCTGGTGGGCTGGTTGGTTACGGCGTGGGTTACTACCTCGAGCCACCGCCCGCTACCCTCGCCCTGACGACCAGCGGCGCAGCGTGGGGCATGACGATTGGCACGATGGTGAGCTACGGCGGCTCCAAGACGGGTAAGAACGACTACGCTGCTCTCGGCGGCCTCATCGGCTACAACGTGGGCATGGCGGGCATGGGAGCGCTCGGCATGGCCTTCGTCCCAAAGTGGTATCACCTGGGCTGGATGTGGGCGGGAGCCGGGGTGGGGGCGGCCGCGTCGCTTCCTGTCTACCTGTTCTATCTCGGTGACGAAACCCCGCCCATGAGGCGCGGCTTCGTCTTCACCGGCACCGCTATCACCCTCGGCATCGGCGCTGGTGCTCTGCTCTCCGGAGCAGTCGAATCGGGCGCGGCAGGGGGTTCCTATGGGGTGGCCTCCGCCGCGACGAGCGGCGAGCAATGGCTGTCCATAGAGGGTATTGCACCACTCGCGGTGGATGACGGCTACGGTCTCCAGCTATTCGGCACGCTCTTCTGAGCGCTCCACCTGCAGCGCGTCTCGACCCAGGATATCGCGATCACGCCCAGCGGTCGCTCGTTCGGCGTGCGACGCCCACGGGCACCCCGTTGCCGAAACCGGTGCGCTCATTTACCCTCGAACATCGCATGGCGACGATCCGCTACTATCCATCGCAGGGGGAGCCCTTGCTCGTCCCCCTACACAAGCCGGTGACCACCATCGGCCGAGCGCTCGGCAATGATGTGCACCTGCCTGATGCGACGGTCAGCCAAAACCACGCCCAGATCGTCTTCAATGGGCGAGATTTCCAGCTCGAAGAGGTCGACAGCGGCGCGCCCATCAGCATCAACGGAAAGAAGAAGCGTCGCGCCCGGCTCGTGAACGGGGATCGCCTGCAACTTGGTGAGGCGCTGCTCGGGTTCAGCATGTTCACCGAGCCACCCGTCAGGGAGACCACGGCCGCGGACAGCGGGTTCGAAAGCGAGATCAGTGGTCTGCGCAAGCTGCACAACTTCAGCGGTCGCCTTATGACCAGCAGTTCGGTCGATGAGATCCTCGAGTTGCTGCTGGACGCGGTCATCGACCTGACGGGCGCGGGGCGGGGGGTCGTGCTGCTGGTGGACAACCAGGACCCAGTGCAGAGCGCACCTCGGGTGCGCGCATCGAGGAACGTCCAACGCGAGGCCATTCAGGACGCGACGGGACGCATCAGCGACAGCATCGTTCAGCAGGTCGTGGAGACGAAGCGCCCGGTCATCGTCAGTGATGCCCTGAGCGATACGACATTCGGGCAGAGCGAAAGCGTCATTGCCTTGAAGCTCTCGAGCGTGATGTGCGCACCGTTGATCAATCGCGGTGAGGTCATCGGCGTGCTCTATGTCGGCAATGACGAGGTCAAGCACCTCTTTACACGCTCTCAGCTCGATCTCCTCACCATCTTTGCTGCCCAGGCATCTCTCATTCTGCAGAACGCGATGCTCGTGTCGGCGCTTCGTGCGGACAAAGAGAAGCTGAGCGCCGAGCTTCGCGACAAGCGCTTTGGCGAGATCATCGGAGCCTGCCCCTCGATGATGGAGGTCTTTCGAAAGCTGCAGAAGGTAGCAGGGACCGATATCAACGTGCTCATCACCGGCGAGACGGGCACTGGGAAGGAGCTCATCGCGCGCGAGCTGCACCGCAGGAGCAACCGCGCCAGCGGGCCCTTCATCGTCGTCAACTGCGGGGCGATCCCCGAGAACCTCATGGAAAGTGAGATGTTCGGACACGTGCGGGGCGCCTTCACCGGAGCCATCGCCAGCAGACCCGGGAAATTCCAGCAAGCGGATGGTGGCACGCTGTTCTTGGACGAGATCGGGGAACTCTCGCCCCAGCTCCAGGTGAAGTTGCTGCGCGCCATCCAGGAGCGGGTGGTTCACAGGGTGGGGGACAGCAAGCCCGAGAAATGCGACATCCGCATCGTGTGTGCGACGAACCGCAACCTCGAAGAGATGATCGGTACGGGAGAGTTTCGTGAGGACCTCTACTATCGCCTCAATGTCGTCAACATTTGGCTGCCCCCGTTGCGCGAGCGCGGCGAGGACCTCGTGATCATCGCCAAGGCCCTGCTGAGCAAGTATGCCGACGAGCTCGCGAGCCCGGTCAAGGGCTTCGCGCCTCAAGCGATGGCGGTGATCCGGAAGTATCCGTGGCCGGGCAATATCCGGCAGCTCGAGAATCGAATCAAGAAGGCCCTCGTCCTCTGCGATCGCTCCCTCCTCGCGCCCGAGGATCTCGACCTCGGGGTAGGCGAGGCTCCCGCCATAGTACCTCTCGAGAAGGCCAAGGAGGACTTTCAGCGACGGTACGTGCTCGAGGTGCTCGAGCGCAACAACGGTAACCGCACGCAGACCGCCAGGGATCTCGGGGTCGACCCGCGGACGGTGTTCCGCTATCTCGAGCGCGAGCACGCCCCGATCCCGAGTTCTGGCGCCGGTGACTCCGACCGAAGTCCGAAGGATTAGGGCCTGTCCCTGAATGCGGTTGGCTCTTCCGTAAACGTGCCCGTGCCCGTGCCCGAAAAAGTTAGCAACGGGGCCAGCGCTGGCCGATAGCTGAGCCTGGAACTGGATCGTGAAAAGCTCGACGTTTACCAACTTTCTCTCGATTTCGTCGTTCTGGCCAATGACGTCGTCGAGGGTCTTCCGCGAGGGAGGGAGCATCTGGCCGACCAGCTCGCGCGGGCATCAACATCGGTGGTGCTGAA
>JAEWRL010000231.1 GCA_023398955.1 Pseudomonadota bacterium
TGCCCGTTCCTCTGGGGCGCCCGAACTCAGTCCCAGGTTGTGCGCTATCCACGGCCGCCTCACCGGGTAGCCGGCTATTGGCGCGCGCCAACGCGCCACTGGACTCCAAACGTCGAACCTCGACTGAACATAGCTCGTCAACGCTGCCAAGCCTGGGTCATTTCTCGCGAGCATACCCGGGTCATTTCTCCCGAGCGCTGAAGACCCTAGATCGGACGATCGATCGACAGCTCCGGCGGGTAGCCGCCACTTCACCTCATGGATGAAGCCACGCGCGCCACACCGCGGGATGAACAGCCGAGAGTTCCGCAGGATTCAGCGTCCATGCGCCGGGGGACGCGCGAAATCTAGGTTCAAACGGTGCGCAACGCTTCGATGGGCAGCTCGGAAGGCATCTGTCGCGCGACCGCTCGCGCCGCCTCGACTATGTCCGCGGGAGCTCCAAGCAGCCCCAGAACGAGCTCCACAGCACGTGGAACGGCACACTCCACGGCCGGACTCAGACGCGCTTCGAATCCACTCACCTCAACGGCCTCTATTCCGACGAGGCACACATTTGCCTGCTGCTTTCCCTGCGCGATGATTCCTGCGATGGACACTAGCTCTGGAATACCGAGCATATGACCACAGGGCACGGCCGCCGACAGCTCCACTATCTCCTTCAAAGCGAGCAGACGGCACGTCCCCGGCGCATCCCCGAACGTCACCGCGTCGACGAGAATCGTTCGTCGACCGCTCGCGATGAGCTCGGCAAGCCAGAATCCCACCCCTTGGTAGAACTCCACGGAAACGCAGCTGGGTAGCGCCAACTCGCGGAGGACGCGTCCCACCCTGATCCCTGCCCCATCATCCCGCGCCAGCTCGTTACCGACACAAACCACGTGAGCAGGACGGTGCATGTGCCACGCCGATCCGCTCACCAAGGATTCGCTCATCAGACTCCGAGCACCGCGAGTGCCATGCCACTGACTTGCATCTCGCTACCCTCCAACCGAACCATTGAACGCACCAAAGAGCCATCTGTGTTCACCACCATATTCACCGTCTTCAAGCCACAAACCAGCACGGTAGGCAGCCGCTGCGGTCGGTCGGCAGTCAAGGTCAGCATGCACCAACCCGGCAGCAGCGGCGAACCCACACCGACCTCTCAGTCGCCCCAACGGCCGTAACCGCAAAGCCACGTTACCCAACCTCGACGCCGTTCTGTACGCAGCAGGTGTCAACGCGAAGCAGCAGCAGCCACGAGCCCGTAGATGTCCTCCTTCGTGTCCCCCGAGACCGGGCCGTCTGCGATGAGACCGACTACGAGCGGTCCGGTGCCCTCAATGGGGACCTTGAGACCGGTCAACCATCCCTCGTCGAGCTCGATGCAGATCGTGCTCGCGCCTCCTTCTCGATGGCTCATCCGCTCAGCCTGCTGAAACGTCACGGTCAGCCGCGCTGCCAGCACGTCGACAGCCTCGGCGTCCGAGAGGCCGCCGCGTGCCACCACGAGACCTTGTTCATCCATCAGAAAAGCACCACTGCCCTGACACAAAGCCAAGCAATCGTCGAGCAAGCGCTTCCAGCTGTCAGACGCCCACCGCTCGAGCTCCCCGTTCTCGCCACCAGCAGGCACCCCGGGCGCTCCTGTCCCGAACCGCCCAGCGTCGAATCGCACATAACGGGGGCGAGGAGGGCCGCTCGCCCGTTCGATGTGAGCCCTTGGACGAGAGCGGAGCCTCCGGGCCAGCGTGCGCGCCAATCCAAGATCAGAGGAGTTCTCGTTGGGGTCGTTCGACATCTTCCTGTGCTCCTTGTGGGCTGAGCTCGGCAATCAAGGCCTCGACTTCTGAGGCTAGGACCTGGAAGCGACGCGCCTCGGGCGGCAAGCGCCCTCCCAGGTAGCCAACGGGCAAGCCCTTCAAGCTAGCCGTGGCAAAGATCTCGTTGCGGGGGATCACCGTATCCATCACGCCCGCGAAGTCAGTCCAGAGCTCCATCATGACCGAATGGGACGCATCGTGCTCTCGTTCCACCATGGTTGCCAGAATCCCGAGCAGCTGAAGCCTTGGATTTTCGGTGGCTTGTACCCGCTCCAGCACACGAAGCACACGGGAGACACTCCGCAAGCACAGCGGCTCGGCTTGAAATGGAACCAACGCGAAATCCGCGAGAGCCAGCGCGCGCCGCGTAATCATCCCGAGCCCAGAGGGGCAATCGAGGAGCACGAAGTCCTGGCCGTGGCTGACCGACTGCAAAGCGTTCGCGAGGACTCCAGGAGCGTGCAGGGCCGCTTCGAACTCGGGAACATCGACGGGATCGAGTCGCCCCCGCGGCAGAATGGTCAATGCCGACAAACGGGTCGTCAGAACGGCGTCGTCGGGGCTAACCTCTCCCATCAAGAGATCCGCCAACCCGATCAACTCCGCGTCCTCCCGCTTGAGCGAGTGTCCCAAGCCACCCTGGGGATCGAGATCGACCAGGAGAGTAGAGCTACCCCTTTCGGCCAGGGCGAGGGCTAGGTTGAGAGCGACGGTGGTCTTCCCGACGCCTCCTTTTTCATTCGCGATGACGATCGTATTCATGGAAGTGGATTCCGGGTCAGGGCGGCTTCGGGACCTTGAGTATTCCAAAGGCGCGTGCCGACGTCCAGCCCGACCCTCGGACGATGCACCGGGTACGACGCAGCGGGAGAAATCCACGCGGGGACTCGCTCTGTAAGAGGACCCGCCGTGCCCCAGGGCGGCGGCTCACCGCCGCAGCTCAGGGCGGAGCGGCAATCGAGTCGCTCACTTGCCGTGAGCCAAGCACAGATTCCACCGCACGGACCAGGGACTCAATCGAGTACGGTTTGGCGAGCCACGCCAGGCCCTTCTCGACGGCAACCTTGGCGCGGTCGCTCGGAGCCTGGCCACTCACGATCATGGCACGTTGGGTCGGCACGAGGTCTCGGAGCTTCTCGTACAGATCGAGGCCATCTAGCTCGTCATTGAGTGCCATGTCGAGGATCACTAGATCGAAACCCGACTCCAAGTGACCGTCGCTCATCCCGCGATCGTCAACCGGGCGCTGAAAGAGTCCCATCACGTCGGAGGCCCGAGAGACAGTTTCAACCACGTATCCATAGCGTTCCAGAACCCTCTTGGCCGTCCGCAGCTGAGTCGGCTCATCGTCGACAACGAGGACCCGACCCTTGCCAGTACCAAGCTGCCTGCGGGCCTTCGCTGATTCCGGCGCGTCGCAGCTCCGCGGAAGGAACACGCGAAACGTGGTCCCCTCACCCACGGTGCTCTCCACGTCCAAGAAACCACCGTGTTCCTTGACCACCCCGTGAACGATCGCGAGGCCCAACCCTGACCCGCTGGTATCTTTCAGTGCCTTCTGCGAGAAGAACGGCTCGAAGATCCGCTGCAAGGCTTCGGCAGGGATGCCCCTTCCGTTGTCGCAAACCTCGATGACGACGTAGTCTCCCGGGTCGACCACTTCGTACGCTGCCAGGGGATGCTTCAAGGTGCAGCGAAAGGTACGGACCGAGATCTCCCCCCTCTCTTCCAGAGCATCGACGGCATTACGCACCAGGTTGGCGATGGCCCGCGCCACGTGTGCCTCTGAGGCCAGCACCGGCATAGGCTCTGGGTCGAACTCGGTAACGAGCCGCACTCCGCTCGAGCCGGTGGTGTGGTACCGGAGCGGTTCCGTCCGAGCACACGCAGCCACCACCTCGTTGATGTCGAGCACCTGCTTCTTGGCATTCCCCTGACGTCCCAGCGTCATGAGGTCCTTCACGGTGCGGGCCGCCCTGGCAGCGGCCAGCTTGATTGTATCGAGATCGGCCCGGAGCTCTTCGTACTGCTTTCCACGCGCGACCACCAACGCGTCGAGCTCGTGCTGAACCATCTCCGGGAGCACCACCAAAGGACCAAGCGCGTTGTTGAGATCATGAGCCACTCCGCCCGCCAGCAGGCTGAGCGAGCGCATGCGAGCGGCGGTCGCGATGCGCTCCTGCAGACTGCGTTCGCGCTGCGCCGCCATGTCCAGCAACTCTTGATGAAGGTAGATATTGCGAACTGCAGCGCTGATTTGTTCCCTCAGCATCTGGTACGCAGTCTTGCTTGCGCGAAACTCGAATAGGGCCACGCCGAAGTTACGAATCTCGAAGCAAAGAGGCAACAGAAGGCAGGCATCTGCCCATAGCTCAGCGGGAGAATCGGGAGGAACCAGGAGACCCGCACTGAAACGCTCGTGCCTCGACTCGATGGTCCGACCGCGGCAGATCATGAACACAGGCTTGAGTTGGCTGGGATCGTCCTCGTCGAATACGGAAATGCTCGCCGTACTCACACCCAGCCGCGGCATCTCATCTGCTAGAGCCTCACGCAACGCGCTCATGTCGAGGGCGGTCGAGAAGCGTTCCCCGGTGCTCCTCAGGCGGTCGTAAGCCACCTCCATCCCGAGGCGCGACGCGGCTTGAGTGCGCGCCAGCGCTGACACGATGACTCCAGAGGCTGCATGCCATAGGCTCTCCAGACCGGCATTGGAGACCTCGTAGAGTGCTTCTCGGAGGGCCATGAGTACCTGCTGCAACGCGTCCAGGATCTCGGCTCCGTCACCCATTTCACGAACGAGGTCTTCGAGCTCGTCCACGAAAGCATCGCGTCCAGTAGCCATTTCGCGATCCAAGGCGTCGAGCAAGCGGGAGCGACTCTGCTCCCCCCCGTCACTGACGGCGCTGAAGATCTGGTCCAGGGCCTGCTCCAAGTGCAGACGACGAGCGCGCAAGTGAGCGAGCGGCGCACCCGGCACGGGCGGGACGGAGACCTGAGTGAGGCTCCTCGTGAGCGCACCACATCCACACGAACGCCGGAGCACGGGTTCGACGGGCAGCTCGCGGTGTTGGGGGACATCGCCACCACCCAGCAGCGTGAGCAACCAATCCACGGCGAGCGCTCCCATGTGCGCGAGTGGTTGGCGAGCGGTAGTTAGCGGGGGCATGGCGTGACGCGCCGATGCAACGTTGTCGAATCCGGTCACCAACATGTCCCGCGGTGCTCTTAGGTTCTGCTCGCGGAGGGCATCGAGGACTCCGAAGGCCATCGCGTCGTTGGCTGCAACCACGGCGTCACAGCGCAATCCAAGCTGCAGCAAGCGACGCGTCTCGCTCAAGCCCGACAGCACGGTGTAATCCCCTTCCAATGTGAGCTCTGGGCGCACAGCCAGACCGTGCACTGCCATCGTTGCTCGAAACGCCGCGAGGCGTTGCTGCGCTTCGGGGTTTCCCGAGGGCCCGCCTAGGAAGGCGAGCTCTCTTGCTCCGTGCTGCGTGACGAGGTGGTCGATCAGCGCCGTAACACCGGTTGCGTTGTCGACGGTGATACTGGGAACCCCATTTAGCCGAAGGCCAATGCTGCAAACGGGCAACGGCGCGAGTTCACGCACGAACTCTAGAAGAACGTCGTGACCGGCGCCGCGGCCAAGCGAGGAGGCGAGCAGAATGGCACCATCAACCACATCCTTTCCGATAAGACTGAAGATGCGATTGTGGACCCGATCTATGGGATTGGTGGGTGAAAGCGGGCGGCCAGCAACTATCACGAGGCTCACCCCACGGGCGTCACAGCGGCGCATGATACCCTCCCGCAGCTGCGTCTCGTAGCCTCCCTCTATCTGATCGAGCTGGTCAATCACGAAGGCCAGAGTCTTCCGCGAGCGATGCATGGGGCTCCACTCAGACAAGGCCGACAACCACTTGCCACCCTCCCGCCACGCTCCCCCTTCGCGGGCACGTGAGCCCGTCGCGTTCCTGACGGAGAGAATGGGGAGCGAGCTTTGGCTTTCGCATTAACCTGTCCAACCGGAGCAACCGGTCGCGCCGCTTCCGCGCAGATCCAAGGCTCCAATCACCATTGCGACACGACCGCGATCGGTATTAAGCAAGGGTAATGATGCGGAAGGCCTGGACGTGGTACGGCCTTTGCTTACAGCCGTAACCCCATGCCGGATCTCCCGGATTGTGGCACAGATCGGCACAGTGATGGGTCTACGTTTGGCATCGTTTGCCCTGGTCCTTGCGGTTTGCTCGTGTGGAGACGGTGACGCACGAAGAGGGACCGACGGCTCGCCATCCTTGCACGCCGCTGCGGGGGCCGGGCCCGGAGCAGGCGGCGCCGCACCCGTGGCGTCGGTGGTGATCAACGAAGTCGTCTCGAGCAACCATGGTACCTCCGTCGATGAGGTTGGGGAGACCGACGACTGGATAGAGATCATCAACACCGAGGACCACGCTGTGAACCTCGCCGCATTCGAGATAGCCGATTCCAGCGGGCGCAGCGGGAAGCTCCCGGGGGTCTCCCTGCGTCCGCGGGAGGTGCTCGTCCTTTGGGCGGACGACAGCCCGGGTCAAGGCGACCGGCACTTACCCTTCCGACTGAGCGCCAGCGGTGAGCGGCTCACACTCCGAGACACGGCAAGCGGAGCATTCGTGGAGCTGACCGTGCCGAAGCTGGCGCAGAACGAATCTCTGGCGCGCTTCCCCGACGGAACGGGCAACTTCGCGCGATGCCGGTACTCCAGCCCGGGCCGCTCGAACGGCGAGAGCTGCTCCCCGGCGGCAGCACCAAGCCTAAGTAGCGGGGTGGGGTTCACGGACTACGAGCTGCCGCAACCCTACCCAGAGCTGACGGGTCCCGTCGTCATCAGCGAGGCTGCACTTCGCCCTGCTCACTTCATCGAGCTGGCAAACGTCTCTGCCATCGAGCAGTCCCTCACCGGACTGAATCTTCGAATTGCAGGGACCGCTCCTGGAGAAGAGTATCCGGGCCCCGAAACGGGCGTGCGGGTTCCTCTGCCGAGCGCCGCGTCGCTCGCACCCGGTCACCATCTCGCGCTCACAGTCGAGGAGGTCGACGTGCTGAGCGAGCTTGGGGAGCCGCTATTTGAAGGCGTGGTCACCCTCTTCGACGCCGACGGTGAGCCAATGGACCGCTGGGACTTCCTACGGTGGCCCTCGAATGCTGCGCTCACCCGTTTCCCGGAAGGAGCCTCCCATCCGATCTTCTGCGGAGAGGTAACACCAGGTGAGCCAAACACCCGATGCGGTCCGATAACGACGCGGGAAGTGGGCGACAGAGTGCGCCACCTTCGCACGCCCGGTGACTTCTCGGCGCTGGCGGAGGGGGCCGCGACACTAGGCATGGCACCCGTGAAGTTCGTCTACGACATGCAGCAGGGTGGTGCCCTTCACCTGCTGAGCTCGCGCGCCTGGCCACTCCACTATACGTTCGTCCGCGAGGTGATCGACAGAGAGCCACCCCTCGATCGCTGCGACCCGGCCCAGAACGCACAGTTTCGAGCAGGCTGGTATGCATTCAGCCAGACGGAGTACTATCAACCGGAAGGGCGAAGGTATCTGTTGGGGACGCTGGTCCACCACGGGGGTGCCGACCTCCATACAGTCGAGTATGCCCTCGGGGACACTATCACCGCCCAGGATATGCGTCGTGGTTTCTTTGCAGTCATCTCGCATGTAATGGACCCCGCGGTCTGGTGGCTTCGCCCACAGGATGAGACGCAGGCCGAGACTGCCCTCGAGGCAGACGGGACCTTGCCGATCCTAGCTCCCAGCGCGCCTTTCAATGGCGTGAGCTATCAAGCACTCGCCACGGGCATCGGCTACGGGACGTTGCGGTACATCGCCGCCGCGGACCTACCCGACGCAGCACTCGGCCCGGAGACCATCGTCGTTACGGACGATGTACCTAATGACATCGCGCTAGTCGGCGGGCTCATCACAGAAGCATTCCAAACACCGTTGGCTCATGTCAACGTGCTCAGCCAGAGCCGCGGCACTCCGAACATGGCGTTGGTGGGGGCTCGGACGGATCCACGGCTCACGAGCTATCTTGACACGCTGGTGCGCCTGGAGGTGCGCGGAGACGGCTTCTCCATCTCCGCTGCGGATCCCGGAGCAGCCGAAGCCTATTGGGAATCGTTGCGCCCCTCGGGTACCCTACAGTCACCCCGGCTCGACCTCGACGTTCGTGGTGTCGTCCCGCTCTCGGAGGCGGGCTTCGAGCACCTCCCCGCTATCGGCGCAAAGGCTGCCCAGTTCGCAGAGCTGGGGCATGTTCGTGCAACGCTGCCCTCTGCGTGTTCCACTGCAAGCGCCTGGACCGCGCCGATTAAGGCATTTGCCATACCCGTCGTGCACTTCGTGGAGCATTTTCGTAGCTCGGGCGCAGAGGCTGTCCTGGCGAGTTTGCAGGCCGACATCGGTTTCCGCAGCAATCCGGAGGAGCGACGCGCCGGCCTCGACGCGGTCCAGCAGGCCATTCAGCGGCAAGAGGTCGATCCGGAGCTCCTGCGAGTTGTAGAGGCAGCAGTGCGAGACCGCTTCGGAGTCCGCCGCGTTCGGTTTCGCAGCAGCAGCAACGCCGAAGACTTGCAGGGGTTCAACGGTGCGGGCCTCTATTCGTCGACGAGCGTTCAGCTTGGCAGCGACGGTCGTTCCATCGAGGATGGGCTCCGCCTCGTGTGGGCCAGCCTCTACGGATTGCGTGCCTATGACGAGAGAGAATTGGCTGGAATCGACCATAGCGCCGTGGCAATGGGTGTCCTCGTCCACGAGGCGTTCTTGTCCGAGCGCGCCAATGGCGTGGCGATCAGCCGCAACATTCTGGATCCGATTCGTTCGGATATCTACTACATGAACACGCAGATCGGTGAGGCAAGCGTGACGAACCCTGCTCCCGGCGTGGTCACGGAAGAGTTAATCTACCGTTGGCCTCCCCGGTTCCCGAGTGTCACCTACCAGGCCAGAAGCAGCCTCAGTCCTCACATGCCAGTGCTCTCCGAGGAGGAGGTCGTGAGTGTGGCTTGTGCCTTGTACTCAATCGATGCCCACTTCTCGGCGCTGTTGAACCCCGATGGGTCCGATCCATGGTTTGCCATGGAAACAGAGTTCAAATTCATCGGCAGCGAGCGTCGCTTGTTGATCAAGCAAGCGCGTCCCCATTCCTTCGGAAAGCCCGAGATCATCGGGGACTGCCGAGAGATCTAGTCCCGTACTAGGCAGTAGGGGACTACAGAAAGAGCTATTCTTTTGCGACACGACAGGTCCATGCGCAAGACACTTGAGCTCGACATCGGCTCGGGAGCACCTGGGCGACGGTCAGGCGACCTCAGCGCAGCATCCACTCGCGAACGAGCTCAGCATGGCCATGTAGCTCTGCTCCTTCCAACCCGTCACTGATGTTCGCACCCGGGGCAATGAAACAGGTACCATCAGCGCACGACTCCCACTTCCACGCAGCCCAGCTAATCTTGTTATCCTCCATCCATTGCAGCCATGGCACCGACTCTGGTTCACAGACAGATCCATCGATACCACCATCTGCAGCGGTCGCACCCCACTCGCTGACGAAGACCGCGGCACCAGCGGCCATGGCCGCGTCCGCATCCCGTCTGAGAACGTCCGAGTGCTCGCAGGTATAGAAGTGCAGTGTGTACATGACGTTGCTAGCACCGAGGGGGTCGCGGGCGCCGTCGATGGGGAGCTGTGACCAGCGCGAGTTCCCGAGTATTATAACGTTGTCCGGATCGATGGATCGGATGGTAGCAACAACCGACTCATGGTACGGCTTCAGCACCGAAGACCATTGCTGTCGGGTTGGCTCATTAAATGTCTCATAGATCACGTTAGGCGTGTCACCGTACTTGTGCGCCATCTCGGCAAAGAAGGCGTTGGCCGCTGGCAAGTACTGCTCGGCCGCATGACTGTGCCAGTCAATAATTACATATATACCTAGATCAATGGCGTTTTGGACGATAACCTCCACTTTGGCTCGTTCGCGATCAGGTTGCGAGGTATAGCCACCCGACTCCTCCACCCCCATAGCCACTCGAAACAGGCTCATCTTCCACTCGTCGCGCAGCCACCTCATGGCGTCCTTGTCCTGCGAGTACGGGCGGGTCTCGTAGTTGAGCCACATACTGCTGATCCCCTTGAGCTGTACTGGTTCCCCGTTCTGATCGATCAGCTGCGCCCCCTCCACCCTGAGCTGCCCATGGCGTGCAACCGGTGAACCTTCTGGCGCGCCGTTCCCGAGCGCGGCAGGCTCCGGAATTGGTGGGTTCAGGATCACGAGCTCGCAGGCGTCCATCTGGACCGCGTCGAGCCAGAGCTCTCCGGCACTCTCCCAGCTGAACCTCAGTGACTCGAGGCCCGCGAGGACCTCGTCGATGGCGACACTCGCGCCCAAGGAGAAATCCTCCCAGGCAAGCTCGACGTGCTGCCACTCGGGTTGCAGCTCGACCGTGGCGCGCGCTGCATTCTCGCCCGCGTCCAAGTCGACGACCACCACCGAGGGGAGCGCGGCGTCCGAAGCCTTCGCCCAAAACGACAGCCCCTGACACGTCGAGTAGTCGATGCTGCGCGTCGTGTAGGCACCTGCCGGAGTCAGCTTGGCCGACAAGCTACCCGCACCATCGAAGGAGGCATGAAGCGCCATCTCCGAGCCGGCTGCTCCGCCTTCCTCCACCCCCAAGGCGACCGTCTCGTCACCAGCAGTCCAGTGCCCGTTTCCTCGAGCAACCCGGAAACCCAGCTCGGCGGACTCGAAGTCACCGAGCACATCATCGAGCGCCGTCGGCTCCACGGGTTCGGCGAGGGGAACCTCCTGTTCGTCGATGCCAGGATCCAGAGCATCCGGTTCTTCAGGAGCCGGCTGAGTCCCCGTATCGCATCCGATCAGGCAGGCGCTTCCGAGGGAGCTGACGAGCAAAGCAGTCTCAAGCATGCGCAAGTTCATGGGTTCCTTGTCTTGGGCTTTCGGAACGCTAGTGGCGCGCTCCGGGAAGCAAGCTTAAGCGGCGCGAACGGCCGCTTCACACTTGTCCATAGCAAATTGTGGTGCGCATTTATCCATCACGCGATCGAGACCGGAGATGGAGACCGCGCGTCAATGAATCCGCTCGAGCAAAGGCTCGAGCAGCTCCCTGCCTCGAAGCTGGCCGAGCCACCGCTCTGGAATGCCGTGCGTGGCGTACCTGATCCCCGCAATCCCGCCCGCGAGGCAGGCGGTCGTGTCCGTGTCGTTACCATACGATATGGCGCGCCGGACGATTCGTTCATAGCTCGCTTCGACGCAGGCAGCACGAACCGTATGGAGGGAGTCGACGACATAGCCCGTTCCCCTCGGCTGCCACCTGCAATCCGCCCCGAAGTGCTGCTCGAGCTCGGTGAGCAAGGTGGCTTCCTGCACCGAAGCCGCCACGAGCGCGTAAACCTGTCGGAGACGTTCGTAGGCCAATGCCCAGGTATCCAGCACGCCAGTCGTCTCGAGTTCGACGCGCGCCCACATGCTGTAGAGAGCACAAGCCACACGCGATCGCACGTGGGGGTGGGTCAGCTCCGCCTGGCGGTGGGCATCTCGCACCATTTCCGCGTCGTCACCATGATGGAGGAGCGCGAGCGGCAGCACCCGCATCAGCGCGCCATTGCCGTTCGTATGCTCGCCGCCGGGAGGAACGGAGAGGGGATCGCCGTCGCGAAGCTTGCTCTGCAGGGCGGAGATGGTCTGGCGGCCAACATCGAACACCTTTCCGTCGACGGCCATGTGGCCTTCGGTCAGCCAACGCAGCATTCGGCACGCGAAATCCTCGGCGTTGAACCTCCCACACTCCAACAAAGACTCGAGCAAGCATAAGGCCTGCGCCCCATCATCCGACCAGGTGCCAGGAGGAACCTGATGAGTCCGCCGGTACCCGGGGGGTGGGCTCATCTCGATGTCCGCGAGGGGCGGCAGCGAATCGGGACCCTGAAATTCGTAGGGCACACCGAGCGCGTCTCCGATCAGGTGACCGACAATAGCGCCCCTAATCTTCGCAACCCGGTCCAACGTGCGTGCCACCTCACCTCGAGTCCTTGCTCTCGATTACGCTGGCAATATTGTCCGAGCACGAAGCCCGGGCAAGCTCGCGTGCCGCCATGGCGAAGCTTGGCCGCCTGGACGGAGCCGCACTCGGGTGTGAAGCGGCTCGTCCGAAGCCATCCTTGCGCCGGCCGGGCGCCGTCTAGCCTCGAGCGGGTCGCTGCGGCTCAGTCCCAGGCACCAGCATCCGGCGAGAGTGCAATGTCTCGAGCCTCGCCCCGTGCGAAACCATCGTCGTATTCAACCAGATACTGGCGCGCCGCGTGCTCCGCCTCACGCTTCCGGCCAAGACGCTTCAAGGCACGAAAACGCTCGACCTGAGCTTCTTGAGCAAGCACCGAATCGGGATACGCGCGCAAGAACGCGTTGAGCTCAGCCACCACCTGTCCGTCATTTCCACTATTGCGAGCTCGGAGTGCCGCCTGAAACTGCCGATTCTCGCGCGTCAGTTGGTCCGATCGCGTCTGCGGCGCGTCCTCCGTATCCCCAACCGGCGACTTCGGGTCCGCGAGCGCCGCCGTATCGGTTCGCAACGACAAGGTGGGAAATGAGCCCACCCTCCCTTCCGGCTGGCGCACCCCGACCAGGGCGGCGGCTGAGCGAGGGGCAGGCGCGACTATAGCTTCAGACGACGAACCTACGGGTGACGGTTCCAGCACACGATCGTGCAAAGGCGCACTCGTGGAACCGCTGCCAATGCTGCTCCCGTCAGCTCCCACTTGCGTCGCAGAGGACCATCGCCCACCCGCGTTCAGGACCGCTAGCCGCTCGTTTCCACGCAATATCCATACGGTGCCGCGAGACACCGCGACAGAAGTGCTCCACCCCGTGGAACTGATGGCCCGCCGGACATCCACTACGAACTGCGTCCCGCGGACGGCTACCTCGACGTTTGGCGTCTGCACCACAAACGCCCGCGCCCGATCGGCATTCGGAGGCACGTCGATGGACGCTCGTCCCGACTTCAGACTGAACCGCTCCGCCCCGGGCGCACGCGGTACGACGAGCTCCGTAGCTGCGCCAAGCTGGATGCGCGCCCCTTCATCCAACCCGACCTCGGCGCGACCATCGGCTGGTGTGCTGAGCACGTCACCCGGTCCGATACGCAACCGAGCGCCGTCACGAAGCAATCGGGCCACACCGTTCCGCCTGGCAACGACGCCACCTTCGACGACTCGCACCTCGCCGTTCGTCTCAGCCAGAGCGGGCTGCTGCGAGGCGGGGTCGGCATCCGCCGTGAAGCGCTCGTACCACATGGCCCCCGTGAGAACGATGCCGAGTATGCCCGCAGCAGAAGCGAGCGGTACGCTCCAGCGCCTGACCTTCACCCTTCTTGCTCGACGCCGAGCTACCCGCTCGAGCGCACGCTCGACGACCCGAACCCTGGACCTCGCACGAGCCCCATGGCGCTCTATCTCCGCCACCGGCAGTGGAGCTTGCGCCCACTCGCGCAGCTGAGCTTCGATCCGACGTTCCATGGCATCAGTCATCGCGTGCTCTCCTTGGACTCCAGCCCAGCTCTTTGCACACGTTTCGCAAGCTCACGCCGCCCGCGCACGAGGCGCGACTGTGCGGCGGCAACCGTAACCCCTGTCATGTGGGCGATGTCCACCAGCTCATGCCCGAGCACGTCGTGCAGAAACACGGCTTCCGCCTGAGGCGGCTTCATCAGGGAGAGCTGAAGCCGCACACGCTCCAACTCGAGCCGCGACGCTGCCTCCCTTTCTACGTCGAGAGCCCCCGCCACCGTATCATCTACGATCTCGGCACAGACATCCACGACCTGTCGCTCCCTGCGTCGTGTACGCAGCACCTTCCAACCGACGCGGCTCGTGATGGCGGCCGCCCAAGTCTTGAGACTGCAGCCCCCGGCGAAGGTCTGCCGGGAGAGCGTCAACACGATCTGTTCGAAGGCCATTTGCACGAGGTCCTCGTGATCTTGCTCGCGACGACCGAACACCCGGTAAAGGGTTCTTTCCACCGTACCGACTAGCTGACTGTACAGGTCGTCCGCGACAGCCAGGTCGCCTTCCGCGACGGCGCGAATCAGTTCCGCGTCCGTAGGACGTGTTGGCCCCCCTCCGGAACCGGGCAGGACTCTGAGTTGGGGGCGTCGCGCGCCGCCGGATGCAATGGGAGACATAGATGGGCCGGAACCAAGAAGGCTAGGGTCGAATAGCTCTGTACCCCGGCGCGTGGCAGCCAGGCACGAATCCCCGGCCCCGACGCTGGTGTGAAATCTTGCACTGTCTCCATGCGAGCCTCTGCATCCCGGAATGCCGCTACCACGCGAGGCGGGTGCCGAATGAGGCTTCGAACCCGTAAGGGTCGAGCTCGTATACCTCGGCGTCGTACTGCCGAATCGTTGTCGCCCCCCCGAGGTAGAAGAAGTCCAGTCCGATACCAAGACCGAGGTGCGGGACGATCTCCCAAGCCCCATCGACTCCAGCCCGGACGCCGCCTACCCACCGTTGATCATCGTCGCGAGTACCGTCGGGAGGAGTCGAAGTGAAGCGCTGCTGCCTGAGGAGCGCTTCGAGCCTCACATCGAGAAGAACGGGCCAGCCGCTCGTCGGGAGGGGAACGAAGGCACCTGCAGCAAGGGTCATCCACTCCGACCGAATACTCTGCTCGGGCACCAGTTGCCAGGTGTAGGCTGCAGCGAGGCTTGCCAGGAGCGGCCAAGAACCGTCACCCACAGCCCCTCGCACACGTCCCCCTCCCATCCAGGGACCCGAGGAGCTGATGGGCGATGCCGTGGCCGCCAGCCCGAAGACACCCCGCAATGAGCCAACCGCCTCTCGCACCGATTCTGATGATGGCGGGGGCGGCGCCTCCGCCAGCGGTGCTGCAACAGCCGGCCTGGGTGGTTCCGCCCGTCTTTGGGGCATGACGCCATCTGGCTCGGGAGCGGACCGACCCACGATGGTGCCAATTGCAAAGCCCACGGCCCTCCAGCGCTCTGGCGCGTCGTCCTGCGCGCGAAAAGCCAAACGACGCACCGTCCACCTCGTCTCTCCTGCACGGCGAACGCCGATCTCGAGCCGAGCAACCTCTTCGCTCTGCCAAGCAACGATTGCAAGCGCCGCTGGCGTTTCCTCAGGTATCCCCTGATCCGCGCGCGTGCAAACAGCCCCTGTGGCAGCCTGACTGCACGCTTCGATGAGTGCATCGACACTACTGGGAGCCGGAGGAGCCGGCGCAGATATCTCGATGGCGACAATGGGAAGGGGCACGAGGCCGGTCTAGCCTGAAGCCACCAAGAGCGCTCCTCCACCCAATCCGTCAAGGCGCTCCGCGAAGTCGGTGGGCCCAAGTGGTACGAAGAACCACCCTCCACCGTCCGGCACCGGACCGATGGCCATACCGGCACGGATTGCGGCTCTGGCCAGCCCGCCTCGGGAACGGGCACTTTTCACCAGGGAGCGGTTGTCTTCGTCGGCCGGCTGGGTATTATCCGGCCCCAGTGGTCACGGGGATGGTGTCATGCACTTGAAGTTAATTGCGGTGGTCGGATTTGCAGCTGCTCTCAGCGCCGGCTGCAAGTGTAGTCCGGATGGTTCCAAGTCCAGCGGCGCCGAGCGAGCGCGGGCTTCACAAGAAGCAACGGGCAAGTCGGCTCCCCGCGCACACCAGGAGGTCGATTCGGGTACGAGCCACCAGATTACCCTCTCCGGCAATCCGCAGTCGTACACGGTACACTTACCGGATCAGGGGAAGGGGGGCGCCAAGCCGCCTGTACTCGTACTCCTCCTCGATCACGGTCAGACCGCAGAGCGCTTCACCGACAAGTACAACGTGATTCGCGGAGCGAAAAAGCTCGGCTACTTGTTGGCCCTGCTAACTCCGCCGGGTGGCAAGCGGGCCCGCTGGGACCACGGGTTGTGCAGCGCCGGGCCAGGAACCCCAGATGCTGGCAGCGCAGCGCTCGACGGTACAACCGGGTCCCCGAAATCGAGTGGACGGGCGGCTGATGCCCCGACAGCGGCGCCCCCGAAGGCCGCTCCCGTCAGCAGCATCGAGCTCGTCAAGGCGGTCATCGAGGATCTCGGTGAGCAGCACCAGATCGATGACTCACGAATCACCGTCTTCGGCGTCGGTGAAGGAGCGGCTATGGCTCATCGCGTCGCCGCCGAGCTCCCGAGCATCACCAGCGCGGCAGTTTTCAATCCGCGGGTCGACTGCCGGACACCTTCCGCGCCAATCCAACCAGAACGCGGACGCTCCGTGTTGGTCTTCAGCGGCGGTTCGCCCACATCCGGAAGCGATGCAGGATCGCCTTCCCCAGCCTTGGAACGTCTCGTGTTCGACGCTTGGACCGCGGCAGGCAAGTGCGACCCAACGGCGGAGAAGCGTGACGATCGAAAGGGAACAGTGACGACCACGCGCTCCTGCGAAGGGGGTACGTCGGTTCGTTTGGTGGAGGACCCGAGCACCGGTGAGAGCTGGCCGGTGCGGATTGCTGGCACATACACGATGCGGGCGCTCCACAACTTCCTGGCGCAGAACTGAACGAGCGCTGATGGGCGGCACGCCCAGGCTTCTCGACGGCCGTAACCAGTTGCGGCACGAATTGCTTGATCGGTGCCTATGCCCAGAGCCCAGAGAAGGCGCGCATGAAGCAGTTCAGCGCAGAAGTCGCATTCCGCTCCAGATGCTTGCTCGGTGAAGGTAGCTTGTGGGATCCGGCCGCCCAGAGGCTCCTCTGGGTCGACATCGCCGATCACAAGGTCTTCTCCTTCGATCCGCAGAGCGGCACGAACGTAGTCCATGACGTCGGAGAATCGGTTGGCACCGTCGTCCCGTCGCAGAATGGACGACTGCTCGTTGCGCTGCGCCAGAGCCTCGCCGTGCTCGATCCGGGAAGCGGAGAGATTCGTCCCCTCGTTCCTTCCATCGACGAGCCGATCGGTCACAGGTTCAACGATGGTAAGTGCGATCCACGGGGGCGGCTCTGGGTAGGCACTATGGTCGAGGAGGGGCCCCCTGGCGGGGCAGCCCTCTACTGTCTCGGGACGAACCTGATCCTATCCAAGCACGTCCTGGGCGTCACTACTTCAAACGGCATCGCGTGGAACGAAGCGGTAACGCTCATGTACTACGTCGATACCGCCACCCACATGGTGAGCCTTTTCGATTTCGACAATGCCCGCGGCGCGGTAGGTGAGCGCAGACCCGTCGCCTACATCCCGGAGTCGCTCGGGTCACCCGATGGCATGACGATAGACGCCAAGGGGCATCTTTGGATTGCGCTGTTCAGAGGCCGCAGAGTGGTCTGCATCGATCCCAGCAGTGGGCAGATCGTGGCCGAGGTCCTCGTCCCCGCCCTGAACGTGACCTCATGCGCTTTCGGCGGCGAGGACCTGGATGAGCTCTACATCACGACAGCGCGAGTCGGTACACCCGCGGACGAACTGCAAAGGATGCCCCTGGCGGGCTCACTCTTCCGCGCAAACGTAGGCGTTCGAGGCGTGCCTTCGACACCCTTTGCTCGCGACCTCTGAGCGAGCCGCTCTGGGGCGTCGACGTCGCCGATGGACCGTCCCCCAAGCTCGCCAAGGCAGGCGCGCTGCTCTCCCCGGGAACGAGCGCGGCCCACACCGTCAGGACCGCAGCTGACGGACCACGTCCGCCACCTCCTTGCCATTGACCGGTGCACCAATTCCATTGAGGTGCTTCATCGCGACTCCAATGGCCTGCCCATCGCTCGATGCAGCGACGACATGCTCAATCACGGGCTGCAAGGCTTGCGCGATTGCCGCGGCATCGAGGGTTCTCGGTAGCAACGCCTCGATCACCTCATTCTCCTGCTCAAGGAGACGGCGTTTCCCGTTCCCTTCAGTGAGGGCAAGCGTTTCGTGATTGTTCTTGAGTACTTTGCGGAGGACACGCTCAATGTCCTCTTCACTGACATCCCGCCCCTCACCAGCGGCAACCTGAGTCACCTCGCCAATGACCGTCCTCAATACTTCCTTCTCGATGATACGGCCTGCCTTCATGGCGGCAAACATCTGCTTCTTGATTTCTTCGAGCTGCATGACCTGCAACATGCCTGACACCTCCGGGCGGTGCCAGTCACACGGTGTGGCAAACGGGGGACGTTTCGAGGCGCGGCCTAGGAATCCCAGAGTTGCGGACCAGAGCGGGCGCGAGGCCCTCGCAACCACGGCTTTGGTGACGGCACGCCACCCGGGAACCGCCGCCGAGTGCTCCTCAGGTCCCCGGCGCAAAAACTGCGCAACGGGGTCAAAGCACTCCTAGAAGAGGGTACGCGGCACGGAATCAGTACGCAGCTCCCGGGTTCAGGAGCCGAGACCGAGGCAGGTCGGCGCCCATCGACTGACCGGTGGGCGCCGGTCTCAATCCAAGCGGCACTCGCCGGCTGTTGCAAATTCCGGAGAGGCGTCCATGAACGGCTTGCGCGACGAAGCCATCGACTTCTGCAGCCAGTCGATGGCTTCGGGGAGAAATCGCACAATCCTATCTAGAACAGATTTTCACCCATCCTCTACTCCCCAGGAGTATTCCCATACAGCTAGGGCGCCCGTTACGTGTTCAACGTCTTCCATGCAGGAGGCATGGCGGCAGCACGTGACCTCCACTGTCTGCGGCCCGGGATCGACACCAGTTCCTGGTCCTGACGGACAAGGGGAGCGGTGAGCGTCGCGTGGCGCCTCGAGTTCTCGACGGATTCCGCTACTGGACGACCCTGGTCCGATCCGGCATTGGCGACGGGCTCTCTCAATCGCGTGCAGGCCGGCACCGCGCGGCGCCCGGTGCTCCAGCTTTCGGACGTCATGCGACACCGAGGCCACCGGCTCTCGGCGCAGCACAGCCGTTTGACCGCTGGCTTTCAAGCAGTTTCATCCGACCAACGTCGCGCGCGCTTCAGATCCGAGCGCTGACGTTTGCGCTCGAGTCGGCGCCGCTGGGCTCCGACGCTCGGCTTCGTCGGACGACGACGGCGCGGTACGATGGTAGCCTGCCGCACTAGCTCCGTCAGCAGGGCGCGGGCAATCTCGAGATTACGCCTCTGGGAACGCGCCTGTTGACAGACGATGACAAGGTTTCCATCCGAATCCAACCGCCCACCAGCGATGGCGCGCAACCGCTGCTTCGTTCCGGGATCGAGACCGGTCGACGAGGCTAGGTGAAACCGCAGTTCGACCTTCGTCGCTACTTTGTTCACGTTCTGACCACCAGGCCCTGAGGCCGCCACCGCCCTCCAGGAGAGCTCGTTGCCCGGCAGCAGGATCCGTGAATTGACGGTCAGCGGCTCGCTCATAGGTGCTTCCCGTGGGTTATTGCACGAACGGGATGCCCGCGCTCGCGCCGCTACGGCACGGCACGGCACGGCACGGCACGGCGAGCAACCGACGAGCAGCCGCTCGTTTGGGATGTGCTAAGCCCCGATCCGTGACCGAAGCTCTCATCCAGTACATCGTCGTCGTTGCCGCCTACGCCCCTCTCTGGGGCCTGCTAATCGTGCTTGCCCTGATGACCATCGAAAGCTCGTTCATTCCGTTCCCCAGCGAAGTAGTAATGATTCCCGCGGGCTTCCTCGCAGCGCGAGGAGCGCTCTCCCTGGGAGAGCCGTTCCCGGACCTCTTGCTGGCTATCCTGGCGGGCATCGCTGGTTCCCTTCTCGGTGCATACATCAACTACTTCCTCTCGCTGAAGGTCGGCACCCCGTTCCTGGAGCGTTACGGTAAGTACTTCTTCCTCCCCAAACCGAAGCTGGAGCGCGCCGAGGAACTATTCCGTACTTATGGCGCAGGAGCCACCTTCGTCTGCCGTCTGCTCCCCGGGATCAGGCAGCTCATCAGCATTCCGGCGGGCATCGCGCGAATGCCGCTGGGCAGCTTCTCCCTCTGGACGGGCTTCGGCGCGGGCATCTGGGTTACGATACTGGCAAGCGTCGGGTTCTCGATTGGGATGCACACCGCCCAGCTCAGCTATGCGGACATCGTGCACCTCGGAATTGCAATGATTCGCGATGATCTCGTCTGGATCGTGGCAGGGTGCGTTGTGGTTTTCGTAGCCTACGTGCTGGTGCAGAACCGAGTCATGCGCCGCAGCCAGCCAGACAAGACGCGCGCCGCAGCCTGACAGTCCCTGTTGGAGGGCCAACTGGACGCGAGCACGGCGGGAAGCGCCTGCGCCAGCTCCTCCGCTGAGTGGTCACACGCGCTGGATTGGCTAGCGAGAGGGTTCCGGCCAGGCACGCGAGTGCGCTATGTTGGGGGCGTCGCGTGCGAGAGCCCTGTCGGAGCGGGACGAGACGATGCTGGATCCATTGGCTGCCACTTCCCCGGTGACAACTAGACCACTATCCCCGAACCGACGTTTCGGCACGTTCCTCGGGGTATTCACGCCCAGCGTTCTGACGATTCTTGGCGTGATGATGTACCTACGTTTCGGCTGGGTCGTCGGCAACGCCGGCCTCGCACGAGCGTTGGTCATCGTCCTCGCCTCCAGCACCATTACGCTCATCACGGCCCTCAGCGCCTCGGCAATCGCGACCAATATGCGAATCGGTGTCGGCGGCGAGTACTACATGGTGTCACGCAGCCTGGGACTCGAGCTCGGTGGCGCAATCGGCATCCCACTGTTCTTGTGCCGAACGCTGTCCCTCACGCTGTATGCTTTCGGCCTCGCGGAATCCGTCGCGTTTTTGTGGCCGCCGACCTGGGGCCCCGCACCCATTCAAGGTGGTGCGATTGCAGTCATCGTCTTGACGACCGCAGTCGCCGGCAGGAGCGCGGAAACCAGCCTGCGCCTTCAGGTCCCGATCATGATCGCCGTTGGACTGAGCGTCGTTGCACTCCTAGTAGGCGTCCTAGCAGGAGAGCTGCGTACCCCCGAGCTAGGTCCCCACTACGAGCGGTCGGCTCCGGGCGGCTTCTGGTACGTATTCGCCGTGTTCTTCCCAGCAGTGACTGGCTTTGCTGCCGGAATCGGCATGAGCGGAGACCTCCGGGACCCCAAGGGCTCGATCCCGCGCGGCACTCTGCTTGCCGTGGTAACGGGTGCCGTCGTCTACATCGCTGTAATGATCCTGCTCGCAGTGAGCGGCGCCACGAATGGCGAGGAGCTCGCTGACCTAGAGCATCATGCACCGACAATTTGGGTTGAGCTGGCATGGATGGGCCCTTGGCTCGTTCTTCCAGGCATGTGGGGTGCGATCCTATCGTCGGCATTTGGCAGTGCCCTTGCTGGGCCGCGCGTATTGCAGGCACTCGCCAGCGATGGTCTCGCTCCGAGTGCGCTCGCCCGCACCAGTCGATCAGGGCAGCCCACGTTGGCCACCTGGACAACCGGCGGCATCGCCGCAGCCGCAGTGCTGCTTGGGGACCTGAACGCCGTCGGCCGATGGGTAACCATCTTCTTTCTCACACTCTACGTCACAATAAACCTCGCTGCAGGTCTCGAGAGCCTAGCGCGAGACGTTTATTACAGACCCACACTTCGAGTCCCATGGTACCTCTCGCTGGCTGGGAGTGCGGCCACCATCGTGGTCATGTTCCTGATCAGTCGGATTGCCTGCGCTGCCGCCATCACGATGGAGCTATTGCTCTACGTCCACCTGCGACGGAGGGCATTCCGCAGCGCGTGGGGAGACGTGCGCGCAGGGCTGTGGACCGCACTCGCCCGCTTCTCCTTACTGCAGCTCCGGGAGCTCCAGCAGGCAGCTCGCAATTGGCGCCCTCACATCCTGCTCTTCACGGCGAATCCCGAGAACCGCATGGGTTTGGTGCGGCTTGCTGACTGGTTCAACCAACGACGGGGCGTCGTCACCGTGACGCAGCTGGTTCAGGGACATCTTGGGGAGGACGGCGTCGACATCGATACGCGACTGGCGGCTCTCGAGGCCCGCTTCGCTCGAGAAGGAGTCATCGCATTCAGTGAGGTGGTGGTGGTACCTGAATTGGGCCAAGGTATCCTTACGGTCGCTCAGGCGCATGGCATAGCGGGCCTTCAGTCGAACACGCTGATGTTTGGCTGGCCTACTGATCCCAAGGGCATGATCGCGCTGCTCGTCACGATGCGAGCCGTAGCGCGCGTTCGTAAGAGCGTCGTCGTGGCACGTCTCGCTCACGCTGACGGCCCGCTTCGGCGGTCGAGCATCGATGTGTGGTGGCGCGGTCGCGAACAGAACGGCGACATGATGATCCTTCTCGCGCATCTTCTGAAGCTGAACGCCGAGTGGCGCACAGCGGTGATTGTGGTGCGCACGATCGTCGACAGCGCCGCGGAGGAAGCGATCATGCGCCCGCGGTTGTCCGAACTGGTCCTGGACGCCCGCATACCAGCCCGAACAGACGTCATTGTGGCTCCTCCGAACCGCCCAGTAGTCAGTATCATGCACGAAGCAAGCCAGAACGCAGACCTCGTCTTCCTGGGACTGCGGATCCCAACCCCAGCAGAGGACGAGGCCTACGCAGCCCAGCTCATGGCAGCGGCTGCAGGCTTTCGCTCGACGGTCTTCGTGCGGAACAGCAGCCCCTTTCGCGGCAAGCTATTGTAGACTCGTGCCAAGGTATGACAACCTCGGTATGCGACGGGGCTTCACGCAGGTACATCGCTCCAGGCAGCTTACTGGTCTCGCGCTGCGGATGAACGTCGCATCCGGGCAGCGTACATGACCGTCAGCCCCAGGAGCGCCCAAGGCGAAGGCCGCTCTCGGGGCGAGGCACCGACTCGACAACCGCAGCCGGACTCAGCCTCGGCGGGGGGAACGCTGTAACCGCTCGACGGCGGCAGAGTCGTGTCTCCCCCTTCAGGAGAATCCAGCTGGCTGCCGGAGCTCGCATCATTGCTGAGTCCGCCCAGGCCAGTGGATCCACCCGAGCTGACGGTAGCGGTGCCGCCCGCCGAGACAACCGTAGTGCCTGCAGCACCTTCGGCTGCACCGCCCAACTCCGCGCCAGCATCCCTGCCCCCGATCCCGAGGGCGCCTCCAGAGGCCATCCCCGGGCCACCACTTCCCGGGAGTAGGTCATTGCTTCCTCCATCCGTCCCATCACGGTTTCCACCAAGCGATGGACTCGGCCCGCTCCCCGCCGAAACGTAGTTGCCACTACCGCCGGTCGCTCCTCCCAGTCCAGTCCCACCGGACCCGTTCGTCGAGCCGCCAACTGCAGGTCCCGTGTTGCCGCCGGTCCCCAGATTGCCAGCGGCGCCCGCGCCGCCAGTCTGCTGGCACTCCGCACCCTCGCAGTACTCGCTGGCGCCGATGTCGGGGCCGCTTCCCAAGGGAACCGGATGACCGTCGAGATCGGTCCACTGTCGCAATGCATCCGAAGACGCAGCATCGATCGCTGGGCTTCCGGCAGCGAGCCTGAAGTCCACGGTCAAACCCGCATCCGCGGCAACGAGCGCTCCACTCAGCCCCCTGGGCGCCGAAGGCGCGAACAGGTTGTTGTAGTGGTCGCCCTCGGGTGGTGGACTGAACATCGCAGAGCCGCCCCCCTCCAGCACCACAAAAAGATTGTTGCGCACCGTGATATCGCCAGGCGCGAGAGTGAACTCGTACCCGGCGTCAGTGGTAACCATCAGACCGAATGATCCTGCCCCTTGTTGAGGTATATCACCATTATTCGGACCATGAACAATAGTATTGTGCTCGAAGACCAGGTTCTCGAAGTCCGTGTTGACGGGCTGCAATAGATAGAGCCACATCGCATCGACAGCAAGATTGTACGCCACGTACGAGTTACGAATGATCCCATGATTCTCTTGGATCGCATCACTCCCGGAGAAGTTACCCGAGCAACCCTCGAAGAGTCCGACGCTCCGCTCGCAGTAGTTATGGTGAAAGTACACGTTCTCGATGACAGAGCTTGCCTGTCCATTCACGATCTCGAGGCAACCACCCTCTGCTCCCCCCAAGGTCTCATTGGGCCCCCAGCAGTCGACGGCGCTATTGTACGCGATCTCGTTGTTTGAAGCCATGATCATGTATGCCTCGGCGCCACCAGACGTGTTCATGTCTCCCGAGTCTCCAGACATGCCCGAGAGACTGTGAACGAGATTGCCGATGATGCGGTTGTATTCACCGTGTACGCCGAATCCCAGCTCGAAGTACCCAGCACTGCCATCCACGACGCAATCGCTGACGTAGTTGTCGTTTCCGCTGATCGTGAACCCAGTACGGGCCGCACCCCGGAGCTCGAGTCCGATCACCTGGGAGTCACTCTGAAGGGACACGAGCGCAAACCCGCTCGCTGTGCCACTCTCGCTGACGCCTTCGAGGATTGGCCGCGCTCCCTCGCCGTAGGCGGCGAAGGTGGCGCCGCTCGGAACGCGCACGCTCTGGACCGTCCAGTGCCCGCCCCTCTTGAAGTAGACGGCGTAGGCGCTGCTCTGTCCAAATCCCCCTGGCAATGCTGCCGGGGTTGCCCATGGCTCCTCAGGGCTGGTGCCAGGGTTCGAGTCATTACCCTCGGGGTCGATGTAGTACTCCGTCCCTTGGGCGAGAGCGACGGAGCTCGTCACGGTGATTCCAACAGACGTGAGAGCAAACAGAGTCCATTGCGAGAAGAGCATCTTGCACCTCGTGAGAAGGTCGTCACCCCGACTCCCGTGGAGCGTCGCGACCGGCGATTGGTCCCGGTGAGCGGCAACAGGACGAGCGTACCGCCGCCTTACGGGCACCGCTACTCGGCGATTGCCCACGGCCGTTCTTCGCACGGCACCGCATCCTTTCACTCCACAGAAACCCAACGGATGGGTTCATATTTCGACATACCCGCAACATGTGAAGCGGGCGCTCCCTGCTCCCGCCTGCAATCTGCTTCGCACTTCCCGCGTTCGGGTTGGCGGAAGGAGTGGCGCGCGCTGCGCGAGAGCACATCTGCTTGCCGTGACACGACAGCACATCCGCAAACCGGTCTGGCATCGAGGTGGTTCGAATCACGCTGATCCGACGCGATGGTGGCTACGCAAACGAATCTGGGCCGCAGACTTCCCCGGTCGGTGCTCCTCGTCCCGAGTAGTCGGGATGGCTCCGCAAGATCGAGCTTCCTTGCAGCTGCTGGCCCCTTGTGCCCCCAGGCATGCTAAGCGGTTGGGATCGAACGGAAAACTATCGATGGATCTGTGGCAAGCAATCATCCTCGGCCTTGTCGAAGGCATCACGGAGTACCTGCCGGTCAGCTCGACAGGGCACCTCGTCGTGACACAGCGTCTGCTCGGGATTGCAGAGTCCGAGGCGGCCAACGCTTACGCGATCGCCATCCAGGCAGGCGCCATTGCGGCCGTGCTAGGTCTTTACAGGGCCCGCATTGCGCAAATTTTGCGCGGCAGTGCAGGCCGCGACGAGGATGGTCGGCGAATCCTCCTTGCGCTGCTCGTGGCATTTCTGCCTGCTGGCGTTCTGGGGTTTGCCTTCGGAGACATCATCGAGCGCCACCTGTTCGGTCCATGGCCGATCATTGCAGCATGGACCGTGGGGGGAATCGTGATACTCGCGTTGGGCTCGCGGCTCACTCAACGTTCCGGCATGCGCCTGGAGGCCATTGGGCCGCGCGTAGCCCTGGCAATTGGGATAGCGCAATGCGTCGCACTGTGGCCCGGGATGAGCCGCAGCCTGGCCACCATCTTGGGCGCGCTGGGCGCCGGCCTGTCCATGGCGGCAGCCGTCGAGTTCTCGTTTCTGCTTGGATTGGTGACGCTCGGTGCAGCCACCGTCTACAAGGCGATGGATAGCGGGGAAGTCATCCTGCAGGCCTACGGCCTAGCGCCCGTGCTCGCAGGGTTCGTCACGGCTTGGCTCTCTGCCGCCATTGCGGTGCGTTGGATGGTATCCTGGCTGAAGCTCCGCGGACTCGCAGTGTTCGGTTGGTGGCGACTCGCGATTGCCGCCGCGACGGCAGCACTGGTACTCCACGGCTGGTAGGTAGAGCAGGCTCCCCTCGAGCTGGCTCGAGAGGGGCGACTTCAGAGCGGATTCCGCTTGGGCGTCCCGTCGCGGCGCGGGAAGCGTTCGGGCGTGTGGACTCGCTTCTCGAAGAGCAGAACTTGGCCGGTAGCCGTGACCTTCACTGCCGCCAGCTCGACGCCCAGCTGCTGCATCGCTGTGCCAGCCTGCGCGAGTTCGTCGCTAGCATGCTCGCCTTTCGGCAGTAGTATTAGACCGCCAGGTGTCCCCGCGCCTTCGGTAGGGGCTTTGGCGAACGGCACCGTGAGTTCTAGGAGGGTGCGTAAGGGAGCGACCGCGCGCGCGACGACGACGTCATAGGCCTCCCGATGACTGCCCACAGGCTTGGCTGCGGCAAGCACTTCCGCCCTACCCACAAGGGCTCGAGCATTCCTCAAGCCGAGCTCTCCGAGGACATGCTGAACGAATGCGATCTTCTTACTGGTTCCGTCCAAGAGCGTGACATGTAGCTCCGGCAGAGCCAGCGCGAGCGGGATGCCGGGAATGCCTGCTCCACATCCTACGTCGATGCCACGACAACCTGCGCCAAACCGACCCAACAGCGGAGTGAGAAGGAGCGCATCGAGCAGCAGCTTCGACCAGATCGACTCGGGCTCACGGAATGCCGTCAGGTTCAACAGCTCCCCTGCTCCCAGGAGAAGCTGCGTGTAGCTCTCCAATGCCCGGAGGGTATCCTCGGGAAGACGAACCTCTGCGTCTTCGAGCGCCCGCCGGAACTCGGGCGGGCACGGTGCAGAAACGCGCACAGCGACGTGGCTCAAGGTCGGAAAAGGTAAGGAGGCACGCGGAGACATCTGACGTGAGCGTAGCACTGCTCAGACGGCTCGTTGCGCTATGGAGGCTCGCCTGGCAGGAACGGACCTCACATTCACGGTTCAACCGTCAACACCTCCTTGTAGACGGCTCGCTCCGCCAAAAGCACGGGCATCATCGAGTCGGACAGCACCGAGCGAGCGAGCGAAGTGGCGACTGGGCTTCCGCGAGACGCAGCCAGAGGTTCTCGAGCATCCTCGGATGCCGATGACTCGGGCTGCAGCGAAGGCGCCAACAACTCGCGATGCCAGCGAACACCTCTCCAGCCCAGGCCCGTCGATGCCCGCAGCCACTGAGCTGTGACCGGACCGTGAGTCGCACGTGGAGTGTGGCGCGTCCTTCTGCTTGGACGCGCAGCGTTCGCGCCCGGCACCTGGTCGGATCTGGGCGGCCGAGTTTGCGGCAAAGAAAGGAATCAGGGTCTCTGCGGCTCGGCGATCGTCACAAAACCCGACTCAGACCTAAAGGCCGACCAACAAACAACAGAGCTCGTCCCCCACCTGGGCTCCGCGGTTGCTCAGGGAGGCAAGCTTCTTCCTGTCACGAGGTGTCTTCGGTGCTAGATAGTTGCTACCCGGTTCCCAGAAACTGCCCGTTTGGATCCCGATCCTCGCGCTCTGAGTCCTGGTTGTCTCCAACGGTTGGAGGCAGTGGTGAAGCAAGGCGCCGAGTGCTGATCCGAGAATGAACCCATCGGCGCAGTTGAATGACAGAAGACACGATGAGTACAAAGCTGTTCGTAGGGGGCCTCGCTTTCTCCGTCACGGAGGAGGAGCTGAGGGATGCCTTCGCTGAGGTCGGGGAGCTCGTTTCGGCAACGGTCGTCCTTGATCGGATGACAGGGCAGAGCCGTGGGTTCGGATTCGTCGAGTTCGCGGATGCGGATACGGCCCAGCGTGCCATCGACACCCTCAATGGGTCGTCGATCAATGGGCGAGCCATCAACGTCAACATCGCCCGCGAGCGCGAGCGTCGTAGCGGTGGCGGCGGCGGTTTCGGTGGCGGTGGTGGCGGCGGTGGCCGTGGCGGCAAGGGCAAGCGACGTGGCGGCGGTGGCGGCGGCGGCGGACGCGAGCGGCGGGGCGGGGATCGCGAGCGCTGGTAATCTACCGCGGCGGTGCGCGGCCCACGCGCTAGGCCCGGGAAGCTCTGTCGGGCGATGAAGCCATCGTAATCCAGCGCGCACGGCCGCTCGTCCTCCATGTGTCGTCGAGGCATGCCGTTCGAGCGCGGTATGTCTCGACGCCCATTGCGGATGCGGGAGCGCGTCACGGCACGTGTGCTAGGTTGGGCCCCGCCTGGTTTGGGTCTGCCGAGCCGCTTTGGAGTGTCCCATGATTACCTTGCTCGACTACGGCGCTGGCAACGTGCGAAGTGTCGTGAACGCGATCGAAAAGGTTGGAGGAACCGTCCAGGTTGCGACATCGGGGGCCGACATCCTTGCTGCTCGCCGGTTGGTGTTTCCCGGGGTGGGCAGCTTTGGTGCCATGATGCAGACGTTGGATGCGCGCGGGTTCGTCGAGCCCCTGAAGGCGTATCTGGCTTCGGGGCGCCCGTTCTGGGGGATCTGCCTCGGGCTGCAGGCTCTCTTCGAATGGAGCGAAGAGGCGCCGGGGGTGCCGGGGCTGGGAGTCTTTCCCGGAAGGGTGGAGCGCTTTCGCGGCGAGCTATCGGTCCCTCACATCGGCTGGAATGGCATCCGTGCTGAGCAGCCGTCGTCGCTCTTCACCCAGCTGCGCGGGGACGAGAAGGTCTATTTCGTCCACTCCTATCACGTGAGTCCTGCGGACTCCTCCTCGGTGCTCACGACGACGGACTACGGGTACCGCTTCGTCAGCGCGGTGCAGCGGGGCTCCCTGGTGGCAACACAGTTTCATCCAGAGAAGAGCGGTCCCACCGGGTTGCGAATGCTGGAGAGCTTCCTCGAAGAACGGGGCAGCGAGCGCATCCCTGAGGTCGTGCCTGAACGCACCGAGCTTGCCAAGCGCATCATTGCTTGTCTCGACGTGCGGGCAAACGATCGAGGTGACTTAGTGGTTACGAAAGGGGACCAGTACGACGTTCGCGAGCAGGGTGAGGTGCGCAACCTCGGAAGGCCCGTGGAGTTGGCACGCCGCTATTTCGAGGAGGGTGCTGACGAGGTCACCTTCCTCAACATCACTGGGTTCCGTAGCTTTCCCCTGCAGGACATGCCCATGCTCGAGGTGCTTCGGAAGACGTCTCGAGACGTCTTCGTCCCCTTGACGATTGGTGGGGGCATCCGTGATTTCGTCGACGCAGGAGGCAAAGCTCATTCGGCACTGGAGGTCGCCAGTGAGTACTTCCGCTCGGGGGCAGACAAGGTGTCGATTGGGAGTGAGGCTGTCTCCGTCGTCGAGCAGTACCTGAAGGACGGCAAGCCCAGTGGGAACAGTGGCATCGAGACCATCGCGCGCGTTTACGGTAACCAGGCCGTGGTCATCTCCATCGATCCGCGTCGCGTGTACGTTCGTTCTCCCGAGGAGACGCGCCACGTTACTATCGAGACGGAGCACCCCGGGCCGAGGGGTGAACGCTATTGTTGGTACCAGTGCACCGTGAGCGGTGGGCGCGAAGGTAGAGATGTCGACGCGGTCACCTTGGCTCGTGTCTGTGAGCAGCTGGGGGCTGGTGAGATCCTCCTGAACTGCATCGATAGAGATGGGACGGGCGCGGGTTTCGACCTCGAGCTCGTGCGTGCGGTGAGCGCGGCCGTGGGCATCCCCGTGATTGCCTCCAGCGGAGCTGGCAGCGTCGAGCACTTCGCCGAGGTGTTCATGGAGACGGACGTCGAGGCAGCGCTGGCTGCCGGAATCTTCCATCGTCGGGAGGTGCCGATCGCTGGGGTCAAGGACCATCTAGACGGCAAAGTCGCTATTCGGCGCTGAGCCGCGCGGCGAGCTCCGGGCGTGGCGAGCGATCGCGGTGGAGCCGTTGCAGGTACAATATTCCGCTCGAGACGCGGCGCAGCGTGCGTTCTGCGGCGATTGGTCGACGCCTCGATGGAGTCTGGTATTTGTGGGCAGCAAGCAGCCCGTTGACCCTCAGCACGGAGTGTGCGCCGGTGCCTTCGAAGTCATTCCTTGGAGCTCTCCTATTGCTATCCCAGTGCACCGCCTGTGGAGATGCCTCGGGCCCCAGCCAGCTCGAAGCCGCAGCTACCCCCGTCGATGACGAATCGAAGGATGGCACGCAGCAACCCGGGATCGGGACTGCCGCTGGAAGTCAGGCGGATCCCGACGCCATGAGCGTTGGCGAAGGGGTTTCAATGCCGAGGAGTGGCAAGGCTGGCGTCGTGTCTCTAGCTCAAATCGACGGAGCGGATCTGCTTCCGTCTCCGGTGCTGCGGGGGGTGTTCCAAGATGCACCGCTGATCTGGGGAGGGTGCACGCGCTATCCGGTGGGGGATTGCTACTTCTATGAATGCCTCGACGGCTCGAACCCGGTGCACGCGGTCATCAATACCTCTTATCCGGTTGCCAGTGCTGGCGAGCTCGAGGTCTCGGGACAAGGGACGGGCCATCCGCTGCAGCAAGAGCCCTCCGGACTCTACGAGGGCGTCGCTGAGCGGTTGTGGTCGTCAGCTGGCACGCCGCTGCTCATCACGGCGAGCGGCGCCGACGTTCCAGCTTTCGCCGTCGAGGTAGAGGCCCCGTCGGTCATCCCGGTGACGTCCCCGGGCCACACGCCTCACGACCCCATCACCTGGGATCAGCGCAGCCATCTGCCCATCGAGTGGATCCCAGGCACGCATGGCATCGTGCGCCTCGCCATCTATGACACGGAGTATGCGCTCCAACGGCCCGCGCTTTATTGCTCCTTTCCCGCAACCTGGGGCCGTGCTGTGGTGCCCAGCGCCGCGCTTCTCGCCCTTGAGGTGGGTGGCCCCTACATGCTCCGCATCGTGGGCATGCAGGAGAAGCGAGTCGCCGTGGACGACTGGGAGATCAGCGTGATGGCGGTTGCCTACAACGACACCAGGCAGGGCGTCATCAACAACATGCTCTGGCTGCGCTGAATCCCTCGCGCCGTACGGCGTCTGCACCCATGGAAGCGGCGCCTTCGACGTGTCTCAGGGCTTCGTGAAGGGGCGCGAGATGACACAGGCGTTGAGCCCGCCCACGCCCATGCTCAGCTTCCCGACCGGCTTCTCCGGAAAGTCGACCGCGGAGTCCAAGACCAGGTGGTTGCCCAAGCCCTTGATGGCCGGGTGTACCTCCGCGCTGGTGATCGGTATTGGGAGGAGCTTACCGTGCTCGTAACCGAGATACTGTGCCGTCAGTTCCCAACCGCCAGCGACGCCCATGCCATGGCCGAAGGTCCCCTTGCGTGCCGTCAGCCATGCCTCCTTGGGGATGAGGCCCTCGAGGTTTCGTACCTCCTGGTAGTCGCCCGGGGTAGCGGTCGCATGGAGGTCCCACGACCCAACGCTCTCCGTTGCCACGTTCGCTCTGCGGAGAGCCGAAGCGATCGCTGCGCGCGGTCCTTCCGCGCTGGGGGTGATGATGTGTTCCGCGTCGGCGCTGACGCCGACGCTCACCGGCTCGAGCCCGAGGGGCCGGAAGCCCTTCGAGAGGCCATACTCGAGCTCCCCGACTATCCAGATGGCGGCGCCCCCAGAGACATGGGTTCCCTTGAGGCCAGAGAGCGGCGCAGACATGTCGCCGTCCGCCGAGAGGACGCGCGCGTTATAGAAGGTACCAACGCTGAGGGGATGGGGTGGTGCATCGGCGGCGCCGATGACGACGAGTTTGGCTTCTCCAGAGCGAATTGCGTCCATCGCCAGCTTGAGCGTGACGTTGAAGGTCGCGCACGCTGCCATGGGCGAAAAGCAGAACCCGGTCACCTTGCCGATCATGGAAACCTGAGCGCTGGGTGTGCTCGGGAGGTTCCAGAGGAGATTGGCCGGTACGGCGTTCCAGGGGGGCTCGGGGGCAGCCCACTTCTCTTGTAGCTGGGCGACCCCGCGCCGCTTCTCGCGAATGACCTTGAGCTTGCCCTTCTCCACATCGGCGCCGACCGGCATGGCTTCGATCTCGCGGAGCTCCGAAAGGTAGAGCTGAAGGGCATCGGACCGCGTAGCCCAGTAGGCGTTCCAAGCGTCCTCGTGATCTGCTCGGGTGTCGGGGTCCGTGCATCCCTCCGGTGACTCCACCGGCAGGGGCTGTGGGGCTCTTTCGTACTCGCGGCGGGCAGCATTCCGCTCCGGCGCCGCCCAGAAGCGGTTCCAACGGCGCAGTGCCCGATAGTGGCTCAGGGAGGCGTCATAGCTCGTGGGGTAGGGGCCGAGGCCCGTGCCGACATAGACGTGCGCGAGGGGACCGAGGGCGCGCAGCTCAGCTTCGATCCCGGGATTCTGCCCGAGGGATTGGATGAATGCGCCGATCGCGTAGAGCGTCAACGGATCCATCTTCTCGAGCAGCTGACGGTACCGGCTCGGCGGGAAGCGCTCCGCCAGCCAAGGCTCGTACTCAGCAAAATCAAACTTGGGGTAACCAACGAGGAAGTTCGTGCCGCCAGCGTCTTCGAAGGGGGTGAGCCACGTGTCAGCTCGCTCCAGGCTCGCCTCGAACTCGTCGATGTTCGCGTTCTGCGGAGCGACGACGCCCCATCCGAAGACTGCAACTCGGTTCATGGAAGTGGACGCGCACTCTGCCAGCAGTGCGGAGCTAGTCAACAAAGGCCGCCGATTGCACGGCATTTGTTGGGGTGGGCGGGTGGCCGATTGACGCCTTGGCCTCAACGTGAGGGGCGGATCGGGTCCTGCGGCTCCCGCTCGGGGCGCCCGATCAGGTAGCCCTGCAGCAAGTGGGAGCCTAGGCTGATGAGGGCGTCGCGCTCAGCGTTCGTCTCGACGCCCTCGCTCACGACCGTCATGCCGAGCTCCCGCGCCAGCGCGATGATACCAGCGACTATGCGCTGCTTGGCGGGTGCCTTGTCGATATCACGCACCAGCGACATATCGATTTTCACGAACTCCGGCTCGAGGACCGTGAGGCTACTGAGCCCAGAGTAGCCCGCGCCAAGGTCATCGACTGCCAGGCGGTACCCTAGGCGGCGAAGCTCGGCGACGATCTCATTGATCTCTGGGATTCCCTCGATGCTTGCTCGCTCGGTGACCTCCAGCACCACTTGCTGCGCCATCATCGAGAGCGGACCGCGACTGTCCCGCAGGGACTCGTCGAGGAGATCCGAGGGGTGGATATTGACGAAGAGCACGAGGTCTTTGGGCAGTTGGGCTACCGCGCGAGCTGCCCGCTGCCGCACCGTCCTGCCGAGCACGGGCAACCGCCCACACTCCTGCGCCAGCTCGAGCAGCGCGGGCGGTCCGGGGAAGGCAGTATCGTCGATGCGCATGAGGGCCTCGTAGCCCATGAGGTGATGACTGCTCGCTTCGACGATGGGTTGATGCGCGAGCCACAGGGCACCGAGCGCGCGACCGAGCTGCGCGTCCCGGCCACGCCGTTGCGGGTCGGGCAGCGGATAGATGCCATCCGCTGCTACCCCACCGCAACGCTGCAGCCTTGCCAACCGCGTCAAGCGCGTGGCGCGCTGGGCAACGGTAAGCATTCGCCCGATCTCCACCGGCTTGATCAAATAGTGCATGGCACCGAGCTCCGCAGCCCGGGCCGCAGAATCCGCACTCGGCTGCCCCGTCAGGACGATTACGGACACCAGCGTGTCGAGTTCTCGAACGCAGCGCAGCAGCTCGATGCCGTCCATGCCCGGCATGTTGACGTCTGTAACGATGACGTCGTAGGCGTAGGACTCGATGGCAGTGAGCGCCTCGTCGGCGTTGGCCGCAGTTGTGACACAATAGTCGGCTGCTTTCAGAGGCCGCTCGTAGGCGGCCCGAAACAACGGGTCGTCGTCTACCAAGAGCACTGTCGGCTGCTTGTTGAGGAACTCCATCTCGCGTGGGCCAGTTGCCGGTCCGGGGGGACTCGACGGGGGCGGCACCGAACCGCGGCTGAGCTCATCGAGCTGCCATTTTAGCCGCTGGTCATCGCTCACATCGTTTCTCCGGGTCGCGTTCTTGGTCTCGGTCGCATCGACGTGCGACGCGGGGCCCCAGCGGCGCTCCGCCTACCACAGAATCTGGTGCTCGCACAGAACCATGGCCACCCTGAGGCGCAAGCCCCACGGGGGACGGCCAAGGCGCTCCCTCGGCTGTGTGTCACCTCGCTGGCGAATGGTCGGTTGACTGGTCTGCTTCTTAGAGGTCCGCTCCCATAGCCGCCGCGAGCTTCTTCGCCACGTCAGTATTGTCGTAATAGCCGGAAAAGCGCTCTGCGCCGTGCCCGGAGGCGAAGACCGGGACGGGAGCTGCCGAGTGTGCGTACGAGCTGAACGCGATGCCAGCTCGCCGCCCGACGATGTGGGTGAGGGTGACGGCGAGCGGTGGACGATCCCCGTAAGCCAGGTACGCATCGGGGTCACTCCCGTACGATGGTGCGCCAGCGCCCGAGGCGGCGCGCTGGAAGGCCGCGTGGAGCGCGGCGAGCTCCTGCACGTCGAGGTCGTCGGCCTGATCGCTGGAAGCCGTGCCGTCTACGTCCAACGAGAAATGCTCAAAGACTAGACTCATCATCTCTGCGTCGAGCTCTGCCTCGGCGCTGCGCGTCGCGAAGTAGTCAGCCGTGGCTTCCTCGAAGCGTAGATACGACGACCTCTGGCCGCGGAGAGCCGCGGGTTTGAGCGAGTACGCGGTGCCGGCGAAGCCGAGCGAGAGGCCCCCTGTCTCGTGATCCGCCGTGACCACGATGAGCGTTTCTTGCGGGTGCCCCTTGGCGAAGTCTACGGCAGTGCGCACGGCGGCATCGAGCGCGAGCACTTCCCCGACGATCGCTCGCGCGTCGTTGGCGTGGCTCGCCCAGTCGATCTTGCCCCCCTCGATCATCATGAAGAACCCTTCTGGGCCCTGTAGGAGCTGGATGCCGCGCTCCGTCAGCTCGGCGAGGGATACGTGATCATTCGGGCGATCCATCTCATAATAGAGGGCCTCGTCCTTGTCGACGGCGTGGTGAGTGGCAATGGCGCGCCGCCCTGGCTCGACCTCGGCGAGCTCCTCGCGGGTCGTCACGATCTCGAAGCCTGCCTCGCTGGCAGTCGCGAGCACATCTTCACTCGTCGTTCCGTCTGCGCCGAGCTTGGTCGGCGCCTTGAATCCGCCGCCTGCAAAGTAGTCGAACGGGCTGCGAGCCAGGTCCATCCCAATGTCGTGGTAGTGCCCGCGTGAGGGACGGTGAGCGTAGAACGCTGCTGGCGTGGCATGATCGAGGGAAACGCTGGTGACGATGCCAACTCGTTTGCCTTGCTCCTTGGCGGCCTCTGCCAGCGTCTTGCACGGCTCGGTGGCAGAGCTATCCATGGCAAGAACCTCGACGTTCGTCTTGATCCCGCACGCCAGCGCGGTTCCCGCAGCTGCTGAATCGGTGATGAGGCGGTTCGCCGCGAAGGTCGCGGAACTGCCGTGCACGGGGAGTCGGCTCAGCGTGAGGGGCACCGGTACGCCAAGGGTGTCCTCCTCCTCTGCAGCGAGCTGGCCGAGGTAGAATTCCGCAGCATGAACGTGCGCATAGCCCATGCCGTCCCCAATGAAGAGGAACACGTACCTCGCGTTCGAGCCAGCCCCGTCCCCACCCGCTTCGTCGCCTGCGAACGCCGACGGCGAGCCCACCCGTTCCGGCCGTGTACGGGTCGCCTCGGTCGGCGAGCAGCCAAGAGCGGTGAGAAGGATGGGGGCAGCAGCGAGACGAGTCAGCGCGTTCATGAGGAGGGGGGCCCGGCTCACCCACCGGGTCGCCAGGAGAGCTACGAAAGCTCGGAGGACTCTACCGCAACCTGCGGAAGCGAGCCAACCCCCGCGCCGCACCCGAACCAGCCTATTTGCGGCTCGTCAGGTACCCGTTGCGGTAGCTTTCCTGACGAATGATGCGCCGTTCCTCCGGCTCGCGATAAATCCAGGTGCCGGACTTCTGGTCGTTGGCGTACTCGCCTTCCAGCTCGATGGCGCCGTTGGCATGCCAGCGCGTGATGCGGCCCTCGCGCTTCCCGCCAGCGTAGACGACCTCTTCCAGCTTGCTGCCGTCGTCGCGCCAAGTCGTCCAAACGCCGACCTTGAGGTCATCGTTGTAGCGGCCACTGAGCGCCTTGCCGCCGTTGGAGTAGTAAGCGGTGAAGTCCCCGCGTCTGACCCCGTAGCGATAGGCGTACTCCTCGCGCCCGCCGTCATCCTTCCACGCGACGGCCCGACCGTGGGCCTTGTCGAGCTGGAACTCCACGCTGCGGAGCTGCTTGCCCTCAGGTGTCCACTCCGTGAACGTGCCGCTCCGCTTGCCGTCGATGTACTCGCCAGCGAGGCGCCTCCCTCCAGTAGGATGGAAGCTGGAGAATGCGCCGTGGAGCAGGCCCGTCCTATAGGTTCCCTTCTCCGCAATATGTCCGTTCGGGTGCCACAGGGTGTATCGTCCTTCCTTCTTTCCTTGGCGATAGACGACCTCTTCCTTCTTCGTGCCTGTCTCGTGCCAGGTCGAACTCGGACCGTCGCGAAGGCCACCTTCACGCTCGCACCAGACCGCGTAGCCCGCGGGCGGGACCGCTCCCTTCATCGCTGCGCCGGCCGGGCAGGGCTCGGCGCGGTCGTACCAGTTACCGGCGTCGGTGCCGTCGGCGGTGACAGCACTGTCCTCGAAGGCGTCATCGATGTTGGCCATGCGCGGTTCGGGCGCGGCTCGCGTCTGCGGGAAACAGCCTGCGGCGAGCACCGCGATCCCAAGACATGCGAGTGCCGCGCCCACCCAACGACGTGCGGTGGGGCTGTGCCGAGCGGCCGCGGACCGGGGCGGGTTACCATGCAACTGCCTCATACGAGCCTCCTTGGATACCTCGACCGTGCGCAGAAGAAGCCCGCCGCAGCCTCGAAGTACCTCATCGAAAGCTCCAAGCGACACAATCTGCTGCACGTTAAGTGGTCGCCCGTCGTCCCAAGCTGTCGGTCGCGCGAGAGCGCGCGGGGGTAGGTGCGCTGTGGGTGCGCCGTTCCGCAGGTGCGTGGCGCTCGGGCGCGTTGTGCTCGCGCCGTTCAGCGCTGCGGCGGCAGCTCGTCGCCCGCCAGGGGGAACAGCTGAAAGGTGGCCACCGCTACCAGCTCGGCGCGCTCGGAAGCGGCGACGATCGAGCGCAGCTCGGCGAAGTACCGGCTCTGCAGGGCCTTGAGGCGCTCGAAATCGGTCCGACTCACGCCGAAAGCATTGAAAGCGAAGCGCCCTTCGCCTGGGGTGAGCACCCGTTCCGCGCCCTGTGCCATCCAGAAGCTCGCGAGCTTTCGGGTCACGTCAGGGTCTGCACGCATGTCCACACTGAGGTCCTCGGTGCCCATGAGCCGCCCCTCCTCCCACCGCAGGCGCCCCATCTGTATGAGCACGTCCAGGCAGCGCTGTTCGTCGTTGATGCTGATACCCAGGCGTGAAGCGAACCACCCTGGCACATGCTTCGGCAGCTCGCGGTACTCCGGCAGATCCACCATGTGGACGATCGCGTGCGACCAGGGTAGCTGCTTGGCAGCCAGGCGCGCGGCCTCGACGCGGGCGTAACTGCTGGCGATGGACGGGACGCTCTGCGGGTCCACTGCGCAGGCGATGAAGTCGAGAGGGGAGAGGGTACAGAGCTCTATCAGCCGCAGGAACTCCCCGAGGGGAATGTCGGTGGTGCCCCGCAGCCAGCGCCCGACCGCATAGCGATCCCTTTCGAGCTGCCGCGCGAGCTGGTGCGTGGTGCGGTTTCCCACAAGGGATCGCAGGTACTGCGCCATGCCCTCGCGGGTGGTGGGACAACTCTCCGCATTACCGCGGCCGAACCTTGCCAGGACCTCCAGGGGTGGTCGTCCTGTGGTCTTCAGCAGGAGAAAGAACTTGCGGGCGCTCGGGGCATCCCTGCCGCTCTCCCAGGCGAACAGGGCATTGGCGCGGTAACCGAGGGCGCGGCTGAGGGCTTGTTGGGTCCTGGAGCCCCGCGCGGCGCGGACCAGCTCGATGGCTACCCGTTCCCAATTCATGAGCCGTAGTCTGCGCGACTATTGGTAGATTGCACGCATCCGTGCAGTGGGCGACGAAAAGTGTGCAAAATTGCCATGGTCCGGGCCGCTGCGCCCTGCGAGACTGGTTGTCAGGAGATGCCATGAAACCTTGCTCGACTCTCTCTTCGACCCCCGTCCTGCTGCTTACCTGGGCACTCCTGCAGTCCGGCTGTGACGCCGGGCAGATCGGGGGTGAGGTTCGCGAGCCGAGAGAACAGGATGGTGCGGGCTCAAACGACGATCTCAGCGGTGCGTGTGAGGATGGGCAAAGTCGGCCCGTGGACGCCGGCACGGCAGTCGCGCTCGGGTTCGATCCCCAGGCTGCTGTCGACCTGGTGGAGGGCAGCCATGGCACGGCCCTCGCCTGGGGCGCAGACCTCGCCGGGTACGACCTCGTTCTCACGCCGGCGGCGGGGGAGAGTCGGATAGAGGTGGCCGTCACGGTAGATGCCGCCAGTCTGCGTATCGTCGAGCGAAGCCCCCGCGCTGCGAGTGGCGGCGACGAAGGGCTTGGAACGACCCTTGCGGCCGCTCCCGCCGAGGGCGGGTCTTGTCCCGACGAGCTTCGTTTCGACGGCGAAATGCGGGTCGAGACGGACAATGGTGCTCTCGACGAGACCCTCGATGTCGCCTTCGTCGCCACATCGGCGAACCACGTGACCACCAGCTTTGCAGTGACGCCGGGCGAGCTGGCGGGGAGCTTCGACGTAGAGGTGCAAAGCCCTGCGGGCGCCTCAGCGATGAGTACTCGGCTTTCCATGGCGTTCACACCTGGCGGGTTCAGTGGGGCGCTGCGCGGCATCATCGAGGTGCGCGGCAGCGATGTCACTTCTGCGGGCGGGGTCACCTACGCGGTATTCCCCCTGGGGTCCTGCGCGGAAGGGGCCGTCGTGGATCTGGAGTCCGAGCTGGCCGGAGAGCTGGTCACCCTCCTCGACAGCCTGAACGAGTTGGAGCTGCGCTGGAGTGCCGCCGAGGCGACCACTCTGAGCCTCACCCACGAGACGCAGGAGATCTGCTATGTCTCCCAGGGCCTCGGCGGGAGCGACGTGGCCGTCCTTGGCCTCGCCACCGAGGCGTCGAGCGCCGACGGGCGCATCGATGGCAGCTGGTCCTTGGAAGCCCGCGTGTCCCTCGCGGCGGACGGCACGCCGACGAGCGTGTCCCTGTTGCGCCAGGCATACATGGTGGACGTGTTCCCTGCCAGCAGCTTCGAAGAGGGGACGGGCATCGCAGGCTTCAGCTTCCCGGAAGGAGCCGAGGCAAGCTTCGCCCTCGCGGTCGAGGATACGCTGGGCGACGCGGGGCCAGCATCGGGCACGTTGACCATCTTGGCCATCACGTCGGCGGACTGCACCACGGGCGACCCGAGCTCCGGGGAGGGAGAGATGCAGGCCGAACCCGGCTGCGCAGGCAGCGACGCCGAGGAGCTGGAGACGGCGCTCTTGCGCGCGCTCTGAATGGGCGAACGAGGCGCCCTTGGCGGGGGCAGCTCCGTCTGAGTATAGAAGCGCCATGCCAACGATAGAGCAGCGGCGGCGTCAGGAGTACACCGCTCGCATCAACCGCGTCCTCGACTACATCGAGGCTCACCTGACGGAGGATCTCAGCCTCGAGCAGCTCGCGCGGGTTGCCTGCTTCTCACCCTACCACTTCCACCGCTTGTTCAGAGCGCTGGTGGGGGAGCCCCTGGGAGCGCACGTGCAGCGCTTGCGCGTGGAGCGGGCGGCCAGGCTCCTGCAGGCCGAGCCGAGCACCCCCATCACCAACGTGGCGCTCGAGTGTGGCTACGGCAGCTCGGCAGCCTTCTCCCGGGCCTTCCGCGACGCCTTCGGGATGTCGCCCAGCGAGTGGCGCAGCGCCGCCGAGAGCAAGATTGGCATCATGAAGCGCAATCCGGGTGAAGCCCTCGGCAAGCCTTGGAAAGAACTCACAGTCGAATGGATCGATGCTGCGGCCCTCCCCACAACACAAACCTGGAGGATGGTCATGACAACTGAGAAGACGAGCGAGAAGGGCGGCAAGGTCGAGACGAAGCTGGAGGCAAAGGTCGAGGTGCGCGAGCTGCCGGAGAAGTGCGTCGCCTACCTGCGCCACATTGGCCCCTATGCCGGCGACGGTGAGCTCTTCGGGAGGCTCTACGGGCAGCTCATGCGTTGGGCCGGGCCGCGCGGGCTGCACAATCCAAGCGCCCAGATGCTCACGATCTACTACGACGATCCGAACGTCACCGACAGCAGCAAGCTTCGTATGGACGTCTGCGTCACGGTGCCTCCGGAAACCGAAGTGAGCGGCGATGTTGGCAGGATGACGCTGACCGCCGGCAGGTACGCCGTCGCCCGCTTCGAGATCGCGAGCGATGAGTATGGCGCCGCTTGGGACGCGGTCATGGGGGGCTGGTTCCCGGAGAGCGGTTACGTCCCCGACAATGGCCCCTGCTTCGAGATCTGCGCCAATGATCCTGCGCAGCACCCGGAAGGCAAGCATATCGTCGACATTTGCGTGCCGGTGAAACCCCTCGACTGAGCTGTCGCAGCCTACGAGGCGGGGCGCTGGCCCTTCGAGACCGGTAAGGCTGGGCGCGGGCTCCTCTCGTCAGCGCTCGGCCAGCTCCTCTGCGAGGGCGGTGGCCAACGCTGCGTCCTCGAACGGCAGGGCCATCGCCTTGCCGTTACGAAGGGCCTGGCCCCAAATCGCCTCGGGGAAGTGGGCGTCCTCTGCGTGCCGCGCCACGATGTGCCAATGCACATGAGGCGTGCGATTGCCGATGCTCGCGATGTTGATCTTGGCGTCCTCTGTGAAGCGACGCAGCAGTCTCTCGCTCGCCAGGACGGCGCGCAGCACGTCCCGTTGGGTTGCTGCGGGCAGGTCCGTCATTTCCCGCACGTGTTCGCCCACGATGACGCGCAGGTAGGCGGGGTAGCGACCGTCCAAGACGCGGACGATCCGCAGGGTGGCGCTCCGAAATAGCACGCTGCCGCCGTCGTGTTCGCAAAGCTCGCACGGCTCGGCGTGGCCGGCGGAGCGGTTCGAATTTGGGTCCATCAATGTCCTCCTTGGCATGGCGTGAAGGCTGCGCGAGGGACGGGGGACGCCGAGCTGGTCCCTGGCGGCCCTCTCAGTCGTACTGGGTGTAGTCGACGAAGTTCCCGGTCATCATCAGGATCGACAGCATCAGCCAAGATTCGTCGTAGTACTGGCCACCGGCCCACATCTCGTTCTCGCGAACCATCGAGTAAACCTCGTCCACGAAAGCAGAGAAAGAGCCGTCGTGCATCGCGCCGACTCCTGCCGGTCCGATGAAGGCGCCAGAGAGGCCCCCGAAGAGGTCCGGGAACTCCGGGCGCGGCGTGCCGTCGAGCTCATAGCCATCGACGATGTTCGGTGCGCCAAGACTGCTGAAGAACTGGCTGGTCTTGGCAACGTAGCTCAGCGCCCGCGCCTCCCCATGCCAGCAGGCGTCCTGCCCGATGCGGAATGGGGTACGGCAGGAGTCGTACTGGTAATGGTAGGGGAGGGGGTTTTCGCCCATCCCCACCTCGGCGGGCTGACCGTCGCTACGCGACCACGCGGGGACCAGGCCGTTGTCGGCGTTGCCGTTCCCACCGCCGAGGTTGTTCTCGATGACCGTGTAGACGTAGGGTACGACGTTGGTCACCCAGCGGTTGTCGCCGCTCACGGCCGCGAAGGTCCGATAGTATGCGGGCGCGAAGTAGGAGATGTTGAGACTGTTGTCAGAGCCCCAGCTCGAGCCATTCTTCGGCAGGCGCTCGTTGGCAATCTCATAGGTCCAAATGTCGTCAATGAGCTCGCGTGCGTAGTCGATGTAGCTGCGGTCGAGGCTGCCGGCGCCGCCCCACTGGCGGTCGGCCATCACGAGGGCGAAGGCAATGTCCTCATCGGCATCGGTAGCCGCCCCGCTGCCAGCTGGATCGTCGCCGCCGCCCTGTGAGATGTTGCCGTCAGCATGGATGTACCAGTTCATCAGCAAGGTGGTGTCGCTCTGGCCTCCCCCACCGAAGGGTGGATTGTAGGTCCAGGAGTACTGAAGGGCGTACTTCCAGAGATCGTCGAAGAGAGGTTGGTCGTCCATGTAGACCGAGATGAGCATGCCGTACGCGATGCCCTCGGAGACGGTCGAGTTCGGTTCGAGGCCGGGCTCAGCGACGCGTGCCACGCGACGGTAGCCCCTCGCGCCCTCGGAGGTGACGAGGTCCTCTTTCCACGCTGCGTAGAGGGCACGCACGTCGTCGTTCGTGTAGGCGGCGGGGTAGTAGCAGTTTTCGCTGTGGCGGTTCTGTGGGAACGGAAACTCTGCCGTCGCGGAAGGGGGGGTGGGGCCGCGGTCGTCAGTCCCGCCGGAGCTCGCCGCCTCGCCTCCTTGGCCACCGGATCCGGCTCCGCCGCTCGTGGTCCCGCCTGCTGGCTGTCCACCCACGCTGACGGTGCCGCCGCTCGCGTTCTGTCCGCCGCTCGCGCTCCCTCCGCTGGCGTTCCCACCTACGGATGGTTGTCCTCCCGCCGTTTGTCCGCCATTCGCCCACTGTCCACCACTCGAGCTGCCGCCCGCGCCTCCCGCGCCGAGGCCCGCGCCTCCCGCGCTGAAGCCCGTGCCTCCCGATCCAGCGGCATCGCCGCCCCCGTTCGCGAAGGTGCCGCCCGCAGCGACGGTCACTCCTCCGCTGCCGCCCGCTGTCTGCCCCCCCGCAGCGGGAGCCCCGCCGCTTGTTGGGAGCACGCCACCGGTGGCGGCCGTTGCTGCTGCGTGACCCCCAGCGCCCGTCAAGTCCCCACTGCCAGAGACGTCGTCCGAGCAGGCGTTGAAGAGAGTTGCGGAAAAGAGAAGGAAAGGAATGGAGTAAGGGGTGCTCGAGGGACGCATCGTCAAGACCAGTGTTCTCTCCTGAACCGAAGAGGACAACGAGAATCACTGGACTTCGCCCGCTTCTTCGCTGTGGGACGCTCTCCCACGATTTGTTCACCCGACGTGATGCGTTCTTGTCTCCCGCGCAACGCTGAGCATGGAAATTTGCGTGGCGAGGCGAGTCTCCGAGCCGCCGAGTGTTGCGAGAGGCAAAGACGGCTCTCGGTGTCGGACGTGGAGAGGGAAGATGGCGAAACGACTCTCGGCGTCTTGAAGGTGAAGATCGCGCTCCTGGGGACTGGGGCCTGTCCCTGAATGCGTGCCCGTGCCCTTGCCCGTGCCCGGCGCATGGTGCTTGAGGCATGCTCCAGGGAGCGCAGCATGCTTCGACTGCAGCTGAACGACGGTCAGTGGTCAAAGTTGGCTCTTGTGCTGGAAGGCCAGCGCGGAGCGGGGCGCCGGGGGCGCACCAGCATGCGGCGGGCGGTAAAGGGGGGCCTCGACGCAGGGGATAGGTCGTTCGCGGGGCGGCCTTTCCACGA
>JAEWRL010000029.1 GCA_023398955.1 Pseudomonadota bacterium
CTCGGGCCAGCCGCGAGGGCTCGTGAAGCACGCCCACGAAGTCCGGGAAGGCTACCCGGGACATGACGCCACCACGTACCCAGCGGTAGAGCCACGAAACACCCTTCAGTGTGCTCGTCGAGGTCGAGTTCAGGTTGCATCTCGACCTGCGCAAAAACCTGCTCGCGGTGGGTCACTTCTGCCGAGCGAAACTGGGTCAGTTCTGCCAAGCGCCGAAGGCTGGCGCGGGCGCGGTGCCCCGACGGCCCTCTCCTCCGAGCGCCTGCGCTCGAGCCGCGTCGATGACTCCCGAGCGCGCCCGTTTCGGTGGGGCGTCTCAGGCAGTGAACGGCTACCTGTCTCACCTCGGCTCGCATCATGGAGCTCCCAGCTCAGGGATGCGCAGCCAGGCAGCACGGCAGCTCCCAAACGGATGAGGTCGACGAGAACGCCGAGCTCATGAGGCCCCTCGAGCCGGTCCGCGCGGCGTCCACTGGCAGGGAGCGAGGCATCTCGCCTCGGCCCGGCACATCCGTCGCCATGTGACAATGCGGTGGGTTCGGCGCCTTCCGATCCGTGCAGTCGTGGCCCGCGCTGCTGCCCATGTTCTTCCGCTAGGGCCCGGTGTCGATAAGGGAGCATGGCGGCGCTCGCGTTCCGGGCGTATGCTTGCCGTCATGTTTGGCGCAAGGACGGCGAGAATCGTGCAACCAGTCGGCGTGCTGACGTATCGCGCGGCACTCGTCGCCGCGGCAAGCTTGATCCCGCTGCTTCCCGGATGCGGCAACGACGCGAAGTCGCCCAACGTCGCTTCGAGCGCGGGGGGAGCTGGTGGACCCGGTGGCAGTCCGTCTCCCGCGAGCGGAGGATCGGGGCTGGCCTCCTCGGGGGGCAGCGATGACGGCGAGGGCAGCGGCAGCGGCAGCGGCAGCGGCAGCGGTAGCGGCAGCAGCTCGACCGAGGGAGGTTCCGCTGGTCACAGGGCAGCGGCCGCGGGTGGCTCTGAGGCTACGCCGAGCGGCGACGGGTGGACAGAGTCTTTCGACACGAGCACCCTCCAATCACTCTCGAGCTATGACCCTCGATGGACCTCGATTCTGGGGGAGCTCTACGTGGCTCCCGACACGGGCGCTGCGATACCCAATCCCCGTGCCGCCTACCCCGGTGACGACTACGCATTTCGACAGTCCGATACCCCCACCGGTAGCGTCAAGATCACCCTCGACTTCTACTGGGACGGCAGAGGCGCCATCGGCATTGCCGGCGCCGTTCAGTCGGGGACCCTCCACCGATTCTACGAAGCAGCCCTGTGGAACCAACGGGTCGCTCTACTCTATATCTACGGCCCGAGCGGAGGTGATTGGAGTACTGTTGCCGAATCGCGTAGCAGCTCGAGCCTCTCGGCAGGGTCCTATCGTATGGAGTATGTGATGAAGCTCGAGGGGGGCCTGTGGAGCATGACGGCGACCGTGAGCAGCGCCAGCGGTGGGCCCGTAATCGCACAGGTAAGTGCCACCGATGACCGATTGGGACCGGGGACTCAGGGGATTGGCATCTTCTCCGACGGCACCGCAAACTCATACATCACCGCGATGAGGGTCGAACCGTTGCTGGATTGACAATCGGCGCGGCAGGCGGACTGGAGCGCTGAGCCGCGCGCCAAAGCGTCGGAGAGCAGGCGGGCACGTCTCTGTGAAGCCCGACCTTACGCCGCTGGGCGGCACCGTCAGGCCTGACTACTGGCCCTAACCCCGTGGCTTCGGCTAGGCTCAGGGCCACATCATGGACAGCCGTATGGATAGCCCCGTTCCGATGCTCTTTGTACTCGCCGCTGCGCTGTCGGCCTGCGCTCAGCAGCAGCAAGCAAGCCACCCCACCGCCGAAGCCATGCCGGAACCCCAGAACCAACCCGCAGCGCCCGCTCCCGCCCCGAACGAGGGCAACCTCACCCCCAACGCAGACCAGGGGGGAACCGCGACAAACGAACCCGATGAAGAAGCGACTGCCGATGACGCTGCCACCTCGGAAACAGGAGCCACAGCGCCCCTGACCGCGGTATCACCGGAAGAGGCATCGGCTCAGGGCCTGATGGAAATCTGCACGATGATCGAGGCGCGCGCGAAGGCCAAGTGCACCTCGGCAGTCGCCGAGATGTATCGATCGAGCTGCAACTACTACAGGAACAGGATTGGCACTTGTACGGAGGAGGCACGGCGCACCCTCGAGTGCCAACACAAGGCTGCCGACGACGTGTTCTGTGCCCATGGGGTCGGCCGAGAATGTGGGCAGGTCAATAGTGACCTGAAGCTGTGTCAAAGCGGGACAGCCACCCCCGAGCAGAGCGAGCCCGAGAACGACCACACGCTCCCTCCCGGTTGGGAACGGATCGAGGATCCCGAGCTCGGCTTCAGTGTCGCCATGCCCCCAGGCGCGGAGCTTGACCCAGAGAGCAAGCGGCGCACGTGGAAGGCCGTGGACGGGGATATCACCTATTACGTGGCGGAGGTTGAGCCGCCCCGCGCGGAGCTTGGCAATCGCACCTACGTGCGCACTGTCGTCTCCTATGTCGGGGCCGGCTGCCAGCGCGGCCTGAAGCTCCGTGGCGAGCTGGAGCTCAAGGGAACGACGGTCATTCAGTACCACTCAGGCTGCCCCGACGGCACCGAGTGGGATGGGATGCTGCACTTCTGGAACGGCAAGGTCGTCTCGACCGGGTACCGGGCGCCAGCGGGAAGGACGGGCGTCCGTGAGCCCTTCTTCTACAGTTTCTCCGTGGCACGGTAGGCGCCGCCAGCGCGCGCCGAGTAGCACCCTGCGCGCCGCTCTCCCTTTCCTTCCAGCATCATCGTGCGGCTCGGACATCAGCAGTCTCTCCGTCCCCGCAGCACAAACCCTCCCTGCACCAAGCTCATCCACTGTCGGTCGAGCTGCTGCGCGAAGTGCGGATCGTCGACGAGAACTCCCGTCTCGATGTTGCGGTCTTGAGCTCGAAGGGTGAAGTTCGCGCTGGACACGAACGCTCGGCGGGAATCGACGGCGACGCACTTGGCGTGCAGGCTGCAGTAGTTCCCGCCGTGGCCCGGGCGCAGGGCTCGGCGATCGCAGTACAAGGCGGGAGGTGGTGTGGCGAAGGGCCAGTTCGCCTCGAGGAACCTCGCGAGCTTCTCCTGCCCGTAGGCTTCTTCATCCTCCGGTTGGGTGTCGGGTTGCTTCACGTCCACGAAGAAGTGTGCCTCGACGCCATGCTCCACCATCACGTCCTGGAGCGGCTTGAGCACGCTTTCTGCATTCCAGAAGCTGTAGCCGGCGAGGACGACGCGCTGGCGAGCGCTCTCGAAGAGCTCTCGGAGAACGATGGCAGTATCGCGAGCGTGAGCCTGCAGGCTTTCAGGTCCGGTCCACACGAGCTCGGGGTGGGGGCGGGCGTGCTTGGCGCGTTCTTCGAGGACGCTGCGGAGGATCGTCAGGCATGCTGGCTTCGAGTGCCCACCGAGCACGCCGTAGAGCAGCGCCACCTGATTCTTGGCGCTGTGGATTGCCAGCTCTTCGCGGCTCACGGGCGCCCGCATGTGCCCGCTGCCGAGCGCAGCAAGCAGCGCTCTCAACGTCGATGTCGGGACGTCCGCGATGCTCGTCGGATCGCTCACGGTCGCTCCGCGAAGAACGCTAGGGCCTCGTCGTTTCCGATGGTCGGCACGACGAGAGCGCGGTCGAGGTAGCGGTTGAAGCGTTCGCAGGAGCATTCGGCGACGTAGAGGCAACCGTGGCAGGCGGCGCCTTCCAGACGGCGGTCGTCGACCTCGCCGGCGGGGTCGTGCCCGGCGCAAACGGGGTCGTTCGAGCAGAGTCGACCCAGGCCCCAGGCTTCCCGCAGGTGGTGGCGGATACGTCGCCCCTCCTCGACGAGGCCCCCCAAGGTGCCCTCCGAGCCGGTCGTCCCCGTCGAGAGCAGAATGCCGGCCATCGCGTTCTCCCCCTCCTCCGAACAGTAGATCCGCTCGCGAATGGCGCTGGCGGCGTAGCCGCACTCGAGGCTGACGGCGGTCAGGAGCAGGTGTGACAGCGAGTGGAGCAGGTAGAAGCGCACTCCCGGGAACTCCGCGCCTGAGTCTTCTGCTTCGAACCCGGCCTCCAGCTGCTCCGCACGCTTCTTGACGGCGTCCCGCTGCTCCCACAGAGTGAGCAGGTCCTTGTCGAGCTCGATGAACACGCCTTCGCCTCGGACCTCGGCGGCGGGGAGCCATTTCTCGTTCCCCGTGGGCAGCGTGAGCACGGCAGGGCGGACCTTGAAGCGGTTGAAGTCGTACTCGCCCTGAAGGTTCGCGCTCACCGAGTCGAAGCGGCTGAAGCTCACCTGAACCCGCACCTCGCGCAGCTCAGGCACGATGACGAGCCGGCTGATGCCCTTCGGAAGATTGGCCCGCGCTGGCGGGATCCGATTGGCGGCGAAGAGCGCGCCCTCGGGGGCCACCGCGCCGGGGACTTCGTCCGGTGCCGACAGAAGGCGCTGGTACTCCGCGGTGCGGAGGGGCGCTTCCGCCTTGGCCTCGCCCTCGCCGCGCATGGCGTCGATGGCGTCGAAGACATCCGACAGGTTGTCACCGTCGAACGCGAGCCGAACCTCGTCCTGCAGCTCACAGAGCATCTGAAGCTGCTCGATGCTCTTGATGTTCTTGACGCGGCTCCAGATGTCCTTCTTCTGGAGCTTCACCGTCAGCGGGTTCGGCTCGGCCTCGGGCAAGCGCAGGGCGCTCACCACCTGAGCGAAGTAGGCGTTCGACGCTGTGCGCACGAGCATCTGGAGCTTCTCGTCGCACGGCTCGCTCATTGCCTTCCCGCCCAGCCAGGGGCGATCCCCGCTGCAGTCGAAGGGAAGGACGGCGGCTTCGCTCAAGGGACGGGGCTTCGACTCGCAGTTGCGGCACTGGACGGTGATGCGGCTGACGTCGCCGGTGGCACCCTCGACGAGGTAGAGCTCCGGGCGGTCGCAGACACCCTCGGGATGAGCGAAAGAGATCCACGGAAAGTCCGTCAGGTGGCCATGCTTGCAGGCCGCCACGAAGCGGACCGGGACGGCGTGGCTCCGCTTGTTGCTGGCGCAGTCGTGGATGTATCGCCCCTTCTTGGGGGTCGGGAAGGCGTCGCCAGCGCGGCCCAACCTTCGACAACCGTGACAGACGAACCATCGGGGGAACTCCAGCACGCGCACGCCGGAGTACTCCGCAGGGTCGTTGTCGTCTCCCTCGGGAGCAACCCGGAAGTAACCCTCGGGTGCCAGATCCAGGTTCGGATCGAGCATCTTGAGGCGCGGCACCAAGGAGCGGCGCAGTCGCGCATCGTCCAAGGCAACGTAGCCTTCTCGCGAGTAGGACCAGTGCTCGAGGCCGCCGATGATGATGGAGCGGTCCAGCAGGTCGACCATGGCACCAGGACCGAAGGTGGTGACCATCTGGCTCTGGCGGATGCTGCCCGCCGGCTGCCGCCTTTCTTTCTTCTGCTTCTTGGCGCCAGCCATCCCTCAGTTCCTCCTGTCCAGGTCCGCGAACCGCAACCAGAGGTGGGTGCTAGCTTCGACGTCGCGCATCGAAGTTGGCGCTTGGAACTTGTGCTCGTCGAGGTCTTGCGGGGGCTCGTCGTTCGCCGTGTGGAGGACGGGGACACCCTCCTGCTTGCGCTTGTCCATCTTACTCCAGGTCCGCTCGGCAGCGCCTGCTTGCGCGCGCTGCACGACTCGCTCCCAGGCGTCGAGGAAGTTCTTGCCCCTTGTGCGAAGCTCGTTCTGAATCCGCTCTTCCGCAGTGAGGTCCTCCCACTTGCGGTGCCGTGCCCCGCGCTGCACCAGTAGCTCGAGAATGTCTTCGGCGAGCTGGCGGTTCTCGTGCAGCCTCATGATCCCACGAGCCGGCTGGAGATTGGCGATGCCGTGCCGAAGCATGGAGGTCAGTGTGCCGACGAGCCCTCGGTCCAGGGTCTGGATGGAGAACGGCGTCACGCTCGTTGCTTCGACGTCGCGGTAGAAGCTCTCGTGGTAGGCGTGGAAGCGCTCGTAGTGGCTCCGATCTCTGGGACGGGAAGCATTGAGGCAGGTCACCACAAGACCCGGATAGGCTCGCCCCACGCGGCTCGTCGCCTGGATGTACTCACTCGAAGTCTTGGGCTGCCCGGTGACGACCATCAGTCCGAGGCGGTCCACGTCGAGGCCGACGGAGATCATGTTGGAGGCGAGCACTGTGTCGAGCGGACTGCCCTTCTCGTCTGCGCGCCGGGTGGCAAGACGTGCCTTTGTCACCTTGACGTCCTCTGTCGACTCGCGGGAGGTGAGCTCGGCCGGGAGAAGGAGCCTGCGGTCGTCCGCCCAGGGATGGGGGCCAACGAAATGGTGCGGACGCTTGTCGTCGGAGAAGTTCTTCACCCGGTTGGCGACTTCGTCCTCCACTAGGCGCCTCATGCCACCGAGCTCGCGAAGCGAGTTGAAGTAGCCCACCAGGGTCATGTACGGGTCTGCCGGCTGCTCCTTGTCGCCTTTCGGGTCGTAGTGCTTCGCCGCCGCTGCCAGCAGCGTGGCGTAGGTCCGCACCGAAACCGCGCGGAGTGCCCTGCCAGGAGCCGCCACGCCAACGTAGAGCCGTCCCGGTGAGTCCTCGTCGACGGTCGCGAAGAAGTTGTCGCCCTCGTCGATGCCGCGGGGCGGGAAGATGGCCATCTCTCGGTCGAAGAGGGCGCGGATCTGCTCCCGAGCACGGCGAACCGTGGCGGTGGAGCACACGATCTTTGGCGCGCGCCGCTGCCCGTCGACTTCTCGCTCCGAGAGATAGTCGATGGCGGTCTCATACAGGCCAACCATCGTGCCAAGCGGGCCCGAGATGAGGTGCATCTCGTCCTGGACGATCAGCTCGGGCGGGTAGAGTCCCTGTGGCAGCGGCCGAGCCTTCTTCGGGACGTCGTGCATCACGCCGTAGGCGCGCACGTCGTCGAGGTGGGTGGCTCGCCCGAAGAGCATTCCCGCATCGCCCCGCCAGGGCATCATCGCGAACTTATCGACAGTGGCCACGATGAAGTCGGGCAGCTCCTGGTAGATCTGCTCATCGACGAACAGAACAGGCAGCCCAAGCCCAGGGCGCTTCTTCTCGGTGAAGAGGCAGTTGGCCCCCTCGCAGTAAACGACAGCCCGGGTGTACTTGGTCTTGCTGGGGCGCCCCGTGTCGTCCACGAGCTTGATGTTATGGATCTTGACGTCATTGCCGCACCACGGGCATGCCGTGAGCGGGAAAGGCGATTCGGTCTGCCCGGGCGTGTAGTCATTCAGTGCCGCGTGGACGTCTTTGAGCAGGTTGGCCGTCGCCGCCTTGCCGACCCACAGGCCCACGCTGAAGCGCTTGTTGCCGAGCAGGTTCGGCTGCTTGCGGCGCATCTCCTCGAGAGCGCACATCAGGGTTGCGGCTCGGCCGAGCTGGTCGAGCGTGAGCAGGCGCAAGGTGTAGCGAAGGATAACGCCGACCCCGCGTCCCTCGTCGTTGCGAGTGCGGCCGTCGAGGCGACGGAGCAGCAGAGTGAAGGCGATGAGGCCGAGGTAGGCCTCCGTCTTGCCACCGCCCGTGGGGAAGTAGATGAGGTCGGCGGTCTTCCGGTCGCCGTGGTTCGGATCGGCGACACAGGCCAAGTTGAGCAGCACGAAGGCAAGCTGGAACGGGCGCCATTGCGGGACCTTTCCGCCCTTGTACCGTGGGTCCTCTCGGCGCTTGTCGGCCTGCTGGGCCGCCACGTCCATCGCCAGGTTCGCCCACTTGAAGGCGGTCCGCACCCGCTCACTCGTCTCGAGCAGCGCGATGCCCTCCGCCATGCGCTGACGGGCGCGCTCGGCTTGGTCCATCAGCACCTTGCGCGTCTTCGCGAGCTCATCGCGCTCGAGGTACATGCCCCGCTGCTGCTCGATCCAGGTCGCGTACTCCTCGATGAGGGGCGTCAGGGCGTTCTTCAGGGCGGGACCGTCCATCTCGGAGAGCTCTCGCATCCCCGTGACCACGCCGGCCACGGCCTCGTGCTTGACGCTCATCACCGGGAAGCTGGGGAGCCCGGTCGTCGAGAGCTCGGTGACGCGACCATCGGCGTCTTGCTCGGGACGGGCCAGGCTCGTGTTGTGCCCCACGGCCCACTCGGCCCTGTCGCGGAAGAGCAGCGCGAGAACGCGCTGATCATCATCATCGGAGCCCTCCCCCCGCCGGTTGGGCCGAGGAACGAAGCCCTGCGCGTAGCGCATCGAGAATTTCACCTGGAAGGCGAAGTTCAAGTCCCGGTCTTTCTCAAGAGCAGTCCTGTCGTTGACAAGGAAGAGACTGAGCACGCGAGTGTCCGGCTCGAGTCCCTCCATATCCGTCGTGCGGAGCTCGCCGCGGAAGCAGAGCCCGCTGCTCTCCGGCCAGCGGACGCCCTCGCGACTGGAGAGGGCCTTCCGGTCGAGGGAAACCTTCACGGTGAAGGGCCCGCGGGGCACGCGCCGCCATCCGCGCTGCTTCCTGTCGGTGTGGTCCTCCTGGATCTCCTCGATATCGTAGTCTGCCCAGGAGACGACCACCTCTATATGGTCCGTCCCGTCCGTCGTCCCTGGCGGCAGGAACACCGAGAGCCCCATCGATGCGGGGAAGTACTGCTTGCGCTTCGCCTCGGGCTCGGCGTTGCCGGCGTCCTCGGCTTTGCTCTCGCCTCCAGCAGCGAGCCCCTCGTCCTCGGAGTCCGTGTCGTCCTTGTCGGGCATTCGGCCAGCCTGCGGTGCCAGAAAACCCGTCAGGTACCAACGAGACGGCGGGAGCGGCAGGACTTCTTCGCCAGCGCCGGGGTGTCCCTCTGGAAGGAAGGGGCCGATGAGGTCGGCTTGGAGAGCTTTGACGAGCTCGGAACGAATGGCTTCGGAGGATGTCACGAGGCGCCTCTGTGCGGGTTGGGTGAAATGACGTTCTCTTCCAGCCGTCGCTTCGACCAGTGTTGCTCGATGGCATTGACGAATTCAGCGCGAACGAGCTTGGCTCGCTGGAGTAGCTGCCTCTCCGCTTCCCAGCGCAAGTACAGCCCTTCGGCGGGGCCCACGGTGAGCCGGGATTCGCCGAGCAGCTCCGTCAAGCCACCAAGGGAAAAGTGACCCCGACCCAGCTCCGGGACAACTGCCACGTCCAACTGATGTGCAAGCTCATTCCGCCGGTCGACGCTCCAAAACACGCCCTGACTACGATCGAGAACATCAAACCCCAGGAACCAATCAGGCAAGTGCGCATAGCGCACGCTGTGCACCGCGTAGCACCACTCACCAAAAAGCATCAGGTCAGGAAACAGCGCGTCAGCAAGCCGATCACGCCGGGTAGAGAGCCAGAGCTTCAGGGGCTTCCACTGGTCCTGCAGCGCGGCAAAATCGAGGTAGCGACCCCGGTTCTGCGCGCGTAGGGTGCCGTGTTCATCCACCGAGAAGCCGAGGTTCGCACCATCGACCTTCTCTTCGACCACAACCGGGTTCTCCATGAGCTCTTGCGCCTCTGCCAGCGTAAGGACCTTATCATCGCGTGGCCTGCCGGCGCCGAGCCATGCGAGGTGTGGCGTGCGGGGGAACCGGAAGAAGGACGTCATTTCCCCTTGCCTGAGCGCCGCTTCTTCTTCTTTTGAGCGTCGAAACATCGGAGGTCGTCCTCGCAAAGGAAGTCGACATGAACGCCGTGGTCCCCCAGCGCGGGAGCCCAGGCCAGCCACTTCGAGTCGGCGGCCTGGGCAATGGGGGGCTTCTCGGGATGGGCTGCGGCGACAGCGACGAACTTGCGATCGGCAGGGTCGAACTTTGCCAGCCGCGAGTCGTCCGGGAAGCTCTCGAAGCCGCGCTCCGTGTGCTCAACGAGCGCAACGCAATCACAGCGAGCGGGATTGGCATTGTTGCGAAGGAGCCACTTCAGGAAAGCGTCACCCGCGCGTTTCCCCTCGTGAGGCTTCGTCTTGTTCTGATACTCGGTGAGGATCCGATAGTCGTCATCAATCGCGACGCAGCCGCCCACGACAATCTCGTTCAACCGCTTCGCGCAAGCGGCGACACAGGCTTCGCTCACGTCGGCGTGCTGGCGATTGGCGACGAGGATGACGTTCGTGTCGATAATGACCGTCGTCATCGCGCACCTCGCTTCGCACGGCGGCGCGAGGCCGCCTCGGTCCTCGCCACGATATCGCCCATCTCATCGCCAAAGAAGTTGTTGGGCCAGTTCGTGATGTCGCCGTACTCGTTGACGGTCAGCTCTTCGAGCTCGGCCCCCTTTGGGCTCGCCTTGGCGAAGTAGATCGCTACATCTTGCGAAGCGATGGCCTCTTCAGCGATGCGTCGCTGGAGGCGATTGAGGAAGTGCTCGGAGTGCGTTTCGACTATCAACTGCACGCGGCGGTGCCTGCCATTCTCATAAGACTGAACCGCCGAGATGAACACGTCCGCGAGCTCTGCTTGTACCTGCGGGTGGAGATGAATCTCCGGTTGTTCCATCCACACGACGGATCCTTCTGGACAGTAGAAGGCCTGGACCAGTGCCGGGAGCACCTGGGAGACACCAAACCCGACATCGGGCAGTGCGACCTCGGTCGAGCCCCCGCCCGTCCTTACCCGAACCTCGTAGTCCTTCCGGCCCGTGCCGATTTGCCTCACTTCAAAGCTCGCAATGACCCCGAGGTCCACGAGCCAGCTGGCAATGAACTCGGCGAAAGGTTGCGTCTTTTTCCTGTATCCTCGATTGAGCTTTCGCTTCGCGGCTGCGGCAGCGAGGATGCAGGCAATGGCGTATTCGCCTTTGGACCCCACGCTCTCGGGGGTGTTTCCCGACCACCCGTAGGTTCGGCGTGGATGCTCGCGAAGCGGACCCAGGTAGCTGAGGCCCGACAAACTGCTCTCAATCGCGAGTGCAAACTCCGCGAGGAAGTCAGCGTTCTTATAGCGAGCAATGGACCGATCCGAGATGCGGTAGAACTTCTCGGGAGGCTCGAGGGGCCACTTTCGACCATCGGCGTGGACGAGCCGGTACGGTTGGGTCTTGAGCTGTACCTTGCCCCCAGTCGTCATTGTCACTGTCAGTTTGGATTCGTTCTGGGCACTCAAGTCGTAGTGGACCCTGCGGACAACGGGCTGGTCTGCTTCGGACAGGGCCAGGGTACTGGCGAGGTGCAGGCGGTCCCCTCGGAATACCTGTGAGGGGTCGAGCGGATTGCGCACCTCGAGCGGCGGGCTAAGAGACCAGTCAAGGCTGAACTCGAGCGGCGCCTGCTTGTCGTGGCCGTGGAGACACTCGACAAAGGTGCCCAGGTCGATGAGTGCATTCTCGTCACCCGTGTGCAGAGCCCGGCGACGATCCGTGGAAGTCGCGGTCTGCTTGAGAGCGAGCAGAAGGTGCCCAATGCTGCTCTTCCCCGCGCTATTCGCACCAAAGAGAATAGTGAGGGGCGCAACGCGAATTTCTCCCGTGTCCTTCCACGCCTTGAAGTTCTTCATGCGGAGTTTGGTGAGCATGTTCACGCCTTCCCGGGTGCCGGGCAGCCCGGAGAATCTCCGTTCCCTAATAACTTAAAAAGGATTAAGTTGTGCCCTAGGGGAGCGCAACTAGTTGAACTGAAAGCAGAATCGCTCGGCAAAAACGAGTCGGGTGACCGTCGGCCGCTGACCCAGCCCCCATGCGACGCCATCACTTGTCGCGGCAGAAACGCCGAGAGCCCCATCGACGCGGGGAAGTACTGCTTGCGCTTCGCCTTGACGAGCTCGGAACGAATGGCTTCGGAGGGGTTCATGGCTCTCCCTTGGCTGGCTGATCCGCGGGCGCGTGGATGGTGCGAAGCAGCTGCTCGGCAAGGTACACGCGGTTGCAGCTCCTTGGGCACGAACGCGTGGAGCCCTCCTTCAATGGGCAGCAGCCGTCCGGGGAAAGGCGCAATGAAGTCAGCGGTTTCCATCGCTAGTAAGGGTTAGCTGCCTAGCTCCGCAGTTGGTAAAGAAATCTACGAATCATTTAACTAACTCGTTAGCCTCCGGCGCCACCATGGGCGGGTTGAGGCCCAGCGCGAGAAAGTACTGGGTCGAGGATGACGATGTGTCCCTGGTCCGCGAGTGCCCCACGGCCTGCGCCATCGAGCGGAGGTTGCGCAGCCGGGGGAAGTCGCTCCGCTGGCAACTCCGGCCCGACAACCCAAGCGGGACAGGGAGGGCCGCAGGTCAACCTCATCGAAGTGCATCGGGGGCTCCAACGAACTCGCGAGGAGGCGGGGCGATTCACGTGCTGGACTCCTCACCCTGCTGCTGTGATTGCAGCGCGGCCCGGTTTACTGCGCCCACTATATCGCGAGCGTCGTCCGCCACCTCGACGGGCGCGACGAACAGCTCGAGAACAGCCGCCTCGCTGCCGAAGAGAGCCGCAGCCTGAGTTCCATCGAAAGCGTAGACTGCTGTGCGTTCGCCATCGCGGTACGTCGTCTTACCCTCCCCAGTGACAAGGGCTGCAAGGGAAGGCAACATCAGGGCCGGATCATTCCGACAAGCCTCGAGCAGCGTAGAAGCAAAGCGACCCCAGTCAGCAAAGGGGACTCCCTGGCATGTCTTCTGGCCCTTGCGCTCCGAGCCCCAAACCACCCACCCGAGCGTCCAGGGATGGGAGCCGCACAGGGCGTCGCGTAGGTCGTCGGGCTTTCCTGCGTAGCGTTCGACGAGGTGGCGCCACATATCTTCGCGGATATCCTTCACCAACTGACCACCCTGCGCCCGGTCGAGCTGCTCCAGGGGCGAGTGTCCATCCCCCGATCCAAGATAGTAGTGCTCCAGCTTGTTTAGCAGCGGAAAACAGGGCAGAGCTTCCCTGAGTGCGCTCTTGATCTCCTTCGCCACCTCGTCTGTAGAGAAGCAGCCTTTGTCCGGCGCCGCAGTGAGCAGAATCCTCCAGAGAGGGATCAATCCTGGTGGGTTGCTCTCCGCTCCCCATCCCTTTGTCTGCCACGTCGCGGGGTTCTCAGAGGCCCTTCGTTTCACCAGCGGAACGAGGCGCCGCAGCCACCGTCGAGCAGACACGAGCGATAAGAAGGTCTCCACCTGATCGCTCTGCGGTCCCTCCAGGAGAACCAGAAGGGCGTCGTCATCGTCCCCGCGCAACGTCCGAAGCACGGGCTGGTCTTCGTCCTCGCGCTCGATCTCCGCGTCGGATAGAAACCGGCTCCAGTAGCGCTGGCGGGACAGCCCCTGGGGCTTCGGTTGCTGAAGAACTCCCTTCACGATGGCATCCACTACCCCATTGCGCTCTGCAGGGAGATTCAGATCGCCTAGGGCTGAATCAAACGCCTCCTGCGCTGTCTTGTTGACGCTATCGCTCCGTCGAACATCGACGAGGCCACGCCAGTGCGCTCCAATCAGAGCGAAGGCGCCGGGCTCTGCCACGCGGAGCAGGTGCATCACCAGCAGATCATCCAGATCGATCTCGCCTGTGTGGGTTTCCCAATACTCCAGTGCTCTTCGCAAACCTTGCTTCATCGAGCGGGGCGTGCGGCACAGGGAGACGGCCGCGTCCGGAACCGTGGCGATTCCCCTGCCGAACACTATCTGCGCTTCGAGACGATCCGGGGAATCGAAGACTTTCCAGTCCTTGCGTGCCTTGGGGTCCGCTGGATCGATGTAGTGCCGACTCATGCATGCAGCGCGGAACGTTTGGAGAACGAGCGCGGCTTGCGAGTACTTGACCGGCGGCACGTTTTCGACGTACCGCGCGATCTTCTGGGTGTCGAATCGCGCGTGGAGGCTCGTAGTCGCCGTCACGACGCTGATGGAGCGAAGTTCAGACAGGCCAAAGAGGAGTGCTCGCAGCGGCGCAAGGCGCTGTGAGTTCTCGAGGGATTCTTCACCGTCAGACGCTCTCGCGAAACGCTCGAGGTCCTCCACCCAAATGACGAAGCGGTGCCCGATGGCAGTCGCGAGCTTGTCGACAATCGCCAAGACAGCCAGCGGCGTCTTGGGCTTTCCATCGACCTTTGTCAGTTGAGCAGCGAACCCACCCGCTGCGGTCATAACCTCGACGTACCGCTCAGGCAAGCCACGCGCTGCGAGGGTGTCAACTTCACGGGCCATGCTTTGCATGAGGGCGCGCAGTACCCCCTCCACAGCGGCCTGCGGTGTCTCAAAGGGCCAAAGCTCTATTGGAACGATATGAATACGCGTGCGGGAGCGAAGCTCATGCTGCACCAGGCACCGCAGGGTCGTCTTGCCCGTGCCCAATCCTCCCACAACAACCTGGGCCGGCGCGGGAATCTGCTGCAGGCGTGAAGCGATTCTGCGAGCGATGGCAGCGTGGCCGAACAGGGCATCCCGCGATTGTGTGACCGGCTTGTCGTCGAGAAGCCAACGTCTCAGCCGGTCCCACGATGAAGTCAGGCCCACTTCGCTCGAAGCAGGAGGCCTAGTGGACGCACTCTGCGAGTCTGGGGTCGAGCGCTTCGGAGTTAGCCGTTCAATAGCAGCAATGATAGGGGGAGCCAATGCAGCCGTAGCGACCACCGCGGAAAGAAACACCGATGCATTGACCACGACAAGCCACAACCCAGCCTCGAGGTGAGTCGGGAGCTGCAGCAGTTCACGCGCACCCGAGAACAGATTCAGGAGTGACAGGAGCCCCGCTGCTCCAAGCAGTCCCGCAAACCACGTTGGGGGATAGGCGTGGCAGTGCTTCAGGCCAGCGCACGCAACGAGCCCGCCAAACACCCGGTGCCAGCGCTGTGGCGTCGAGTCGTCTAAGACAGGATGCCCGACACAGCTCTGCAGTGCGGAACAGAGAACGAGAGCCGCCACGACTAGGCCACTCGCCCCCACGATCCACGCACTCGCATCAAGGACGGCCAAGAGCCACGAAACACGGAGCGCGAACAAGACCAGCACGATGGATCCACCCAGGACCGCGAGCAGCGTGATGTCGGCCCAGCGCCGCGCAATCAACCATCCGCGCTTCAAAACAGGCTCCCTTGGCCTTCATCCCCAGGGTCACCTGGAGGCGGATTGGACACCTTCTGAGCTCGGGCACGCTGCTTCGAGGCCACCTGCTTCGAGGCCGCTTTCTTGGAACTGGCCTTCTTCTTCGCACCGCCCCTCTTGGTCGCCGTGCCCTGGGCCGCTTCGTCCTTGGCCCGAATCTCGTTCAAGACGAAGAGGCGATCGATGACCTCGTCCTCGAAGGCTTGAAGCGCCGCCCGGTCCTCCTCAGTAGCGATACAGAACGGCGGTACCTCGATGTCAGACCAACCGACGACGCTTGGGTCCTGGGAGCCGACGCCCGGGAGCTTCGGGTAGGCACGCAGGACGGCGCGGTCCATCTCTTCGTGCAGCTCGCGAAGCTCGAGGATGCGCTCGTCGGTGCAGGATGGGTCTTTGAGGACGTTGTACGTCTTGGTGAGGCCCTGGTCAGTGTCGACCATGTACTTGGCGCGGGCTTCGTCGAGCTTCTCGCCGATGGCTTCGAGCTCGGGGATGACGGTGCGGGGGTCGGGCTGGGGGAAGGGGAAGGACTCGAAGCAGTCGGAGGCGGAGTAGTTGAGTCGAGTCTCCAGCGTGGATGAGAGCAGCCAGGTCCAGGAGCCATGAAGGCGGGACTGGAGGATGGTGAACTGGGTGTAGCGGTCGAAGGGAAAGACGTAGAGCTTTTCGTTGAGAATGCGATTGGTTGGCTGGTACGAGAAGCAGAGGTGCTTGGTAACACGCGCCGTGACCAAGCACCGGGAAAGGGGGGCGATGGCAGCGTAGAGGCCCGGCCTGGCCTCTCCAAACTGCCACCAGGACTCGCGGTAGTTCGCACGGTTGTTCTTCTCCCGCTCCGGCTTCACTTTCTCGCGAACGATACCAATCAAGTCCGGCCACTGCTCGGCCTGGGAAAGCTCCATCTGCCCGAAGCTGATCACATAGCGTTCGTGGCTCTGCGCGGGACTCGAGTTCACCTCTTCGCCCCCGAGGTAGGGGAAGACCCGCTCGGCGTTCTTGGGGTACTTGGCGACCAGCGCGTCGCGCTCATCCGGGGTGAGGGTGAAGCCCATGCCCAGGACGTAGGTGCCGACAAAGGCCGCCCCCGCGTTAGCCTCGAGCTTCGCGGGGTCCGCCCGCTCCGGGGTGGGCCGCAGTCTCGAGCTCAGCGCAGGTGCCGGACGCCCATCGAGCAACAACTCGCAACCTCGGATTGGTGTTCCGCGGCCCAGATGACACACGCTCACCGTCACCGCCGCCTCCCCGGGCCAGGCTAGGTCTTTCGTTGCTGAGTAGAGGGTGAAGCCATCTCGAATCAACCGCTGCAGACCCGTCGCCCGCGTGTCGCCCTGGCCGATGGTGTTTGTTGCGATCAAACCAACGGTGCCGTGAGCACCAAGCAGGTCTGCTCCGCGCCGAAAGAAGTGCGCCGAGTAGTCGGCATTCCCGTGTGCCCCCTCGTGCACGGTCTGAAGCCAAGGCAGGTACGCGGCCCCACCTTGCTCACTGATCCCATTCTTTCCCATGAACGGCGGATTCCCAACAAACCCATCCATCATCGCCGCCCCATTCACCCTCCCCCCATCCAGCGGATCCGGCCGCTCCTGGTAGAACACCTCCGGAAACTCGATCATCCAGTGAAACGGCGCGAGCCTCTCCCGCGTCTCGTCCGCCATTTCCTGTAGCTCTGGCTCGAGCTCCCTCTCCCCTTTGAGCCACCGCTCCACCAAATCCATCCGCCGCACGCGCTCGGCGTTTCGCGCCTTGTCCTTCTCCTCGGCGAAGAACGCCCCCACGCAAAGGTCGGCCACCATGCGGATGCGGTTGGTCGCTTGCTCGGCGTGGTCGAGCAGGCGGCGCCGTTCTTCCTGGCTGCGCGGGGTGTCGTCCCTGGCGAGCTCCAGGAGCTCGGCGCGGTGCTCGATCGCCTCGTCAAGCGATTCCCTGAGTACCTGGTGCAACAGCGGAACCTGCTTCTGGGGGGCCCAGTGGAAGCTCGAGATCTGCTCGAGGCTCAGGCCCACGAGGGAATCCCCGTGGCGAAGCGCGTGGTCAAGAAAGGTGAAGGGCAAGTCCGCGCTGAGCGTCACGAGCCAGAGCGAGAGCTTGGCGAGCTCTACGGCTGCGGCGTTCTTATCCACGCCGTAGACGCACTGTTGCGCCACCAGGCGGCGGGCGTGGAGGTTCGCGTCGCCGTACTTCTCGCTGAGCTCAGCAAGGCGCCCCTCGCGCGTCCACACCTCTTCGATCTTCTTGGCGAGCTGGCGCACGACTTCGACGAGGAACGCCCCGGAGCCCATGGCGGGATCGCAGATCTTGAGCGAGAGGATCTGCTCTTCCGTGGGTTCGTCTCCGAGGCACTTCAGCAGCGGCTCGAGGGTGCGGCGGACGATGCCTTCCGTCAGCGACCGCGGTGTGTAGTGGCTCCCGGAACGGCGCCGCTCTTCACCCGGTTGCAGCACCAAGCGTCCCACTCCCGCGCGGTGGCGATGCCGCTGCTTCTTGCCTCCGGGCGAGAGCTCGTTCAGCGCCTCCGCGAGCGGCGCGTTCTCCTTATGCTCCTTCACGAGCTCCTCGACTCGCGTTCCCTGTGCGGTGCTGAGGCCAGCGCCTTCCTTCAGGAGCTTCTTCCGGTCCATGGCCTTCGCCTTGCGGAGCTCTCCGAGCTCGAGCCAGAGCCAGTTTTTCCCCAGGCGCACCGCGGGCTCTGCCAGGCGCAGCACGTGGTAGCCCATCAGGGACTCGTAGACCGCTCCGAGCTGCTCCACGTCGAGGCTGGCGTAGCTGAGGCGCTGGCCCTGGAAGAAGACGAGGCGGTGGAGTACCTCGTAGACGGTCCCATCGTCGATGCTGGGGGGGAGCGTTGACGCGCGGCCCTCGGGAGACAGCACCGCCGCACTCGTGCCGGGGAGCCCTCCCTCGAGGAAGGGGAAGCTGTTTGGATCGAAGAGGCGGCCGCGGCGCGGTGGAAGCTGCAGGTCGCCGTGCTCGACGCCGAGGTACATGGCGCGAAAGAGCGAGAGCAGGCGCCCGTAAGCCCCGAAGCGGTGGTTCATGCTCTCGGGGTGTTGCCCCGCGTCCTCGACGAGCTCGTCATAGAGCCCCTTCACGCTGAGGTGATTCGAGTACGTTTCGTGCTGTACGGGCAACAGGCTCTGGTCTTCGGCGTAGAGCAGGAAGACGAGGCGCAATATGACGCTCAGCACGCCCTGGTAGGCGTGGTCGTGGGGCTCTTCGAGCGCGGCGCGCAGGCTGTCGATGCGTCCGCTCGCGGCGTCACGATTACCCGCCACTTCGAAGCCAGTAAGAAGGATCTCCACGGCCTCGAAGACCTGCCCCGCTAGCTCCTTGGTGACGTCCGCCTGCCGGCTGCGGCTCTCCTTCAGCAGGCCCTCGAAGGTGAACTCAGGCGCCGCTTGGTAGGTCCGATTGGCGTTCAGCAGGAGCTCGAACGCCGCGAGAATGGGGCGTCCGTCTGCCCGCTGCATGAACTCGCCGCGGAAGGTCAGGTGTGAGGTCGTCTCGCCCGCGGGGGCGTAGATGAGACGGATGTCGCGCCCGTTCGAGACAAAGCCCACTGGGATGCCCACGGCTCGCAGCAGGCGCTCGAACTTCGCCGTGGGCGGATAGCGCCAGGAACCGGTGATGTCTTCGGGCTTGTCGAGATCGAGGCCGAGCGCGGCTTGCCCAGCGTCGTCACGCACATCCCACACGAGTGCGATGTACGGGCTCTGGCCTTCCTTGTTGTCCTTCGCCGTGGGTGCGGGCTTCTCTTCAGCGAAGCCGCCGAATAGGTCGTCCGCTTCTTCGGGGAGCGAGCGCGCGATGGCGAAGCTCGGGCGGATATCCTGCTGGCCCTCCTGCGCGTAGAAGTGAAGCTCCTGCGGCAGCTCGTCACGGAGAATCAAGGCGCCTTCCTGCGAATACTCCAGGAACTCCGCGAAGAATGCGGGCAGAGCGCCAATGTGGCCGCTCTCCTCGCCCTCGGGTTGGACAAGCGCGCGCCGGAAGCGAGTGGTCAGATCGGCGCCGACCTGCGGGGTGATCTGGGCGTCCGCCAGCACGGGCACGGAGAAGACGAGCCCCTCGTAGGGTTGAGCGAGCCCCAGCCACTCCTGGTGAAAGCGGACCTGCGCGTCAGTGGCCATGTCAGCCGCCCTCCGGCCAAGCGAGCACGAGGCCCACGGGGGTGAGGCGCGTCTTCTGCACTTGGTAGAGCGCCTCGATCTTTGGCGGCTCCTGCGCGAGCTGCTGGGCGAAGTTGCCGAGGCGGTCCTTGGTCACCTGAATGTCGAGCTCCACCTGCCGGCGCTGCTTCTTGTCCTTGACTTGCTCCATCGTGACCTGCCGCAGTGCGGCTAGATCGTCGGTGACCTCTCGCTGCTGGCGCTGGAGCAGCTTCTTCAGCTCTTCGCTCTCCTTGCGCGCGCGGCGGGCGAGCCCGTTCTGAGCGTCGATCCCACGGGCCTCGGCTTCGGCCTCCACGTGAGGCCAGAGGGCAGCGAATACCGACTCGGAGTGCTCCAGCGCCTGGCTGCAGACCCGCTTGGGCGGCGCCTTCTCGCCGAGGGCGAGCGCCTTCTCCGTGACCTCACGGGCCTTCTGGGCCGTAACCGGATCCTTGTAGGGGGTCGGCTTTTCACCGGGCGTCCAGGCGGCGGCGACGGCCACGAGCTCATCGTGGAGACGCGCCGCGCCGTTGCCGAAGATCGTCAGCCGAGCGTAGGCGATGACGCGCGCGACGCTCTCGCCGGGAACGACGACAGCGCAGTGGCGGGAGAGGTCGTGTGCGCCGAATCCCTGGGCGACGAAGCGGTCCAGGATGCGCTTGACGAGCGGGTGCGCGAGGTGAAGCTGCTCTGCTGGTGAGGAGATTGACGTCAGTGGTTCGAAGGTGACAGGCCTTGGAGGTATGTCGCGCCACTCCCAGAAGCTCTGGCTGCGCCCGCGTGGCGGACGCAGGGTGTCGAGGGTCACCTCCCACGACGAATCGAGGGTGGGCAAGAGGTAGGTGGCGCGCCCCCCAGCGATCTTAGCATTGGGTCCCCCGGCGATGGGCTCCCCGTCCGCGAGGCCCTTGGCTCCCGCAAGCTGTAACCCGACGTTGACGACCCCGCGGAGGGCCTCGGGCTCCACTTGCAGGGCGCGCTTGGAAGCTTCGAGGAGGCGCCCCGCACGGAGGTTCTCCTTCTGGAGGTGGTCTTGCTGCCGTCTCAACGCCTCGAGCTCCTTCTCGGAGGTCTCGGCGCGCTGGTCGCCGCCGAGGGACTCGAGCTTCCGGGCCGTGTCGTCGCGAAGGCCGTCGCGTAGCGTCTCCTCCATCTCGTCGAGGAGGACCGCGCCCATCGAGCCGAGCTGGGCCTGCACTGTTTGGATCTTGCGGAAGAGCGTGTCGAGCACCGGATCTTCACGACGCTGGGGGTAGACGAAGTAGTGGCAGCGGACTTCGTCTGCCTCTTGCAGGGTCCTATCGATGCGCCCATTGCGCTGTTCGAGGCGCGAAGGGTTCCAGGGGACGTCGATGTGGAAGAGATCGGCGCAGTGGCCCTGCAGGTTCACGCCCTCGCGGGCGGCGTCGGTGGCCACAAGAATGCGCACGGGGTGCTCGTCGGGTGGCGCGTTGAAGGCCCGTTGCACTTCGTCCCGCTGTTCATCGCCCATGCCCCCATGGAACTGGAGAATACGCTCCTCGCCGCTGTCGGTATGCCGGATCGCTTCGGTCAGGAGCTCCACGAGGTAACGCTTTGTATCGGCGTACTCGGTGAACAGGATCACGCGACGGTCGGTCCACTTGCAGTCTTTCGTGGTGGCCCCCGGATCGCCGATGCCGGGGCAGCAGTTTGTCTTGAGCCAGGCAAAGAGCGCGAGGGTCTTCGCATCGGGGCGGCGGCGCGCCTTGTCGGCGAGGGCGCGCATCTTCGACAGCAGGCCGCGGGCTTCCTCCGTTGGAGTCGGGAGCTCTGCCGACGCCTTGGCGACGGCCTCGAGCTCGTCGGCGAGGAGGGCCTCGTCATCTTCGCCGTAGGCCTCGGGATCGAGGGCGCCTTCGAAGTTGAGCTTCTGGGCGCTCGGCTTGACCTGGATGCCCTCTTTCTCGATGCGCTGCGCGTGGACCTCGATGGTGCGCGCGAAGGCCTCGGGGCTGCTCAAGAGGCGCTTCTGGAGATTGACGAAGGGGAAGCGACCGCCGCCGCGCTCCGGGGCGCAGAGCTCCGTGTAGCGGGCGAGCAGCGCCGAGAGCTGGAGCTCGGTGGCCTCGCCGGGCAGCGCCTTGGCGAGCACTGTGCATTCCTCGCGGCGGCTGTCCTCGGCGCTGTAGCGCTCTTCGCTGACATCCCAGCCGTTGGCCTCGTGCTGCAAGCCGTTGCCCTCGTGCTTCAGCTCGAGCCTGCACAGGATGCGCTCGGGGAAGCGATCGGCGCCGAGCTGACGCAGATCACGCTTGAGACGTCGCACCATGACCGGCTCGAGCTGGCTCGGGTCGCGGATGGGAGAAGCGCGACTGAAGCGGATGGGATCCAAGATCTCCAGGAGGGCACTGAAGGAGTTCGAGTGGCCGTTGTGCGGGGTGGCGCTGAGGAAAAGGCGGTTGTCGAACTTGGGCGCCAGATCGCGCACGGCCCGAGTTGTATCGCTATCGACAGCGTACTTGCTTGCGCTCGCCGGAGCGACCCCATGCGCCTCATCCAGGATGAGCAGGCCCTTCTCCGCGCGGTAGCCGAGGTGCGCGAGGAGCGGGTCGCGGTACTCGGGGCGGCGAATCAACGGATAGCTGACGATGAACCGGTTGTGCGTGGCCCAGGGGTTGATGCCGAAACCCCGCTCTCGACGACGCATCTGCAGGAAGTGCCGGCTCATCACCTCGAACCGCAGCCCGAAGCGCCGCATCATCTCGTCCCGCCACTGCAGGCACACCGCAGCCGGGCAGACCACCAGCACGAAACCCGCCTGCTGCCGAAGGATCAGCTCTTGGAGAACCAAGCCCGCCTCGATGGTCTTGCCGAGGCCCACATCGTCGGCGATGAACAGATTCGCGCGCGGCAGCTCGAGGGCCTTCATCAGCGGGGTGAGCTGGTGCGGCATGATCTTGATGCCCGCGCGGAACGGAGCCTGGAAGCGCGTGGCGTCCGCGGCGCTGACGGCGCTCCACTTGAGGGCGTGCAGGTACGCGCCGAAGTGCGCCGGGGGATCGAGTTTCTTAGGGGCTCCCAGGCCGTGAAGGCGCGGCTCGATAGTCCGCGCGCCGATCTCGAGATCCCAGAGCATGTCGAGGCGTTTGCCGGGAGCGTCGTCGTCGAGGCAGGCGAGCTGGAGCAAGGGGGACTGGTGGGGCGCGTCACCGTCGTGGACTCGTTCGACGAGCCACTGACGACCACGGGCCGCAAGCACCTGGCCCGGCTCCGGAACTCCTGTGTGCATCAGCGGGGGGGCATGGACGGAGGCCTTGGGGTCGAACCCGCTGGCCTCGAGGATGGTCTCGATGAGGTCGTCGCGGCGCGGCGATTCGGCCTCGAGCTCGAGGGCGCTGCAAACGGTGCGGAGCTCGTCGCGCCCGAGCTCGCGAAGGACGGCGGGGAGCCGGTCGTTGCCCAGGACGGCCTCGAGCACAGTCACCAGGCTAGATCTCGCGGTCTTCCTCTCTCGCAGGCCGGCGCCCATGACGCGTCCTAGGTCGTAGAGGCGCTCGATGCTGAGCGCGGTGAGGACGGACGAGAGGATGGGTTCTCTGCTCGGCGCGAGAGGCCTGTCGGTGAGAGTCGCGGAATGAGGTCTGTTCTTGCCCATGGTCTGCACATGGCCGGCCCCCGAACCCGACGCGCAGACGACCTGGAGCCCAGCCGGCGCGACGATAGCAAGCCAGGTTCTTGAAGCACAGCGCCCTCAACCTCGCGAATAGGACGAAGAAAGTCGGGACTCTGCGGCCGGCCATGGTCACCCATGAGGGCGGTCCATGTTTGCCACTGCAGCTCTCACCGTGACTTACATGCGGCGGTCCCCGACATCCAGCCTCACGCGCGGCCGAGCCTCGATGCGTACTCCTGGAAGGCACCTCCGCGCAGCCCGGTCAAATCGTAGGCTTCCTTGAAGCCGATTCGCCCCTCCAGCGCTGCTCGGACAACGTGACCTGCGAGGAGTGCGCCGACACGTGTGTTCTGGTTGTTGTAGAAGTCGCCTCCGCCCGCCTGCGGCTTCTGGCGATGCTCCCGGCTCGTGTAGGCATTGTAGAAATCCAAGAAGGTATCGCGGCCAATCAGTCGAAGATCTAGGGCACGGCGGGCAGCAACGATCGGGCTGACCTTGAACTCTCGTGCTGCAGCGTCAAAAGGAGCCTCCGCGTGCCGTACTTCGGGCCAGCGTTGCTTCAATGCACGCGCCGGCACGAGCAGTTCCGCTGCCGCCTTGTCGCACCAGTCCTCGACATCCGTGCCTCGCGGAAACAGTCCCTGGAATCCGGAGAGCCCTCCTGCGCCCAGCCAGATATGAGCAAGCTCATGGGCCAGCGTGAACATCTGCGCGGACTTCGCGTCCGCCCCATTCACGAAAATGAGGGGGGCATAGGGATCGCTCATCGCGAAACCGCGAAACTCTTGGACGTCGAGTGTGCGGCGCGTGTTGTTCCCGACAACCCCGTTGACCACAGCCATAATCCTCAGCTGCTCAATGCGGCGGCGCAGATCGCTTGCTGCTGCTTGCCAAGTGCTGACGGAGCGGGCCCAACCGTCTTCCAGCCCCAGGAGGCGCCTCATCTCGAGTCCAATCGACTCCGGCGGGTCAGCCAACGTGGCACTGCCGACGAAGGGGAGCGGATCCATTCCGTCTTCAATGAAAGTCTCACGCAGCCAGCCCTGGCGCTGCTGCATCGCGTAGAGAGTGTCGAGGAGGTCTGGGCTTGGATTGGAGCCCCGCGGTCCGGATACAGTGCGAAAGTCTCGGAGGGGGAGGCGCTCCTGCGGGGGCTTTGGCAGAAAGAGGTAACCGAGCGGTGTGTGTGTCGCCCTCGCGAAGTCTTCGAGCTGCTTGAGAGTCGGCTTCTCTTGCTGGGCGATCCACGCCCGGAGTTTTGGGAAGCGGTCAGAGTAGACCTCGACCTCGTGCCCAGCCCGATCACAGGCCCACTCCAGGAGCTCTGGCTGGATGGCGATGCGTGTCGTCATTGGCTCTGCCTCGTCCACCTGATGCGGCTCCCTGTGGCGGATGCCAGATGGCGCAGCGCTTCTGCTGCCTTGTCCACAGCGTCGTGTGGCGGCGTCCGGTCATCCTCCTGGGAGAGCATCAGCTTCAAGACGCGGCTGCCCCAGTTCGCGGGCGAATCGTGTGCGTCTGCCATGTGGACGCGGGCTGGAGCGAAGCCGAAGCGAGCGAAGAGCTCGTCACCCGAAGCCGACGGTTCGGCCCCCATGATCAGGCTCGGTCGGCTTGGCATGGACCACTCCTGCGCACATGTGTGAGACTGCCTCAATCGGGTAAGGCCTTCAACGGTTTCGCACTCCGAAGTACCGGCTTCGTGTACTCACTCCAGCGCCGTGCACGGCCCACCAGGGTGGGCCAGCTGGCGGATCGCGTTCTCTGGGGCACATCGAGACATTTCAAGACGGCCCCAGGATCCCTCAGGGCTGGGCGGCGCCGTTCCGGCCCGACTTCGGTACGTGTCAACGACTTCGTGACCCTCCAGAGGCTCTCAAGGCCCCAGATGTGGATAGGCAACTCACTCTGGGATACTCGGGAGGCTCCAAGGCAGATACGCAAGTCGATCCTGGATACTCCAGACCCTCCGGGAACGGATACGCTAGTCGATCCCGGATACTCCAGACCCTCCGGAGGTGGATAGGCGAGTCGATCCTAGATACTCCAGACCCTCCGGAGGTGGATAGGCGAGTCGATCCGGGATACTCCAGAGCCTCCGGGGGTGGATAGGCAAGTCGATCGGTGAGGGTCGCGACCCTCAGGAACTGGATACACGAATCGATTCGTGAGCCTCAAGAGCCCCCCAGCACGGCGAGGCAAACGACTTTGGGAGCCTCCGAACGCGGGCTCTGGTCCCCTGCCCCGGTGCCTACTACCCGGGCAGCGACTCAGGGGCGGGACGTTGCGCGGCAGCGAGGTCCGCTCGAAGCTCGGCCGCGTTGCGCCGTGGACCGTAGCCCGGAGTATCGCGCTGGATCCGCCAGCTCTCGGACAAGGGCCCGGCGTCGACGGCATCGAAGCCGAACAGATCGAGGAGGCGTGTCACTGTCGCCTTGGCCTCGCTTTCATTCCCTGCCAGGACGAGAGCCCGACGATTGGGCGCGCCGCTCGGCATTCCGTCGGTCGTCAGATCGGCGGCGTAGATGTGATTGAAGGCCTTCACGACCTTCGATTGTGGCAAGTGCGCCTGCAGGAGCTCCGACGTTGTCGTCTCCTCGCGGTCCAGCTCGGGGAAGTGACCATCGCGAACGGGATAGTAGTTGTTCGTATCGATGACGACCTTACCGACGAGCGGCTCGACGGGGACCGAGCGGTAATGCTTGAGCGGGATACTGACGACGACGATGTCCCCGGCGCGAGCCGCCTCTAGGGGCGTCCCGGCGCGGGCGCGAGCACCGAGTTCTTGCACCAGGTCCGAGAGCGTCTCCGGTCCGCGAGAGTTGCTCAGGACAGCGTCGTAGCCGTGCGCTACGGCGAGCCGCGCGAGCTGGCTGCCAATGTTACCTGCACCGATGAGACCTAGGGTGGCCATGCCGCATACCTGTTGTCGCGCCCGCCCGACCGCAACTGCATGCAGCAGGGGAGTAATTTCGCACCGCTGGGGGGATCCGGACCCAGAGACGGACGTCGACGGGCGATTTCTGTGGATCCCGGGCTCAGACGCGGGAGTATCGGGGATACATCGTCATGCCAGCTTTCTCGCCAATACGAGCGCTTGATTGGAAGGTCCTGGCCGCCGCCCTTTCCCTCCTGGGAGGCGCGTGCGGGTCGGATGAAGGTTCGAACGGTTCGACCGGGGCGGGGGGCGCCACCTCTTCTGGTGGTAACGCCGGGCCCGGAAGCGGAGGAGGCCAAGCCTGGGCAAGCGGGGGAGCTGCCGTAGGAGGCTCCGGAGTGACAGGAGGCGCCACATCGGGAGGTAGTCCTTCCATAGGTGGCAGTGGCCCCAACCTCAGCGGCGGGGCCCCGTCCGGGGTCGGCGGCCTGAGCGCGAGCGGAGGCGCCACGAACGCAGGCGGTCAGGTCGGCTCGGGGGGTCATGTCGCGGGCGGTGGTCTTCCAGGGGTCGGAGGTCAGGCCGCGGCGGGAGGCTCTGGACCCTCCACTGGGGGCACCGAACTCAACGGAGGCGCGGGGGGCAGCACGGGACAGGGCACGTGCACGGCCGATATCGGCAGCGGCTCCCCCTGTGAGCCCGCGGTGGATACTGAAGCCTGCAACCTCGGAGACCGCGCCTGCACCTGTGGCGCGGACAGCAGCCTCTGGACGTGCACACCTGCCGCGGCGGGCGGCGCCGGTGGCACAGCGGGCGTCGGCGGCGGGGCAGGCTCGGGAGGCAGCGAAACGGGGGGGCAGGCCGGTGGCGGAGACAGCGACATGGAGTGGTTGCCGTCCTGGGCCACGACGATTCAGCGAACCGAAGACAGGAACATGCCTCCGGCGCTGAACGACAAGACGCTCCGTCAGTTCGTGTGGCCCTCGTACTCGGGAGACGAGATCCGGATCCAGCTGAGCAACGAGAAGGGCCGCAGCGCAGTGGAGATCAACAAGGTGCACATCGCCAAGGCGCAGCCCCTTGGGCAGGGGAGCATCGACGCTTCGACCGACGCTGGGTTCACCTTTCAGGGAAGTGCCTCCGTCACAATCCCCGCGGGTGAGACTGTGTGGTCCGATGCCTTGAGCTTCCCCCTCGAGGTCGCCCAACCCACTGCCGTCTCGATACAGTTCGGGAGCAGCGTGCCAAGCGAGGTTACCGGTCACCCTGGAGCCCGCACCACCTCGTACATCGCGAACGGAGATGCGGTGTCCCAGGCCAACATCAGCGGCGAAACGCGGGATCGCTGGTACTTCATCAACGCGATCGAGGTGATGGCTCCAGCGGATGCCTTCGCGATTGCAGCTCTGGGGGACTCGATCACCGATGGCTACGGTGTCATAAACCAGTTTGCGCGCTGGCCCGACTTCCTCACCCTCGCCATCCAGGAGGACGCGGAGCTCGCTGGTAAGGTGTCGGTCCTCAACTTCGGCATGGGCGCCAACAGCCTCCTTACCCCGAACAGTGACGGGTGTAACGGCGATGTCTGCATGGACGCTGGCGTGGACCGCGTCGATCGCGACATCCTCACCCGGCCGAAGGTCAAGTGGGTCATCGTGTTGATTGGCGTCAATGACATCATCTACGGGAGCCCGACGAAGGATCAGATCATCGGCGGCTACCGAGAGATCGTCCAGAAGGCCCACAGCGCGGACATCGTCGTCTACGGCTCGCCTGTCACACCCTTCTGCGGCAACGCCCCCAGCAAGAACTCGACCCGGGAAGCGGTCAACCAGGAGGTCCTCGCTGGCGGAGTCTTCGACGGGATCATCGACTTCTCCACAGTGCTCGCGGACCCTGGCAGCAGCAGCTGTCCGGCCATCGCCAGCCAGTACGATAACGACGGGCTTCACCCCAACACCGCCGGCTACGAAGCGATGGGGAGAAGCGTCGATCTATCGCTCTTCGAGTAAACCTCCTCACTAATGGGCGAGCGCAATCGTCGAGCACCTCGACGATTGCGCGAGCAAACCAGAGGAGTGACTCCGAGCAGACCACGGCCTTCGAGCTTCTCGTCCAGCCCTCACCCCGTCAGGGGCTGGGCAGGAAGCGACCGTGAAGGCGCTCACCCATTCGGAGCGGTTCCCGAGCAGCACCGACGCGACGGCAGTGCTGCTCGGGCGACTCACTCACTGCCCGATGATCACCTCGGAGCGCGACTCCCCGTTCACCTCGAAGGTGATGCCGTTCATCGAGACCCGTCCGTCCGTCATGTCGTCGATCTCACTGCCGACCTCCATGCGGGTAAGCCAGAGGTCTCCGTGGTAGCCGCCCTTGGTCATGAGGTAGTCCAGGAACGCCTTGACGTTGATGGTACCGCTGAACTGCTGGGAGATGTTGCCGTCTGAACCGTCACCCGCGCGGAACTGATAGTAGCGCCACCTGCCACCCGCCCAAGCATCATCCTGGTGGCAGAGGGTGTACCCCTGACCAGCCTCGACGCGATCGGGGTTGCTGTTGCAAGGCCAGCGACCTTGGTTCCATCCCCACCAGGCCATTAGCTCGGTGTGGACGTCCACGCTTCCAGACGGTTGACGTGGATCGCCTTCGCTGAGCCAGAACTCCATCGCGAGGTTCCACGAGCTCCGGCCCCCGAGGGTGATGTTCAGATTGTCGAGGGTCACGCTGGCGCTGGTGATGTCCTTCAGCTGCAAGGGCAGCAGGGTCGTCGACGAGAACTCAGGAGAGGTCACGTCCGCATCGCCGATGCCAAAAGGATGGATCCCGAACTCCACCTGTGGAAAGTCGGGGTGGGACGTATCCGGCTGCACTGGGGGCATCGCGCCGGGATTCCCATTGTCCGCACAGTCACCGCGGTTGAAGTTCCAACCAAAGCTCCCACCGTCGTCGACGAAGACGCTCATGGTGCTCGTCGGGGCGAAGCAACCGAGGTCTTCGGAGCCCCAGTTATTGTTCAAGATCCGGATCTCGCCGAGCCGCAGGTAGTCCTGTGGGACATCCGTCGAGTCGCCGAGCTGAGCAATGCCCTTGCCGTTCTCGTCCAGGTCCGGGGGCGCGCCGCCGCTAGCCGGCGTGCCGCCGTCTCCTGTGACTCCCCCCGTCGAGCTACCGCCCGTCGAACTGCCGCCTGCGGAGCTACCGCCCGCCGAGGTGCCGCCGGTGGGGGGCTGTCCGCCCACGTTCGACATGCCACCGCTGGAGGTGCCGCCCGTCGCGGGCTGCCCTCCCACGTTCGACACGCCACCGCTGGAGGTGCCGCCCGTCGCGGGCTGCCCTCCCACGTTCGACATGCCACCGCTCGATGCTCCGCCGCTCGTCGTCCCACCGGTGCCGATGCCGCCCGAATTCGAGCTGCCGCCGAGCCCGCTTCCCCCGCCGACATTCGCCCCTCCGACGCTGGAGGTCGCGCCGCCGGTGAGGGTCGCGCCGCCCGTTGCCATTCCGTTGGTGCCACCGCTCGTGGCTGTCCCTCCGCCGAAACCTGCTGCGTCGGGATCCGAGTCCGAAGACCCCGAGCAGTGAGTAAGCAGAATCAGCGTTCCGAGACAGTAACTGGCCCGGCCAAAGACCGTGTTTCGCATGAGCTCTCCATTAGGCGAAGAAGGTGGGTCTCGCAATGACGACCGCAGCACGCATCTTGTCATGACGAACGTGCGTCACCAAACCGGTTCGGAGGGGAAACCGGCACTCGTGGCAGAAGGAATGAATGCCTGGAGCGCCGCGGTCTAAAATTGCGTCCTATCTGTTCTCCTTGCTACCTGCGCCCGGGGTGCTGCACACGCTGTCCCCCGAAGCCGCACTGCAGGCCACCGAGCCAAGCAACAGCTTCCCGCTTCCTGCTCGACGGCGCGCCTCATCCCGCGGCGCAGTCTCCGGAACCTGTCCCTCAAGGAACAGAGAGCTCGAATCGCTCGACCGTCACCGATCCGCCCAAGGCCTGGGTCGCGTAATTGAAGATGCCGAACCGGTAACCCAGGAAGTACGGCCAGTCCCGCTTCATTGTGAAAGGGGTTCCCAGCTCCGTAAACTGCGACCCGTCGGTACTGTAGTAGAAGCGAGCCTGGCCACCGCCCGCGTCAGTACGGACATTCGCCTCGACGCGCAGCCAAATCTTGCCGCCGCTCACGCTGCCGCTTGCCCGCTCTGTGCCCGTGCTGATGGTGTCCCATGTACTGTCGTCGAGCTCGAGCCCGCTGACCATCACGACACGATCGGCGCCCGCTTCGCGCTCGATCCCGATCCAAGCCGACGAGTCGCGGAACGCGGCGAGCCCTGCTACGTCTCCCACCTGCATGTCACCGTAGTCGAGCTCGATCGTCGCGATCGTGACGGGGCCGACGATTCTGCGCGTCAGGGTATTGCGCGCGGCGTAGAGGTCGCTCGTCACCGTCGCTGTCTGCAAGGTGAGGCCCTCGCCGGCAGACCACTTCGTGTCGTCCGGGTTGTGGTTCCACTCCCACTCGTGGCCGAGAGCAGCTTCGGAGAAGGTATCCGAGCGCGGGAAGTCCTCCACCGCTCCGGCACCACAGGGCAGGTTCGGGAACGGGTACTCGGCGCCGAACGCGCCATTGACGAGCGTCACGGAGGGCCAGCCATCACTCCAGGTGACAGGCGCCATCACTGGGAGGCGACCGGCAGGGTACGAATCGTTGAAGCCGATGTAGTACCAATCACCGTGCTGAGTCTCCACGATCCCGCCTTGGTGGGGGCTCGCGCCAGCTCCCGCGCCCGCGAACGGGAGCCGAACCGCAAAGGGGCGCAGCTCGTAGGGGCCGAAAGGACCGTTCGTGGACCGTAGGACGTACTCCCCGTTGGCGTACTGGGTGACCAGGATGTAATAGTCGCCGTCTATCTTGTAGAAGCGAGAACCCTCGAGGGGACCGCTGAGGTCTCCAGGGGTCTCGAAAACAGGCTGGGCCCTGACTTGGCCCAAACCATCCGGGGTCAGCTGGGCAACGGAAATGGTTCCATTGCCGTAGGCAACGTACATCGTATCGTCGTCGTCGATGAGCAGGCCGACATCGTAGTAGCACTGCTCGGACGCGTGCTTCGTCCAGGGACCCTCGGGGGAGGTCGCGGTGAACACGTACGCTCCCCCGATGTTGTGCATGCAGCCAATCCAGTAGAAGGTCTCGTTGCTCTCGCGGTAGCGCAAGGAGGAGGCCCAAATGCCATTCCTGTAGGATTGCCCCCCGCTCAGGTCGTAGCGCGGATGGAAGTCGAGCAGAGGAACTGAGTGCCCGATGTACTCCCAGTGCACGAGATCCGAAGAACGGAGCACTGGCGCCCCGGGCGAGTGGTGAAATGTCGAAGCAGTGTAATAGTAGGTGTCCTCGACACGGATCACCTCGACATCGGGCAGATCCTCCCAGATGATGGGGTTTGCATAGGTCGCCGGACAGGTGGGCGGAGCCCCGCCGGCACCAGTACCGCCGCTCGCCGTACCGCCGCCTCCACCCTGGACGATGCCGCCAGCGCCTCCCAAGACCGAGGCGCCTCCGCCCGCTGTTCCTCCGTCACCACCGAATGACGGGCTACCGCCGTAGGCGAGGCCACCGCCGCCAGCAATGGGCAGCCAGCCCCCTGAACCCCCGCCAGGCCTGCCCCCTGAGGCTTGGCTGCCAGCGCCCCCCACGCCCACACCCCCTGAGGTGCCACCGCTCGCCATCACACCCCCGGTGCCTCCCGAAGGTGAGCCTCCGCTGCTCGTCATCGCTCCGCCGCTGCCCACGAGCGGGCTGCCGCCAACAGCGCTCCCGCCGCCGCTCGCCGACGCGCCGCCAACAGCGAGCGAGGCCCCGCCGCTTCCGCCATTCACCGCACCGTTGCCCGCGTGCGTACCGCCCACGCCGACAATGCCGCCCCCTGCCCCGGCCGCGGAGCTCCTGCCCTCGGAACCCTGACCGCAAGCCGGCAAGAGCGCGACCGCGACGGCGCCGAGTATGTGTTGGTATCGCTGCCGCGCTGCGAAGCTCGCGCGCCCGCCAGAAGGTGGTCTGGTCGCCGTCCTTGTCGGTTCCTGCGCGGCCGCGACCCGTGCGGCGGAGTGGGATGAAGTCGTCATGGGGAGTGGCCCTCGGATGCAGTCTGGCCTCCGCGCGAGAACGAGCCAGGGGAGCCGTTTCTCCCCCTATGTCGTACCCGCCTCACCAAGCACTCGCCTCTCGCTCGCGGCTACAACGACGCCTAGACTTGTCGGTATGCGAGCGCTGCGGGCAGTCGTTGGCTCATCATTCGTTCTGGCGCTCGGCGCCGCTTGCTCCGAGGGAGCCGCGCCGAGCTCCACGGGCACGGAGGAGGACGCCTCAGGCCATCACGCGGGCTCCGCAGGCGCCAGCGCCGTAACCCGCCCTGGAGCTGGGAGCGCCAACGCTGTGGTGAGCGGCGCCACGGGGTGTGCCGGCAGGCTCGAGCCCGTCGAACCTTCGGGCAAACTCGAGACTGTCGGCGACGGGACCCGCGAGTCGTGTACCTTGCAGGCGCTCGAGTCGGCCCTTGCCGTCCTCAACGACGCGGAGGGTGGAGGCACCCTGACCTTCGATTGCGGCGGTGAGCACACCTTCGAGCTCGACAGCTCTCTCCGTGTGAAAAGCACGCTCGTCATGGATGGCGGCGGGGTCATCACGCTGAGCGGCGGTGGGCGTGTGCGCGTGCTCGAGCTGGACCACCATGTCGACTTCGTGATCCAGCGCGTGACAATCCGGGACGGCTTCGTCGCCGCCGGGAGCGAGAACGAGAGCGGAGCGGGCCTCCTGCACCCCTGGTTCGGCACGCTCAAGGTGATCGACGCCACCTTCGAGAACAATAGCAGCGAGAGCGAAGACCACGACGTGGGCGGCGGTGCCATCTACGCGGGCGGGCTCACGGAAGCCATCATCTCCGGCTCCACCTTCGTCGGCAACAGCGGTTCGACGGGGGGCGCCGTCTTGAGCCGAAGCACCAACCTGCGTGTCGTCGAGAGCGTCTTCGCCGACAACGCTGCGACAACCTGGGCCGAAGCGGGACAATACGGCAACGGCGGCGGCCTCTACATCGATCGACTCTGGCTCGATGACCCTATCGATTTCTCCATTTGCGGCAGCATTTTCGACGGCAACAATGCCAAGGTTCATGGTAGCGCCCTGTTCTCTTACAACCTGGAAGGCGGCCGCGCGCTCATCGACAGCTGCACCTTCCGGAACAACGACATGCAGGGCAGTCCGGGAGGCGGCACTGGCACCGTCTATCACGAGGGCGTGCCCCTGGACCTCGTCCGCTCCACGTTCTCCGGCAACACCACCGGCGCGCACGCCAGCGGGCTCTTCCTCGGGGGTGGTAGCGACGCAAGAATCGAGAACTGCACCTTCGCGAACAACAGGACCCCGGGCAACGCGGGGGCCCTGTGGGCCGGGAACGGCGACGTAGAGGTGGTCAGCACGACATTCTCCGGCAACGACGCGGACTACGGTCCCGCCATCTTCAAGGGATCGAGCGGCACGGTGTCCCTGACGAACGTCCTGCTCGTCAACAACACGACGGCCAATGAGTACAGCGCCGTCGCCTGTCACGAGACCTTCCGCGACGGAGGCGGCAACGTGCAGTGGCCCAACGTCAAGAACAACGGCAACGCGGATACTCCTTGTGCCGAAGGCGTTCTGTTCGCCGATCCAGAGCTGCTACCACTCGCCGACAACGGCGGTCCCACCGAGACGCTGGCGTTGCGCCTGGGCAGTCCCGCGATTGACGTCGCCTCAGATTGCCCAGAGCGCGATCAACGCGGCGAGCCCCGCGTCGGCGCCTGTGACTCGGGCGCCTTCGAGTACCGCCCTTGAAGAGACTCCGGACGCGAGCTCGGCCGCTCACCGGTGCGCCGCTCGCACCCTGTCTCCACGCGCCCTGACGCCCGTCCCCACCCGCAGACGCAACAAAAAGCTCAAGCTCCCCAGCCCTCCGCCGTTCCTCGGATCTCGATAAGGAGGCAAGCTTGAACAGGATGATCCTCGTCGGTATGGGTTTGTTCGTGGCAGCCGGCTCCGCGTCGCTGGCCGTCGCGGACAGTGCGAGCTGTCAGCGCGACTTCCAGAACGAAGCGCGGGCCTGCAAGGCTGCCTTCGACTCGTGTCACTGCCAGGCCTGCCCCGACTCTCGCCTTTGTGGAGGCAACCGCCCGCCCAATCAGTGCCACGTGAACCATTGCATCGAGGCTCAGCGCCAGTGCCGGGCCCGCGCGGAGCAGGCGAGAAAAGCCTGCCTGAAACGCTAGCGCTCACAAGCAGCGAGCCTCCCACAAGCCGGCGCTATGGCGACACTCGAGTGCGTCCGCGGTGCCAACCTAGAATCGCCGTCTCCAGGCCGCTCGGGGCGATCCGGGTTCTCCGGCTGCGGAATCTGCTTTCGCTAGCCGGCGTTGGGGTCTACCTTGACCAGCCAACTGCTACGGAGCTGCCTTGAAAACGACAATCGACTGCGGCTCGCTCGAAGAAGTCCGCACGAACATCGACCGCATCGACAGACAGATGGTGAGCCTATTGGCGGAGCGGGGCCAGTACGTCGCTCAGGCCGCGCGCTTCAAGACGGACGCGCAGGCCGTGGCTGCACCCGCTCGCGTGGAGCAGGTCATCACAAGGGTGGTCGGTCTAGCCCGTGAGCTTGGGGCCGATGTGGAAGTCGTCGAGCGCGTCTACCGAGCCATGATATCGGCGTTCATCGACGCGGAGCTCTCCGAGCATGCAAGGTTACGAGTAGGGGCTGAGCGCGACTGAGCGCGACCGACTGATAGGTCTCGGTTCTCAGGGGAGCCGCTCGCCCGCAGCGGCGACGCGCGAGAGCCTTGCCCAGGTGTGCCACTTGCGGTGACACAAGGAGGGTTTGGCACAGTGCCGGGAGTCCCGCAGCGCCTACGGACAGCTGTCGCTGGAGGCGTCCCTCGTGAACTCTACTTGGCTGCAGGAGGGCTATGCGGTGCTCCCAGGCTTCCTCGACGTTCTCGGCGCCGAGTACGGCAGTGAGCTCAGGCTCGTCGACTTCCGCACCCGCGCCGAACCCGCCCGCCAAGCCATCAACATTTGGGCAGCAGAACAGACCCGGGATCGCATCCCGAACCTGCTCGCGCCGGGCGCTATCAACGAAGCGACCCGACTGCTCCTCGTCAACGCCCTCTATTTCGAGGGCAGCTGGAGCAGCCCCTTCGTCCGCGCGATGACCGCCGCATCCCCCTTCACGACGCTGGACGGCGCCACCGTGACGGTGCAGATGATGCGCAAAGCTGCATCGATGGACTATGCATCCGGGGATGCCTACCAGGTCGTCGACTTCCCCTTCGTCGGAGGGCAGCTGAAGATGACCCTCGTGCTCCCCGAAGAAGGCCAGTTTGCTGCCGTTCGGGATTCCCTCACGAGTGACTGGCTCGTGGAGGTCACAAACAGTGCTCGAAACCGGTACGTCCTCGAGCTACCGCGCTTCCAGTTCACCTGGGGCACCGCGTCCCTCAGGCGCGCACTCGAGGGCTTGGGGATGGTCGACGCTTTCTACGGCGAGGCGGCAGACTTCTCTGGGATCGCGGAGAACGGCAACCTCGTCATCACGGACGTCATCCAGCGAGCCTACGTCGGAGTCGATGAAGACGGCGCCGAAGCAGCGGCGGTGACCGCCGTTACCCTCGCTCCCTCTGGAGGCGAGGTGAACGAGCCGCCCCCACCCATCCCGGTGATCCTCGACAGGCCATTCTTCTTCTTGATTCGAGACGCCGATGGGCACTTCCTCTTCGTCGGCCAAGTCACCGAGCCCTGATGTCATACCTACTCGTATCAAGGACGCTCACGCGGGATACTGGCCCATGCCCAACCCCGTCTGCTCCGCCCGTGTAGAGAAACCACCTAGGAGCCCCCGCGCAGAACAAACACCAAGCATCACGAAGGGTTCCGGGCCCGACCGGGCACGGACCGCCGCCCCTCCCTAGATGCTTTATCAGGGGACGGTTCTCTGCTAGCTTGCCGGGATGCTTCGCTCCAGGCCTCCCTCGCTTTCCTCCGTCGCGTCAGCCGTGCTTTTCGTCGCGCTTGGCATCTCGAGTGCCTGCAGCGACGACAAGAAGAAGGGTTCCGAATCGTGCGAACCCGGCACCGAGGGGTGTGACTGCTATGGCAATGACACGTGCGACGACGACCTGTCCTGTCTCTCGGGTCTCTGTGTCGACGCCGGAGAGGGGAACGGAGCTGCCGGCAGCCACGGCGGTGACGACTCGTCGGGAGCCGCTGGCGACGAGGAACCCGCGGCGGGTTCGGGCAACGTCGCCGGGGGCGGCGCGGGTCCGGGGACTGGCGCTGCGGGGAGTTCGGGAAGGGGTGAGAACGGCGGTGCCCCAGGAAGCGCTGGTGCCCCGCCCAACGGGACTGCCGGAAGCGATGACCCCGCAGGGGGCTCCAACTCGGGGGGCTCCAACTCGGGAGGCTCCAACTCGGGGGGCTCTGCGGGAGCCGGGCCGGAGGTTGTTCCCCCGGCAGGCAGTCCCGTCGCGACACACGGACAACTGAGCGTTCAAGGGACGCATATCGTCGATGAACACGGCGACGTGGTTCAGCTCAAGGGCGTCAGCAGCATGTGGCTCAATTGGGACGCCGTGGGCTATGCCGAAGACAGGGAGGGAATGCAGTGGATGCGGGATGAGTGGGGCATGACCGTGTTCCGAGCGGCAATGGGCGCTGCGCTGCCCGAAGGAGTGACGGGAACGGACGACACCTACTCGGGGAACCCGGAGCGGGCGGAGGCTCAGGTGCGCGCCGTCGTCGAGAATGCGCTGGACCTTGGCGTGTACGTGATCATCGATTGGCACGATCACGAGGCCCATACTCGCCAGGCGGAGGCCGAGTCCTTCTTTGCGGCCATGGCTCGCGACTACGGTCGGTACCCGAACGTCCTCTACGAGATCTACAACGAGCCACTCGATGTCAGCTGGTCGAGCATGCTCAAGCCCTACCACCAGGCTGTCTCGACGGCGATTCGGGCACAGGATCCCGACAATATCGTCATCCTGGGGACCCCGAACTGGTCACAGGACGTCGACGTTGCAGCACAGAGCCCGCTCTCTGGGACCAACCTCATGTATACGCTCCACTTCTACGCCTGCACCCACGGCGCGGAGCTACGAGCAAAGGCCCAAGAGGCCTACTCGGCGGGACTGCCTCTCTTCGTGACGGAGTGGGGCGCCGCGGACGCCGACGGCGGCGTAGATGGCATCGTCTGCGAGTCTGCTGCGGCGACGTGGCTCGACTGGCTCGACGCTCGAAGCATCGGCTGGGCAGCATGGAAGCTCGACGGTTGCACGGACAGCACCTGCTTCTTCAAGGATCAGACGGTGCCCTCGGATGGCGGCTGGACATCGACGGACCTCAACGGCCACGCCGAGTTCGTCATCTCCCGCATGAGCGGCACCCCGAACGTAGAGGATCCCCCGGATGATTGCACACCGACAGGCACGTGCGCGGCGGGGGACGGCCTGGACTGTGCCGACGGCGAGCTGATAGCCCGCGACTGCAGCGGCTGCGCCCTGCTGTCCTGCGGCGTCGATTGCTGCGATGCGATTGGCCATTTCGGCGCAGTGACCTATCCGGACTTCCTCATCGACATGGGCATCGTGACGGATTTCGTGCAGAGCGCCGACGCCGTGGAGGTCTCCGGGGTCTTCACCTCCGGGAATCAAATGGCGGCCATCGCCTTTGCCCTGAGCGCTCCGCAGAGCATCTATCCGTACGATGTTTCTGTCAGCATGACAGCGACGGGCAACATGTACGGCGATGTCACGGCCAGCTTCGAGGATGGCGAGGCGGGCTGTCTCTACTACATGTATGGGTCCGGCGGCGTGTACTACCCGTACTATGAGGTCACCTGCTGGGGCGGCTTCGATTCCGCCAGCCCCGTCCGCCAAATAAACGTCCGCCTCGAAGCCGCCGAAGGCGGGACCGGTACCCTGACGGTCACCGGCGTAGCCTGGTAGCCCTGTGTGAGCCACGAGGCCCCCGGCCAGGCGTGAAAGGCGTCACCGAGATCCGGAGCGCTTTCCGCCGGGTCGTGCACGAGCGGACCCCGGACAGTGTTGCAGGTCTCCTGGGCGTTCTGCAGAAGCTTGGGGCTCGGGTGCGGGATCCCGCGGGAGACTCCCGACGGACCCTCCCCTCACAGTGGAGTATGCGCCAGCGGGCGCGTATGATAATGCCTGCGCTCCGTGTCCGACTCACCGAATGCCCCAGTGCCCGCATTGTACCGCGTGAAGCCGTGGATAGTGCGCTTTCTCAATATCCTGAGGTTCTCCCCCCAGGGCAACACCTTCTTCCTGAGCTGGCTCGTGCTGCACGGCGTCTTCAAGATGGCGCTCGGGGCTCAACTGGCAATCCGCGACGGCTACGGTTTTCAGTCCATCGTCGCGCCGCCACGAACCGTTGTTCTCCTGGGAGTCGACATCCTTCTCGGGCTGGTGTTGACCTTTGTCTCCGAGCACCTACCCCCGCGCTTCCGCCGCGGCACTCGGGTGACGGTGCTCGCAGCCGGTTCTCTGACTCTTCTCGCCAACTTCATCGCCCACACCTACTTCCGGTGTTTCATCAACCGCGGGCTGCTCCAGTTCAATGGCGCTGGCGGCTCCGAGCTCGCCGACTACGGAAAGGAAGCACTCACTCCCGCGCTGCTTGCCTTTGCGGGCTTCGTCCTCGTGGTGAACCTCGGCCATCTCGTCGAGAGCGGGCGTCGTCGTCATACGAGAAAGGCGGCGAGCGCGCTGGTTCCGGGATTGGCGATCGCGATCATGACAGTCGCGCTGGTGGTGACGGGTGAGCTCAATGCCGGGCAGAAGGCAGGCCTCTCCCGTAGCCCGGAGGTGGAGCTCGTCCGGGGCTTCTTCGAAGGCGGGGTGAAAGCAGCGCGTCCGGCCTCGGCACACAGGCTGGCACAGTGGCGAACTCCGAAGAGCGAACGGCCCACGCGCGATCTTGCTCTTCCGGCAGTTCCCGAGCCACGCCCGCGGCACAACGTGCTCTTCGTCCTCATCGAGTCCTTGCCGTGGGAGCAAACAGAGCTCGGTGGAGCCAAGGGACAGCTACCCATACTCTCGAGGCTCAGCGAGCACGGCTACACCTTCGAAGAGTTCCGGACCGTCTTCCCAGCCACGAGCCGTAGCTTCATCGCCTATCACTGTGGCGTCTATCCCACCACGGGACCCACGACGGTGACTCGGTTCGCGCCAGACTACACCTGCCAGTCGATCCTGAGCCGGCTCAGCCGTGCGGGCTACGAGACGGGGTTCTTCACGGCATCGATCTTCACCTACGACAACCTCCACGCCTCGACCCTGATGCGGGAGTACGATGTCTACCAGGACTTCCTCTCGCTCCGGAGCATGGCTCGGCGTCATCAAGCGCACGCGCAGGCCGTTGAAGAGGAGCTCGTCGCCGACCAGGTCCTACGTTTCGTCGATGCGAATCGTAACAAGCCGTGGTTCGCGACCTACTTCATGTTCTGGAACCACGCCCCCTACCGCCTCCCCTTCGAGGACATCAGCCATCTGTCGCCCGTGGAACGCTACCGACGCGGCCTCGCCTATCTGAACGACACGCTCGAGAAGCTCCTGGCCGATCTAGATGCAAGAGGAGCTCTCGAGAGCACCATCGTCGTGGTTGCCGGCGACCACGGCGAGGCATTCGGGACCCATCATCCACACACGAACCACGTCGGTCACATCTTCGAGGAGGACGTCCGGATCCCTCTGGTCATCCATCTTCCGGGAACCCCCGCGGTACATAGCCCCCGCCCCGGGAACTCCCTGGATCTACTCCCGACGCTGGCCCGTCTCCTTGGCCTTCCGCGTGCCGAGTCTTGGGTCGGTCAGGACCTGCTCGGGGCCGATTTTGAGCCCCGCCAGACGCTGCTCTTCGGGCGAGCCTCTGTCGCTACGAACGGCCTGGTCGATGGCCGGTACAAGTACATCCAGTACGTGGGGCGCCCTGGCGGCGCGCTCTATGATCTCATCGAAGACCCTCACGAGCAGCTCGATCGCGCGCGGGACTTCCCAGAGCGGGCTCACCGCTATCAGGTGACAATCGACGACTGGCTTCGCGTGGCGGAGGGGCAAGCGTGGGCAGCCAGCGCGGCGCGACAGCGCGAGGATTCGGAGCGTAGGCCCTCGACGAAGGGGCGTTGAACTCCTCCGCGCCCATCCTTCCCCACCGGGGGTTCCAACCCCACTCCGAATCCTTAGCGGCATCTCGCGGCTCCAACCCGAGAGCGGGCTCCGACGATGGGCCGCTCCACGCAATCCATGCATACCGAACAAGCATCCACCAAGTCTCAGGACGGAAGTGACACCTCTGGTTCCTCGACGCGCGCACCTCCCCCCTGGTCTAGAGTCCGTTGGCGCCCCGTCGCGATCGTTGCGTCCGCCGCGTTCGTCGTTGGCTACGCTGCGTCGTGGGTTCTTGCTGGCTGCACCACCTGCGCGACGGGCACGAGCCCGCTGCTGCTCGGCCTGGTATCTGCCGCCGTGGCCGGACTTGCGGCCTCTTGGGGTGAGGCGGCCCGCTAGAAGGACCGGGTAGCTCGCCTCACTCCGAAGTGCCAGATGCAGACCCCTGAGAATCATGGAAGGGGGGGCATCTCGCGATCGGGCAACGACCCCAGCTGCAGCTCCAGGGCGCGGACGGAGATGATGTTCTCGCTCAGGAGGAACGCCACCGACGCGATCAGCATCATCAGGGAAGCGCCGAACAGCAGGTGCCCGGGCTTCACCAACCCATAGAAGAGGGCCGTCATGCTGGAGGCGGCCAGGATAAAGGACGTAGCGCCGCAGATCTGCATCCAGCGAATGAGCCTCAAGCGTTGCCTCAAGTTCTGTATTTGCCCATAGATTCCGAGGTCGCCGTCGGTTTGCCACTTCTGGTGCAAACTGCGGATCAACTGCGCGAGCGCTAGGAAGCGCCCATTGTAGGAGAGATACAACAGACTGATGGCCGGGAAGAGCAGAGCGGGAACGGTCAGCTGAAGATCCATGCCACTCGCTAGATCGTCCGAGGCGGTCACGCCAGCCCCCTCGATGCTGGTTCACCTGCCGAGCCCCGTTGGCCGCGCGGCCCCCCCTGCACGAACAGAGGCGTCGGAGAACTGGCGGCCCGAAGCCTCCAGAGCGAGCGGCTCCACGAGCTCCAAGACCGCCAATTCGTTCTACGACAACGGCTCCACGCAATACGCCGCCATCAGCCCTGCTCCGCTCCTCGGGTCCGACTCACCCGAGGGCGCGCCCGTGGTAGGGCGCTGCGGCGCAGCGCTACCAGGTCCAGTGGCTCCACCCTGCCCACGGATAGCTCCCTGCCGAGAACCCGAAGTAGTACTTTCCATTGATGGGCGGCGGCAGCGGCGCGCCGGGATACACGACGACGTCGTTGACCTCAATCACCCGCCCCGCCTGCTCCCACGCGGTCCAGCCTTTGATCTCCCCCGTTATTTCGTAGCAAACTGCCTCTGTCGTGTTCAGAGTCCCAGCCGTGGTGCGAGCGGAATCGCACCCAACATCACAGGTGCAATCCGTTGTTGGGCCGACAACCACGCTCTCGAGGTTGGCCATGCCGAAAGCCAAGCCGTTGGCATGGCCGGAATACGCCATCCAGAAGGTGCCGTCACCATTGGGGCCGCCGGTTTCGCCCCAGCTGTTCTTGAGAAGCCAAGCCTGCTTGGCGTCGTCCCAGCCAATGATGAGGACCGCATGGCCCCCCTGCAAGTAGCCCGATGCGTTCACGTAGACGGAGCCGGGCATCGCGGTATCCCAGTAGGAGAAGAAGTCCGTGTAAACGTTGTACCGAAAGTAGCCAGGACCATCAGCGAATGTCGACGCCTTGCTGTACTCCGGATTGCTCATATCCACTGTGTAGTATCCGGAGGCGGCCGAGGAGAGCTGCGGGCACGAGCTGAGGCTGGAACAGGGGCGATCCATGCCATCCGCAGAAGGGTACCCCGTGCAGGCCTCCATCATGGGACCTTCCACCTGCCAGAACTGCAAGGACGACATGCTGCCGCCGGAGCACCCGGCCATACTTGTATTGCAGGAGGTGGGGAACTGCTCGGACAGATCGTACAAATCATACCCATGGATGAGGAGCTTGGACTCCAGGGTGCCAGTCGCGGCGAATGCCCAGCAACTGCCGCAGGCTCCCTGGTCCTTGGCGGGGGTCACCATGCCGTGATCGCGCCAATCGAAGGACAAGGGATAGTCCGCCTCCAGCTTGTCGGAGAGGTCTTGGATCGTGCTATCGTAGTCCGCGGGGATTCCGGTATCCCCAAGGGCATACTGCTGAGCCAGAGCTGCTGGGGCGAAGAGCAAGGCGGCAAGAACTACTGGAATGGCGCTGAACTGGCGATGATTGCTCGTGGTATACATTGATTCGGTCCTTTCCGTGTTTGCTGGTGTGGAGAGGAGCCGCCAAGACGTCACGGATTGCCGTGGACGCCGTGAATGCCGCTGGCAGACACTGATTATGGATGGCTTCTGCGCAACCCCTCTCTTGTCTGCCCCAAGGAGTACCACGAACCCTGCGGCTCTGCGTGTAGACAGGTGTCTACGCGAATCCAAACCCATAAGATTTCCCCAAATCAGCCCGAGGGAGAGCCGGTGCGGCGGGAACAATGATCTAGTAGCGAGTAGGCCGGGGTTGCCCCCGGCCCCTCTCAGATCCGGACGTGCAGATTTCCCGCATCCGGCTCCTCGGGTCACAGCTTCGCTAACCGAAGTTGCCACGTATCCCGTCGAAGACGGGCC
>JAEWRL010000069.1 GCA_023398955.1 Pseudomonadota bacterium
CGGCCCGTCTTCGACGGGATACGTGGCAACTTCGGTTAGCGAAGCTGTGACCCGAGGAGCCGGATGCGGGAAATCTGCACGTCCGGATCTGAGAGGGGCCGGGGGCAACCCCGGCCTACTCGCTACCATCCGTAAGCGCGGCGAAAACTCCGGACTTTCTGGAGCGCGAGCGCAGCGGGAAGAGGTCAGGATGGTGCAGGGTCGAAGCGGGTACAGCGGTGCCGATCGAGCCCATTCGATAAAAAATCACGCTCGACCGTCAGCTCGCCAATCTTCTTGAGCAGTTCATCCTCCCGTTCAGACCCTCCGGAAGTCTCTGGCCTGCCATCGAACACCGAAGCCGCATTGTCGAGGAACTGTTTCTTCCATTTATAGATCTGGTTGGCGTGCACACCGTAACGGCGAGAGAGCTCAGGCACGGTATGCTGCTCACGGATAGCCTCCAGGGCGACCTTGGCTTTGAATGCGGCACTGTGGTGATTGCGGGTCGTCTTCTTCTTCATGATCCTTTGCTCCATCTGAGGAGCCGGCCCGTCACCCTGCCCCCACCTTAGCTGCTGGTCCAAATTCTTGGGTCCACTTCAGCCCCTACGGCTCCGACGACTACGTGGCGGTCCTGAAGCACCACGGCATCAAACGCAGCATGAGCCGCAAGGGCAACTGCTGGGACAACGCTGTCGCGGAGAGCTTCTTCGCGACCCTCGAGCACGAGTGCGTGCGCGACCAAATCTTCGCCAATCCCTCTGCTGCCACTCGCGTGGTCGCGAGGTACACCGATAACTTCTACAACCCCGAGCGGCTCCATTCAACGCTCGGCAACGTGAGTCTCGTCGAGTTCGAAATACGTTCCGTTCTCCATCAGGAGGCGGCATAATCAACCTGTCCGTCGTACGGGGTGAAGTTCAGATCGTGTTAGCGCCCGCAGTTGTTGATGGTCGCGTCGCTGATCTCGTCGGGGTGGGCGGGCATCACCAAGCGCCAGCGGCCTTGAAGACCCACGTCGTCTTCGCCGTCGCCGGAGCTGGCAAGCAGACGGTGAAGATCACCCCGGAGCGGCGCTCGGATCTGCGGAAGCTCAAGCTTGGTCCTTGGGTCCGCGGCAAGCTGTTGGTCTTCGATCTCGGGTACTTCGACTACCGCCTGCTGGCGCGCATCGATGAGCTGGGTGGATACTTCATCATTCGCGCGAAGAAGGGCATCAACCCCCTCATCGTCGATCGGCACCGGAAGCATCGTGGCCGCTCCATCGCGGTGATCGGGGAGCGACTGCAGCCGGCACTCGAGGCAATCGAGCCCGCCGTACTCGACGTTCAGGTCGCGCTCGACGTCCGACGACGTGCATACCGCGGCCGCCGGCACACGACCAAAGCTTTCTTCCGTGCGGTTGGTGTGCGGGACGACCGTTCCGACTATCACTTGTACCTCACGAATATCGGCTCTGCTGCTCTCGAGCCGGAAGACATCGCGCGGACGTACGCGCTGCGCTGGGGGGTTGAGCTCCTGTTCCACGAGCTCAAGACCCATCACCGTCTCGCCCAGGTCCCGTCCACAAAACGGCATATCGTCTAGGCAAGCCTGCTATCCCTTGCAGCGTGCCGCGAGTTACTGCGGCGTGTCGAACGCATCGCCACCGAAGCCGCCGACAAGCACCTCCCTACTCAACGGTGGGCCGCCCTCTTCGCCACCTGCTCACGAGAGATCCTCGTCTGCGTTGTCGTCAGGCACCCACCCCATGCCCTCACCCGAGACCTCGAGCGCGTGCTCCTGCCGAGGCTTCCGATCCCAACCACCGCCCGCGCCTACTCGTCCGCGTCGAGTCCGGTTTCCACACCTACGGACCTCGGCGGCACCACCCAGGCCACAGGAATCCAGCCCTCCGTGCCGCTTAACCGATCACGCATGCGGGCTGGCGTCTCTTCTTGGCAGGGAACCCAAGCGAGGCGCTGGTTCGTGCACCTGGCAGATCGGCACGGTCTCGAGACTTGGTTCCGAGCTGAGGATTGATGTTCCCCAACCGCGCACGCGGGACGGACGAGTGATGGTTAGCTATGGAAGCAATGGGGCGCATCGGAGTACCTTCGACCTGGCCCCGTAGCATGATAGCGCAGGATCTTCACGCCGAGGCGAGCAATGATGGCGATCGACTGCTAGTCGCAGGTACATATGCGAACCGCCCCTCCGGGAAGGGGCGGTTCCATCGAGGGGTTGTGGAGCTTGTTCTACTGAACGTCTATTGTGAAGTGATCGGCAGTCAAGCCAACACCCTGAGACCCCGACCATATCTCGAATCCGGCAAACACGTCTGTGAGGTACCAGTTGGGCTGAAGGGAATGGCCATTGTACGTATTGTTGGTCGCGTCCTGAATGAAGGCATTCAGGTCGAAGTCGATTGACTGCATTCTCGAAGATGCGACGTATGATATAACTGGCCGATCTGCAGGCAATCCCTGCGTGGTGTCATTCCTCGGACCGGCCCAAACATCCCAGGTGCCCGGCACTCCAGGAATTGATTTTCCTGAGACTGCGGGGCTCCCCCCGATTGGCATCCGGCCGTCTGGCTTGTAGAGCCAAACCATAATGAATCCGGAGACGGCATCCCCGTACTCTGCGCCACCATTAGGAGGATTATCAGCAGCGAACCACACGTCATAGGCGGCATTGAAGTCGCCGGCCTTTCCTTGTGGGCCCCAGGCGAAAGTGGTGTGGGCGCTGGAGATGCTACTGATCTGTATCGGGAGGTTGTCGGTAGCGGTGGTCGTGAATGTCTTGTCGCCGTTTTGGCCCACGTAGATCGAGGGGAACGACGCGGGTACCCCGTTGCCAGTAGAGTTCCCGGTCGATTCCGTAACCGCGAAGCTGTTGCCTTCGAACTGCAGGGTCTGGTATCCGTCGTTGTCACCACCCCAGTTGTTGTTCTGGATGATGTACTGCTCGCCGTCGATCGTAACCTTCTTGCGCTGGAAGTTGAGATCGTCTGCGCCCTGGCCACCAATCGTCCCCGATACTGGCCCCAAGTCGATGAAACCGTCAGGTGCGTCTGCAGCCGTATTACCTTCTGTGAAGCCGAGGACGCAGAATTCGTAGGGCGTTGGCGTCAGCGCACCTGGGACCAGGAACACAATGGCCGAGATGGGCTCTCCGTTGTAAGAGTTCCCTTCGTTGTTCCAGCACGTCGTGTTGAACCCGCTGTAAGGAGCGAAGGCCTTCTCACCACCGCCTTGACCGGAGGCCTCCAGGTCATAACACCAGCGATCGTTCGCGTCCGTTCCTCCGTTGGGTCCCTGGATTTGAATACGCAGAGACGATGCAACGTTGCTGGATATGTTAACGGCGATGCCGGACAGGCCAGAGCTGGGCCCGATGCCGGGGAAGCCTGGCTCCTCGACTGAATTGGGATCGTAAGCGCAATCGGTGCCCTCCGCGGGCTCCGTCGTGTTGAACCCGACCAGTGCGACTGCCTGATAAGCATCACCGACGGTTCCCGAGACGCAGAACGGATCGTCGGGATCCTTGGCGGTGAAGTCGTTTGGATTAATCGTGGTTTCGACGGACAGCTCGACAGGCGCAGACTCACCCTCCACAGTGTTGGTGCCGACGATGAGGGTGTCCGTGCCGGTCCATGAGCAACCCTGCCAGCTTCCGATACGAACGTAACCCGCGGGATCCTCCGTGTTCGTCGATCCTCCGCTGCCCGTGTTGCCGCCGAGGCTCGTGTCGCCACCGAGGCCCGTGTTGCCGCCGAGGCCCGTGTTGCCGCCGAGGGTCGTGTTGCCGCCGAGGCCCGTTGCGCCGCCGAGGGTTCCTACTGCACCGCCAAGGTTGGTCGCGCCGCCGAGGCCCGTTGCGCCGCCGAGGGTTCCGACCGCGCCACCGAGGCCTGTTGCACCGCCCAGGGTTCCTACTCCGCCGCCAAGGCCAGTCGCGCCGCCAAGGCCAGTCGCGCCGCCAAGGCCGGTCTGCCCGCCAAGGTTCGTGGCGCCGCCGGTCACGCCGGTGCCGAAGCCACCGGTGCCCGTCGAGCTGCCTGAGTCATCCGAACAGCCGCCTATCGCGACTACCGCGAATAGGCCTAAGAGGGTGCCGCTAATTAACCTTGCCATATTGAGTTTCTCCGAGGCGCTGTGCACCGCGCCATTGCTTCAAGCCATGCGAACACGCTGTTGGTGCACCAGCCCGACCCTGATCGAAGCCCCTCCCGGGGAGGCCGGACCGCTGCAACCACAACCTGCGCAACGCAGTATGTCACTTCGGAATGCTCTGCCAATGGAATGGAGCGACCGCGGAGCCAGAGTTGGCTCTGGCGTTCCTCGCTGGAGGTAACCTTGTAGCGGTGCTGAAGCAATGGTTGCTCCCGGCTCAGCGGTCCAGTCGGTGGAATTCGTCGGAAGAACTGGGCTTTTCTTCCCCGGCCCAATGGGGCTACCGGCTTTGGTTAGGAGCACCGCGAGCTTGCGCAAAATATGCGCCGGCGTATGTTCGGAGGTTCGAGAGGGATGATGGCCACGCTGCGCCCCGGCCTAGCTCTCGGATGGCAGCCATAGGATGACGGCCCCGCTGCGCGTCACATAGGAGCCCGTGGAGCCCGCTTGGCGCGTTCCCGTGTTACTGGCGGGTGCCGCGTCGAGAACCATCACTGCGTCACCGCCGCGCCGGCAGCCCTCTGCAGCCAGGCGGCGCCAACACAGGTTCAGGGTACCGGGGTAGCAGGAGACACTGACGCGGGAGAGCTCACGATAAGGCCGCGTGGGGGCCGTACTCGGCATGTGGACCGGCACCGTAGGCTCGCAGCGCGGCTCCGAGTCGCTCGCGGTGATGCTCTCGTAGTACTCGTTCTGCGCAACCGGATCGCCCTCGAGCAAGGGCTCGTACTGGCAGCCACCACAGCCGGCGCCCAGCGCGCCAGCGACCACGATCCACCACGGCGCTGTGCTGGCCCAGGCCTGCCTTGGACGGAGCGATGGTTCTCGCGGACGCGCGCGCATGTGTGTCCTGGTGCCCGTCACCGTAGCATGGGTGGAACCCGCGTCCGTCGCTGGATTATTCCGTGAGGCCGGTAAGGAAAGCCAGCTATCATGCCATCCTCCTATGAATCTCATTGCTTTGGGTCCGTGGCGCAGCTCTCGCGGTGCTGCTTTTGGCGGGCTTGGGTTGCTTGGCGTGTCGTTGTCGATCTCTTCCGTCTTGGTGCTTGGCAGCTGCTGCGATGAGCCGGAGGTGGAGGTGGGGGACCTGGACGGGCGCATGGTGTGGGCCGCCGACGCGGCCGCCGGGGTGGGGTTCGACTGGGACATGGGGTTCGACTGGGACGGCGAGGTGAGCTTCGGCGCCTGGGCTCGCCTTGGCGCGGCCGCCGACGCGAACGTCGCTCTCGCCTTGGACTTCGATCTCGACGCTTCGGGCTGGCTCGCTTTCGAGACGCGCCTCGAGTTGGACATCGATGACGACGGAGTGGACGAGAGGGTCGACTTCTTGGGGTTCGCTGAGGAGGATCCGCGAGACCCAGAACGGGTGTTCGTTGCCTGGCGCGGTGACAAGTACAGCTTCGACGCGGGTACCTGTTATCTGTTGTGGACCGGTGCTGGCCCCGTGCGGCTCCTGACTGGACAGTGCGAGGGAGATGGCCCCGTGCTCAGCTGTTCCCTCGATGAAGCTCACGCCGGTGAGTTCTCTTGCCAGGTCTGCGATGAGTCGGCAGAGTGCGCAGCCTGCGGACAGGGGCAGAGCGTGAAGTCCTGCATCGTGGAGGGCGAAGAGGAGTTGGCTGGGCCACCCAGCGGCGCTGGGGGCGGAGGGGGTTCGGGAGGTCAAGCAGGGTTTGCTGGTCAAGCAGGGTTTGCTGGTCAAGCAGGCGAGAGCGGCGAAGGCGGGTCTAGCGGCGCAGGGGATCCAGGAAACGACGCTGCTTCGGGCGGCGCAGCCGGCTCCGCCGGGCAAGCTGGGGCTTCTGCGGGCGCCCTGAACGACGCGGGAGCGCCGAGTGTCGGTGGTTCGGTGGGACTAGGTGGCAGTCAGACGGGTTCTGGGGGCGTGAGCATCAGCGTGGACGAAATGGACGCGTGCCTTGCCATGGCGGACTCTCTCGCCGACGAGGCTTCGGACTGCGGCATGTCAGCGCCTGATCCAGGCGACGAGCTCTGCGCCGATAGATTGGCCGACGTCGGCGCCTGTTATCTTGCCTACCAGGGCGTCGGGATTTTCGGGAGTGCCTGCGTCGTCCTTCGTACAGACCTTGCTTGCGGGAGGGTGTTCGAGTGACGGCCCTGCGCAGCCTGTTGGTCGCGACGCTGTTCGTTGGTGCCGCCGCCATACCTCGTCCCGGGATGGCCCAGGCCGAGTTTCTGCCAGCGGATGCACAGCCAGCCCCGACAGAACGGGAGATCTACCTCGTCATCCCGTCCGAGGGTGAGACGCGCCCCGACGAGATCGGTGCCCGGGAGCAGGATGATCGCGACGACGACCATGAGGGCTTCTTTGCGCGGTTCACGCTGGGAGGCGGCATCGGGCACGTCAGCGGGGGCAGGCTTGGGCCAGAGCCGGGCTTTCGCCCCATGGACTCCGTCTCCCACACGGGGCCGGCGCTCGGCGCGGCGATCCTGTTCGGTGGTGGCGTGAACGACGTCGCCGTGGCTGGCGAGCTGATGTACGAGCGCGTCCTGACCAGGTTGCGTGACCCTTCGAAGATCAGCTTCAGCCTCTACGGTCTGGGTATCACCGCTACCGCCTACAACGACGACGACTGGTTCCTCACCGCTCACCTGCGCTGGCTCATGATGATGCTCTGGAAGTCGGAGATCCCCTGCTGGGTCGACCGCGGCGACGCCACGATGGGGCCAGGCTTGGCGCTGACCCTGGGTAAGGAGTGGTTCGACGACGAGGAAGAGGACGCGGTGGGCATAGCGCTCCAGGGCAACTACGCCGCGCTCACTGGCAATCCGGAGCTCGACTACTACAGTGCCCTCCTGATGCTGACGCTGACGACCTTCTGACGGTGGAGGGCGCGGCGCCGGGCCCGCGAAGAAGCGCGCGCGGCCGAGCATGCAGTGCCCGCGGACGCCCACGTCGGCCGAGCGTTGACGTTCTCCTCGAGGCCCCCCGCTGAAACGTGCGCGCCTTCATCCGCTGGAGCGGCGCCAGCGCAGCCGCGGTACGCCTCCGCGCGCCGCGCCACCACGCCTGGGCCCCCTGCAGCAGCTACTCGGCGAGCTCCTTCTCGATGACGCCCTCCACGTCGTCGTAGTCCGTCGCGTTGGCGACCGGTACGCCGTTGATGAACACTGTTGGTGTGCCCAGCACGGGCAGGGACTCACCGAGGGTGAAGTCGGACTCCACGGCGGGTTGATAGGTGCCTTCGTCGAGTGCCTTGGTGAAGGTGTCCACGTCGAGCCCGAGTTTCCCCGCCAGGGCGATCAGATCGTCACGCGCCAGCTCGTCCTGGTTCTCGAACAGGGCATCATGGAACTCCCAAAACTTGCCTTGCGCGTGGGCGGCCAGAGAGGCCTGTGCCGCGAGAGCGGCGTGCTCGTGCATGGGCAGGGGGAACTGTCGAAACACGAAGCGCACTTTGTCGCCGAAGCGGTCCCTCAGGCGCTCGGTGACGGCGGCGGCCCGCGCACAGAAGGGGCACTCGAAATCCGAGAACTCCACGACCACCACCTTGGCGTCCTTGGGGCCGACGGAGGGCGGATTGCCGCCTGTGACACTGGCCCACTTCTCCTGAGTCAGCGGTCTGCTCGCGTCGTCGCGCTTCTGGAGATCTGCCAGAACCTCGTCCAAGTGCTGGAGCATGAGCTCACAGCGCTCCGGCGGGAAAGACGGGGTTTGGTCGCGCACCAGCTCGCACGATTCGCTGTCCTGTCCGAGCGAGGAGCAGAGCTTCTCGACGAGTAACAGACACGGCGCGGCGCGGCTCACGGCGGTCCGGCGTGTGTAGTCGACGTTCTGCAACCCGGCTTGGCAGGCTTCCGGAGGGAGCAGGGGCGCTGCACTCTTCAGGGTGTCGCAGGCGCTCGACTGGCTTCCGACGGCGCTACACGCCTCCGCGACGTAGCTCTGACAAGCTTCAGGAATGCCCTCGGGGCAGCTTTCACTCGCTGGGTCGCAGTCCGCCGTAGCCCCGGACCTTTTGGCACCAGCCGATCCTTGGGACGCGGCTGTCGTGGGCTCGCTCTGTCCGCCACCACAGCTGGCGAGTGCCAACGAGGCGGCGACGAGGAGCAGGGGAGCGAGCCGGGGAGCTCGGAAGAGGGTGCTGATCGACATAGTGAGCTGAAATCCTGGATGGTTGTAGGGTGGCTGCCGGGCGCGTGATGCCGCGCGGGGGGCCTCGATACCACGGGACCTCAAGGCGCGCATGAGCCGACTGCCCGCGACTGATGCGGATGGGACGATCACAGCGGCCCCGCCAGGTCGGCACGAGCGTCCAGGTGCCCTGCGCTAGGCTACCACTTCGGGGAACCTTCGGCCGCGAGACGGGGTTCCCCCGCGACGTAGCGCTCCAACTCATCGATCACGTGACTCTGTTGCTCAATGGCCTCCCTCACGAGATCGCCGATGGAGAGCATCCCGACGATCCGATCCTCATCAATGACGGGCAGGTGCCGCACCCGCCGCACGGTCATCAGCTTCATGCACCCGCGCATCGTCGCGTCCAGACCGATGGTCACCACCTTCTCTGTCATTATCTCCGAGACGAGCGTCGCGCCCGCTTGCTTCCCAACTAGGACGCACCGCACCAGGCAGTCCCGTTCTGACACGATGCCGCAGAGCGATTCTCCGTCGGCCACGAGCAAGGCACCGACGCGGTGGTCGGCCATCTCGCCGATGGCATCCAACACTGTCTTGTCGGGGGTAATAGTCCAGAGCTCATCGGCTTTGCGGGCCAGTAGGTCGCGAGCTGCGACCTCAGGCAGTTTTCGTGCCGGTGCGGCGTAGGACTCCGTCGGTGCCATGGGGGGCCTCCTTGACCTCTGTTGGACATCTCTAGGTTGCCCGCGGACGACCGCAAGGCCTCCGACCCTCAGAACGCGCGAGCCCCGGCGCAAAGGCGACGCCGAGGCTCTGTTGGGGCCAATAGCCCTCTCCCTAGCACCAGCCGGCTGGGCCTTTCCCAATGCCGAAGGCTGAGCGAAACCCGCGAACGGGTCGAGAATCGCGCTCAGCCGTTCAGGACACGGACCGGCGCTTCGTTTCAGGTGAGCTCAGGACTCTTCACCGGTTCCGTCGCAGGTGACGCCGGTGCCGCCGCTTTCGACGGGCACGGCGAGGTCCGTGCAAAGGAGGGACTCCCATTGCTCCTCGCAACTGCTATTCAGGCAGAGGGTGCTATCTGCAGCGCCCGCTTCGTTCTCGCAGGACTCGCCAGGGCTTGCGAGCGCTTGGCAGGTGTCGGATTCGGGATCACAGGTGAGGCCCACGCTGCAGCGAAGCGCCGTTCCCGAAGCGACGTCATCGTCACAGTCGTCGCCTGCTCCGGCCCCAGTGATGCATGTGGGCGCCGCGTCGTCTTCGGAGGCAAGTTCGCAGAGACCAGTCGCACAGTCCAGGTCGACGGCGCACTCGCTGCCTTCGCCGATCAGATTCGTGCGGCAGACGGTCACGATGTCCGGCGGGTCATCTGTCAGATCGCTTCCGGCGGCGTCGAAGACGCAAACCATGGGGTTGCTGGGATTCTCGCATGCTTCAGGGGCTTCGCGGTCACACTCGTCGCCCGGGAGGGCGTAGGGAGTACACTCTCCCGTTCCCAAGTCACAGTAGGTTCCCGCTTCGCATTGAGCCGTCGCCGTGCAGGCGTCGCCAGCGGCTTCATCGGGCACGCAGACGCCACCCGCAGCGGAGCAGTTGCGCGTCGCGACGCAGTCCATGGAGTCGTCGCAGCGAGCTTGCGAATTCGTGCCGAGATCACGGCAGACGTGGAAGGCGCTGCCGTCGTCGCCGGTCGTGATGGGTGCACAGGATTGTCCATCAGGGCAGTCGTAGTCAGAACCGGCGTTCCCGGCACCACAGACATATCCCGTCGTGCAGTACTCGGTGCAGGTCAGGGTTTCGGGGCTGCAGGTGAGGTGCGCCTTGCAAGCGAGTTCGACCTCGTCTGGGCGCGGGTTCTCCGGATCCTCGAAGGAGCAGTCTTCGCCCACGTCCGACTTCTCGACGCACTCTCCCGAAGGATTGCAATAGTAGTCGAAGTCACAGTTGGAATCAGACGTGCAGAACGCGCCGCCACGCCCGCGGGTGACGCAGGTCGGGAAGCTCTCGGGGCTGCCTTCTCCGGCGGCAAGACAGGTGGTTCCAGGGACACACTCGATGTCATTGGTGTTGCCTTCGGCCAGAGCGAGGGTGCACCGATCACCAGCTTCGAGCTTTGGCACGAAGAGATTGGCGAGGGCGCAGGGGTTGGCGTCCAGCTCGATGGGTCCGGTGCAGTGCTCTGGATCCCATGGCTGGGGCTCGTTGCATCCCGTTGCATCCTGCTGCTCGATGCACGCCTGCACGTTCTCCACGTCGACGTCGACGCGGTCGAGGTCGATCGTGTAAGCGAGGGTGCCGAGAAGGGTCCCCGGCGCCGCCGAGCCCGACTGGTGCGGGTTCTCCGTCGAGTTGTAGGAAAGCTCTGCCACGAAGCGTTCACGGCAGGTCTCGGCGTCGGTCACGAACGACCCGAGGCGATAGTCGACCTCGCCGCGGTCACAGCAGCGGAACTCCCAGTCGCAGATGGCGCCGATCAGCGCCGCGAGGGCCTCCGTCCCGGTCATCGCAGGGGCATTGCTGTCCCCGGCGCTGCCTGCTGCCGCCAGGGAGCCCCCGGCGCCCGGGGCAACGCCTCCCGCGCCCGCTTGGTCGCTACCTGCGGTGCCTCCCTCGACTCCCTCGCCGGCAGCTCCCGCTTGCGCGCCTGCGCGGCCGCCCGCGCCGCCGCCCTCACCGGAACCCGCCGTGCCCGAGCCCGCCTCCCCACCCGAGTTGCGTCCGCCGCTCGTGGTGGAGCCCCCTGCGTTCTCGCTGCCGGCTCGGCTCGTCCTGCCGCCCGTGCCGTCGGTGGCTCCGGCAGAGCCAGCCGAGCCAGATGCGCCTGCCTCCGCGCCGGAATCGCCGGAGTCGTCGTCGCTGCAGCTGCACCCCGCGGTGCCCAATAATGTCGCTAGCCCCACGGCAGAAGCAACTCTCTTGAGGTTCGTCGTTTTCATCATTCTCGCGCTCTCCCGATCGAAACAGGGCTCCACCCGCTGAAAAGCTGCCCCCGGTGGAGCGTCTCCCCACCGATGCCGAGCCCTTCCGCACGCAGATTTGCCGGCCGAGGATACACGTCCGCGGGATTTGCACAATCTTGCTCTCGACCCCCGATGGCGGCCCGCCGTTCATGGTATTGGCCCGTTCGCCGAGAAGGGAGCGCCGGAGGGTCTTCCCGCGGATGCAACTGTTCGGAATGACACGATCCACGGTGTCCACGAGCGCTCGCGGGCGGGCGCTATCCGGCGCAGGCTGGCCATAGCCAGCCGGGTGTTAGGAAGTTCGCAGCTAGGGTGCGCCCAGGCCTTCCGTGGTGCAGGGGGCGCCCGCGCGAGCAATGCTGAGCAAGGTGGCCTGCGGGTTCTTGGCTCGGGCGGAGCGGGCGTGCCATGTCCCTGGCCATGGAGATACCGCGCGACGAGCCGCCCCTCGCATACCTGGCCTTCACGCTGCCGCCGCGCCCGGAGGACGTACGGGGGGACGATGTCCTCGACCGCTTTCTCGCCTACGTGAGGCACCTGGGCCTGGAGCTCTACGAGGCGCAGGAGGAGGCCATCCTCGAGATCTGCGCCGGCAAGAACGTCATCTTGGCCACACCGACCGGCTCCGGAAAATCCCTGGTCGCGCTTGCCGTGCATTTCCTCGGTAAGGCGCGGCAGCAACGCAGCTTCTACACGGCCCCGATCAAGGCGCTCGTGAACGAGAAATTCTTCGCGCTTTGCCGCGAGTTCGGTCCCGACAACGTCGGGATGCTCACTGGCGATGCCTCGGTGAACACGGATGCCCCGATTCTCTGCTGCACGCAAGAGATCCTCGCGGCCTTTGCCCTGAGCCAGGGCTCTGATCTCGACGTAGGGCATGTCGTGATGGATGAGTTCCACTATTACGCGGACCGCGACCGGGGTACGGCTTGGCAGGTCCCCTTGCTGACCTTGCCCCAGGCGAAGTTCCTGCTCATGAGCGCCACCTTTGGGGATTCGACGTTCTTCGAAGAGGAGCTTAGCAAGCTCACCAACAGTGAGACGGTGACGGTGCGCTCGCTGCACCGACCAGTCCCCCTCGACTACGACTACGCGCTCAACCCCCTCGGTGAGACGATCCAACGTCTCGTGAACGAGGGTCGCTCGCCCGTCTACGTCGTGCATTTCACCCAGCGCGCTTGTGCAGACGCGGCCCAGAACCTCCTGAGCACGGACTTCGTCAGCAAGGAACGGAAGAGGGAGATCGCGGAGGGGCTGCGCGGTGTGCGCTTCGACACTCCCTATGCCAAGGAGCTCCAGCGCTTCCTACGCCACGGGATCGGTCTGCATCACGCCGGGCTCCTTCCAAAGTATCGCTTGGTCACGGAGAAGCTCGCCCAGCGTGGGCTCCTGGAGATCATCGTAGGGACAGATACGCTCGGTGTCGGCGTGAACATTCCGATTCGAACAGTGCTCCTGTCGCAGCTTTGCAAGTTCGATGGCCGACAGACCACCCTGCTGCGGGCTCGCGACTTCCATCAGATCGTCGGGAGGGCGGGGCGGCGCGGCTTCGATTCCCAGGGGAGTGTCGTCGCGCAGGCACCGGAGCACGTGATCGAGAACCTGCGGCTCGAAGCCAAGGCCGGCAATGATCCCGTCAAGCGCAAGCGCTTGGCCAAGTCCAAGAAGAAGCCGCCGACGAAAGGCTACGTGCCTTGGGATCGTACAGTCTTCGACCGTCTCATCGAGTCCCCGCCCGAGCCGCTGACGTCCCAGTTCCGCGTGACCCACGGCATGCTCGTGCAGGTGCTGCAGCGACCCGACAGCGGTTGCAAGGATGCGGTGCGAATCCTGCGGCGGTGCCATGCCTCCAAGCGCGAGAAGCGGCAGCTGCGGGAGACGGGGAAGCAAATGGTGGCTTCGCTCATCGATGCGCAGGTCATCGAAGTGGGCGCCAGGGGTGAGATCTCCGTGCACGCCGACCTCCAGGAAGACTTCTCGCTCCATCGAGCTCTGTCGCTGTACCTCGTCGAGGTGCTGGGCGTGCTGGATAGGGAGAGCCCCACCTATGCGCTCGACGTGCTCTCGATGGTGGAAGCCATCTTGGAGAACCCAGACATTATCTTGCGCAGGCAGCTGGACAAACTCAAAGGTGAGAAGGTCGCGGAACTGAAGGCCGCGGGCGTCGAGTACGACGCGCGCATGGAGGAACTGGAGAAGCTCGAGTACCCGAAGCCCAACGCAGAACTCATCTACGAGACATTCAATGCGTTTGCGAGGCACCACCCCTGGGTCGGTGAAGAGAACATTCACCCCAAGTCCATCGCGCGAGACATGGTCGAGAAGGTGATGGGGTTCAAGGAGTACGTTCGCGAGTACGGGCTCGAGCGCAGTGAAGGACTGCTACTTCGGTACCTGAGCGATGTTTACAAGACCTTGACCCGGAATGTGCCCGACACCGCAAAGACGGACGAGACCGACGAACTCGAGCTCTTCCTCGGCACGATCGTACGCTCGACGGACAGCAGCCTTCTCGACGAATGGGGCGCCCTCGTGACCCGCGAGCCCCTGCCCGAAGAGCCGGAGACGGCGGCTACGCGCGCCGACCGAGTCGACGTGACCGGCGACCCGAAGGCTTTTGGGGTCCTGGTCCGTAGCGCTGCATTCGCACTGGTGAGAGCCCTCTGCCGCGCCGACTTTCGTGACGCTGCGGAGCAGCTGGAGGGTGGTAACCCACTCGCCATCGAGAGGGCGCTCGCCCCCTTCCTCGATGAGTACGGTGGAATTCGTGTCGATCCTCGGGCACGGGGGCCGCGGTACTACCGCGTCGTCGAACAGAAACCTACGACGTGGACCGTGGAGCAACGTCTCTGCGGTAATCCCAGGGAGTGGTCGGAGTATGAGCAGGAGCCTGAAGAAGTCGGAGAGACCGACTGGCTCTTGCGCCTCCGTGTCGATGTCGCTGGATCCCGAGCGCAAGGACGCCCGGTCCTGAGCCTCCTTCATTTGGGAAACTAACACTACTCCGGGAGGTTGGCGCGACAACGGTAGTTCCATTGCTCGTTGGCTACCGAGGTGTCCATTCTGTCACCGCTCCCATGAGCCCGAAGGTGAGCACCCGGAAACTGAAGAGCATTCCCCGGTCAATGCCGCAACTACGATCGGCGCGAACCGATAGAAGGGGATGAACCGCAAAGCCGCACAGACCGCAAAGACTTCTGGGATTGCTGAGCTGGATGACTTGGTGAACGAGCTATCCGCCCAGGTAGTGGATGCCGCACTGGAAGTACACGGAAACCTCGGACCTGGTTTTCTGGAATCCTTCTACGAGGAAGCTCTCTGCATCTGCGCAAGGTACCTTTCGAGCGCCAAGTCCCCATCGGTGTGGACTACAAAGGATTCTCTGTCAGAGAGAGCCGCCTCTAGCTGCTCGTGGATAAGTGTCTCGTCGTCGAACTCAAGGCGGTAGCTACTGTTCCGGCAAGCGTGACGGACGCTGCTGGACGCCGCGCGCGGAGCGTGCGCCTCGCGGGTAGCCGATCCGAGCGCACGTAAGTGATCCAGATCGCTACATTTTTCTGCTTTCCATCGGACGCAGATCAGCGATGAGCGTTGCATGGCGATGGATTCGCGTGACGATCGGGTCGGAGATGTGGAGCTTGCCGCGCTGGCTACCTCATTCCAGACCAGGGCACGGATGAAACGCCAATCGGCAGACTCGAGCTGTTGTTCGTCGATCTGGTGGAAAAGTTGGCGGAGCTCGTCAAGCGCCATCTCCAGTCGCTCCGACCTCGCGCCGCCTTTCCGACGAGGTTGCCCTGAGCGTCGTGCCTGAAACGTGAGGACCGGCATCAACGCGACGGGTCTGTACTGGGAGACGCCGAACGGACCGGTCGTCCTCTTCTATACGAGGCGCCATCGTGCGGGAGAGATAGTCGAGCAGCTCCTCCGGCATCGACTCATCTCGAGCCCGAAGCTGGTGAAGTGCACGGACGGCGCCTCCAAGAACTTCGAGCCCGACCACGCCGACAATCTGGTCGAGTCGATGTGCAACCCGCACGCACTCTTGAAGTCTTGAAGTTCGCGACATCAAGGACAAGCACCCGATCGAGTACGCAGAGGCGGTGTGGTCGGTGGTCAGCGTGGTCATTTGCAATCGACTGCTATCGCATGTAATCGACGCATCGCGCCGGCTGCGCTCTCTTGTCCCGGTGAATCACCCGTCGCCTGCGTGGCGACTGACCCCGGAGACAGAGGCAAGCAATGGAAGACTACCTGAACAAGCCTGGGACGACGTGGCTGCCGGATGCGGATTCAATCAAGCAAGCGACGGATGCGGGCAGGCCGTTGGATATGTCCAACCTGTGGCGGCAGCTCGCTTCGGGCGAGTACTCCGTCGTCAGTAGTTTCTGCAGTGCAAGTCGCTGTTACGTTTGCCTGCAGCGGGGGACACCCTCCAGATCGCATCGTCGGTTCCTGACCGAACGGAACATGGCCGTACTGCGGCGTATCCTGATTGGGGTCCCGCAGAAGGTGATTGCCAGCGAGTTCGACCTGTCACCTTCGACAGTGTCATCCGTGGCGAGCCGCTGCCTGGAGGCGCTAGGTATGGAGGGGTGTATCGGAAAGGTGCCGCTCGTGATGGTGGCGGCTGCTCATGCCAGTCCCGAAGGCTCCTCGGAGGGGTCTCGATTGGTGGCGGACTGCTTCGACGCCCGCCAGGGCGAGGTCGGTGGCCCGGGGGTTCGCCTCTTGGGGGTGAGCTTTTGCCGCCCGGACGGGCGCCTTCAGCGTTTGCTCTCGACGTCGCGCTGCGAGGTGGCTCGCTTGAGGGTCGAGGGTCTCTCCTACCACGAGATCGCGGAGCTTCGTGGGACCTCGCCTCGCACGGTGGCCAATCAGCTGTCGACGACCTTTCGTCAGCTCAGCGTGTCAGGACGGATCGAGCTTCTGCATCGGCTGATACGGGATGAGCTCGGCGCCAAGCCTTCGGGATGCCGGCTCGGAACTCAGTACGCTGCTCCCGTGTCCGCGCCGACTGGGGCCACGTGCCGGGCATCGGAGCTCGGCCCTCTGACTCCACGGCGCCTGGCTCCCGATTCGCTGTCGTCTACGAGCTTCGCCTGATACTCCCCCGCCAGGAGTGCTAGCTCGCCGCGGCGTCGATGCGATGGCCCTCCTCGGTGACCAGCGTTACGGCCAGTGACTTCTGGGCAAGCTCTCGAGCCCATTCATGAGTGGGCTTCTGCGTGACGCTCGGTAGCCCTATCATCACGGGGCTGCCCGACGCTGCCGTGAGGCGGGCGGAGAGCTCGCCGGCTACGATGTTCAGGAGCTCCTTGAGCGCGTCCTCGCAGTGCTCCGCGAGTACGTCCGACGTGGGCAGCTCACCGAGCAGGCCTTCCACGAGCATCCTCGCGAGTGCTTCGCTGCCCGCTAGGTACACGCGGGAAAACGGAGCGTTCTCCAGCGGCAGGCTCGTGACGAATAGCGGCTCGCCTTCGTGGGGAGGAGGCGACGGCGCTACTTGGCTCAGCACGAAGGCCGCCTCCTCGAGTACACCCGCGACGAGCCTTCCCAGCTCCGTTGGGTTCATGGGGTGCCTCCTGGGCGAGCCGTCGCAGCAGATAGGACCTTGTCCAGTGTATCGCGGAGGGATTCAGGGCGGAAAGGCTTCGCGAGGTAAGCGATAGTGCCCTTGCTCATCAGCGCTTCGATGATCGGGCCTCGGTCGGACGAGATGATGACGACCGGAATGCCCTGCAACTTGGAATCATTCCTCATCGCTTCCACGAGTTCGGCGCCCGTCATGACCGGCATGTTCAGATCGGCGAATACGAGATCGATGGCTTGCGCATGCAGGATGTCGAGGGCCTGACGGCCATTGCTGGCTTCATGGAACTGCTGCACGTCGACGCCGCACATTCCCACCGCCCGCCTGATGATGTTCCGGGTGATCATCGAATCGTCCACGACGAGCAGGTCTAGACCCATGCCTCACCTCCGCTGCCTTCGAAGAGGCTCACTGCTCCTTGGATGGCTTCCAAGGTCTCGCTGGCAACCACTTCCAGGGCCTGAACGGTCACCCCCAGGTCGTGACACGCCTGTGCGGAGACGACGCGAGATAGCTCTCCAGCGTCCGTTCCATATCCGAAAGCGTGGGCCATGAAGTCGCTGACGTGGACGACCGCCACGATGGGACGCAAGTGTTCGTCGGGGCAGGCCTCGGGGGCATGGTGCCAGCGCGCTGCCGCCACGATCTCCTTTGGCAAATGCCACTGCCGCGCTAGGGCGTCGCCCACCTCCACGTGATCCGTGTTGAAGGCTTGCCGCTCGGACTCGATGAATTGCTGGTCGCTCAACTCATACGGAACGCGAAGCTCGATGCCCTCGGCCTCGCAAGCAACACTGATGGCGAGCTTCCCGATGTCGTGGAGCATGCCGCAGGTGAAGGCCAGACTCGTATTCTCGAGGCGCAGCTGTTTGGCGAGATTCTCTGCCAAAAGACCCACCGCGGAGCAGTGACGCCAGAAGCTCAACGGGGTCATATTGTAGCCATACAGTGGCCGCGAGATGACCCGCAGGAGGTGGGCACTCGCCGCTATCTCACACACCCGGCGCAGCCCCAGCATCGTGACCGCCGAACGAAGGTCGGAAATGCGGCGTGATCGGCCAGCCAGGGGCGAGTTGGCCAGGCGCAGCAGGTTCGCCGAGAGGGCAACGTCAGAACGGAGCAGGCGCTCCACATCGGCGGCGGTGCTTCGCGAGTCTTGCGCCATCGCGAAGAGGCGTGCGACCGAAGCGGGCATGGCTGGTATCTTAGCAGCCTGTGCGAGCATCTTCTGGACGGGGCTCATAGCTCCTCCTGGCCCAGCTGGGAGCTGATGACCACGCGGCCCGTGCCAACCCAGAAGCGCACCGTGCGGGATTTCCTCCCTCCAACGTCCTCGCTGGCGATAAGGATGCTGTTTTTCCAGAGCATTTTGCGGAGTACCGTGTAGTTGCGTTGCCCGATGTTGAACACACCGTTGTCGTCGTGCAGGGTGCCGCCGCCCGCTACCTTCACGACGAGGTCGCGCTTGACGGCGCCGAGGCCATAGACTGCCTCGAATAGCCGTGGGACCCCCGTGTCGGCGAACATGGCGGGACGTTCCTTGGCCCGTTCGGGCGAGGCGCCAGAGAGCGGCAGCATGTAGTGGATCATGCCGCCGATGTGGCGGATGGGATCGTGGAGGATGACCGCGATGCAGGAACCCAAGGCGTAGGTGATGATGAGCTCGGACGGGTCGTTGGAGACCTTGAAATCCCCAATGTCTACGGTGAGCCGCTTCTCCTGAGTGCTGACGGCTACCGCCTCCACCCGAGGTAGCGATCTCTGTCGCGGCCCCGTCATCCTGCCTTCTTGCTGGGCTTGCCCACCAGGCTGTAAGCGGACGGTTTGATGACCCGCAGCAAGGTGTCGAGCCCGGTCAGCGACTCTGCGTGACCGACGACGATGATGCCGTCCTCTCGGATGAGCCGTTGGAACTCGAGCACCATGCGTTGTCTCACTCCCTCCCCCAGATACATGATCACGTTGCGGCAGAAGATTGCCTCCAAGGGCCCTGCCATCGGAAAGGGTGTGTGCGCGAGGTTCAAGCGCTTGAAGACGACGAGCGACTTGACGAAATCCTTTACGTGATAGCGGCCATCTATCTTGGAGAAGTACTTAGCCTTCAGCTCGGCTGGGATAGGGGTCAGCCGCGTCGCCTCGTAGGAGCCTTCCATGGCTTGCGATAACGCGCGCGTCGAGATGTCCGTCGCAAGGATTTTCACATCGGTGCGCGTCGCCCGGGGCTCCAGAGCTTCAAGGGCGGTGATCGCGAGGGTATAGGGCTCTTCCCCCGTCGCGGAGGCTGCGCACCAGATGCGGATGCGCGTCTCTCCGGCGGCGCGCCTCCTCCGGAGCAGATTGGTCAGGAGCTCGAAATGGTCGGGTTCCCGAAAGAAGGTCGTGTAGTTCGTCGTGACCGCATCCAAGAACCGCACGAGCTCATCCGAGTCTTCCGCCTGCTCTAGGTACTCCACGTATTCCTCTTCGGAGCTCAGTCCCAACGCTCGCACCCGCTTGGCGACCCTGGCGGCGATGAGAGCAAGCTTCGCATCAGAGAACTCGAGGCCCGCGTGACGGCGCGCCACGTTGCAGAAGCGGTTGAAGACAGAACGGTCCATGGCGGCAGTTCCCCAGGGCAGGTCATTCGGCGCCTGGAACGCGAGCTCCGGTGCGTCCAGGGTGGCGGCGCAGTGGTGCGGCTGCGCCGCCTTCGCGATGGCTGTTCGAGACATGAAGATATGTCGTTGCTGATGCCCGCTGTTTTCCGTGGAGAGAGGGGGAGCTGGCCTGGCTAGAACTCAGTGAAGTCGGTGTCATTGTCGAGGGGAATGAAGGTGCCGGCGGAGCTACGCGGCGCGGGCTCCGCTGCGGCGCGACGCTTTGCGGGTGCTCCGCGGCGCGCCGCTGGCGGGTTCGATGGGCGCGCACGTGGACCGGCGATCGGTGCCGCTGCGGGACGCCGAGCGGTTTGACGGTCGAGTTCGAAGGCGGAAACCATCTCGGCGAGTCCACGCGCTTGACCGGCAACCTCCTCGGCGGCGCTGCTGGTTTCTTCGGAGTTGGCAGCAGACTGTTGAACGACGGCCTCCATCTGTGACAAGGCTTGGTTCACCTGGGCCGTGCCCTGCGCCTGCTCACGACTCGCAGCGGCAATTTGCTGCATCAGCTCTGCGACGCTGGTCACTGCGGACACGATGCGTCCCAGGTCAGTGTTGACCTCCTCCGAGAGCGTGGCGCCACCCTCCGCAAGCGACACTGAACCGCGGATCAGGTCCTCGGTCTTGTTCGCAGCCTCCTTCGAGCGCAGCGCGAGGCTTCGTACCTCTTCGGCCACGACCGCGAAGCCGCGGCCTGCGTCCCCGGCACGGGCCGCCTCGACTGCCGCGTTGAGAGCCAGGAGATTCGTCTGGAAGGCGATCTCGTTGATGTCCTTGATAATCTCCGCCGTGCTTTCAGCGCTGGATCGGATCCTTGCCATGGACTCGACCATGCGGCCCATGGCGACGCTCCCGTTGTCCGCGGCCCGTTTGGCGTCTGCCGAGAGCTTGCGGGCATTATCCGTATTGTCCGCGTTCATCTTTGTCATGCCCGAGATCTCTTCGAGCGTGCTAGCGGTTTCCTCGAGGCTGGAAGCCTGCTCGGAGGCGCCCTGGGCGACGGATTGGCTGCCCGCGGCGATCTGGTCGGTCGCTGTGGCTACCTGGTCGGCTGCTTCCGCGACGCGGATGAGCGCATCGTGCAGGCCCTGGGCTGTTGCGTTCAGGCTAGACTTGAGTCGCTCGAAATCGCCGACGTAGGAGCCCGTCATGCGCGCGCGCAGGTTGGCGTTCGCGAGCTCTTCCAGGACACGGGTGGCCTCGGTCATGGGCTTGGCAACAGCGTCCATCGTGGCGTTGACCCCCTCCACGGCGCTCCGGAACTCCCCTTGGTGCACGGAAACGTCCGCTCGCTTGGTCAGGTCCCCGGCAACCGCGGCATTGGCCAAGCCTTGTACATCGCGTACGAGGCCGTTGATGTTCTGGGCCATGCGCTGCATCGAGCGCATGAGCTCGCCCGCTTCGTCACCGCGCTGCGTATCGAGCTGAACCGCCGTATCGCCCTCCGCGACACGGGTGGCGGCCGCGACGCAGGCGTGGATGGGGCGTATGATGCTCGGGACGAGCCACACCGCCAGCCCCGCCGAGAGGATGAGCGACACGAGCAGGCCCACGAGGAGCAACGTGATGGTGGAGTCGAGCTGCTCGGAGACGTTCTGACTGAGGGCCTCGGCGCGCTTGTTCTCGAAGGCGACGATGGCGGCGATAGAGTCCATATAGACTTTCTCGGCTCCCAGAAGCTCGCGTTCGATGATGGTGGCGCCCTCTGCGTCGCGGCCTTCGAGGCCAGCAACCATGGCGCGACTCGCTGCATCGAGCCAGACACTGCGCACCGCCTCATACTTAGCGACGAGCGAGCGCTCTTCCTCGGCGACGATGTTGTCCTTGAGCCAATCCACCGTTTCGGTGACGCCGCGGCTAATCTCACGCACCTGCTCGCGCCGCGCCCGCCGTACCTCCGGGGAGGGGAGCATGACCGTCTCCCGGACGATGGCGGCGGCCTGGTTGAGAGCGGTGTTGATGGCGTTCATCTTCAGCGCCTTGGGCACGGCGTCATGCAGCACCACCTTGTGCTCGTTGTCGGCGGCATCGAGCTTACGGTAGGTGAGAGCGAGGAGAGCGGCGACGACGATGACGTTCAACGCCATGGCGGCCGCGATGCGATGAGCGATCTTCAAGTTGGAGAACACGACGATGTCCTTCTGTCGAATGCCATTTGCTTGTTGGTCACTTGGTACTCGACGGCTTGGACCAGCCCAGGGTTAAGCCCCCGTGGATAGGGGTGGTCCTATGGTCTCGTCCCTCTTGCCCGACCTGACCGCCTCCGTCCTTTGCCGATCGACAGCGCGTCACTGCGACGAGATGGCGCTGCTCCCCGATTCGCGGGGTCGTTAGGTATGCTTGCTGGGGCGCCCCCCCTGGGGCCCCAGTTATCCAAGGATGCGGGCGGAGATCGCGCCGCCCCCATAGCGATCGATCTCCAACGTCGCGTCGGCGCGCAGGGACACCGTGACCGCTGGCGGCTTCAGCGCTGCTGGGAGCTGGGTGATCGAAGGCTCGATGCGCTGCAGAACCACGCGCTCCTCCCGGCTCTCCGTGAAGAGCTGTGCCCAGATGTTACATACCTCCTGAAAGTTCTCGAGGAGGTTTCCGTCCAGCTTCTTCGAACGGGCTGCTGTTTCTGCCGCTCCGGCTGGCATCATGGAGAGCGCAGCTCCGAGGTGGGCGGCCAGCGTGAGCTCGCAGACGACGAGGCCCAAGGGCGGTCCGCTCTCCGTGCCGTAGATGGCCACCGCGGCTGGCTTCGCCGCGCTCGGCTCGAACGCCGTCGCCTTCTTGGCGGCGACTTGCCGACCGAGCAGTTCTTCAGCGATGTTCCTGAGCCTCGTCTGTAACTCTAGTGCCTGCATGGGAGTCCCTCAGCCTGGACGGTGTCGAACGGCTCCGCACAGTTTACGAACCTCGCGAGCGCAACACAAGCAGCCAGGCCCGTTCCGTGCCTAACCGGATTGCCACCCGCGCAATGACCTGGTGCTCGGTTGCCTGCACCCGGCCTTGGACGACGAGCGGGAGCCCCAAAGTGAGGCCGGGGAACAGAGGGGTCATCCCGCCCTGGACGCCGCCTGCAATGATATTTGCCAGCTCTCCCATGGCGTCCACGACGTCCGGCTCCGGGAGCGGCGTGTCATCCCCGAAGAGCGCCTGAGCAAGCAACTGACAAGTGTCGTAGTTGGCAGCGATGCCGATTTCCACGCGGACTACCTCGCCCACTATGGCTACGTAGGCGCCAATCCCCTCCTGAGGGACGGGCTCGGGCGCCGCCAAGCTCTCCACTTCGAAGGGCATCCCGAGCGTGGTATTTGCTAGGGCCGCCGCGCATTCGATGGCGAGGCGCGTCCAATCGTCGGGGGTGGGTGGGGTCATTTGGCCCCGGTACCCTGTTGGAGCGCGTTGCGGACCGCCTCCGGGGTAAAGGGTTTGGTGATCAGGAACTCGGCGCCATTCTCGAGCGCCAGGTTGTGTGTCGCCTCGGAGCTCTCCGAGGTGATGAACCCGAAACGCGGCGCGAGTCCCTCGCCCTTGGCGGCTTGCAGTAGTGCCAAACCATTCATCTCGGGCATGTTCCAGTCCGCCAGGACGATATCGAACCTCTCTGCGCGGAGCTTGGTGAGGGCTTCCTGGCCGTTGGTGGCCTCCTCGATAGTGTGGTCGCCAATCTGCGCTTGGCGCAGGGCGCGCCGCACGAGCATGCGCATGGCCTTACTGTCATCGACGATCAGCAGTTTCACGGGGTTGCCTCCTGTGACGGGATTTCGCAGTATGAGCGGCCACGGACGGCAATCCTTTACCGTTGAGCTTGCGTCTCGAACATGGGGGTTCCGGCGAGGTGTGAGTGGGCGGTCGGGCTCCGGTACTCCGCGGGACACCCCCCCCGCGCACCGGTTGTCGCTTTCGGTAGCGGGTGGCTAATCGTGCAACGTGCCCCAGCCGTACTGTGAGCGACGCCGATCATCGTCCCACGACTCGGCCGAGGTGAAACATGCCAGTCGAGACCCCAGACAACAAACACGGGCGAGAAGCCGCTACGGCAAGTCAGTCCCTCGCCGGGAAGTTCATGACCTTCAAGCTTGACCGAGAAGAGTACGGTATCGGCATCTTGAACGTGCGCGAGATCATTGGGATGATGGACGTGACACGGGTTCCCATGGTGGAGCACTTCGTGAGTGGAGTGATTAACCTCAGGGGCCGCGTCATCCCCGTCGTGGATCTCCGGATGAAGTTCGCCATGGATGCGATACAGCCTACGGATCAGACGGTCATCATCGTCGTGCAGTGCACGAGCGACGGCAAAGAGACGAACATAGGCGTCCTGGTCGACGAGGTCGTGGAAGTGGTAGACTTCCCGGCGGCTCAGATCGAGCCGCCGCCGAACTTCGAATCGTCTGCTTCCAGCACGGAGTTCATTCTCGGCGTTGGCAAGCTCGATGAGAGGGTCGTCTTTCTGCTGGATATCTGCAAGGTGCTGTGTGCAGGCGGAATGGACCCTTTCGCATCCCTTGGGGCTGAATGAGGTCATGCCCTGATGCCGTGGAGCGTCCGGATGTTGGGCGCTCGGATCAGGTAACTCACGACTCGGACTACCGTTGAGGGTTGTGCCATGAGCAGAGGTACGAAGGAGCCACGCCGGTCGCGGCGAAAGCAGAGTCAGAAGCCCCCGACCGAGACTAGCGCGGGGTACAGCGAAGCCGCGCTCGCCCTCGATCAGGAGCCGGTTCAGGCCCTGGATGGCCTCGTCGCTGAGGTGCTGCAGTCTTCCGGGGACACGGACACTGTGAGCCTTTGCTCGCCGCTCCTGGCGAGGATCGCAGGTCTTGGTGAGGCAGAACGAGCGAATTGGCGCTGCGAGCTCGAGCGCATTCGGGGCGAGCTCTCGACGATGGGCTCCGAGGGTGCATCGCAGGCTCTCCGCGAGCGGCTGGAGACGTGTTTGGGCCTCCTGGCTCAGTCTCTCGGGAACACGGACGGTAGCCTCGCCGCCGCTGCGCCTGCCAACGCCGAGGCCAAGAGCCCCGCGCCCGCCGCCCTAGGCGCCGAGAGGCCTGCTTGGGTGGACGACGCCATGATCGGCGATTTCCTGAAGCTCCTTCCCGACACGCTCGATGAGCTCGAGGGCAGCGCCGTCGCCCTCGAGAACGGCGATGATATCGACCTGAACGCTCTCAAGCGAACCCTGCACACCCTCAAAGGGGAGGCCGGGCTGCTTGGTTTGGACGCGCTGGCTCAGGTAGCCCATGTCTCCGAGGACGTGCTCGTGGCCAACGTTTCGCGGCAGCGGCAGGGCACTGCCTTGCTGGACGCCCTCGAGTGGATGCGCAGCGCCCGACTTGCGTACAGGGAGGGGCGGCTCCCCCCCGATCCGCCTGAGCGCTTGCTCGCAGCCGAGGCGCAGAATGACGAAGCCCAGCGACTCGCCGTAACGAGCGGCGACGCAGCCGAGGCGCAAAGGGGACAGAGCGCTCCGACGGCTTCGGGCGGTCACGGTCACGTTGCTCCGACGGAAGTCAGCCACTCTCCCGGGGATCTGGCAGCCGCCGACGAGTCCGCGTGGGGCTCCGGCGGCGGGCTCGTCTCCCCTGGCAGCCTGCCGAGGGACGAGGAGACGCTGGCCGTCGTGGCAGAGTTCCTGGATGAGACGGAGGAGGGCCTCGTTCGCGCCGATCAAATCCTAATGAACGTCGAACGAGATGGCCTGAACGAGGAGGCGACACACAGCCTCTTTCGTACGTTCCACTCCATCAAGGGTGTGTCCGCGTCGCTCGGCCTCGACGCCATTGCGTCGCTCGCTCACGCCACCGAGAACGTGCTCAACCTGGTCCGCAGGGGTAGCTTGACTCTGGCGGGACCGCCGCTGGATGTCGTCTTCGACGCCACGGAGTGCATGCGTGGAATGCTGAGCGATCTGCGCGCCGCCGCCCAGTCGAGCGCCGAGCTCTCCTGTCCCGAGAACCTCGTGAGCATCCTAGAGCGGCTCGAAACCATTGAATCGGGAATACCCGTGCTCACCCCCGTGGACGCGGCAAGTAGTGTGGTGCGTCCTGGCGCCCCAAGCCCCGACGGGGAAGCAGCCACGGGCGTCGACGAGCCTGAGCGCAAGGAGGCGCAGGATGGAGGGGCGGTAGGGGCCATCGCGAGCTCCACGGTAACGGAGCAGGCTGGACCGGCGCCTCAGCGCGGTGAACCGTCGCGCGGACAGGCGCCGACCAAGGCCGATTTTTCTCTCAAGGAGGTCATCAAGGTCGACGTCGATCGGATAGACAGTCTCGTAGAGATGATTGGCGAACTCGTGATCGCCGAGTCGATGGTCGTCAACCTGCCCGAGGTGGCAGGGATTTCCTCCCACGTTGCTCAGAAGTACCTGAGCCAGCTGACGAAGATCACGCGGGACCTGCAGCGTGTTGGTATGAGCATGCGCATGGTGCAGGTGAAGACCGTCTTTCAGAAGATGGCGAGGGTGGTTCGCGATATCGCGAAGAAGAGTAACAAGAACGTCACGCTTCAGATCACTGGCGACAGCGCCGAGATGGACCGGGGAATGGTAGACGCCATCGCCGAGCCCATCGTGCATATGGTTCGTAACTCGGTCGACCATGGTCTCGAGTCGCCCGAGGAGCGCGTGGCACAGGGTAAGCCGGAACATGGCGTCATTCGGCTCTCGGCCACTCATGAAGGGGGCAGCATCGTCATCGAGATCAGTGACGACGGCAAGGGGCTCGATACTGAGCGCATCTTGGAGAAGGCCCGCTCTCTCGGTATCGTGGGCGCCCACCAGGTGCTTTCCGACACGGAGACTCATGAGCTGATCTTCCATCCCGGTTTCTCCACCGCGCGCGAGGTCACGGAGATCTCGGGGCGTGGTGTGGGCATGGACGTGGTCAAGAGGGCCATCGAAGCACTGCACGGCAGGATTCATATCGAGACGACCCGTGGCGTCGGCACGACCTTTCGCTTCGTGCTGCCGATCACCCTCGCCATCATCGACGGGATGCTCATCGCTGTCGGCGACGAGAGCTACATCATTCCAACCCGCACGGTAGTGGAGTCCGTTCAGCCGCAGGCCGAGGATATCAAGACGTTTGCGAACAGTTCCGAGATGCTCCTGCTGCGCGGTGAGCTGATCCCGCTGCTGCGCCTGGAGCGAATCTTTGGGGTACAGGAGGCGAAGCAGGACGTCACCGAGTGTCTGATAGTCGTCGTCGAGGTCGTCGGCAGAAAGGTTGGGATCCTCGTCGATGGCGTCATCACCCAGCAGCAGGTGGTGATTAAGAACCTTGGCCGCGGCATCAACTCGAGTCAGTACATCTCCGGGGCCGCCATCCTCTCCAACGGTCGCGTGGGGTTGATCCTGAACGTGGAAGCATTTGGGCACCTCTTTGGGGAGAATCGCGGTTTCGGCGTGGCTCGATCGGCGGTCTCCGGGGCCGCCTAGCGCGCGCCTGACGAAGAGCTCCGCGTGAGCCCGAAGCAGCCCATGGTCAGCGTCCTCGTCGTCGACGACTCCCCCATCATTCGTGAGGTCTTCTCCCGAATACTAAAAGGGGATCCCGACATTTCGGAGGTTCGCACCGCTCGGGATCCGTACGAAGCCCGGGATCTCATCGCGGAGCGGGTTCCGGAGGTGATGACCCTGGACGTCGAGATGCCGCGCTTGGACGGGATCTCGTTCCTGCGCAAAGTGATGGCGCATCACCCGATACCTGTCGTCGTCGTCTCGTCCCTTACGGGACCTGACAGCGCGAAGTCGCTGGAAGCCCTGGAGAGCGGTGCGGTCGAGGTGCTGAGGAAGCCCGCGAAGGCGAACGAGGTCATGGCGCTCGCCTCCGAGCTGCGTCGAGCCGTCAAGGAGGCCGCGCGCGTGGACGTGCGCCGGCACCGCGGCAGGATGGGCACGGTGCAGCCGCGTCAGGCGCCTGCACTCCTCGGGGCGGCGACGGATTGCGTGATCGCGGTGGGGGCGTCAACGGGTGGAACCATCGCCGTCGAGGCAATCCTTCGGGCGCTCCCAGCCGATACTCCGGGCACGATAGTGGTCCAGCACATGCCGGCATTCGTGACCGCCGCGTTCGCCGCCCGGCTCCATCATGCCTGCGCGCTCGAGGTGGTGGAGTGCCGCACTGGCATCACGCTACGACCGGGTCTGGTCGTTGTCGCGCCCGGAGATAAGCACATTCTGCTGAGGCGAGAGGGGATCGCGCGCAGGTTGGAGGTCATCGACGGGCCACGGGTCAACCACCACAGACCTTCTATCGACGTTCTGCTTCGATCGGTGGCGCAGGTCGCTGGCTCGAGAGCCATCGGCGTCGTCCTGACGGGAATGGGGGGGGACGGGGCGCGAGGTCTGCTCGAGATGCGAAAGGCAGGGGCTCGCACCTTGGCTCAGGACGAGGCAACTTCGGTTGTCTTCGGCATCCCCAAGGTAGCCATCCAACTGGGGGCGGTGGAGGAGGTCCTCCCGCTGCAGAGCATCGCCGCGCGTGTGTGTCACCACGTGACGGCCATGGGGCAGCGGTTTGCCCCGAACGCCGTGCAACGACGAGAGAGGCGGGGGCCATGAGGAAGCCATCCATCATCCGACTTGCGTTCATCGCACACCTCGCTATCGCGGAGCGGCGCGCGCTCGGGGAGATCGGTCGGGCAGTCCGGTCGGAGGGATCCAAGGCAGGCCGACCACGCGAGGAGTAGGTTTTATGCCATCCCAGCGCAGTGAAGGGTTCGCTCGTGGTCCAGGAGGAACACTGTCGAAGCGTCGCCGGGCACGATCCCGACGGCAACGTCGCCGATTCGCCCTGGTAGCTCAGTGCCGTCGAGGCTCTGGATATCGGCGGGTAGAACCGTGACCACACCGAGCACGTCGTCCACGATGATGCCGCGCCGGGCCGACCCTTCGAAGAGTATGGCGACCTCCTTCTGAGCCGCGGCGATCAGCGGCATAGTCTCGTCGAAGAGTGCGAGGAGGCGCGCCAGGTCGTTGCCACGCGCCTCCTCGATGAGGCGAAGGCCGGCGTCGCGCTGCCCTTGCTTCACGAGCCCGCACACCTCATCCGCCAGGGCGTGGATCCTTTGATGCGGCGCATCGAAGCGGATCATCTTGACACCCAGCACCGCGTCGTCCGTTCGAAAATCGTCGTACCAGCGGCCGAAGGCGCAGGTGTGCGGATCTCTCGGCAGTGTGAACTGCTCGCCCGTGCGCGCCGAGTGCTCGAGCGCCGCGAGCCACGCGCGATGGGCTTCACGTCCCCGCGTGAAGGCCGATACGGTGGTCGCGAGCTCTGATTCGGCAGAGCTCAGGCCAATCAAGTGCCGGCCATCTATCAAGGTGTAGAGAGCACCGCGCACGCTGCAGACGCCCCTGAGACCGGCTGGTGACAGCCCCGTGCGGTGAGTGGAGCCCTCCGACAAGGCTACGAGCTCGCGCACGAGGGGAGCTTCAAGCCCGAAGTGGTGCTCTCCGATGACGAAGAATAGCCAGCTCGTGGCTCGTCCCTGGCTCGTCTGCATACGTTGGCTCGACCGCTTTGACCTTCAAGCATGGACGGCGCAGCCACCGTGAACTTGAGGGGGCGGCGGGATAGGCCCGCGTCCCGTGAGCGCCCGCCCTACAGCGGCGCCCAACTCCCCTGAGCGGGCATTGCGGGTCAATTCTTTCAGTGGAACGCCGCTAGAGATTCATGATGAAAGGTCACCGTTGGAGCGCCCAGTGGCAGAGAAGCGAGTCCTGATCCTGAATAGTCACGAGGCGTGGGTCTCTCAGATAGATGGGCTAGGGCTCAAGGCCGATATCGTGATCGATTTGCCGGGGCGTTCCCGTCCTGGCTGGGATACGCGGATGCGTCCGGTGCCGCGAGGTGCTCGTTTGGTGACCCTCCCTGAGGCTATTGCCAAGCCGAGCGGCTACGAGGTCGCCGTGGCGCACAGTCTGCGGGACCTCCTCGACCTCGGCAGTCTCAGCATACCGAAGCTCCTGGTCATCCACACCACCCTCGAAGGCCGCATCCTCGAGGAGGGCTCGGACGTGAGCCGGGAGGCCATCTCGGCCAGGACCCGGGAGTACTTGACGCTCATTCGCGGACACGTCATGGCCGTGAGCGAGTTGAAGCGGGCGTCCTGGGGACTCAACGCCGATGTCGTGGGGTTTGCCGTGCGGGTGGAGGAGTACCCCTTGGCGACCCAGAAGAAGGCTTACGGGATCCGCGTCAGCAATCAGTTCAATCGGCGGCGACGCATCCTGATGGGCGACTTCCACGATGCGGCCTTTGGCGGGCTTCCTCTGGAGTTTGTTGGTGTCAACGACGACATGCCTGGCGTTACCCCGGCGGCCGATTGGGCGGACCTGAAGCGACGCCTCGCGGAGAGCCGCTTCTACGTTCATACGGCGCATCCCTCGCTGGAGGACGGGTACAACATGGCGACCGTGGAAGCCATGGCCGCAGGTCTGCCCGTGCTCGGCAACTGCCACCCTACGAGCGTCGTCGAACACGGAAAGAGCGGGTTCCTCTCAGACGATCCCAAGGAGCTCCACGCTTTCGCGCGGCGGTTGCTGGATGACCGTGATCTTTCGCTGCGGCTGGGCAGTGCCGCCCGGGAGCGCGCTAAGGAGGTCTTTGCTCCAGAACGCTTTGCCACCGGGTTTACTCGAGCGCTACAGCGTGCGAAGGCGCGCTTCACCGGTCAGCCAGTCTTTCGTCCGCTCGGTAAGAAGAGACGGCGTCCATGACGGTCCGCAGTGCGGACATAAACCCGTTGAGCGTTTCGGCCGTTGTTGATGCAAGTGATGTTCTGGAAGAAGAACGCGCCAGCGCTGGCACCGCCGCCTCCCTCGGTTCCTCCACGCCGAAGCGCGCGGCCCGGGCCGGAAGAAGAGCTCGACCGTGCACTGGACACGATCGGCGCGATCATGCGTTCGTTTGGTCAGCACGCTTTCGATACGGATCGGGTGAGCGCAGCAGACGTGCAGAAGGAGTGCGAGTGCCTGTCGCGCGCCTTGTTGTTGGGGCCGTCCAAGTCGGACTGCGAAGGGCAGGAGCTGCCCACAGCGCCGTTGGTGCGTCGCCGCGACTGGGGTTCGGTGCACCGTTACGTCGACGCGCAGCGCCGTCACGAGCACAGCTATGTTCGCGCCAGTCTGACCCAGCTGCGTGAGGCGGTGCAGAGTTTTGCTCATTGCCTCACTCTCGCGGTCGCCAGCGACAAACAGGGTGATCATCGCATCGAGACCCAGCTTCATCGGCTGGAGGCGAGTCTGCTCACCGACGACCCTTCCGCCATTCGTAGGGAGGCGGATGGTGTCGTGCAGGTGGTGCGGACCACGATCGAACACCGCCGCTTTCGCGAGCAGGAGCAACTACTGCAGCTAGGACGGCGCGTGCAGGCGCTTCGGGAGGAGCTGGATGCCGCGCGGGAACGGGCTGCGCGCGATGGGCTGACCCAGCTCTACAACCGCGCGGCGTTCGACTCCGAGGTGGAGAAGGTTGCGGCCCTTGGTCTTCTGCTTGGTCCGGAGCCCGTGCTGGTCATGGTCGACGTCGATGAGTTCAAGGCCATCAACGACAGCTACGGGCACCCCGTAGGCGACGTGGTGCTAAAGCACGTCGCGGATGAGTTCGTCCGGCACTTCATGCGAGAGGTCGACTTTGTCGCTCGCTATGGAGGCGAGGAATTTGCCGTGGTGGTCCGCGATAGCACGCTCGAGCGTGTCGTGTCTCGTGCCAACGCCGTGCGCGAGGCACTCTGCAAGACGGCGCTGACGACTGCGCAGGGCGACGTCCATGTCACCGTCTCCATGGGTGCGGCGTCGCTCGACCCCGGAGAGCCGGCGGATGGGTGGGTGGCGCGTGCCGACCGCGCGCTCTACGCCGCGAAGCGCAATGGACGGAACCGCATCGAGGTATGGCGCGAGGGTGGGCCCATGCCGGGCTGAAGGGCCGAGCGCGATCCTTGTTCTGTCCACCGTCTCTGACGGGTGAGCTGAAGATACCGGCTGTCGGTGGGTCGTTGAGCAGCGGATCGCCGTTGGTCTGCTCCAGGTTCTGCGGCTCCGACCGTTCAAGTAACCCATGGAAGTCTCATCGCTCGTCAGTACCCAGTTTCAAGTAGCCGTGGAGAGGAAGGCCCAGGAGGCGGCCAAGGAGGAGGGGCGACAAGCTCTCAAGCTCATCGACGCCGCCGCTCAAACGTCTCAAGCAGCGACGAAGGTGCCGGAGCTGGCCCAGACCGGACCCGTCGGTACGCGACTGCACACGGTGGCGTAGGGGCTCGGCGCGACGCCAAGGGCACCTGATTCGCACATGGAAAGCAAGCGCTTTGGTGTCCCGGGCTGGCGCATCGTCGTCTCCCTCTCGATCCTCGTCGCTGCCGGCGTTCTCCTGACCTGGTGGGTAGTCGCGCGCGCAGATGGATCCATGCGCGCGGCGCTCCTAGCGCGGGCACAGCCGCTGGCGGAGTCCTTCGCCAGCGCGCCGATTGCCACGCTGAGCGGCACGGAAGCAGATCTGTCGACCCCAGGGTACGATCGCGTCAAGACCCGGCTCGCGGCTGTCCGGATGGCGAACCCAGACTCGCGTTTCGTCTACCTGATGGGGCGGAAAGCCAACGGCAGCCTGTACTTTGTGGCGGACAGCGAACCCGTTGGGTCCCTGGGCTACTCACCGCCGGGGCAGGCCTATGACGAGGCGTCAGTCGCGGACCATCGAGTGTTCGAGACGGGCGTTCCCGACGTGACCGGGCCCGTCGCCGATCGCTGGGGCCTCTGGGTTTCCGCCCTGGTTCCTATCCGGGACGAGACGACGGGACGACAGGTCGCGACCTTTGGCATGGACATCGACGCACGCGTGTGGCGCATTGAGCTCGTACGGCGTTCGGCCATTCCGGTTGGGTTGGCATGGCTGATCTTGATCGGGGCTGCGGTCGCGGTGCTCGCTGTTTTCAGGAAGAACGAAGCGTCTGCCAGGATTGGTCCCGCTCCGAAATCGATCGCGCGGCGTCTATTCCTGCCCACGGCTGTCATGCTCACCGTCCTCTACGCCGCTGCCGGCATCCTCTTCTGGCGGCAGTTCGAGCAGCAGATGACGTGGGATGCCGCTGGCCGCAGCGCGGAGGTGCAGAGCGCGTTGGGCAGTGCGCTCCAGCACCAGACGCAGGGAATGCTGGCTGCGAGTCTCCTCGTGGCGATGGAGCCCCGCACCAGTGCGGCGCTGCGCGCGCGGGACAGTGCCCGCCTGCTCGCCCTAGGAAGCGCCTCGCTCGGTGCACTGCGGTCGGAGAGCGGCATCACGCGACTCAGCTTTCTGAGCCCGCGGTGCGTCCCTCTGATGCGGGTTCACCAGCCCGCCCGGAGGGACGACGTGGTGCCGCGTTTCTCCGCCTGCCCTTCCGAAGCCACGGGGCGCGTCGCGTCGGGACTGAAGCTCGACCCCGACGGGAGCCTCGTGCTGCGCGTCCGGCGCCCCGTGCACGACGGGTCCACCATGTTGGGCTACGTCGAGATGGGCAAGGGGATTGAAGACCTGCTACGGACCTTGCACGAGCGTACTGGGATACAGCTCGTCGCCGTGACGTGGGCGCCCCCCGTCACGGGTGATCGGAGCACGCCTGCGTCGAACGGTGTGTCGGCGGATTCCGTCAACGCCTTGTACTCGTCGCTCCCGCGCGTTCCCGAGGCCCTCTTTGGCTGGTTTAGGGAGCTCTCCCGGCAGCGAGCGCTGCGAGACGCGGATCGTGATTTCACCTTCGACCGGCGGGACTGGCGGGCGTCCTGGCTGCCGCTCACGGACGCTGCTGGAGAGGATGTGGGTGCGCTCGGCGTGCTTCACGACGTCACGGACGAGGAGGCGGTATTCGTCCACGCGATGGTCCTCGGTGGCTTGGCCAGCGGACTTCTGCTGCTGATGCTCATGGGACTGAGCTACCTCTTGCTGCGACGCACGGACATCGCGATCCGCGTGCAGAGCCTGGAGCTCCATGAGAACGAGGAGCGGCTCGCGGCGACGCTGCGCTCGATAGGAGACGGCGTCATTGCCTGTGACGCGCAGGGGCGGGTGGTCACCTTGAACGCCGCGGTGGAGCGCCTCGTCGGATGGACGAGCGCGGAGGCCTGCGGTCTCGGCGTGACAGAGGTCCTTCGGATCGAGCCAGGAGGGGGGCGGCTTGCGAGGAGCGTGGCTGATCATCGGGTGTCCAGCTCTTGGTGTGTCGGAGACGCCGCGCACCCCGTTCAGCTGACGTCGCGAGAGGGCGCTCGGCGGCTGGTCACGGTACGTTGTTCGGCAATTCATAATGCCGTCGGGGCGCCCCTCGGCACGGTGCTGGCCGTGCACGACGTGACGAACGACTTCCACCAGCGCCGGCAGCTGCGAGAGAGCGAGGAGTCCTACCGGAATCAGTTCGCGAAGAACTCGGCGGTCATGCTGTTGTTGGACCCCGCTGACGGCAGCATCGTCGACGCCAACGGTGCGGCACTTTCGTTCTTCGGGTACTCCCGGCGTCGGCTCCAGTCCATGAACGTGGCAGACATCACTCCCGTGCCCGGGGATCAACTCAAGGAGTGGCTGGCAACTGTGACTGAGGATGCCGGACGGCGGATTGGCCTCGAACACCGGCTGGAGGACGGCTCCTTGCGGGCAGTCGACGTGTGTGCCTCCCGCATTCGGTTCGGTGAGCGGAGCATCATTCATGCCATCGTGACCGATGTCTCGGAGCGAAAGCGCGCCGAGGAGCAGCTGGCACAGGCACACAGCCGTCTCACCTTGGCAACGAAGGCAGGTGGCGTCGGGATCTGGCAGTATGATCCCCTTCACGAAGCTCTGCATTGGGACGACCAGATGCTACGGGTCTACGGCATCCGGCCCGAGGACTTTGGCGGCAACTACGCGGCCTGGAAGGCAACCGTCCACCCAGAGGACATCGGGCGAGTCGAAGCGGAGCTCCAAGCCGCGTTGCGCGGTGAGAGGGAGCTCGATGTCGAGTACCGGATCCTCCGCGCTGGCTCGGAGGTGCGGACGGTCCGCGCGATGGCTCTTGTCGAGCAGGATGGCGAAGGGCGTGCGCGACACATGACGGGTACGAACTGGGACATCACGGTACAGAAGCGGACAGAGGCGGAGCTCAGGGAAACGATTGTGCGGCTCGAGTCAGCGACCCGTCACGCCCAGGAGATGGCGGCGCAGGCGAACGTCGCCAGCTCCGTCAAGGGGGAGTTCCTCGCGAACATGAGCCACGAGATCCGGACCCCGCTGAACGGTGTGATAGGAATGACGGGGCTGTTGCTCGAGACGGCGCTGACGAAGGACCAGCGGCGCTACGCAGAGGCTGCGCGCGTCAGTGGTGAGGCGCTCCTGGAGCTGCTCGATGGTGTTCTCGAGTACTCGAAGCTCGAGGCAGGCAGGGTAGTGTTGGAGGTCCTGGACCTCGATCTGCGCGAGCTCTTCGAGAGCCTCACCGTGATGCTGAGTCCGCGTGCCACCGAGAAGGGGCTCGGGTTCGACTGCTGCGTCGACTCGGCCGTGCCCCTACGGTTGTTGGGCGATCCAGGGCGCGTGCGTCAGGTTCTCATGAATCTAGTGAGCAACGCCTTCAAATTCACGAGCCGGGGGAAGGTCGAGGTGAGAGCGAGCCTACTCTCGGAAGAGGATGGGGTGGCTGTCGTGCGCTTCTCGGTGCGGGACTCTGGTATTGGGATCCCCCTTGGCCAGCAGGCGCTGATCTTCGAGAAATTCACGCAGGCTGACGCCTCAACCACCCGCAAGTACGGTGGGACGGGCCTCGGGCTAGCGATCTCCAAGGAGATAGTCAGGTGTATGCAGGGGGATATAGGCGTCATCAGCGAGGTGGATAGCGGATCGGAGTTCTGGTTCACTGCGCACCTCCGAAAGCAGGAGGCCGCACTCGGGGGGCCAGCGTCGCTGCGAAATCCGCCGTCCTTCCCGCGCTTGCCTTCGCTTGTAGGGCGCCCATCTCTCCCTGGTGGGCCGGCTTTCCCAAGCGCAGCAGTCTTGGACGAGGTCCAGTTCGGGACAGACAGTTGCTGCGCGGCCCAATCTCGCGTCCTGCTCGTCGAGGACAATCGCACGAATCAGGAGGTGTGCCTCGGTATCCTCAGCAGAATGGGGGTCATGGCGGACGCCGTGACCAGCGGCGAGGAGGCGCTCGATGTGCTCACGACCCGCTGTTACGATCTCGTGCTGATGGACGTCCAGATGCCGGGCATGGACGGTATGGAGGTGACCCGCCGGATTCGGGACCCCGATTCAGGAGCGTTGAACCCGAGCGTGCCGGTCGTTGCCATGACGGCGCACTCTTCGGCAGGTCACAAGGATCGCTGTCATGCGGCGGGCATGAACGGCTTCATGACGAAGCCTGTCTCGCCGCACTCCCTCGCCAAGGCTCTCGCCCAGTGGCTCACGCCGCCTCGAGCTGGGTTGGGTACGGCGGCCCCGCCCATCGAGCCTCGGCGCGACCACGCCTACAGTGATACCGCTTCTCCTGTCTTCGATGAAGCAGGCATGATGGCGCGGCTCGCCGATGACCGGCAGCTCGCGCGAACCGTCATGGGGGGATTCCTCGATGACATGCCGCGGCAGCTGAGGGATCTCCAGGGCTTCCTCGAGAGCGCGGATGCCCGTTCTACGGAGGTGAAGGCGCACGCCATGAAAGGTGCGGCTGCCATCGTGGGCGGGGAAGCACTGCGCTCCCTGGCGGGCGAGGTGGAGGCGGCCGCTTCAGCGAGTGACATCGAGGCCGCGCGCGCCGAAGCCTCTCGGCTCGAGTTTCAGTTCGAGTGCTTTCGAGCGGCAGCGAACGACTTCATGCAGCGTGCGAACGGAACCAAGGAGTGATGAAAGATGAGAACGTTGATAGTCGAGGACGATTTCACGAGTCGACTGTTGTTGCAGGAGATGCTCAAGGAGCAGGGCGTCTCACACATCGCCGCTAACGGGGTCGAGGCAATCTCCGCCGTGCGCGCAGCCCTGGAGGCTGGTGAGCCATACGATCTCATTTGCCTAGACATCATGTTACCAGAGGTGAGCGGTCAAGACGTCCTCAAGGCCATCCGCGCGCTCGAGGAGGAGTTCTCTGTTGCTTTGCAGCAGGCAGTCAAGGTGGTGATGACGACTGCTCTCAGCGACCCGAGGAATGTCTACAACGCGTACCGGAATCACTGTGATGCATACCTCACGAAGCCAATTCGTAAGTCCGACCTCATGACGGAGCTGCGCGGCATGGGGCTGGTATCCGGCTAGGGGTGTCTTCGACCCCGAGCCAATACGCGGTTCCACCGGGGGCCGGCGTCCCGTCCGAGCGCACTTAAGGCTGGCACCGGTTGGGCCGCTGGGGGTGCGAACGACATGCGCCATGCTCGGCTTGTTCTCGAAATGGGGGCATGGCCCCAGATGCAGCGGCGCGGCGGACAGGCGCCGGTCTGCGCGCAGCGCCGCGGATATTCGACGACATGGCCAATGATAACAGCTCCGGGACGCTGCCATCGGGCTGGAGCCGCACGCCAGGGAGAAAGAGGATCGATGTCGCACCACCGCGCGTGCTCGCGATCGGAGCCTCGACGGGAGGACCGGCAGCGCTTCCGATCGTCTTGAGCGGGCTGCCGGCGGACTACCCGCTGCCAGTGCTCGTCGTCCAGCACATGCCGCCGGTCTTCACGACGAGCTTGGCCGACGCGCTCGATAGGAGAGTGCCACTCAACGTGCTCGAAGGCACCGGGGGTGCTCTTGTCGAGCGCGGGAAGGTGTTCATTGCTCCGGGAGGACGGCACATGAAGGTGAAGCGAGCCGGAGACGGAGCTGTGCGGCTCGTCGTGACGGACGAACCACCTGTGAACCACTGTCGTCCCTCGGTCGACGTGCTCCTCGACTCAGTGGCGGAGGTCTTCGGCGGGCGAGTCTTGGCCGCCATCCTAACTGGCATGGGGAACGATGGTGCGCGTGGATTTGCGGCGCTCAAGCTCCTTGGGGCGCAGACGTTCGCCCAGGACGAGGCCACGTGCACGGTGTTCGGTATGCCGCGGGAAGCCATCCGAGCAGGGGCTGTGGACCTTGTACTGCCGCTCCATCGCCTCGCCCACGCGTTCATCAAGGCGGCGCGTCCGCACGCTGCGACAGGAAGGTGACAAAGAGTGAGCTTTGCGCGAGGGCCGCCGATCGCTCGTGCTGGCGGTGGTGGGATGGTGGCCGTCTCCGAGCCGAGGGCGCTGCGCGGGGGCGGCTAGCGTCCAACCGCGACGATCACTGCGGGGATGGCGCCGAGGGGAAGCTGCCTTTCGGCGGCGCCGAGCCTCACCGCTTCGCGTGGCATCCCGTAGACCACGCAGGTGGCCTCGTCCTGGGCAATCGTGTAGGCGCCCACGTCATGCATCTCCTTGAGACCCTGAGCGCCGTCGTTGCCCATGCCAGTCATCAGTATGCCGAGCGCGTTCCGTCCCGCGCACTGGGCGACGGAGCGGAACAGAACGTCGACGCTAGGCTTGTGACGGTTGACGGCCGGGCCGTCGAACACCTCCACGTGGTACTGGGCTCCGCTCCGGTGCAGGCGCATGTGCTTCCCGCCCGGGGCGATCAACGCGAGGCTCGGTGCGACGCGGTCCCCGTTTCGCGCCTCGCGGATCTCGATGGACGCCAGCGTGTTGAGGCGAGCGGCGAAGCTGGCCGTGAATTTCTCGGGCATGTGCTGCACGATGACGATCCCGGGGCTTACCCGGGGAAGGGCAGAGAGCACGTGCTCCAACGCCTGGGTACCTCCCGTGGACGTCCCCATGGCTACGATCTGCTCCGTCGTCTTCGCGAGCGCGGCGGAGGGGGAGCGTGGGGGCGGACTTGCCACTACGCTCCTGGCGAAGCCGCGCCGCGCCTGCTCGGTCAGGCGTCTGACGTTCGCATGCTGCGCTTCACGGATGGCCCCCACTATCTCGTTCTGTGCCTGGCGCAGGAAGTCGCCCACGCCCAGCTTTGGCTTGGTGATGATTGTCACCGCGCCGGCAGCGAGCGCCTGCATCGTGGTCTCCGCGCCCCTTTCGGTCAGCGACGAGCAGATGACGACCGGCGTTGGGCGCTCTGCCATGATCTTCTTGAGAAACGAGATGCCGTCCATGCGCGGCATCTCGATGTCCAGAATGATGACGTCGGGCCAGTTCTGAGCCATCTTCTGCTCGGCGAAGATCGGGTCCTGGGCCGAGCCAATGACTTCGACCTCAGGCACTCGTTCGAGGAGACTCGTCAGGACTTGGCGCACGACGGCTGAGTCATCAACAAGGAATACGCGCGCGGGGCGGCGGCTTTTCATGAGTCACTCCCTGAGCTGGACGTCGACTTGGTGGGCATGGTTTGGCGTCGCACCCAAACTGTCCCCGAGGCGACGTCGAACACGATGTTGCGGTAGTAGAGGCCGAGCACATCCTCACCGGCGATCCTTACTCGATGGTGGGTGAGGCGCGCCCGCGCGGATTCGACGTTGCGCACCCCGACGTGGTCAGTGGAGCTGGCATCCATGCCGGGGAACATGTCGCCTCCCCCGAAGACCTTCGCTTCCAGTTCCTCGGCCCGCGCACCGCGGCGGGCTAGGTCACTCAGGAGGCAATCCACAGCCTCATCCGTGAAGCGACCATCGGGTTTTTTGCCGTCCGAGCGAGTACGTGTGGGGACCAGGCCATGGCACATGCCCCCGAGCTTCTGGCGCGGGTGCCAAAGGGTTACTGCAACGCACGAGCCGAGGAGGGTGAAGAGAACCAGTGCGCCGCCGCCGCACGCGAGCTCGCCAGGGCCAAGGTGGATCTCCGCGACCGCTCCAGCGGTTTCTCCTTCTAGTGATCGAGACGCTGGCATACGAGGCTTCGACGTGGAGATACAGCGGAGGGGGCGCACGGGGTGCGAGGCGTCGGTCCTTGGTGCGCGGCGGCAAGCGGCATTCATCGTCCTGCTAGCCTATAGACCGCGGGCTTCATGGCGACGACGCGGCTGGTGACGCCGCTGAGGCTCTCGCTGTGTCCGGTAAAGAACCGGCCGTCAGGAGCCAGGAGATCCAGGAGGTTTTCGACCACACGCTGTTTGGTGGGAGCGTCAAAGTAGATGAGCACGTTGCGGAGGAAGATCACGTCGAAGCGTCCGATCTTCGGCGGTGGATGGGTGAGATTGGCGTGTTGGAAAGCCACCCGCCTCCGCAGTGCTGGGTCCACCTGCAGCATGCCCACCTGAGTCCCGACCCCGCGGAGGCAATACTTCTTGAGATACGGTTCTGGTATGAGCTTGGTGCGCTCGAAGGGGTACCGCCCTGCGATGGCGCGAGCGATGACGCGGGTGCTGACGTCGAGCCCCACGACCTCCCAGGGGAGCTGGCCTTGTACTTCGGCCAGGGTCATCGCAATGCTGTAGGCCTCTTCGCCCGACGAGGCCGCAGCGCTCAGGACGCGATAGGCGCGACCCGATGCCCTGGCTCGCGCCGCGTGGTCGGCCAGGATCTCGAAGTGTTGCGGCTCTCGGAAAAAGTAGGTCTCGTTGGTCGTGAGGAGGTCGATGGCCTGTTGGAGCTCCGACGCCTCCTCGGGCTGGTCCAGCAGGCGGCGGTACTGGGCGAAGGTCGTCATCCCGCGGGCTCGCAGCCGACTCGCGAGACGACCTGCGACGAGGGCGTGCTTCGTCGGCTGCAGGGCGATGCCGGCCGTTTCGTGGATGAGCCTGCGGAACTGCTCGAACTCCGCTGGACTGATGCGGACGCCAGCGGCATCCGCCAGTTCGTTGGATTCGAGCAGTCCGCGGCGGCTCCTCACCGGTGGACCTTTCTCGCTGAGAACCGCGGGCAGGGAAAGGGACAGGTGGCGCGTGCCATGACTAGGCCTCGGCGGATGGGCTGAGGGCAACCGCGGCGGCCAGCTCGTCGACGCTCAGCACCTTGTGCACGTTGAGGAGGATGACGAAGCGTCCCCCGACGTTCCCCATCCCAGCGATGAACTCCGTCGAGATGTTGGTGCCGAACTCGGGAGCGGCCTCGATATCGTTGTCGGCGATCTCGAGGACCTCATTGACGGCGTCCACGACGATGCCTACGTCATGGTTTTTTCCATTGCCCTCCACCTCGAGCACGACGATACAGGTCCTTCGCGTCGTCTCACTGGGTGGCTTACCGAAGCGTGACGCCAGATCGATGACGGGTAGCACGGCGCCGCGCAGATTGATCACGCCCCGGATGAAATCCGGGACCATCGGTACCTCGGTTACCTGGCCGTACTCGATGATCTCCTTGATGTTGAGGATGCCGATGGCGTAGGGCTCTCGGCGGAGGGTGAAGGTGAGGTACTGACGGCGCTCCGTGGCGGTCTCGGACCGACCGCGGCCTCCCATGGCCGGTGTCGCAGCGTTGACGAGGGATGTATCGCTCATGGCTCAACCCCTTAGTATCGGACGTACTCGCCAGCTTCGTCGGCACCGTTGGCGGTGCTGGGCGGAGGTTGAACGCCGTTGCCGCCTCGCCATGGTGCCTTCTTGTTGGTGGGAGCAGTCGTTGTGCCAGCGACCGGCGGGCGGCGCACCTGATGGATTCCCGCGTGGGTGCTCACGGACGTATCCGCCTGACTCACCCGGAAGAACGCGACCGTGTGCTGGAGCGTCTCTGCCTGACCCGACATCTCCTCTGCTGTGGCGGCCAGCTCTTCGGAGGCGGTGGCGCTCTGCTGTGTCGTCTGGTTGAGCTGGGTCATCGTTGTGTTGATTTGGCTCACGCCGCTCGCCTGTTCGCGGGAGGCAGCGGCGATCTCCTGCACAAGATCCGAGGTCTTCTTGATGCTCGGTACAATGGCTTCGAGGAGCTGCCCAGCCTGCTCGGCGAGCTGTACGGAGCCGCCAGCGAGCTCGCCGATCTCCTGGGCCGCGATCTGGCTTCGCTCTGCGAGCTTCCGCACCTCGGCAGCGACGACCGCAAAGCCCTTGCCGTGCTCGCCAGCGCGCGCCGCTTCGATGGCCGCGTTGAGCGCCAATAGGTTCGTTTGGTAGGCGATGTCGTCCACGATGCCGATCTTCTTGGCGATCTCCTTCATGGCCTGGACCGTGTCCTTCACGGCCTTGCCTCCCTCTTCCGCCTCGGTGGCGGCCTTGGAGGCCATGGCGTCGGTGACGCGGGCGTTCTCCGTGTTCTGGCTCACGGAGGAGGTCATCTGCTCGACAGAGGCGGAGGTTTCTTCGACGCTGGCAGCCTGCTCCGTGGCGCCCTGGCTCAGGGTCTGCGCCGTCGAGCTCACCTGCTCGGATGCGGAGGTGAGGGAGTCAGCCGAGGAGCGGACCTCGGCCACGATCCCGCTGAGCTTGTCGACCATCTCGTCCAGGGCTCCAGCCAGGGCGCCGATCTCGTCCTTCTGGTCCATCCTCAGACGCTTCGTGAAGTCGCCTTGTGCCATGGCCTTGGCGAAATCCATCCCGCGAATCAACGGCTTCGTGATGGCGCGCGTAATGATGAAGGCGACGGCGACGCCGAGGGCCAGCGCGATGAGGAGGCCGATGATCACGGTTGCAGAGGCCGCAGCGAGGGCTGAGTCAGCGGCTTTGGCGATGTCGCTGGTTTGGCTGATGCCGGCTTCGGACGTCGCTTGGGCTGCTGCGAGCACCCTCTCGTCAGCGGCGTTTCGGCTAGTGTCCACGGCGGCCAACCGAGCAGCTCCGGCTTGGTACGCCTCGAGCTCCTGCCGGTACTTGTCTGCAGAGGCCTGAATGGCCGAGAGCGCCCTCCGATCCTCGTCCTTGCGGGTCACGCCGAGGACCTTGTTAACCAAGGCATTGATCTCGGAGAACGTTGCCAGCGCCTGCTTCGCGTGACTCTCGTCGCGGGTCGCTTGGGAGCGGAAGTTCGCGAGCCGCACGCTCATGCCCAAGGTCTCGATACGGGCGATGCCTTCGGACTTGAAGCGCCGCTCTTCGAGCTTCGCAGGGTCTAGGTTGGCTGCGATCTCTTCGCGCAGGGCTGCCTCGGTGTTCGCAGCATAGGAATTGGTGTGATCCATGAACGCCGTCCCTGCTGCAAGCATCTGGGCCGAGGCTTCGTCCAGAGAGCCGATCTCGGATTCGGTCTTGCTCATCAGGTCCGCGTACTCGTTGGTCGCCGCCTTCGCGGTCGCTACCTGTTCTCTGAGTTTGACCAGCTCCGGGCGAGCCTTGGCGAGCTCCTCGGCCTTCTGCAGGTTGCCTAGGAGAGACGCCATCGACTTCTTCGCTTGCGCGAGGTAGTTGGCCTCCTTGGTGAAGCTGTAGCCTCGCATGGCGAACATCGTCTGCAGGGCGTCCCGCTCGATGTCGTTGGCGACGGCCACCTCGGGCACGTAGGCCTCTGCCAGGCGATTCGCGTCGGATGCGACGGAAGACATGCTCACCGTCGCGACCACCCCGAGAGCGAGCAAGATGGCGAGGACGACCCCAAAGCCGAGCGCCATCTTCGCGCCCATGCGCAAGTTCTTCATGGTAACTGCCTTTTCCTTCTTGGTCCCCGTGGCGTCTGACGCGACGGATAGCCATTGGTTCACTGGTATCGTTGACGTGGTGGTTCCGAGGGCGCGGACCCCCTCGGGCTCAAGTCGGTCCGAGTACGGGCTCGGCGGTCTTCTGACAGTGTCGACCCTTTCCGCCCGCTTTGCGGATGGCTCCCGCCACAAGCGTTGGGACGTCGATGATCAGGGCGACCTCGCCCCCGCCAAGGACGCTGGAGCCTGCGATCCCTGGGAGGTGCCCGAAGATCGTGGACAGGGGCTTGATGACCGTCTGCAGCTCCCCGAGCAGGGTGTCGACGACGAGCCCAGCGCGGGTACCTCCGTGGCGGACGACGACGACGCTCTGCCTGCTGGAAGTGCTCGGCGGGAGGCCGAAGGTCTGGCGCAGACGGACGAAGGGGAGCACCTCGCCGCGCAGGTTAAGGCTGTTCGAGTCGGTCGCCTGCTGTTCGGGGGTCAGCTCGATGCACGCGGCGACGACGTCCAAGGGCACGACGAAGCGTGAGCGTCCCACCCCGACGAGGAACCCGTCGATGATGGCGAGCGTCAGGGGCACCCGGATTCGCACGGTCGTGCCTTCCCGCTCGCGGGTGTCCAGGTCGACCGTGCCGCGTAGGGCCTCGATATTCTGGCGGACCACATCCATCCCCACGCCGCGCCCCGAGAGGTCGCTCACCCGGGCTGCGGTCGAGAAGCCCGGCTCGAACACGAGGTTCAAGAGCTCCTGGCGGCTCGGATGGTCGTCCTCGCCGAGCATGCCTCTCTCGATGGCCTTGCGGCGGACGCGCTGCACGTCGATACCCATTCCGTCATCGCTGACCTCGACGACGATGCTCCCCGAGTCGTGGTAGGCAGCAAGCTTGACGGTGGCCTGCTCGGGCTTGCCAAGCCCAGCGCGAACCTCAGGGAGCTCGATGCCATGATCCATCGCATTGCGTACGATGTGCATCAATGGATCGCCGAGCTTCTCGACAACGGTCTTGTCGAGCTCGGTCTCGGCGCCCTCGATCTCGAGCCGGATGCTCTTGCCGAGCTCCTGGCTCATGTCCCACACGACGCGGTTGAAGCGATTGAAGCTCTCGCCGATCTGCACCATCCTGAGCGACAGCGCGCTGCTTCGGATGTCCTCTACCAAGCGCTGCATGAAGGAGGTTGCTTCCATGAAGGCCGTGTTGCGCTCCGTGGTCGCCAGCAGGTTCGCGCCAGCGCCGGCCACCACGAGCTCGCCGACGAGTCCGATGAGCTTGTCGAGCTTGTCGGCGGGCACCCTGATGAAGCCAGCACCCACAGTCTTCTTGTCCCGCCCTTGCCGGTCGACCGCGGCGCGAACCAAGTCCTCCGCGACAGTGCCCGCGCCGACCAGCACCTCGCCGAGTCGGGGTGCTTCCTTGCCGTCATCTTCAACGAGGACGCGGTGTTGCTCGAGAAGGGCTGCGCGGAGCTCCTGACGGGTGATAGCCCCGACCTGAACGAGGATCTCACCGAGGCGACAGTCTCCCTCAGGGAGGGAATGGATCGCTTCGAGGTACTCCGCGTGCTTGCTGGCTGGCGGAATAATCCTGATCTGCCCGTCGTGCCTAACGAATTCGAAGACACCCTCGATGGCGGAGCGATCGGCCGCGGTCCGGAGCGCTACGTCGAATCCGAGATGACACTTGAGTGGATCGAGCTGGCCCAGGGGCGGCACGTCGCGAGCCGTCAGGGCCACGTGGACGAGATCGCCGAGGGTGGAGAGATAGTCGAGCATCGCCAACGGATCGAGTCCGCTCTCGAGGATCCCTTCCGAGAACCGTGCTGAGATGGTCCAGCAGTCGGGGAGGAGCCCGGAGGACTCCGAGCGTAGGGATATCTCATTGGGGGTGGCTCGAGGCGGCGGTACCCTCGCCGGCTCCGCCTCTGGGGCGACGGCTTCAAGGCGCACGAGCAGCCGTTGCTCCCGCTCTTCGTGAGGGGCTGTCTCTCCTGCGCCCTCTTGCTGCTGCTGGATGAGAGCTAAGGCATGGTCCTGGCATTCGAGCAGGAGGTTCACCAGCTCCCTGTCACAAGAGAGCTCGCGACGTCGGAGCCGGTCGAGGAGGCTCTCGACCTGATGCGCAAATCCCACGACGCGCTCGAAGCCCAACAGTCCCGCAGAGCCCTTGATCGTGTGCATGGCGCGGAACAGGTCGTTGACCGTGCTCTCGTCGACCGCCTGCAGATCCAAGCCGAGGAGCGTGTCCTCGAACTGCTGAAGCAGATCACGGCTCTCAGAGTAGAATATCTGGCGGGTCTTCTCGAAGGGATCCATGAATCGGGTCTCCGCGGCGGGCTATCCCTCGTCGACCAGGCGAGGGCGGGGGAAAGATGTCGAGATGTGGCAGAGCTCGAGGGCGCTCATGACAGCCGAGCTCACGCCTTGCCATGTCAACAGCGTTCCTCGGTGCTCCGCCTCGCGGTCCAGCGCCAGGAGCAGTTGTAGGCCGGCACCGTCGATCTCGGAAACGCGGGAGAGGTCGACATTGAACGCCTTGCCCGCGTCCAGGCGATTGAGAAGGGTCGTCCTCAAATCTGTTGCGCTGTAGATGTTGAGCTCGCCGTCGATAGACAGTAGTGCCGGGATAGCCGCCTGGACTTGGATCGTGCTGGTGCTGACTGGACTCTCGTCGCTCATGAGGTCCCCCTGGGTGGGTCGTTGCTCGATGCGAGGTCCTTCAGCCCCGGAGGCACGCGAGGAGCGTGCTCATGGTTCGCGCGAGGATCGTCGCATCGAGGAGGAACGTGGCGCTTCTTGAATTGGGTCCCCGCATACTGGGCATCGAACGGCGGGTGCGCCGCGGGACTTAAGGAGGGCTCCCTCCACCAGCATGAGGCATGGTGGAGGGACCATGTGCTTCTGGCAGCGGCACCCGGATTGACGCGAAAAGCTTGCAGCTGCGGCGTGGGGCCACACGATGAGGTCCTGGGTCCAGCGTTTCATTGCTCAGCAAGGACGCGGAGCGTCGATCGTTGGGGATTTCTGGCGTGAAACGGCGCGAGATTTGCGTCGAGCTCACGGAGCTAGTTCCAAGAGTTGGTCGAGTAGCTCGTGGTGGAGTGCTGTCTCGGTTCGGAGCTTCGAGACTGCATCGAGCTCGTCGCCGATCTTGAGGTGCAGGCGGGGTAGAACGTCCTCGAAGACCGCCAGTTCGAGGGCTCGCATCTCCTCGATGGCTTCCCGTGGGGGACAGCCCTCTTGCACCCTTTGGCATACGGCGATGAGCTTTCCGATGAGGGCGACTTGTACCTCTAGGAACGCGAGTTCTGTCCTCGACGGCAGCTCGGTGGCAGAGAAGAGTGGCTCGAGCTCGGCCAGGAGCTCGTCATGGTGTTGCTCCTCGAGTGCGATGCGGGAAAGCACCGCATACGGGTCTGAGGTCTCCGTAAACCGCTCCCGTAGGATCGTGTAGGCCTGCTGCATCAGGGTCTCGGTAGCCCTCGCCAGGGTCAGCACCGTCTTTGACATGGGGGCGCATACGGCGCGGCGGGGCTCCGCGTAATGGATCGCTCCTGCCCCTCCGGGATCTGCGATGGTCCGATCGGGCCTGAGGGCCCCGCGTTGGAGCGGTATTGCGTCGGTGGTCGGTTCTCCGCTAAACGCCGGAGGCCGCTCCGCCGTTGACCCGAACGTGGAAGCAGTCGCACGTGCTCACGCCCCCCACCCAATCCGCTCTGCGCGTCCTCTTGGCGCCGCTGGGCTCGAGGAAACCGTGGCGGTGGCTCGGGCGTGGGTGACATCGTACAAGCTGGAGTTCAATCGTGCGTTCGAGCTCATCGCGGAGTCGCTACCGCGGATCCATGCCGAGCTCCGCTCGCTCTTGACGGCGCTGGATTCTGTCGGTGTCAGCGGCGACAGCTTTCGGCGGTTCGAAGAACAAGGTGCACGGCTGAAGCCGACCGTCGAGCGCTGCCGCCAAGGCAGCGTCGTTGCTCGTGAGCAGGTACGTGATGCCGCCCGTGCGGCGGAGAGCCAGGTTCGAGGTGTGCTTGAAGGTATGCAGGAGGCGCGTCGCCTGGCGTCGACCCGGCGTCGAGCTTCGCTCAATGCAACCGTGGCCGCCGAACATCGAGGCGCCGAGGGTGCTGCCTTCAACGTGCTGACGCGCGCGCTCGTCGAGCTTGCCGGCGACGAGGCGCAGACATCACGGCAGGTCGAGGGCCTGGCAGAGAAGCTCGGAGGCGCGCAAGCGAAGCTGGGCGAACTCGACGCGTCGGCAACGGCAGCCCTTGGTGCGCCAAACGCAATTGACACTGCAGTGGATGAGCTTCGGGATGCCCTCCTGGAGACCCAGGCAACCGTGCAGCGCCACCAAGCGGGTGCTGAGGCGCTGAGCGACCGTATAGGGGAGCTGATGGTGGGTATTCAACGCCAAGACATCATCCGGCAGGGCCTCGAGCACGTCGAGTTGCTCCTCGCCGAGTGCGCCGAACGGGCTGCTTCCTTGCAGACCCTCAGCGACGAACATGAGCTCGACGCGCAGGATGCCCAACGTGTGGCAAAGGACGTGGTGCTGCTCGAACGCGCAGCGACTGTCGGCAGCACGTTGTGGGAAGGTCTGGCGGCGGAGGTCAGCGAGCTTGTCGGCGAGACGCTGGCGCAGCTGAAGCGCCTTGTCGACTCGGGGCGTGCCCTCGCCGAAATGGGTGAGGCGGGAACCAGCGTGCACCGCGTCGATGAGGCGTTGGCAGCACTCGCGGAAGCGATCAAGGTCGGATTCACGGAGCTCGAGGTGATAGCGCGCCTCTCGAAGGAGCAGGTGGCAGTCCTGAACCAAACGGCTGTGACAGGGATAGAGCTGGGCATCACGCTGCAGAAGTTCACTGAGCACAGGACTCAGGCGGAATCCGTGAACATGCTAATGAAGCTGGAGACCGCGCGAATGCGCGGTTTGGAGGGTGGGGCGGCAGTAGCGGGCATGATGAAGGATATGGAGCAGCAGTACGCGCGACTGCTCAGCGGCGCCTCGGGCTTGACGAACCGAACCAAGCAGATGACGGTGCTTGTCGCGAAGGCGGCGGGCGCCATCGCCGCGAGCGCCGATCATCTCTCGAACGACATCGGCGTGGCTTCCCGCGCGCTCTCCGAGCACGCCGAGCACGCCGAGAGCGTCGCGCGCGATTTCGCAGCCGGTCGTGAACAGACAGCGAGCGCGCAAGCGGCGGCGAGTCGCGCTGCCACGCGGCTCATCGCAGCACTCGAGGGACTCCGGGTTCGCGACCAGGCCGCTGCCGTGGAGGCCGCCGCGGCGCAGAGCCATCGCTGCGCGGAACGGGCCCACGGGATCTTGCGCGCCCGGGAGGTGATCGTCGAGGATTCCTCTGCACACACTGAGTGGCAGGACCTCGTCGAGAAGTTCACGATTGCCGCGCACAAGGGGACCGCCCGCGGAAAGACTGACGAGACGACACCCCTGGAAGATCCAGGTGGAGAGCTGACGCTCTTCTAGCCGGCAGCCAGCGGGGACGCAGACAAAGGAGAATGCTGACTATGAGTAAGACAATCCTGATCGTCGATGACTCGGCCGTCGTGCGCGCCAGCGTGCGGTTCTCGCTCGAGAAGGCGGGATACGCGGTCGTCGAGGCATCCGACGGCAGTGACGGCTTGGCAAAGCTCTCTCAGCTCTCTGCCACGGGGGTGCGGCCGTCGATGATACTGACGGACGTGAATATGCCGAAAATGGACGGAATCCGCTTCATCAAAGAGGTGAAGGGCACGCCCTTTCGTTTCGTGCCGATCCTCGTGCTGACGACCGAGTCGGAGAACACGAAGAAGATGCAGGGAAAGGAGGCTGGCGCCGCGGGGTGGCTGGTCAAGCCATTCAAGGACGACCAGCTCCTCGGCGTCGTCCAACGCTTCGCCAAGTAACGGCTCGCCGCCCTCCTGAGCGCATAGGCTGGCAGCGATGGCTGGTAGCCCCTCCCGGACTCGAACCGGGACGCCTTGCGGCGAGGGATTTTAAATCCCCTGCGTCTGCCATTCCGCCAAGGGGCCATTCGTCGCGTGGCAGCTCTTGGTGAACTTAGTCTTCCTCGCGATCCCGATGTTCGTTCCAGTGACGCTTCGCGGCCGCATACATGGCGCGGGCAATCTCATTGCGCTCGGCGTCGGTTACCGACTTGAGTGACTGGTCCAGCTGCTCCAGCGCGATGAGCTGGTCCACACGAGCCCGCGCCTCGGAGAGGGTTCCAGGCCAGGCGCCTGCTGCCCGTCTCCCCTCGGCCTGCAAATTCTCGCGCCATCGCTTCGCCCAATCGAGGCCGAGGCTCGATGCACGTTCCGCCAAGTGGTTCTGTCTCCGAGCAGGAGAAGAGTCGCGTTTTCCCATCTCTCCGGTGGTCCACCGTCAGCAGCTTCTGTCGGCCAGTCGAGCCTCCCACGACGGGGAGAGGCTGGGCACTGGCCCGGCGCCAAAGCACCGAGTGAACTCGTGGTCCTTAGCCCGAAGGTTGGCGAAAGTCTCCCAAAAAGCGACACGAACGCCTGCTGGGAACCGCGGGTCGGAATGTGGCGGGGAGCGATGGATTATGCATACTGACCGGTGAGTCGGAGGGGGCTCCCGATTGCTGCTCGTACCGGGCCGTCGAGGACATCACCTCACTCAGCGGCTTCGCGGCCTCGCTCGCTGCGGCCAAGGGGGAGCGCCGGAAGCTGTAGGGGAAAGCTCTCTTCGAGGTACATGCCGACATCGAGTTGCCGCTGCGTGCGGATGAGGATCCGGACGAGGGTGAGCAACTGCATGGGTCCGAGGCCGCCCAGCCAGCGCCACCATTTGCGTCCGGAGTGGCGCGCGCTCAGCACGTTTCGACGCCAGCTTTCGACGAAGAGCTCGAAGAAGCGCTGTCGACCGAGCTTTGGCTCGAACAGGATGTGATGCATGTCGTAATGGGAATAGTCGCGGTCCAGGAGCCGCGGCAGCATGTCCTCGTAGAGTCGCGTGCCAGGTAGCGGCGTGAGGATCGTGTAGCCGAGCCGCTCGAGGCGGAGCCGGTCGACCATGGTCCACATCTCCTGGAACTCCTCCTCGCCCCAGTCGGGATCGACGACGAAGTTGCCCGTGACCCCGAACCGCAGGGCTCGGGCGACCTTGACGCCCTCCTCGGTCGCATCCAGCGTCAGATCCTTGTCGAGGGATGCCAGGATGTCATTGGCCGCAGCCTCGAATCCGAAGAATATGTCGAAGTCCCGGGCCAACGGGCGCCAAGCTTCCAGCACCTCGGGGTGTCTTGCCACGGTGTCGAGGCGGCTCTGCACGAGAAGCCACTCTTTGCGAATCCCTCGGCGGCGAAGCTCCCGTGCCAGCTCTAGGCTCCGTCCGGGAGGATAGAAGAAGAGATCGTCCACGACGAAGACGTTCGGACCGGCGTTCGAGAGGTCTTGGCAGACCGTCTCGACGGATCGATATCGAAAGGCACGACCGTGCCGTCTCCACGTCGAACAGAAGTTGCACCGATAGGGGCATCCTCGCGCTGTCTCCAGCGCCCACACGGGCTGCTTGTGGACACAAACGTAATGGCGCCGGAAGCGATGCACGAGCTCCCGGGCGGGTAGGGGGACGCGCTCGAAGGGATCCTCCGGATCCTCGTCGAGGACACCTCGGGCGCCAACCGTTGCGTTGCGAGCGGCGGACAAGTGCGCAGCCCGCCTTCGAAGTGCAGCGGATTCCGTGGACGGCCAGAGCCAACCAGGGACGTCCTGGGGAAAGCCGCCTCTTTCGACGACGTCCAGCAGCTGACCCATGGCGAGCTCCCCATCTGCCGTGCACACGCCGTCGATGCTCGAGTGCTCGAACGGCTGCGGGAAGACCGACGCGGAATGGCCTCCGACGACCGTTAAGACCGCAGGGTCGAACGCCTTGACGCGCGCCGCCGCCTCGAGCACGGCGGGAATGTCAACAGCGTGAGTGCAGCTGATCCCGACCGCCTGCGGACGAAAGCGCTGCAAGAGGCGCCTGAGCGGTGCCGAGAAACGTGCGTCGACGAGCTCGACTTGGTGCCCGCGGCGCATCAGATCGGCGCCCAGGTACTCGAGACCGAGGGGCTCGACGCGAAAGAAGGGGCCGAGCCCGAAGCGCTCGTTGGGACTGACGGGCCTGACGAGGAGGACACGCATCCCCCGGACGATGACAAAGTTTCCGCCCGCTGTCGTGAAATCTGAACCAAGCTTTGCGAAGAGGTGTTGCGCCAGCGGCGATGGAGGCTTATTAACAAGTACAGCGCCGCCTGGAGGGGCCGGAGGGACGAGCAAGGGGTTCGTTTCGCGGCAAGAAGGGCGGGGCGACAGACGCGTGACCCGGGTCCTCCTCCCCTGCCCGGGTTCCCCCACTGCGGCATGGGCCTCCCCCTGTGCCGCAGTGCTTTATTTTGTCGGCCGCGTTTCGTGGGCGGCCTGCGGCGGTTCGTGGCGTCCCGACCACTGTACGCCGGAAACTGGACAAGCTTTCAGTGGTTACTCCAGTATCGACCCATGACGAAGCGCTCTATCGGCCTTGCGGTACTCCATCACCTCTACTGGCTGGCTTCCTTGGGAAAGCGGCCAAGCGTTCGGCTCGTCGCGGAGCGATTGGATATGAGCCTGCGCCAGGTAGCGGATGCTGTCTCGTGGCTCGACGACCAGGGTCTGGTTGATGCCACCCGCCTTCGGCTCACACTGGCCGGCTTGGCAGTCGCTGTGAACTTGCCCTGCCAGGCGAGTAGCTCGGCTGCCTAGTGGCGTCGCCGGGCTCTCTTTGCTTTGCGAGCTTTTCCCACTGATCGCGGCGTGCTGGGGGGCTCGGCCCCGGCGTCGCGCGGCCTACCGCTGGCTCTGCGGCGCCGACGGCCCTTCGCTATGGTCATCGCGGCGCCGACCACGACGACCAGCATCAGCCCAAACAGGGCGATCGCTTGCTCCGCTGACATGGCGCCCTGCAGTATACCTCGTTTATAGGCTAGAGTGCGATGGTGGTTCTAGGCACGCTCTCCCGATTGCTTGAGTTGGTCCGGCGTCAGCTTGGTGCCAGTGACGCGCGCTTCGAGCTTGGCGGCAATCCCCCCGACAGCCCAGACATCCTGTGGCACTCCCTGGACGATCAGTGGCGTCTCGTCGTCATTTTCGATGCGCCCCTGAAGGATTCGGACGAGCTCCAAGCGAAGCTGACTTCCCTCGTCGACTCTTTTGCGCTTACGAGCGAGCCGGTCAAGCCGCCCTTCGCTACCGTGCCCCCGAGTGACCTCCTAGAGCGGCGCTTGGACGAAACGGTCGCAGCGCTGGCGGACTTGGCGCAAGCAAGGGCTGCGCTCGTCATCGACACGAAGAGCCCGATCATCTGGGCGAGCTCTTGTCGCCGAGTTGGGGAGGAGGTCGAGGACCTCGTGGAGCTGGCGCGTTGCTGTGCCGAGGCGCAGGCACTGGGGCTGGAGCTCGTTCCTGCGGCAGAGCAGAACGAGGAGGAGCTCGCGCGAGCGTTCGAGGCGCACTCCCTCGGGGCAGTCGCGGCCAGACGGCTTGCTGGTGAGCTCGTCGGTGCGGATGCAGAGGAGTGGAGGACTCGCAGGGTTCTCGTTTCCGCCGTGAATGAGGTCCGTTCGGGGCACGCTAACGAGCCGCGGAGCCAGGGAGGGGTTGGGAACGACACCTGGGTGTGTCGTGCGTTCGCAAGCTCTTACCTCCTCGTCACGACCTTCACGGGCGAGGTGCCTCGCCTGGCGCTCGAGCGCGCCCTGCACCACGCCCTGCCGCGCGTGGAGGCCCTGCTCCTCCGCTTGCCGCCGCTCGACCCGGCCCCTGCTGGGGCTCGCCGCGCTTTGCGCCTCGTTCCGAACCCTTGAGGCGGAAAACTCGGTGGCGTTGTCCGCGGATCTGACGCATACGAGGTCTGGCGCCGAGAGCTCCCGCTCAGCGGTACGCTCGACGGCGCCGCGACAGCCGTCGCAGCCCCCGCAGGGGGCGATCCACCGTCACCGCGAGGTTCAGAGACGTGACCGCTTCCTCCACCGACACCAGAGCCGACCGAGCGCCAGATTACGAACTCGACGCCCAAGCCAGTGCCGACTTCATCCGTGACATCGTCGTCCAGGACGGCGTGACGGGCAAGCACGCAGGGCGGGTCGTGACGCGCTTTCCCCCGGAGCCGAATGGTTACCTCCATATCGGTCACGCGAAGAGCATTTGTCTCAACTTCGGCATTGCGCGGGAGTTCGCTGGTGTTTGCCACTTGCGCATGGATGACACGAACCCGACGGGCGAGAGTCTGGAGTTCGTCGAGGCGATCCAGCGAGACGTACGTTGGTTGGGCTTCGACTGGGCGGACAAGATGTTCTTTGCGTCGGACTATTTCGAGCGGCTCTACGAGTTTGCTGAGGAGCTCATCCGAAGTGGGAAGGCTTACGTCTGCAGCTTGAGCGACGAGGAGATTAGAGCGCACCGCGGCACCATCACCGAGGCTGGTAGACCGAGCCCGTACAGGGATCGCAGCGTCGAAGAGAACCTGGATCTGTTTCGCCGGATGCGTGCGGGTGAGTTCGCGGATGGGGCTCACGTGCTGCGGGCGAGGATAGACATGGCGTCCGCCAACATGAAGATGCGGGATCCCCTCATGTACCGCATCCGCCACGTGGGCCACTATCGAACGGGAGATCGCTGGTGTATCTATCCGCTGTACGATTTCACGCATTGCCTGTCGGACGCCCTAGAGGGGATTACCCATTCGATCTGCACCTTGGAGTTCGAGAACAACCGGGAACTCTACGATTGGTTCTTGGACAACCTGAGCGCTCCGTGCCATCCGCAGCAGATCGAGTTCGCGCGTCTCAACCTGACCTATACAGTGATGAGCAAGCGCAGGCTCTTGGAGCTGGTCCGTGAACACCACGTGTCTGGATGGGACGATCCGCGAATGCCGACCATCGCAGGGCTGCGCCGACGCGGAGTCACCCCGGCATCCATTCGCCTTTTCGCCGAGAAAATAGGCGTCGCAAAGAACAACAGCACCGTCGATGTGGCCCTCCTGGAGCACTGCATTCGGGAGGATCTCAACTACACCGCCCCTCGTGTCATGGCGGTGCTCGAGCCCCTGAAGCTCGTCATCGATAACTACCCGGATGGTCAGACGGAGCAGCTCGCAGCGCCCTTCTTTCCCCTCGACGTCGGCAAGCCGGGAGAGCGACCGCTCACCTTTGCGCGCGAGCTCTGGATCGAGCGAAGCGACTTCATGGCAGAGCCGGTAGCGGGGTTTCACCGCTTGGCTCCAGGGCGAGAAGTGCGCTTGCGACACGCCTATTTGGTTCGCTGCACTCGGTTCGAGCGCAACGCCGCGGGCGACGTCGTCGAGGTGGGCTGTACCTACGACCCAGCGAGCCTCGGGCAGCAGCCTACCGACCGCCGGGTGAAAGGCACGATCCACTGGGTGGGCGCCGTTGCTGCTCGCGAGATCGAGGTGCGGCTCTATGACCGCCTCTTCCGGAGCGAGGCTCCGGGGGCGAGCGGCGCGGACTTCAAGGAGGATCTCAACCCCGACAGCTTGAGGATCCTGTGCGCGCAGGCAGAGCCGTGCATCGCCGCTGCCCAGCCTGCCAGCCACTTTCAGCTCGAGCGGCAGGGCTTCTTCTTCAGCGACCCCGTCGACCATACCGAGGCGCGGCCCGTCTACAACCGCGTAGTCCCGCTGAAGGATAGCTGGGCGAAGGCAACGGCGCGGGCTGCCGCTGGAGTGCAGGTGCCCGCTGCGCCGGCAAGCCGCAAGGTGACGTCGGTGCAAGGTCCCGCGCCGTCCAAGGGTGAGCTCGGTGAAGAAGCTCGCGAACTCGTTGCTCGACACGGTATTGGGGAAGAGGAGGCGAGGGTGCTGGCTGACGACGCCGATTTGCGCGGTTTGTTCGTCGCCGCCGTCGGGGTGCACGCCCACGCGCGCGCGATCGCCGCTCTCCTCGTGAACGAGGTGCGGGCGCTCGTGAAGGAGCAAGGTGGCAAGGTGCCCTTCGAGGGCGCTGGCATCGCCGAGCTCGTGAGGCTCGTCGACGAGGGGGTCATCTCCGGGACGGCGGCAAGGACCGTGTTGGGGTACATGGCGCGCGGTGAGGGGATGCCCCGCGGCATCGTCGAGCGTCACGAGCTTTCGCAGCTCGGCGCCGTCGAGCTCGAGCGGGTCGTGCGCAGCGTCCTCGACGACGCGCCGGATCTGGTGCAGCGCTACCGCGCCGGGAACGCGAACCTGATGGGCGTGCTGGTGGGCCACGTCATGCGGCGAACGGGCGGCAAGGCAGATGCCAAGGCGGCTCGCGAGCTGCTCAACGGCCTGCTAGATGCTTGATGGCCCCGACGAGCGGCGGCGCACGCCGCGAGGCCCCGCGCCGGGAGGTTCGGCCAGGGACCTGATATTCCCTTGGCGGAGCGATCAGCGTCGGAAGCTCCGCACCGCTGTGTGCTCGATATCTTCGGCGACCAGCTCGAGCACTTCGAGAGCGATCTCGTCCGGCGACCTGTTCTCGGTATCGACGCGATAGTCACTGACCCGGTCGTAGAGCGGCCCCCGTCGGCGGAGGACCTCCTCAATCTCCTCAGTGAACGATTTGCCGTGTGTGAGCGCCGGACGCTGAGTGTCTCCGGCGATGCGCTCGGCGATGGCGGGAGGGGAGGCCGTCAACCACACCACGGGTCCGTCATCCCGGAGCCTCTCGATGTTCGCTTCTCGTTCGATGACACCGCCGCCGCAGTCGAGCACGACATGCTCGCGCCGCACCAGGTCAGCGACCACCCCCTCCTCGATGTCTCGGAACCCGCTCCAGCCGCGTTGGTCCACGATCTCTGGGACGGACATGCCCGCACGCGCGCACAGCTCGGCATCAGTGCTCACTACTTGCCAGCCCAGGGTCCTTCCGAGGATTGTAGCGACGGTGCTCTTCCCGGTGCCGCGGTAGCCGACCAGGGCGATCTTCATAGTCGTTCCTCCAAGGTGCGTCGCATCACATCGGCGGGAGCCGTCCTCCCGGTCCAGAGCTCGAACTGGACCATCGCTTGTCCCAAGAACATCTCCAGCCCTGAAACGACCCGGCACCCCGCTGCCCGAGCATCACGCAGGAGCCTTGTCTCACGGGGGTTGTACACGGCGTCGAAGACAGTCGTTCGTTGTTGGAGCCAAGCAGGGTCCACCAGGGACGCTTGCACGTCCGGATGCATCCCGACCGGGCTGCATTGAAGGAGTAGGCTTGCGTCCGCGAGCTCCGCTTTCAAACGTTCTGGCTCCAGGGGTGCGTGGCGCACGGCAGTCGTGCCGAGCGCTGCGACGTCGTGGAGCAAACGCTGTCGCTCTCCGGCATCCGGGCTCGCGATCAAAAGATCGGCTGGTGGCGTCTCGACGGCCAGGGTTATTGCGAGTGCCCGGGCAGCCCCTCCCGAGCCCAAAACGACGACCTTCCCGCCTTCGGGCTCGGCTCCGGCGGCCCTCAGGGCACCCAACGCCCCCAGTCCATCCGAATTATAGCCAATGAGCTTCGAGCCTTCGATGACGACAGTATTGATGCAGCCGATGCTACGAGCCGTCGTATCGCACTCGTCCACGAGGCTCAGGGCAGCGACCTTGTGAGGGATCGTCACGCTCAAGCCTCGATAGCCCAGCGCTCGTACTCCGCCCATGGCAGCCGTGAGCTGCGCGGGCGCAACGTCGTGGGCCACATACACGAATGGCAGCTTCAAGGCGTCGAAGGCGGCGTTGTGCAGGGCGGGGGAGAGGGAGTGGCCGACGGGGTGCCCGAACAAGGCACAGACCTGCGTATGGGGAGTTATCTCTGGCATTGGCGGTTCTCACTGAAACCGGTGACGGGCAAGCCCAAGCTCCGGGCTTGATGCCACGGCCCTCGGCCATGCCGCAAGGGGCAGGGACAGCCTTCCCGCCCACGAAACCCGCGCGCCGGTCCGACCGGGATTCCCGGAGCCCCGGTCGTCGCGCCGAGACGTAGAATCTACCCCTCTTCAGGCGCTTGGTGACGAAGCGCCATTGCGGCCAGCACTGCCAGAAAGATGCCGGCACCGGCCAGCACGACGCCCCCGGGAACCCCCGCAACGTGCGCGGACGCCAGGAACCCCGCTCGACCGTGAAGAATGAGCTTCAACACCCAAGCCAGCATCACCACGGTGACGAGGCCGAGGTAATTGCGCCGGAGCCGAACGCCAAGCGCCATGGGGAGCCGAACGGGTAGCACCGGAGTAGCGCAACTTCGCCGCAGCTCGTGTTGCCAGCCGCTCGTGGCTTCGCCCCCGAGCACCTCGGCGTAGAAGCCGCGCTCCATCAGGCGCACCCGCTGACGAATGAGCTCGAAGCTGCAGTAGCGCCTCGCCTCGATCCATGCGAAGAGCAGGTTTAGCACTACGCTGAGCACGAGCACGAAGTGCGGTGCGGAGGGCGTACCGAGCGCATAGCTCACCATACCTGCTGTCGTCGCGACGGCCCAGTTCGTCGTCGTGTCGAGCCGGACGCGGTACGCGGTCATGCGCCCGAGCTCTCCGCGGTAGAGGTGGATGAGGGCCGTCGTCGATTCGCTGGAGGAATAGGCCAAGGTCCAACCCCGTTCTAGCTGGCCACGCGCACTTCGAGCCCCAATGGCCCGATGCGGCGAGCCAGAGCCTGCATCCAGGCTTCGGATACTGGGCCCAGCTCGGGTGCCTCGGGCTGCTGCGACTCACGCGCAAGATTGTAGAGCAAGACGCCACGAAGACCGGGGGTCCCGGCGACGGAGCGTAGCGCATCCAGGTAAGAGACGACCGCCGCCTCTTGCGGAGGCGCGCCCGCGCGTGTGAAGACGCAGGTCTGCACGAAGGTCTGGCAGAGTGCGGCGCAGGTGGTCAGGCGCTCCAGGTGGCGGTTCGGATCCAAAGGGCTGGAGTTGATCGCACGAAAGCCGTCCCGATTTCCCGCGTCCAGCTTGAACCAGACCGTGCCCCCGAGGCGGGCCAGGGCGCTCACCCCTGCCTGGACGGAAGGTCTCTGGAGCTGCGAACCGTTGGTGATGAGCACGACGTCGATAGCTCCCACCAGGCCGTGCTCGCCGAGCACTTCGCCGACGGTTTGGACGGCCTCCTCGAAGGACGGGCTCGTCGTCGGCTCACCATCCCCCGAGAAGGCGACGTCCTTCAGGGTCCGGGCTTCGGCCGGGACGCGCCTCTCGAGGAAGTCTCCGTGGAGTATCTCGCCCAGCATCTGCCGGAGCTCGTCGCGCAGCCGCGGAATGTCCGTGGGGGGACCGCTCCCGAGGGTCAGCCCCGGGACTTGGCAGTAGATGCATCGCCAGTTGCAGGCGTGATTCGGGTTGAGGTTGATCCCGATGGAGACTCCGCCGGCCCTCCGCGAGACGACAGGGTAGACGTACATCTTGCCCGCGGCATCACGAGAGTGAACGGTCGTCGTGAGTCGCGAAGAGTCGGGTGATGGGGGCGTCATTCGAGCGACACCAGCGTAACACGCACCTCGGAAACCGAGTCGCCGCGGAGCACCTTCAACGTCACGGCCTCGCCAGCGCGATGAGCGTCGAGGGTGCTGTAGAGATCGTCATAGTCTTGGATACGTGCGTCGTCGATGCCGACGATGACGTCCCCCAGCTCCACGCCGCGACGGCCGCGGCGGAGTCCGACGAGACCCGCCTTGGCGGCGGGTGAACCGGGTGTCACGGCCAGTATGATGACGCCGCGCAGGCCGAGACGCCGCTCCAGGCGCTGCTGTGGATCGATCTCGACTCCGATCCCGACCTGCTCGGCCTTCCCCGTGCGAATGATCTGCGGCACGACGCGGGTGATCGTCGACACGGGAACGGCGAATCCGATGCCCGCCCACGCCCCGCTCCGGGAGTAGATCATCGTATTCATGCCCAGCAGCATGCCCGAGCTGTCCAGCAGCGGCCCGCCAGAGTTTCCAGGGTTGATGGCGGCATCGGTCTGGACCATTTCGCGGATCTTCACCCCACCGATGCCGTCGACCTCGCGGCCCAGCGCGCTCACGATCCCCGTCGTGAGCGTCTGGTCGAGGCCGAAGGGATTGCCGATGGCGATCACCTTCTGGCCTACCTCCACACGGCTGCTCTTGGGCGGGCGGGGCACGGGGATCAACACGTCTCCGGGGGCGTCGATCTTGAGGACGGCGATGTCCTTGCGCGGTTCGGCGCCTCGGACGATCGCATCGAAGGTCTGGTGGTTCTGAAGCGTCACAGTGAGCTTCTTCGCGCCCCGGATGACGTGGAAGTTCGTCACGATGTGCCCCGCTTTGTCCCAGACGAATCCCGAGCCGGAGCCCGCGGGTACTTCCGTGGCTTTCCCGCCAAGCCAGTCCATGATGTACTGGTGCTGTGTTACGAAGACCGCTCCCTGGGCGGCACGCTTGAAGACCTGGATCGTATTTCGCTCGTCCTCCGTGCGCAGGACCGCCTCCTGCGCGGCGCGCGGAGCAGGGGAGGGTGGAACGGCAGCAGTGAGGCCTGCAGCCGCCGCATTCGCGGAGCTGGCCTCACGGATGCTGCCGGGTGTCCGATAGACGAGCAGCAGCGCCGACACAGCGCCAAGGCCGAAAAGGAGGAACGCTGAGAGGAGTGGCAGGGCCCGCTGACGCATGACTTTGTCTCTTCTAGTTAAACTCGCGCGTCGTGTCACATCGCGTGGGCGCACGCGCCCCCTGGAGCGATCGAGGGCGCGGGGTCGTCGCCACCTCGAGCTTGCCAGGCCTGGATTCTAGCGCGAGCGAGAAGTTGAACTGCTATCGCGAATTTCTCCCACAAAACCTAGGGTGCGGCCCGGCGGGCAAGGGGATCACCCGTTGACGGGTGTTGCGGCGCCCCATAGGCTTCGTGGATTCAGCCATGCTTTCAATCCGGGAGCCCACGGTGCTGGGTCGCACTACCCCATCGCGGGTCGAGCGGTTGAGACGGGAGCTGGGCGAGACGCCGCCTTCGATGAAGGCTCCCGTCCGGCGCTGCGCCTCCATCGTCCTGGAGGATCGGTTAGGTCAGCCCGTCGGGTCGGCCGAGTGTCCAGAGGTATCTTCATGAACGCTTCACAATGGTACATCGCTATCGAGGGTCAAACGTCCGGTCCGGTCGAGACGGAGCTAGTGCTCGATGGTCTCAAGCAGGGGAGCGTACCGCCTTCGGCGCACGTCTGTCCTGTGGGAGCCGGGGAATGGGTCCCGATCGCAGATGCGTCGCCCTTCAGTGAGAGCCTGCGGGGCAATGGCGGGAGCTCCTCTGAGGAGGCATGCATGTGGGCGGCCACCGATGAAGCACTGCCGGCTATCGGAGAGCCAGCGCTGGATTTGACGGAACCGCTCCTGGGCTACCTCGCACACTGGCAGGACGCGACCCTCCCGGACGAGTCCGTGCTCCTTGGCACGTTGGAGCAGGCACCTCCGGAGATCCTCATTCAGCAACAAGCGATGTGGAACTTGGCTCTCTGTGTGGCGCTAGGCTCGGAGCGGCTAGCCAGTGCAGCGACGCACTTTCTGTTCTCGACCCTCGAGCGGTTCGGGCGGCCCGACCGTTTTGCATGGGTCTTGCGCGCCTTGCGAGGGAAAGGCTTCGTCCACTCTGGTGTCCCCGCCGAGGTTGGCGAGCGTGCCGTGAGCCGCCTCATGCGCGATTGTCCTTCTTCGCTCCTGGTGGGCATGGGACACGGTGAAGGGAGCCGGACGCTAAACTAGGGCCTGTCCCTGAATGCGTGCCCGTGCCCGTGCCCGGCGCTGTACGCCGAAAACTTTTGGGTGCGGCTCTTTTGCGGCAGGCACCCCGACTACTTGATCCTGCGGAGTTTCGGCCTCGCAGCGCGCACGGCGGGTAGCGGATTGGGCACCGTGCCGTTGGCGTAGCGGCGCTCGTGGTGGCGCTC
>JAEWRL010000095.1 GCA_023398955.1 Pseudomonadota bacterium
GGCGTCGAAGCTCACGGAAACAAATGTAGCCACGTTGGCTAGATGTGGCAACACTTTACGCCAACCTTCGAGGCCGGTGACTTCGGCTAACCTCATGGGCAAGTCGTCCTCCCACGAAGCCACAACATTGGCAGCAGAACAGTGGGCCGGTGTTTGCCGGCTGCAAGTGGCACCCCACTCGAACGTGGACAGTACGAACACGGAGAACCGTCCAGCCCGAAGCCCCCTCAAGCCTGCGAAGTAGCTGCTGTTCTTTGTTTCGTGGACGGTACGAATCGGTTTGCGCGTCCACGAATCGGCGACAAAGAGCTGTTTGCAAGCGGCTCCACTTGCGGAGCCAAAGCCTCGCGAAAGCGAACTCCACCTCCCCGGTGGTCAACAGAAACCCCCTCGACGATGTCGCAGGGGGTTTCGACATTTCGGGGGGAAGAACGCACAGTGGACGCGAGCGGGGCGGAGCGGGGGACACTCTCGGTGGGCGAGGACAAAGAGTGACGTGGTCTCGCTTGGGGGGCCCCGTCGGGGCGATCGGGGCGATCTCAGAGCGCTCTCGGGAGAGATCGGCCGAGAGGTGATTAACGGATTTGTTAAACATTAAGCGGGGATAGAGGGCGTTCGCGGGGGCGAGGGTGGAGGGGGGCTCGTGGTTGCTCATGAGAAGACGGCCACCAGTCCCATCCGCTCGAGGACAGCTGATTTCGGCGACTCGCCGTGTGGTGGGCTTCGGGTGCTGGGGCTGGAGCAGCCCGTCCACGACTGGATGCTCTCTTGGAGAGCTGAAGCGACAGCCTGTTAACCACAGCGCGCGGAGCCTAGGTCGATGCTTCACAGTCTCGAGCATGGCGATGGCGCCACCGAGTGCCTGGGCTCTCGCGCGATCTCATGCGAAAAACACCGGGTGGCAAGTGTTCTCCAGGCCTGCCCCTGCTGCGGGTACCTCACCCTTCGGGAGGCCCAATGAAGAAGGCATCCATCATCTACTTTCGCGAATACGAGGCGACACCCCTGTCATTCTGGGCCCATCGCCATCTCGACGCAGACGCATGGGTGAATGCCAAGCAGTTTGATCCGCCTCTTCCAGGACCGGTTCCAGGAAGAGGCTGGGCGCAACTCGTCGTCGAGTTCGACGGCGTCACGTTGCGGTTCTCGTCGTCGGCCGAACTCAACCACTTTGTCGAAGTGCTCTGCCACAACCCACTGCCGACGACGACACGGCTCTCAGAGCTTCGCGGTACGACATTGGGACCGAATACCCACTGGCTGAGCAGGCTGCCAGCTCGCGCCAAGCCACAGGACTTTCGCCAGAGACTGGTTGCCTATCTTCAGCGCGTGCGTCCGGAGGGCTGGGTATGACGGTGCACCATTGGATCCGGTTCAAGGCGCAACCTCAGCTCTGCGGCCCCGTGAGTGTCGGCACTATTGAAGCCATCAAGGTGCTTCGTGACGGTCTGAATCTCACTCTCGCCGAGGCAAAGGCCGCGATAGACAGTGCCGTATTTGACGAGCAGGTCGGACGAATTCTGGCCAAAACAGAACGGCAGGCGCATGTCATCGCGCGGCAGCTTGCTGACAGCACGCCAGGCATCTTGTACGTGTGGACTGAGCCACAACAGCGCGTGGACGACCTGATCCTCGTCATTCCCAACAAGGCGGATCCCGAGCGGGATGCTGTTGCCCGGGCCTGGGAGTTCTCCGGCGGCATGGTGGAACGGATTGACCGCTTCTGGGAGCCGCCCTCACTACCGCGTGAGCGTGTTCGTTTGTACGGTCCTGACACATTCGCGTTGGTTGTCGCCCAGAAGCTTGGGATCGAGCTCGCAGAACCGGATCCGTATGCCGTCGTGAAATGTCCGGCGGAACTCCTGGGGCGTGCCGTGTCCGTGGAGCGCCTGGCAGACGCTGCCGGCTTTTCCTACCCATGCTTCCTCAAGCCCGTTGTTCCGAAGCAGTTCGGCGCACGCGTCTTTGGGAGTGGTGAAGCGCTACGAGCCGAGACCCGAGGGCTCGACGATGCAACCGAGCTTCTTCGCTCCGAGGTCGTTTCCATCACAGCAGAAGCCCGAAGCTTCGTGTTGGACGGCGTGGTGCAGTCCTGCGCTCTTTACGAGGGGACGGGGGACGTCGATGTCGCAGCCAAGACATGCGAGCGGGTCGCCATGGCGCTGGAGCTACCGCGCGCCGCAGTGCTCGATGTTGGCCTGCTTGAGGACGGTAGGTGGGTCTTCATCGAGGCGAATGCTGCCTGGGGAGCCGGACTCAACGGATGCGACGCGCACCAAGTTCTTGCATGTATCGCCACTGCCTCGAGGACGCTTTGACGCCATGGACGAGAAGAGCAGAACAGCCGCCAGCAAGTTCCTGAGCTACGTGCTCAGGCACGAGCCCGCGGCCGTGGGCATCGCGCTCGACTCTGGCGGTTGGGTCGCCGTCGATGTGCTGCTCGACGCCTGCGCTAGGCACGGACGCCGGCTGTCTCGGGCCGAGCTCGATGAGGTCGTCACCACCAGCCCAAAGCAGCGCTTCGCCCTGTCCGATGACGGGCAGCGCATCCGTGCGAACCAGGGCCACTCGACCACCGTGGACCTCGGATACGAGCCGGCCGAGCCGCCCGATGTTCTCTTCCACGGCACCGTGGCTCGCCTCCTGCCCTCGATTCGGGATAAGGGACTGCAGCGGATGGAGCGCCACCACGTCCATCTCTCGCCGGACGAGGCCACGGCCCGGGCCGTGGGTGGTCGGCGCGGCAAGCCGGTCATCTTGCGGATCGACACTCGGTCGATGCGGGAGGCCGGACACCTCTTCTTCGTGACGCCGAACGGTGTCTGGTTGACCGCCGCGGTGCCTGCCTCGTTCATCTCGGGATGGGGCGAGAAATAGGCGTCCGTGACGCTACTCGTACCACTGCCCAGCGTCCAGGAAGTCCACGAACATCTCCCAGCTGATCTGCGGGAGAACGACCACCGGGTCGTCGATGTCGCGTGGGTCCGTCGAGGTGAGAGCGCCTGCGGCATCGAGGACGGCGACGGGCCCGGGAACGTATGACCGCCCCGTATCATCGCCTTCCTGCCATCCGCCGAACGTTCCTGCTGCGGCGCACTCGAGGTAGGTGCAAGGGTCGAAGTTGTACCACCGACCACCATGCGGGGCGTCCACGCCGAAGTAGCGGTACTCGTTGTCGAGGGTTCCGGCTCGCCTCATCTCGTCCAGGTCGCGGATCTGCTCGCCGATGCGCTTCTCCCAGGCGACGTGGCCATCCGCAGCGGCAGAACCCGGCTCGGCTGCACGTGCGGCTGGTTCGAACGCGGCTTGTAGTAGCTCCGCGAATTCCTCTGGCGAGACCGTCTCGCGCGCCCGCAGGTGGTGGCCAAGTCGACGCAGATTCTCGAGGTAGCTCTGGAGTGTGCAATGGCACTCAGCTCGGTGTTTCACGAGCGCCGCGATGAAGCAGTAGAGGTCGCGGTTGGTCACCATGTCACCCATCGATCCCTCCGGCGTCGAGCGCTTCCCTTAGCAGCGCCCGCAGGTCCTCGCTCACCAGTGGAACGTCGTTCACTTCGGTCGCCCGCAGCCATCGTCGTTCTCGCGTGCGACTCGGGAGGTCGCCAAGGGCCGGTTCTCCGTGAACGCATGCGACGTAGTAGCGGACCTGCTTGAGCCGGCGCTCGGTCCCCACTCCGAGGAAGTACTCGAGCCGCCCGAGCTCCGCGGACACACGGAGTTCTCCCGTCACACCGGACTCCTCGCGCAACTCTCGAAGAGCGGCCTCCTCCGGGAGCTCATCCCACTCGATGCCTCCCTTGGGTAGCTCCCAGCCGCTGCTGCGGGTTCGGATCACCAGGACCGCGGGCCTGTCGTCATCACGGACGAGCAGCGCTGCCCCCGCGCATATCTCGCTCGGATAGCCCTCGAGGTCGAGCACGAGATCGTCTACCAACCCGCGCGCCTTCGCCTCGGAGAGGAACCACATCGTCGGTGCGTTCCGCCGCCAGCCTCCGGGGGCATCGACTCGATCAGCCACCATGAAGAGGCAGAGCAGCCGGAATTCCACCTCGTTGGCTAGGCGCCGCCAGGCCTTGTCGGATGGTCCTTCGCCGCGAGTTGTCGAGCGGTGCCACGGCAAGTTGATGTCATGCCACTTCACCAGGCCGAGGAGTGTTTCGTCAGTCACGCCGCAGTCGGCGAGCACGTCGAGGGAGCGCGCCGGTCGGGCCGTCCCCGTGATCTTGCCAATGTCGTGGGCGTGGCCGAGGTTGGTCAACAGCGCCACCTCGGCCGGTGGGCATCCGTTGGCGCGGGCCAGCTGTGCGGCCTTTTTCGCGACCGCGTCGGAGTGAGCCTGTGCGTCCGACGCGGTGTGGCGCCTCGGGTTGAGGGATACGTGACCGAGCCTCTTGTAGGCATCGGCGAATCGTTGGTTCTTCAGAAGGTCTTCCATGTTCATTCTCTGCCTCTGAAGGTACGTGCCGCGACTATCATGCAGAACTTGTCATTTGTTCTTAGCTATCACTGGAGGTTATAGTTGAGCCGTGAACTACGACTGGCTGTTTTCCTTCGTCGCTTTCGCCGAACGCCTGAACTTCACGCGGGCGGCCGAAGAGCTGCACATCACGCAGCCGGCCCTGCACGCACAGATCCGAAAGCTCTCCGAGGACGTTGGAGCGACCCTCTACAGGCGGGAGGGTCGATCACTGGTTCTCTCCCCGGAGGGTCGGCGGCTCGCCGCGTTCGGCCGTGAAGTTCAGGCTCGTGGGAGCGACGTGCTCGCCGAGCTTCGCGGCGAGGACACCCGGGGCCCGGTCATCCTTGCATCGGGGCAAGGCGCGTTCCTCTACCTCCTGGGCTCGGCCATCAAGAGGTTCCCCAAAGACCGCTGGCCCCTGCGAGTGGTCTCGATGTCGGGGCCCGACACCGTTCAGGCCGTGCGCGACGCTCGGGCCGACGTGGGAGTGGCAGTGCTGGCGAACACTCCGTCCGATCTCGACTGCCAAGCCATGCGCCGGGTTGGGCAGACTGTGTTGCTGCCGCGGGGGCATCGTCTGTCGAAGCGACGAAGCCTGAAGCCAGGCGACCTCGACACCGAGAGCATCGTCGTTCCGCCCGAGGGAAGCCCTCATCGTGTGATGCTCTCCCAGGCGCTGGCAACCGCCGGGGCCAAGTGGTCCGTCGCGGTGGAAGCCACCGGCTGGGAGCTCATGATCCAGTTCGCCCGCTACGGCTTGGGCGTCGCCGTGGTGAACGACTTCTGCCCGGTGCCGCGGGGGCTGGTCGGCGTGAGGCTCGACGGGGTCCCGGAGGTCCTGTACCACGTGGTGACTCGCCCGGGAGTCGGGCGCGAGTCCAAGGACACTCTGGTTCGCATGATTCTGGAGAGTGCCGCATGAGGTGCTACGTCTTCAGCCGGGCCATGCCTGCTGGTAGCGTCGCATGCAGTCTCTCGGCGCAGGAAACTGCCCGAATCGTGGTGATGCTATGACGAGTCTTCGAGAATCCTGGAAGTGCACCGAGGCCCACCTGCGTCGCGCTCACGAATCTGCGGGCTGCCCCGCGCTCGTGGACTTCCACGACTACCTCGACCACAACGAGCTCGAGCTGGCCGCTGACGTGCTGGCTGACTTCGGTGACGAGCGAGAAGGCTTGGCCCGGCAGTTCTGGGAGGCGCTGGAGCTCGCCTACGAGAACATGGAGCTCGGCAACAAGGCCAAGCACTGCCGGTTCCGGATCTACGAGGCGGAGCACGGCTTCGTCGAGGCTCGTTTGTCGGTGACGGCGACCGAGGAGGGCGGGCGTGCCCATCCTGTCTTCACCGACTACCGTCCCGACTGGAACATCGGCAACCGCACCAAGTCCGGCGAGATGGAGATCAACGGCGCCCCGATCACGATCGAGGATGCACAGTCAATTCCGCCCGGTGGCACCGGTTTGGTACGGCTTCATCCTCTCTGGCGGGAGGCGTGGGCGGACGTGCGCCCGGGCGCCGAACTCGCGATGCACGAGGGAAGTCGCGTCGTCGGCAATGCGGTCGTTCTGCGGGTAACGTTGCGAGGTCAGCCATGAGCTACGACCTCCGGGTTTGGGGACGCCAGGTAGCGAATCTGGCTGAGTGCTTGCTCCCCAGCCAGGGTTGGACCGAGCGCGACGGGGATGCCGTCAATTGGTGTGACGAGTATCCGTCAACGTGGCCGTTTGCTAGGGGGACGAAATCGTGAGCAGTAGCTTCGAAGCCATCGTCGCCGAGGTGATCGCCGCGTATCCGCACGAACCCAGGCCGCCGTAGTCGCCGCGCAACGAGCTTGATGTCGAGCAGGAACTGTATCGCATTGTTCGAGCAGTTGGTGCTGAGCTGAAGGTCGAGTTCCGTGCCGAGTTCGATCATTACGGTTCCGGCTATGCGTCGTTCGTGGACGCATGGTTCTTTCGTCGAGATCCATCGTTTCGCAGAACTCTCGGCCCTGACCATTTCACGGGCCTCGTGGTGCTTCTCAGTAGGCTCGCGCCCTTCTACTGCTTCCTAGAAGGAGAGAAGTCGTGGGCGTCGAACGGATCCTCGTCTTCGTACCTTCCTGCCTTTGGAGGAGTGGACACGCTCGCGTCCGATGCCGTCGTGACCCTCTCGTGTCAGGTCGAGGAATGGCTCGGACGCCAGGGGTACGTCCGGCTCCGCAAGGCCGAACTCGACAAGCTCCTGCCCCAAGGAGTCGCCGTTCCGACGATTCTCACCGATGGGCCCTACCGGGAGTTCGACGCGTTGTTCCACTGGGAAGACTGAGGACGAGAGGGATTCCATGACGTTCGTACAGGTCGACATAGGCGTGCACACTGCCGACGCGGAGGACGTGGCGGTGCAGTTCTCGTCGGGCGACCTCGTGCTGACCTTCGTCGATTGCCAAGAGCAGCCTCGACGCGCCGTGTTCGCCGATGTTCTGGCGTTCCGCTGGCAGGAGTTCGACGAAGAAGACATCCGCGACGACGTTGTCTATGAGGTGGCGGACTCCGACTGGCTCGCGCGGCAGGCCAGACTCCAGGCAGTCGAGGCCGAGGGCTACGTTCACTACAAGCTCTGCTTCAACGCCTGCGGCACGCTTGACGTGCTCTGCCGCCGAGTTGGGGAAGTGGCATGACGCCGCTCCCCGTCATGGAGATCGACGGCGCGAAGTTTGATGACCTCGAAGGGGTCTGGGACGAGGTGTCACGGCAGCTCATCCCCGGCGCCGAGTGGGGCCGCAACCTGGACGCCTTCAATGACATCTTGCGGGGCGACTTTGGGACGCCAGAGGACGGCTTCGTTCTGCGCTGGGCGAACAGCCAGCGGTCGCGAGTGACTCTTGGGTACGAAGAAACGGAGCGCTGGCTCCAACGGAAGGTCGAACGATGTCATCCCGACAACGTCCCTGCCGTCCCTGCCGATCTCGAAGCAGCGCGTGCGGGTCTCGGTTCCACACTGTTCGACATCCTGGTGGAGCTCATTCAGGCGCACGGCGCCGGTGGTGAAGAAGCCGAGGACTGCGTCGAGCTTCGGTTGGAGTGAGCGCTCACCGCCGCCACGGAATCATGCGCGCTCGGTTCACGGCGGCCTGTTTCTCGTGGTCGAGGTCGCGGATGAACTGGACGAGCTCGCGCAGGCTCGGGACGTCGAGGGCGTCGAAGTCGATCTGGTAGCGGCGGCCGGTGGCCCGGGCCATCTCGGCCCGGAGCCACTCGACGAATCGCCGCTTGCTGCAGCCCTTGCGGGTCACGCCGCCGCGTCTCCCCCGAACTTCGCGGCAGCGTCCGCCGCCCCAATGTGCGTCAGGTAGTGCCCGAGCGCCCGGCGCAGGAACTCCATGCGCGTCTTCATGCCGCGGTCCCGCCAGGCTGCGTCCATCGCTTCGACGGCTTCGGCATCGAGCCGCAGCGGCAGGATCTTCACATCGGCGGGCTCGCCTTGGCGGGCGCGACTCTGCCGGGGACCCACAGGGACTCGCCCTTTCTCTGCTTCCCGGATTTTCCAGGACAAATACGCTCGATGGCTCGATGAAGTCGGCCTCCCGACGACCTCGACGTACATCCTCTGGAGCTCCTCCACCGTCATCCCAGAGAAGCGCCCCCGCGGCTGCCGCTCGGGCTTTGGACGCCGTTCACGGCGAGGGTGCGCGGTGGTGGTGCTCTCCGTCTCCGGGGCCTCGTGGACGGGGGCCATGGGCTCGTCTTTGGTTGCCTCGTCGTCCTCCACCGCGAGTGGTTTCACGCTGTCGTTCTCTGCGGCCTCCGCAGCGTCGATCTCCTCCGCGTCCTCGACGTCGTCATCTGACAAAGTGATCGCTTCCTCGTCGTTCGCCTCGGTGACCGTCTCCTTTGACTCCTGGGCGGCATCGGCGGCTTGCTCCTGAACCGCGCTGCAGATGCTGCGAATCAAGTACGTGCGGTTCGGGCAACGGGTGGGCTTGCCGAGCACCTGCTCGTAGCGGGCCTTGAGCTCGGGCAGACGCAGGGCGGTCAGTTCGGCGACTAGGGTGTTGATGTCTTGGGTCATGGCTTCCTCGTGTTGGGCGGCGGGTACACCTCACCCATCGCGCGCCGCCCGATCGCGCGTGGGAGCTCTGCCCCTGGAGGGAGCGTCGCCGGGCCGGGGCGTGAGCCTGGCGACGTCGTGGTTCGTGGCTCAGCGCGCGAGATGCGCGAAGCACTCGAGATCGGTTGCGCGCGGGTCGCTGCTCGCGAAGCTGAAGCGCCCTTCCTTCTCGATCCAGGGCTGGACCTCGACGCGATCGTCAGCGGTCACTCCGCCGCAGCGGGCGATCGCGTCATCGTCGTCGATGTACCCGTCTTCGGCGTCCGGATCGAAATCGGGGCGAGCTGCGTTCTTGAAGACTGCGATGATGCGGACCTTCTGGCCTCGAAGGTAGCGGTGCTCGGTGCCGTGGTATGTGGTCACGATTCCCAGGGTCTTCATGGTGGCTCCTTGGTGTCGTTGGCTGCGCTTCACGACACACATACAGGCTTCCGTTCCCGCACCAATCAAGGCATTTCGAGCAGGAATCGACCTTCCAGCGGGACCTCAATTCGCTGCGCGATGGCTCTCCGAAACTGCGCACGGACTCGCGTTCCCGGAAGAACGACAGCCGGGATCCCTCGCGGGTCCCGGCGTCGGCGCATCGCTCGAGCGCTCAGCGAATCGCCACCGTCCATGCAGTCTTTGAGCCGTATCGAAGCTGGCTCCCTTCGACGAGGAACACGTCGCTTCGCGCCAAGCCATCCGCGAGCTCGGCATCGTCGTCCTCCGGGTCCTCATCGTCGCCGTCCGCGCGAAGGATCTCGTCCCGGGTCGTGACTCCGCAGAGTGCCATCTCAAACGGCCAGTTCTCCTGGCTCATCACGAGCACTTCGGCGTCAGGGTCCTGCTCTTCCAACATCTCGATCAGCTCGCTCACCTTCATGTCCGTTTCTCCGTGCGGGGTGGTCCGTGATGCGCCCCGTGCGCACGAGACATACAGGCTTCCACTGGCGGATGTGGCAAGGCGAGGTCCGCCAGAATCGACCTCACCTTGCACATCCTTCGTGCCCCCAGTACGCCCGCGAGCGGGAGATTTACCGCTTGGCGAAGGGACAGATCGGACAGAGCTGGACTTCCGGCGTCCCTGGATCGATGAGGCCGGGCAGACGCGCGAGATCGAGCCACCCGTGGAGGGTGCGCTTCCCGATCTTGATCGTGCGACCCTGGACGGCGAACGTGTTGAGCTTGCGCTTTCCGGCAGCCTTTACGGCCTCGTAGTCCCACTGCCCGTAGTCGAGAGTGATGATCGTGCCGGCGGGTTCGTCGAGATCCTCGAGGATGGCCACGTGCTCGGGCTTCGACATGTACAGGACGTCGCCGGGCTTGGGACGCTTGCTGCCGCTGGCCCAGACGAAGACGCCGAGGGAGTTGAAGACGAGCCTCGAGAGGTTCGCTCCGATCTTCCACGGCACCACGCCGTCATCGTCCTCGCGGTTGAGGACGCGCTCGTCGCGGAACCCAAGCTCGCGAAGCACGTAGTGGGGCAAATCCCCGCAGGCCGAGTAGCCCTTCCATTTCTGGCGCCCCTCGGTCACCTCCTCGAACACGGGGTCCCCGTAGAGGCGACCGGTGTCACCATCGCAGGCGTAGCGCGCGATGCGCACCGCTTCGACCCTCAGCGCGTCCTCCGACGGGTAGGTCCGCGCTGGCTTCTGGGCGGCGCTCACTGGGCTGCGTGATCGTGACGGCCTCCTGCGGGCGCGGGGTTCAGTTCGGAGATGGCCTCCTTCAGGGCGATCAGCGCGGCTTCCATCTTGGTGATGGCGGCCGTCTGGGCGCGGCTCAGCTCACCCACCTGCTCGTAGAGCTCGCGGATCGCGGCGTCCTTGCGTTCGTTCATGCGCCAGAAGGCCCAGCCCAAGACGGCGACCAGTCCGTAGGGACCAGTTGCCTGAAGCCAGGTGGCGATGGAGGTCAGTTCGGGGTCCATGCTTCGTCCTTGTCTGGGGTGAGCTTCGGTTCATCCGGCGTCGGATTGGAGGGCTCGAGCTTGAGCCCCTCGGGGAACCACTTCTGCACGGCCTCCTGCGGCATTCGGCGGGAGACAGTGTTGGCGAGCTCGAGCTCTGCGTCGTTGGCTGCTTCGCGAACGACGGCCACGAGCGCGTTGACGACGAGGCGATGCAGGTGCCCAAAACTCCCCGGGCAAGGATGCTCGGGGTCATCTGGTGGTGCTCCGATCAGGAACTCGACCGCCCCACAAGCACACGCCGGGAGCGAGAGCACGCTGCCCTCCTCAGTGGTGGGGCTCAGGTCGCTCAGGACGAGTTCGCGCTGCCCTTCGCAGGTGGCGCAGCGCTGGACCAGAAACGTCTTGCTCACTTCGAGGATCGGCATGGTCGTCAGTCGGTGGCGGTGTAGGTGGCTACCCAGAAGGCCCATTGACCCGCGTTGAGCGTGCGGTAGCCGTAGTAGCCAAAGCCATCGCGGGTCGAGGACACGATGCTGGGCGGGGTGTTGTCGACGGTGTAGTAGTTGGTCATGAACGTGATCGACGACGGAGTCGTGGGAAAGCGGTTGCGGTAGGTGATGGCACCAGCGGTGGCGACCGCCTGCGAACCACTCCCGGTGTTTGTCCATCCAGCCCCGATTCGCCCTTGCTCCTGAATCGCCCCTGCCGTCTCGAACGCGGAGTTCGTCGAGCTCGACATTGGCAGTCGCCATCGGCGCTCGAACGCGGTGAAGGAGCCCGACCCAGCCGACTGGTAGAAGATCTCGAAGTCGGAGCGGGAGAATCGGTAGCCGCCCGAGCTGTACGACGTGGAGTCCTTGGTCCACGCGCTCCCGTTCCACGAGGCGTTCACGGTGAACCAGACCGAGCTGGTGTCCGAGTACACGCGGAAGCGGGAACCCACGCCGCCCGCGCCGATCGAATCCCAGAGGAGGGCGCGAGCGCTCCCGAGGTTTGGCTGTCGAATGGTGCGATGTTCTCCAGCGTGGGTCTGGTTGCTCCGGTAGTGGTCACCGGAGTACGCGCTCAGCGCCTCAGCGAGGGCGGCCTCGACGTCGCTCGCCGACAGCTGACCAGCGGAGTCATTCACCCCGATGCGAGACGCCCCCGAGGGCGATGCCGTTCGCGTGAGCGCTGCGGCCAGCTCCTGCAGCTGGCTCTGCACGTTGGTATTGGTCAGGAATGAGTGCGCGGTAGCGGCGATGGCGCTGGCATTGTGCGCGCCAGAGGAGGCCCCAACGTGGGCGTTGACGAAGCCCAGGATCGAGGAGAGCTGCGCGTCCACGCTGCCCGCGGCGAGCGCGTGCGGCGTACCAGCTACTGAATCGGCACCCACCCTCGCGGCTCCGGCGTTTCCGCTGGTGGTGCGCTCCAGGTCGTCCACAATCTCGTTGATGGCGCCCTGGACGTTAGTGGCCGACACGAACCCGCGAGCGGTCGAGTCGATCGCAGAGGCCGCGTGGCGCCTCCCGGAAGCCGAGAAATGGGCGTCGAGTTCGGTGTCCACCTCGTCGAGGGAAGCCTGGGCCGTACCCGCGGCGGGCTGAAGGACATTCCACAGGCCAGTCTGGATCCCAACCGCGGTGCCCTGCGCGAAGATGAAAGCCTGCCGGCGGGAGATGTCGATGTCGGTGATGACGATCTGGGTCTGCCCCGGCCGCCGGAGCACGTCGCACACGAGGAGTTCGTCTGGCTGCAGCGCGACCTTCGTCGCGGCACCGCTCGCGCCTTCCGGGGCCTGGCGAACCACCAACTCGAAGGATTCGTCCCGGCGGAAGTAGACTTGTTGCGAGTTGCCGTCCGTTCTCGGGTCGGAGAGCAGCCGGTTGAACCGGAGAAACACGCCCAGCCAGCGCTCGTTCCCGGCGGTAGCGACGTCGGTAGGGATTCCGGAAAGATCCACCGAGCAATCCACGGTCTGCCCAGTCCCGAAGAAGATGCGTTGACCGAGGTTGTCGTAGGCGCGCCCAGGAGCGGTCAGATCGACGCTGATGTCAGCAACCGGAGAATGCGGCGCGGGCACCGCGCCCGAGATGACCCCGTAGATGTTCAGATCCGCGGCCAGGTTCCGGTCAGCTTGCTCGAGCAGCTCGAAGCCGAGATCCAGCTCGGCCTCGGAGACCCGTTGGCGGAAATAGTAGTCGAGTCGGTCGGCCATGGCGTTGCGTGTGAGAGCGGGGGCTCTCCGGGATGGCAAAGCCGATTGCCGCGGCCGACGGGGACAGGCAGGATGCGGGCATGCCACTGAGCGAATTCGACTTGGACGGGTTCTGGGAGCCTTCCGAATACGCGACCAAGGAGTACGTCGACGCTCCACTCACGCCGGCAATGCTTGAGCGGGTCGAGCAGGCCCTTGGGTACAAGCTTCCAGCGGCATACGTCGAACTCGCTCAGCACCAAAATGGCGGCATGCCGGTACGTACGTGCCACGCGGCTTCGGAGCCCACGAGCTGGGCAAGAGACCACGTCGCGATCACTGTAATCTACGCGATCGGCGAAACGAAGCCCTGTTCCCTCCTGGGCCAGTTCGGCAGCAAGTTCTGGCCGTCCGAGTGGGGCTACCCAGAAATCGGCGTGTATTTCGCCGATTGCCCCTCCGCTGGCCACGACATGCTCTGCCTCGACTACCGCGAATGCGGGCCCACTGGGGAGCCCCGTGTTGTCCACGTCGATCAGGAGCGCGACTACAAGATCACCGCCGTCGCTCCGAACTTCGAGGCATTCGTTCGTGGGCTGAAGAGTGAAGAGGACTTCGACATCGAGAGTTAGTGCAGCTCCGTCTCCACCCCGAGCTCGCTGATTCCCAGCTCCCAATGTTCCGGCTCGATGATCGGGAGCGGCTCGACCAGGTCGACGAAGTGGGTGTGGGCGGGCTTCAGGTACTCGACGATCGCGCGGAGCTGGCGGCGCTCCTCGGTGGAGAGCAGGCGCTCCACCTCGACGTTGAACGCGTAGAGGGCGAACCGATCGGAGGGAGCCAGGATCCAGTCTACGCCGAGCTCGGATTCGCCGAGGATCAGGGAGTCGGCGGCGAAGGGGCTGATGGTCGAGATGTCGACGCCCAAGAAGAAGCGGACCGCGTTCTGGATCCCCTTGGCGGTGCCCTTCTGCCGGTACATCTCGACCAGGACGGATGCGAGGCGACGCTTGCCGAGGGTGAAGAGGTCGAAGGGGAACGGGTTGCCGAGGTCTTGGAGGATGAGGTCCAGGAAGCCCTCGGGTGCCCGCTCGAGGTCGAAGATGTCGGGCCAGCGATCACAGTCGGCGAGCAGGAGATCGGTGACCTCCTGCAGGCAGGCGATGAAGCGCCACAGGTCGCCGGTCTGGTCGTCGCGCCGGTTGTGCTTCGGGAGCATCTGCCACAGCTCGAAGCGTCGTGCTGGAGGCTGTGCTGGTCGGAACCCAACGAAAGAGGCGCGATCGAAGGGGGCGAGCACTTCGTTGCCGCTGAGGTCCGTCACGCCTGTGGCGACGACCTGATGCTCGATGTCTGGGGTCAGCTCGGTGTCGAGCTCCAGGAGGACGACCGCTCCCTCGACCACGGTAGCGGAGACCGTGGGAGTCACGGCGGGCGCTGCCCGGGGGACGATGGTGAAGGCAGCCGTTGAGGGCACCAGAACCGCCTCGTCAAAGGCGACTCGAACCGTCGTCTGCCCAATTGCCTGCGCCCCGACGACTCGTGGTGCGGTGCGGTCCTCGACGATGAAGGAGTACGTTTCGTCGAGCACTGCGGCGCTGTCCGCCGTCTCCGCGACCACTCGCACGGAAACCAAGGCGAGGCTTGCAAGCGGAGTCGTTGGGTGAAGCACGACGCGCAGGGTGTCTGCGGACTGGACAGCGCTGGCGAGCGAGCCGTCGAATCCCGGGCGAAACTCCGGTGCAGCGCCACCTTCGAACCCCAGCACTCCGTCAACCCACACTCGCACCGTGGCGCGATCGACCCCGTCTGGTCCGGTGTCGACGATGTCCAGAGCGAGTGTGGAGTCGATGGGGACCCCCTCCTCGTCCGGACCAGGATCGCGATTGACCAGCGCGAGCCGGGAGCTGGCGGCAGTCAGGACGACGCTGTCGACGTACAGGGCGGGAAGCTCGATCGCGCTCATGGTGGCTCCTTCACGCGGTGACGAGCTCCAGGCGAACGCCAACGATGTGGGGTCCCGTCAGCTTCGAGACGTTGGCAGCGAGGTCCGTGACCAGTCGCTCTCGTCCCGGTTTTGCCGTCGCGCTGGCGACCTTGGTACCGTCAACGACCATTGAGGCCTCCCACACGAGCCCCGCAGGCGTGCTGGCAGGGATTCGGAGCCTCAAGCTTGCCCGGACGAAGTCCATCGCCGTCACGTCGACACTCTGGGTGACCTCGGCATGGTCGCCCGCGGCAAGCTCGAAGAGCCGTCCCGGCTCGTCGTCGCCGAGCACAAAGGCGAAGTCCCCCGCCGCGGCCAGGGTTGTCTGGATGCGTCCCTGGCTTGTGCCGAGGTGGCTAGTGAAGGCAGTGAGAGCCACCGGCTACACCTGCCGCAGCAGCTCAACATGGTCGAAGTAGGAGCGACGGGTGACGTCCTTCACCGAGAACCCGAACCCGCCCCGGCCGGAGGTGAGTGGCTGGCTCCCCGAGTTGATTCCGAGGTGGTCGTCGATGAATTCGACCATTCCAGGCACGGGCTGCCAGTCCGGCGTGGTGCCGAGCGCGTGGTCGGTCAAGTCGTTCTGGTACGCCTTGAGGACGACGTCGCCGTTGGTGTTCGCGATGACGTCGAGGCGCAGGTGAAGCCACGTTCCCTGAGCGAAGCTCTCGGCAGACTTGAGCAGCACGCCGGGGCCGTCCGCGTCGGGCAATCCCACGCCGACCGCGCCCTTGCGCAGCACGATTCGGTGGGGATCGTCGTCGGAGAGCCCCAGCATGTAGGCGCTGTCGTTGACGGAGTTGCCCTGGCAGCAGAGGAAGAAGAACGGAGAGAACCCCGTCGGACCACCACCGGGCCCGCGCTGGATGGCGCCGCGAATCGAGCCCCCCTTGGCCATTGGCGCGAAGCTCGAGAGATTCGCGAAGAGTCCCACCGCGCCAGTCACAGCCGAGAGCGAGTTGAAGGCAAAGAGGAAGCTGCCGCCGCCCGGCGGGCGCGCCACCCCAGCCGTGACGCCGCGATCGACCGCGGCGATGTCGAGGCCGTCGTTCAGGTAGGTCCAGTCGGTCTGTGCCATTCGCTGCTCCTCAGATGGTCGTGGCCGGCGTCCAGTCGTTTTCAAAGTCCTCGCGATTCTGGCCACCGTCGAACCACGCGATGGCGGAGGCGACGGTGCTCCAGCTCCAGTCGAACCCTTGATTGCTGGCCCACTGGTCTTCGAAGTCTTCGCGGGGCTCGCCATCGAACTGCCCCACGGCGGAGCCTACGTCGGTCCAGTTCCAGGCGAACCCCTCGTTGCTCCAACCCGATTCGCAGTCCTCGACCGCGTCGGGTCCGAACTCCGCGACCACCACCTGGGCAGGAAGAAGGTCCCAGAGGAACGCTCCGCTGCCCCAGCCGACCTCGAACGCCTCGAACCCGTCCACCCCGACACCGAAGAACGCTCGCGCCGTGGCGACATCGTCCATCGTCGCGGCCAGCTCGAACCACCGCTCGAAGCCCTCCCAAGCTTGTTCCGGTGCGATGCCGAAGCCTGCCACTGCCTCGAGGCTCGTGACCGCCGTGAGGATCCAGTGCGCGGCCTCGCCGGGGAGTACTCCCTCTTCCTCGAAGCTCGGGTTCAGGATGGCCATCAGAGCAGCTCCCCCGTGTCGCCGTTCTGGATTGTCACCACTCCCAGGACGGGGAATTCCCGCACATTGAGGCGGACGTCTGCGGGCAGGCCGTTCAGCGTCAGATCGAGGCGAGAGTCGCCGATCTTGCGCACGCCCGTGGTGTCGCGAATCACGTTGAACACGTCGGACCAGGCGATCTCGAACGCAGGGTTGCCCTCGGCGTCCTTGAAATTGAACCCGAAATCTACCTGCGGGTTGGGCGTCCCGTCGGGCTCCGTCACTCGAAAGTAGCTCGAGAGGTTGGCGCGGATGCGGTCGCGCACGTCACCTCCCGCGTGCCCCTGACGCAGGAAGACGCGCACGGCGACGTCGATGACCTTGTAGACCGGATCCTGCACGCTCACCTGGAACGTCAGGGTGCACGGGTACACCTCGGTGACGTGACGCAGGACCTGGTTCTTGAGCGCTGGGGTGGGCAGCGCTCCCGGCGACGTCGAAGTCGGGATCACGTAGAGGATGCCCGAGTTCTCCGCGATGGTCGGGTCCTCGTTCGACGTGAGCATTAGCGCTCGAGCAACGCCGGGAAGTCGACGCGCGTTGATCTCGAAGTCCTCCCGCGCAACCGTGCGCGTGAGGGCGCGCAGGCTCTCTGGAGCCAACAGCTTCGCAGACGCAACAGTCTGCCGCTCCGCTCCGCCAGATGCGGCGTTGGGGTTGGTCACGGAGACTTGCACGGGGTTTCCGAAGGCGTCCTTGAAGCTGCCCTCGATGACCACGATGCGCTCGGCATCGACGTTCCCGGCGGTCCCGCCCCCGGTCTTGTAGGTCACGGTGATGGTGCCGCTGGGCGGAGCCCCATTCACGCCGTTGCCGAAGCGGATAGAAGCGCGGTCGTTCTGGTCGACGGCGACGAGGAAATGCAGGTCGTTCGGGCCGGAGTCGAGGAAGCTGTCGACCTCCGTGAAGCTTCCCTGGGGCGTGGACACACTGACTGACTCATCGAGATATGGAGCGAAATCGAGGAAGACCTCGAGCCCTGCCAGGCCCCGAGCGTCGAAGAGCTGGGTGTGGGTCTTCGAGTGCTCGACCACTCCGACCGTGCCGGGGGGCGCCGCCGCAGCGGGAATCGTCAGCGGAGCGAGGAGCTGGAAGCGCACGGGCTCAGTCACCTCCTGCGTGCGGACGATGCTGCGCGCAGGAATCGTCACGTCCGCCGCCGGCGGCCGAGAGAGCTCGAAGTGAACCTCCGCTGTAGCGGCGCGTGCCCCATGCAGCCGGTATCCGAGCATGCGGGCCAGGGCCATCACGTTCTTGCGCCGGGTCGCGGTCACCAGCCGCGACTCGCGAGCCAGGTTGTCTTGGTAGAAGGTCAGGACGTCGCCGACGAACGCGTACATCTCCAGCAGTACGTTCCCGAAGCTCGCGACCTCGAAGTCCGTCCAGTCCGGAAAGACGCTCTTCACCAACGCGATCAGCCGCGCCCGCAGCGCGTCGAAATCGCGATCGGTGAAGTCAACGGAGTCTGGTAGCAGGGCCAACGCGCGATGCCTCCGAGGAGGCAAAGGGGAAGCGGTCCCGGTGCCGGGGACGTGTCCCACCTGGCCCCGAAGAACCCGGCGGACTAGGCTGTGGCTCTGCTGATGCCCGACTGCCCCAGATGCCACAGCCCCGGCCGCGCTGTCAGTCCGAGAGCCGTCGCCAAGCACGCGCCGCCGAGCCTCGTCGATGAGCCGGAGGGCTGGTATCTGTGCGTCTCGGGGACCGACTGCAGCGTTGTCTACTTCCGAGGGGATGATGTCGTCTCGGTCGCCGAGATGGCAACCACCCCGTTTCACAAGGCAAGCGGGGCTGACCGAGTCGTCTGCTTCTGCTTCGGGCATAGTGAGCGCGACGTCACCGACGACCTGCGTCAGCACGGCAACTCTGCCTTGCGCGCCGCGATCGCTGAGGCCTGTCGTGAGGGGCGCAGTGACTGCGAAGCGCTGAATCCGGAGGGTCGCTGCTGTCTTGGCAATGTCGGCGCCATCCTCAAGGCTGCTGCTGGTCCACCAGACGCAGATCCAGTTGCGAAGCACGGCTGCTGTTCGACAAGGACCGCCTCCGCTGCGACCGTTTCCAAGTACACGGCGCGAGCCACGCTAGATGCGCTACGGGGCTGGGCAAGTGGTGGAGCTCACTCCTCCATGTTCACCTGCTACGACGCCACGATGGCCCGCTGGCTCTATCGAGGCGGAGCACGGGTTCTGCTTGTTGGAGACAGCGCCGCGCAGCATGTCCTGGGTTTGGACCCCGGCGCGCGCGCGACGCTCGGCTACATTGCCACGATTGGCGCTGCGGTGAAGCGCGGCGCACCGGATGCGTTCGTGGTCGTGGACTACCCCGACGAGTTGCGCGGCTCCGTGTCGAACCACGTTGCCCAGATCCGCAAGCTCGCGGACGAAACAGGCGCGGACGCCATCAAGGTCGAAAGCGACGCGGTCGCACTGGTCGAGTTGCTCGGCTCCGAGGCGCTAGCCACCATCCCGATCGTTGCGCATCTCGCACCGCGTGAGCAGTCCTGCAAGTGCTGCTGTAGTCAGGACGCGGGCGCCGCGGATGGGGACACGCTCGTCCCGGACGCCACGGCCGTCGCCGCGGCGGGTGCTTCGGCGGTGGTGCTCAGCGGAGAGGACCCGAGCGCGGCCTCGCTGGTGGTCGACGCGCTGGGACGGCAGTTTCCCAGCATCCCAGTCTTCGGATGTCATTGCGGCGCCGAATGTCCGGGGCAGGTCGAGATGCTGCACGACGTGCTCGCCCTGCGCAGCGGCGGGAGCCCAGAGGGTGTCGGTCTCGCTATCGTCGAGGCCGTCCAGGCCCGCCTGCGTCTGCGCTCCTCGGATGTGTAGCGCATCAATCGCGACCCAGGCTCTCCTTCAGCATGTTGATGAAGAGCAGACCCTGCTCGCGGGCATCATCCAACGCCACGTGGGTGTGGGGGGACCTTGGGAACCAGCGCTTGGGCATGTTCCGCTTTGTACTCTCGCGATACGGCTTCTTGAGCAGAGCCATCGCGTAGGTCCTCACGTCGAGAGCGGAGTGGCTGAAGGGGCTCTCACCAGCGAAGCGCAGCATGTACCAGTAGACGAAGAGGAAATCGAAGCCGGCCGGATACGCGACGAAGACAGGCTTGCCCGGCAGGGCCTTCACCCACGCGACGTACTCGGGCATCGCCTGCTCGGGGGCCGTCGGATCCGACCGACACGCCTCCCATGCTGGTTGGTTCTGTTGCCACCACCGCATCGTGTCTGGGTGCCCGCTTGCACCCGTGAGCGTCTCGAGGTTGCGGGTGAAATGCGACAGCTCCTCTCCCTGCTCGCTGAACGCCACGGAGGCGAAGGACAGCATCGAGTGCGGGCCTGGGATGGGTCCGTCCGTCTCGACATCGGTGCTGACGTAGATCTCGCTCTTCGCCATCCGTGGACTCTAGCGCTTCCTCGCTGGGCAATCACGGTCCTGTTCAGGAACGAGATGAGCGACGCTTCGGCGACGGCGGGTCAACCCGCCTCGCCAGCGCTCGCCGGCACTTCTCGGACCCCACGAACGGCTTCCTGGTCAAGTGGCGGGCGCGGCAGGCGCTGCACCACTCCTCCTCGGCGAACGAGTCCCCGTAGCAGGGGATGTCGATGGCGACTTCACCGAGGCACTCGAGCATGGCCTCGAGCCACTGCTCCTTCCGAGGGACCTCGGACTCCGCGGCGCGGAGTTGGTCGAACCGCTGGTTCCAGGCGCGGTTCTCGTACAGCTTGGCGTAGTATCGAGCGGACATGCACTTGGTGTAGCTCCCGCGGGGCAACTGCGAAACGCCACACAATGTCCGCCCTGACAGGGAAGATCACCCCAGTCGCACCTCGGCATCGGCGCTGTTTCCCGCTTCCGTCACGCGGATTCGCAGGGTGATTTCGGCTCCAGCCTGAACGATGCCTAGGCCGACCAGTCGCGCCCCCGGCACCCACCGCTTGAGGGCATCCCGCACGTACACGCGCGCAAGCTCCTTGAGGGCGGCGTCGTTCCGCTGGTGGCGGAGCAGCGCCAGACCTGCGCCGAAACTGCTGCGCCAGGGCAGCTCGCCGGACGATCGTGGTGTGACGCCTTCTGTGAGCAGCGCCTGCCTTACCTTGGATGCCAGAAGCAATTCACCGCTGCCGCTGGCGAAGTCGCGCTTCTTGTCACGACGAAATGGGATCAGGATCGCAGGCACTGTGCCCGCAAAGCTGATCGGCTATCATCCCTGGGGACGCCACCGAGAACGCCCATGACCTCACCACCAGAGACGATTCAGGTTCAGTGCCCGAAGTGCGGGACGCAGTACGAGGATTGGTATCGTCCCTCCATCAACCTTGGCCTGGACGACTTTGACGACGAGTACATGAAGCAGGCCACGACTGCGACCTGCCCGAAGTGCAAGACCGTCGTTGACCTCGGCACATTGATCGTTCGGCGCGACGGAGTGTGGACGACGTCGGAGTGATTTACGGTACGGGAATCGAATCGCCCGCGTTCTGAAAGACCTTGATGAGCGCGTCGAGGGGCTCGATGACGGCGTCGAGGGGCTTGCCTGCTAGATCCGAGAGGTCAGGAACCTCGGGCAATCCCAGCATCCCGAAGAACAGGTTCACGAGTCCGATCAGTCGCCCGAGGCTCGCGAGCATCTTGCCCACGTTGGCTTGTGCTGGCTCCTTGCGCCATCCGAGCACCTCAAGCGGCCCTCCGGTACTCGTGATGGAGTCCACCAAGCACAGGGAGCGCCACAATCCGTCCGCCAGCGCTGGAGCAGATCGCCGAGGACGGAGTGGGAATCCGCTGGGCGAGCCCTTGGTGCGGGCGCGATCCATTGAAGTAGGCGACGTACTCCGCGAGCACGGCGCGAAGGTGGTCCTCGCCGAGGATGATGACGTGATCCAGGCATTCCCGTCGGACGCTGCCGAGGAAGCGTTCGCAGACCGAGTTCATCAAGGGCGTGCGGACGGCCGTCTTCAGCACGCGAATCCCAGCGCCCTTTGCTGCTCGATCGAAGTCCGCGCCGAACTTGGCATCCCGGTCACGGATGAGGAACTTCGGCCCCGTACCGAAGGGGGTCGCGTTGCGGAGCTGCTGAGCGGTCCAGCGCTCGCTCGGCTCGCGTGTCACGGCGACATGGACCACCTCCTTCGCGTTCACATCGAGCACGACGAAGGCGAAGAGGGAACGGAACCAGATGTCGTAGACCTGCACAAAGTCGCATGCCCAGACCGTGTGGTTGCGCAGGAAGGTTCGCCAACGCTGGCCGTCGCCCGGCGGGCGGACGGCACAGATGTGGCGCTGGATGGTCCGCTTGGCTACGCGAATGCCGAGCTTCAGGAGTTCGCCGCGGATTCGTTCGGCTCCCCAGGAGCGGTTCTCGACAGCCATCCGGCGGATCAGTTCGACCGTGTCGGTTGCGATGCGTGGTTTGCGAGGCTTCATGGCCTTCGACTTCCGCTTCCAGAACAGGCGAAAGCCCTCCTGATGCCAGCGGACGACGGTCTCCGGCTTCACAAGGAGGATCGTGTTCCGCCAGTTCCAGAGACGGCTCGCGATGGCGACCAGCAGGGCTCGTTCCCACGGCTGGAAGGCGGGGCGCTTCACCTTGCGGGAGGCAACGATGAGCTGCTGGCGGAGAGCAGCGTTCTCGGCGCGAAGCTCGTCTGGGCTGCGGAACAGGTCCTGGACGAATCCGGTCACCAGGGGAGCAGGGCGGAACGCCTCGCGGATCGCAGTCCTGGCCGAGCCCAGGACGCGCCGGACGGCAGCCTGAAGACGGGCTCGAAGGACGGCGAACACGGCTGCCGATCTGGCCCAGACCGGGGGAATCTTCAAGACTTGTCGTCGGCGGATTTCTCAACGATCCTGAGGTGGACGAGGCATGTAGCCAGGACAGGCGTCGCGAACCGATCGCGCAAGGTTTGAGCGTCAAGCGGGTGGAGGCGGGCATGCGTGCCTCAGATCGCTCGGGACGTGAGGTGGACGATGAGCCCGCCGTTCTGCATCACGTTGGCTCGGAGCGCTCACGAGGCGGCACGACCAAGACGTCACAACCGACGTCGCGCAGGAGGTCGCCCGCAACAGAACCCAGGAAGGTGTGCGCGAGCCCGGAGTAACCGTGCGTTCCCAACGCGAGCAGGTCGACGCCGCTCTCCTTGACGGCCTTGGTGACAACAATCCGGGGAGAGCCGTGACGGACGTGCAGCTTCCACAGCGCGTCCTTCGCCGAGACCCCACCGTCCGCCAGCGCCTTCGTCAGCAGTTCGACGAGCTTCTGGGACGCCGCCTGTCGCAGCTCGGCGCGGCGTTCCTCGACCTGGTCATCAGAAAGGCTTGAATACGCCAGGCTCTCATATGGAGACTGGAGGGCGTGAACGATCTCGATCCGCGGGCGCGGGGGAGGCAACATCCGCAACAGCCACGAGAAGACTCGCGACGCAGACTCATCGAGGTCGATGGCCATGGCAGGCCGACGATAGGCCGTACGAGGCGCCAGCCGCACCGCGAGCACCGGGAGCTTCGCGGTTCGCATCACGCGCTCAGCCGTCGAGCCCAGGAACGTGTCGCGGAGCGCGCGCCCGCCACCACGACCCATCACGATCAAGTCGGCAGCCTGCGTTCGGGCGAGCTCCGTGATCTCGCGCGCAGCGCCGCCGACCTTGACGACCGCCTGGACCCGCACGGAGTTCGGCAGTGACGCCGCGAGGTGTCGCGCCTCCTCGGAGAGCGACTGCTTCGCGTCGCGCTCGGCGTCTCGCTGCTCGCGCGGCGCCAAGCTTCCCGGGACGACGTGCACCAGCGTCACGAGCCCGCTCTCGGCCAAAGGGAGTCGCGCGAGCCGGCCAATGACGCGGTCCGACGCCGGCGTCAGATCTATAGGGACGAGCAACGAACGAAAGCGCTCGCGCGCATCCAGCTCGGGCTCTCCGTTGCCTGCCGCCGACTTCTTCAAGCTCTTCGTCATTGTCTGGTCGCCTCTCTAGCTCTAGCGGTCTCCGTCAACACCGCCTTAGCGTGGTCATCGCCGTGTGGCTTTCCGCGAGCGTCAATACGGAGCGAGACCGCCCCGAAGTCTGGCCGCGCTGAGCATGCGGTCGGTGGAATCATCGGACTCCGGGTGGGTTCGGGTTGACGAGGTGCTCGATCGTGCGCGCTTGGTCGATCTCCGTCAGCACGAACAGCACGTCGGCCGCGCGGATCGCGGTCTGGCCTCCTGGGACGATGACCTCACCGCCCCGCAGGATCTTGACGACCAGCGACCCGGGCGGAAGGGCGAGATCCGCGAGTCGCCGGCCGACGACGGGCGATGCTGGCGAGACGGGGATCTCCACGAACCGTGTTGGGGTGGTGCCCGGCTCCCCTCGTCGCGCGTCGAAGATCAGCGCCTCGGTCTCGATGGCGCTCATCCCGGACGCGAGCAGCATGAACCTAGCCATCGCGTACGCGAGCTCGACGTCGCCCTGCACGACCTGGGTCCGCGGCAGGCCCGACAGGGCACTCAGCAGCGAGTCATGTTGTACGCGAGCGATCACATCGAGCTGCGGATTCATGCGGTGCGCGTGTTCGATCGCCCGGCGAGCGGACACTGGCTGGGTCGCGGTGACGAGGAGCATCTTTGCGTCCTTGATGCCGGCGCGGCTAAGGAGCTCGGGGTCCTCTCCATGGCCGTGTAAGACGCGCACGCCCTGACCGCGCAACGCCATCACGGTCGTGTGGTCCTGTTCGATCACGACGAACGGGATCTCACGCAGCCGCAAGAACCGGGTGAGCACGCTTCCGACGTCATCGTGGCCGAGAAGCACGACATGATCGCGGAACGGCCCATCGCCTCCCGTCCCGGAGGACTCAGCCGGCTTGGTGGCGATCGCGTGCGTCTCGGGCTCCTCCGCTGCGACGGGCCGGTCGAACGGCTCGAGCAGCGCTGAGCGGACGTCGGCTTCATCCTTGGCGTGCGCGAGGACCGTGACTTGATCCCAACCGAGCAGCCTCGTGTTGCCGGTGGGCGCGACGACCTCGTCACCTCGTGTGACGAGGGTGAGCATCGCGCCCGGGGGCAGCGTGAGGTCGCGAATTCGCGGTCCTGGTCGACCTTTCGGGTCAGGCAGATCGACGACGATCAGGTCGAGATCGCTGTGCGCCATGGTGACGAGCTCGAGCCCGTAGCGTGGCTGCGGACGTGACGGTGTCGATAGCGAGAGTCGTCGCGCCAGCACGCCGAGCGTCGATCCTTGGATCCCCACCGACAGGATGACCGCGAAGAAGACGAGGTTGAACACGTCCTGCCCGGCGGGGATCCCGGCGGCCATCGGGTAGGTGGCGAGGACGATCGGGACCGCGCCGCGAAGGCCCGCCCAGCTCATGAAGAGGCGTTCCTTCGCCTCAAACCCCATCCCGAGCGTGCCCAGCCAGACGGCGGCGGGCCGGGCGACGAACGCCAACGCCAGAAACAGCACGATGCCATCAAGCCAAAGGCTGCTCCACTGCCTCGGGAAGACCAGGAGGCCCATCATCACGAACACACCGATGTTCGCGATCATCGACAGAGCCGCCGAGAAGTTCCGGATACCCTGTTGGTAGATGAACTTCCGGTTTCCCATGACCAGGCCCGCGGTGAAGACCGCGAGCATCCCGCTGGCCTTCGCCGTCTCTGCCAGGCCGTAGGTCAGCAGCACGACGGCGAGCAGCAGCACGTAGTAGTAGCCTCGATCCTGCGGGTTCAGCCGTTGGAAGATCGCGAGGGCGGCGCGTGCGAGCAACCAGCCCACCACCGGACCAGCGACAAACTTCCACGCGAACACGGGCAGGATCGTCCAGCTCAGACCCGTGCCGGCGGTGAGCGCTTCGACGACCACGAGTGTCAGGAGGATCGCCATCGGATCGTTCGCCGCGCTTTCGATCTCGATCGTCGATGCGAGTCGCGGCCGAAGGGACTGGCGCCGCAGGATCGAGAAGGTCGCAGCCGCGTCGGTCGACGAGATCACCGCGGCAAGGAGGAGCGATCGATCGAAGGACCAACCAAGACCGAGGTGAAGCACGCAGAAGACCGTGGCCGCCGTCAGCACGACACCCCAGGTCGCCATCCCGCCTGCTGGCAACGCAACAGCCCTGAGGACACTGCGTTTCGTGACGAGCCCACCATGGAACAGGATGAACACGAGGCCCGCGTTCGCGACCTGGTTTGCGAGGTTGACGTCGTCGAAGTGCCAGAGCCCGAGGACATCGCTGCCGGCCAGGAGACCGAGCCCCAGCGCCACGAGGATGACGGGCACGCTGAACCGATCGAGCCAAACGGCCGCCAGGACGACCCCCAGCAGCAGCAACGGACTGACGATGTAGACCGTCTCCATCAGCGTTCCACCGAGGTATCGCGAACAGGCCGGCGATCATCACGTCGCATTCATTCTCCCCTTCACGCCGCCGTGACCGGGACCAGGAGGACCGGCACCTTGGCTCGTTCGCTCACCGCCTGCGCCACTGAGCCGAGGATCGCCCGGGTCACCACGGAGTGACTGCGCGCGCCGAGGACGATGAGGTCGGCGCCGGTCCGGTCTGCCAGCGCGAGCAACTGGTCCGCCGGTGCCCCTTCGAGGACGTGGCGCTCCAGGCGCCCGGAGCGGTTGAAGTCCTCGTTGCTGGTGATTCGTGAGAGCGCATGCCACGCCTGTTCACGGTTCTGCCGAGCTTCAACCTCCGAGGGGGCCGCAATCGGGATGACGTGAGCCAGGTGCACCGTTCCCTGCTCAGCGACGGCGCCGAGTGCCTGCGCCACTGCGTGATCCCCCACCTCCGTGAAGTCGGTCGCCACGAGGACGGTGCGTGGCTCGCGGAAGAGCGCCCCGGGGGCAGCGGCCGTCGGCGGAACACACGCAACGCTCACCGGAGCGGACCGCAGCACACCGCGCGCGACCGAGCCGTACCAGAGCTGCTCGAGCAGCGAGTGTCTGCGCTGGCCCACCACGACGAGGTCGACGTCATCTTGGTCCGCGAGGCTCGCCAGATGGGCGTCCGCGCTTCCACGCGCGGCATGCACACGGAGTTTGACCGTCGTCTCGTTCGGTGGGGCCGTGCGTCGCAGATCGCGCACAAGCGCCTCCTCGGCCTCGGTCGACAGGCGATGCTCGCTCTCGGGCGGTCGGAGGCCGAGACGCTCGTGCACCTCCGCAGGTGAAGCGACGAGGACAACCTCGACCTCGATGGGGCCTACCGCGCCCAGCGTGCTCGCGAAGCCGCGGGCCGCCTCGGACGCACGTCCCAGGTCCGCGCCAACGAGCAGGCGCAGCGGTCGCTCGCCCCGCAACCACGAGAGAAGGCGGCCGGGGGCCCGAAGCGTCAGCGCCGGCACGGTGCTTTGCCGAGCCGCGCGCTCCGCAGTCGTACCGAGGAAGGCGCGTCCACCCGTAGAGCTATCTCCAAGAACGAGTGCCGTCGCCATCTCGAACCGAGCCACCGAGACGAGTGCGTCCACGACGCTGCCGGCGGCGAGGTGGACATGAACCTCGGCGCCGGTCGTCGTTCGGAGCCGCTCGGCTTCCTCGTCGAGCTCTGCTCGAACGCGGCCGAGGATGTGCTCCTCGTCGGTCCCGAGGACGATCGGCGCCCGCGGATCCTCGGACACGTGCACGAGGCGCAGCGGCGCGTTCATTCGCTCCGCGAGGAGTGCGGCCACGTCGGCCAGCGGCTGACAGTCCGACTTGAGCGTGGTGCCGAAGACGATCGAAGAAGCCATGGGTTCCACCACGCTCAATGGAGCGGTTCCTTTCTCGGCGAGCGCCCTTCGAGGACCACGCGGACCTGCGCGAGCATCGGCGGACTGGTCGAGGCCTCTCGACGGCGCTCGGGGGTTTGGATGGCTCGTCGCCAGCGGGTCGTCAGCAGCCCTGCGAGCACCAGGAGCAGCACCAGCCAGCCAACGGGGAAGAACACTGCCGAGCGCTGGCCGGCATCCACCCCGTGCAGGACATACGGAAGGCCCGCAGCCAAGGTCAGAGTCATGTTGGCGACCATCACGGGAACGAGGCTCTTCGAGGCAAGGCGAAGCCAGCCGAAGAGCATCCCGAGGAGAACGCAGGTCACGACGAACGCGAGGCTTCGCCCCACCGCGCCGAGCGGCGCCGCTTGTCCGTACGCCGCGAGGAACAGAAGGGGCGCGTACCAGAGGCCCCACACTGCGCCGTGAAGGAAGAGCCCCCCCCAGGGACCGAACCGCTCCATGAGGCGCGGCAGGAAGTACCCGCGCCAACCGACCTCTTCAGCGAAGCACTGCAGCCAGACGAGCAGGACGGTGGCGCCGAACGCCGCTAGCAGCGCGAGAGCTCCTGACCCGGATGGCGTCACGGACGAGAGCTCGAGCTCCGCGGTGCCATTCATCGTCGTCGAGACGACAGCCACGCCCCAGCGAGTGAGCAGCGCGGCGACCCCCGTTGCGGCGACCGCCACAGCGATAGTGCCCGCGACCCCTACGAGGCCAAATCCTCGGCCGGCGGACCGCAGGCCCAAATCCAACTGGTCCGGCGGGTCGACCCAGCGGCGAACGAACCAGGTCGCGACGATGGGCTGCCAGCCCATCGTCAGGGCGTACAGCAACGAGGTCGTGAAGAGCCGCGTCCCGAGCGGTTCCGGAGCGACCGTCGCTCCCGAGAGCCGCAACACGGCGGCCATGCACCAGGAGCCCAGGAACGTGAGGCCGATGAAGAGGGCGATGCCCGTGTTCACCCGGCCATGCTCTACCCGGTTCATGCAGCGTCTCCCTTCGCGAGGAGCCCGGCCACGGTGGGGAGCTGCAGCCTCGACAGGATGACGGTCACCGCCACCGCGAGCGCGGCGACGATCGCAAGCTCGTCCAGGAGCGGGACGTGCCACATCAGGCCAGTCTCCTTTCAGGAAGGCATGCTCGGGGCGGGATGTACTGGTCTGGGCACACGTACGGGTTCTCCTCTGGGACCTTCGTCCCACCGGAGATGGCGGCCCGACCACCTCGCATCCTGCAGCGGTCGGCTGCACCCTTGGCGGCGATTTTGCTTGCCATTTTGCACAAATCGCGGCTGCGGGCTAGCAGGAACGTCAGTCGCGAGGAGCCGCCGCCCGACACTGGGGCCGGCTGGGGCCTAATGGCTCACCGAGCGAGCTTCTGGAGCAGCGCCATCCCGCGCGCGGCCTCGGCCGGCGTCGCGTCGGCGAGCTCGAGATAGACGCGCCCGCTCTCGTTGAAGTCCTCGGTGTTCACGCACCAGCGCTCGCCCGCGGGCGTCGCCAGCTCGATCTCGGCGGCTAGCTTGTGCAGCGCGGCCTTCACGACGCGGTAGCTGGTGCCCTTGGGGAAGCGGAGCGCGATCTGCGGCTCGGGCGTTCCGTAGCGGCTCTCGCCCTGGCTCACCGTCTTCGTCGCCTGCGTGTTCTTCGTCGTCGTGCTCATCGTCGTCCTCCGTGGCGCGTCGTGCGAAGTGCCCGTCGCGTGAGGACATACAGGCTCAATGTGGCGGCCACGATAATGTGGCGGCGGCCTCCGGCGACACGGACAAGACCGCCGAGCATCGGCTCGCGCTGCTGAAGGACGCTCGGTTCCTGCTGTCACTCCGGGAAGAGCTGGCAGCCGAAGAACAGCGTCTGGCCGCGCGGAGGATGGTCCTCGCGCGAGGAGCGCTGGAGGCGCCCACGGAAACGCCGCCGATTCTGGGGAGCTTGGGCGATGAGTAGACCCGCCACAGCGTCGCCTGGGTGCGCGCAACATTTTTCTGACGTCTGCTGCGTCGGCCCGCACTTCCGCGGGAACGACAACGGAGACGCCATGATCGAAGACATCTGCATGTCCAAGCGGGTCGTCACAGACCTGCGCAAGGGGCCGCTGGGCCCATACCTCGACCGACTCGGAGAGCATCTCGAGCAAGCTCACACTCGCCAACCCGCGCGACGTGTCCTGCTCTGCGCGGGGCGCCTCGCTGCGTTCACCGCCGCCCGGGGTAGCTCGGCGCGTTGGTGTGACGAAGACCTGGTAACGTTCCTGCTCGAGGGCGCGCCGGCGACCGCCGACGCGTTCTACGCATGTGACGTTCGGCGCGCGTTCGGCGAGCACGGACTGCTCGACGTCACCCAGCCGTTGGCATGGCAGCTCCGGCTGCTCACCGACTACGACGAGCACCTTCGCGAGGTTCGCGGCATCACCGAGAGCGTCCGCCTCGCTCAGGCCGACGTCGTCCGCCAGCTTATGGCATTTCACCGCCGGCGCCATGGCGCCGACGGGATCGAAAACCTCACCGGGAAAGACGTGCTCGATCTCTTCCAGGAGACGGGTGAGCGCTACCGGTGCGTCGCGACCAGGCAGAAGTTCGCCGGCGTCCTGCGCCAGGTGCTTCGTTTCCTCAGGATGCGCGGCCACCTCGAGAAGGACTACGCCGGCACGGTCCCGCTCTTCATCAACTACCGCCTGTCGACGGTGCCGAATCATCTCGCGTGGGCAAACGTGCGGCGGCTCGTCGAGGCGATCGACGTCGACGTCGCGCCCGGTCGCCGCGACCGCGCGATCCTTCTCTTGATCGCTGGCCTCGGCCTCCGGCCGGGGACCATCCGCGCGTTGACGCTCGACCAGATCCATTGGCGCGACGCCGAGCTGCGCATACCGCGCACCAAGAATCGACGAGGCATCAACCTGCCGCTGACCGGCGAGATCGGCGACGCGCTCTCCGAGTACGTCCTGAAGGAGAGGCCCAAGACGGAGCTGCGTACTGTCTTCTTGGGGTACACCAAGCCCCACCGCCCGTTCGCTAGCGGCTCCACGATCACCGCGATGATCTACGGGCGGCTCGACCGCGCAGGCATCCCACGCTCGAAGGGCGCCGCCAATCTCCTGCGCCACAGCCTGGCCACGCAGCTCGTCAACGGCGGCGTACCCATCAAGCAGGTCTCCGACCTGTTCGGTCACGCGAGCATCGACACCACGGCCATCTACACCAAGGTCGATCTCGCATCGCTGAAGCAGGTGCCGATGGCTTTCGCGCTGGGGGTGTCGGCATGACCCCGCCCCTGACGGATCACATCGCGGCGTACTTGCGCCTTCAGCAGAAGATGCTGGGCAAGTCGTTCGTCGCCGAGGCGAAGGTGCTGCGCAGCTTCGAGGAGTACGTCTCGTCACGGGAGCACCTCGGCCCGATCACGCAGGAGATCGCGATCGCCTTTGCCACCGACGACGGCGAGCGCTCCCCGGAACGGAGCTGGAAGCGGTACAACGTCGTCCGCCACTTCGCGCATTACCTCGCGGTGTTCGTGCCGGGCACGTCCGTGCTCGACCCGCGTGCGCTCCGGCGACACCTCAGCCGAACGCCGCCGTTCGTCTTCGGCGACGACGAACTGACGCGCCTGTTCCTCGAAGCGCGGAGCCCACGCAAGTCCCAGATCGCTGCCGCGACCCACTACGCGACCTTCGGGCTCGCGGTCAGCACGGGCCTTCGCGTCGGTGAGGTGATCGGCCTCGATGATGACGAGGTCGATCTCGACGGCTGCCTGTTGAAGGTGTGCGACACCAAGTTCCGTAAGGACCGCCTCGTGCCGATCCACACGAGCGTGGCTGCCGCGTTGCGCGAGTACCGCATCGTGCGCGACGCGGTGTTCTCGAAGCGCACGGACCGCGCGTTCTTCGTCAGCACGACCAAGGGCAAGCGGTTCTACCAGGACAGCCTGACGCTCGCCTTCGCCGCCGTGGCGCGTCGGGCACGGCTGCAGCGTCCTGATGGGCACGAGCCCACGTTCCACTCGTTGCGGCACACCTTCGCCGTGCGGCGGCTGATGGAGTGGTACCGCGAGGGCGTCGACGTGCAGGCGATGCTCCCGGTGCTTGCGACCTACATGGGCCATGTCAACTACACCTCCACCGCGTACTACCTGACGGCAACGCCCGAGCTTCTCGCGCTCGCCGCCGATCGGCACGCCAAGCACGTCGAGGAGGTGGGCCATGGGTGATGGAACACCGACGCTGGGGCGCGTCCTGGAGTCCTTCTTCCGCGACGCCCTGGCTACCCAGCGGCGCGCGAGCCCGTGCACCATCGCGAGCTACCGCGACTCGCTGAAGCTGTTCTTGGTCTTCGTCTCGGAGAGGAAGAAGCGGCCACCTAGCTCGTTCACCGTCGCCGATCTCAACGCCGAGGAGGTCGTCGCGTTCCTCAACCACCTCGAGACCGGCCGCGGGTGCAGCATCGCCACGCGCAACGTGCGACGCACGGCGCTTCGTGCCTTCTTCCGCCACGTCGGCTACCAAGACCCAGGGGCGCTCGGGCTCGTTGAGCGGGTGCTCATGGTGCCCGCCAAGCGGTGCGACCATGCGCCCATCGACTTCCTTCGACCCGACGAGCAGGACGCGCTGCTCGCCGCGCCCGATCGGAGCACGGTACTCGGGCGACGCGACCATGCAATGCTCACCTTCCTCGTTCGCACAGGCGCCCGCGAGTCCGAGGTGGTGGGCGTCGACGTGAAGCACGCGCGGCGCGACCTGCCTTGCCAGGTGCTGCTCTTCGGGAAGGGCAGTAAGCAGCGCATCGTGCCTCTCTGCGAGGCCACAGTTGCAGTGCTCAACCGCATGCTCGCTGATCGAAGAGAGGCTCAGCCCGACGAGCCTCTCTTCGCGAGCCGCAACGCGAAGCGCCTGGTCCGCCACGGCGTAATCCATGTCGTTCGACGCCACGTTGCGAAGGCGGCCGGCAAGCTGCCGTCGCTGGGTGAGCGCTCGGTGACGCCGCACCTCTTGCGGCACACTTGCGCGATGAACCTTCTTCGCAAGGGCGTCGATATCACCACGATCCGCGGGTGGCTTGGGCACGTCAACGTGCAGACGACCCACATGTACATGGAGGCCGACACGGAGATGAAGAGGAAGGCCTTGGAGCGCTGCGCCGTGACGGTGCCAGAGGCCAGCCGCTTCGAGGCTCCCGATTCGGTCCTCGCGATTTTGGAGGCACTCTAAAATGTTGCGGACGGTCACGGGTCTTTCCCCCTGCTCGAGTCATCGTGGTCGCTGTCGGCCAAGTACTGGCGGGCAAGGTTCATGCGGCGCTTCGCAAGCTGGTCTTCCTCAGCCGCAAGCTCCTCGCGCAGTGACAGGAGAAACCGAGCGTCCTTCAGCAGCACCATCTGCTGTTCCGCTCGCGATGGGGAATCATCGTGGCCGTCCGCCACATTATCTTGGCCGCCACATTGATTTTGGATCCCGGCGAGGGTCAGGGTGATGGGGCGTTTGGTCCAGTCGTCGCCGATCTTCCGGAACTCGCGGTTGAAGATGTCGCCGGCCAGGGCGCGGCCCTCCTCGGGTGTGAGCACGCCGACGCGCACGAGCTTCTCGACCATCTCGGTCATGCGCTCGGGGTCGCGGGTGACCGGCGTCTGTGAACGGAAGCGCCAGAAGCGGATGCCCATGTCGGCCAGCAGCCGGCGGTTCATCAGGAAGTCGAACTCGTCGCGCTCGGGTTGGAAGACCTGGTCCTCGGCGAAGCGCAGTGCCGACTCGGCGGTGGCGCGGTTGAAGTCCTTGCTCTCGCCGCGCAGGAGCTTGGGCAGTCGGAACGCGCTGCCCACCTTGTCGATGTTGCGCTCGTCGTAGACCTGAAAGAGTGCGTCCTGCTGCTGGGCGTCGGTGAGCGGTCGGAGCTCGATCTTGGCGCGGGCTTGGTCGCCTGTCCCGCCGCCCTCGGCCTCGAGGATGAGCACCTTGTGGAAGTTGGCTTTGCCTTTGAGGTTCTCCTCGATGAAGCGCTCGATGCGAGGCACCGACGCGTCGGAGAGCCGACCACCCGAGACCAAGAGCGCCAGGGGCGGCACGCTCTTGTTCTCGAAGTAGAGAAAGTTCACCTCCTCCATCTGCCGCGAGCCGAGTACGGAGAGCAACGTGCCCACCCAGCGCGGCACGCCGTAGGGCGAGCGCGGCGAGTGGATGGCGAAGTGGAGCAGCTCGGTGGCCGTGCCGTCGCTCGCATCGGCGTCGGCGAGCGCTTCGGCGTTGTCGAAGACCTGCCCGGTGCGGCGAGAGACGACACGCGGGTCTCCGAACGACTTGAAGAATACGCGGTCGGTACCTTGGATCTGCACGTAGCGCCGCAGCCGATGGCGGACGGTCACGGTATCGAGGCTCACCGGCGAGACGCGGATGCGATCCTCCACGTCGGTCGGTGAACGGTCGAGCGGCAGGAGGCGCACGGTGAACGACGGCACGTAGACCAGCCGAGCCACCTCGCCGCGTCCGTCACGGAGCACCTCCCAGAAGGCATTGCCGCAGACCTCGAGGTCCTGGCGAGTGCGGCGACGCAAGTCGACGAAGGAGTGGTCGAAGCAGCAGAAGTCGAAGAACGACTCCAGGCGCGCACGCTCGATGCGGGCGAGCTGCTGGAGCTCGCGCTTGCGAGCCGCCACCTCGTCGGCGATCGGCTCGAGGGTGGCACCAGCATCGAGTTCGCCACGGTCCCGGGCAGCCACGCGCTCGAGGTAGATGCAGTCGGCCACGCGCTGGTCGGCGTCGTCCGCGTCGAAGTCGATGGCTGGGTCGAATCGATGCCCGTAGCCGTCGATGTTGGTGGCGTAGGCGTCGACGTTCTGCCGCAGCGAGTTCGAGTGCTCCATCAGGAGACAGAGCGCCTCTGGATCGTAAGGCGGCCAGAGGGCACCCGAGGCAGCGAACGCCTCGGTCAGATCCTCGCCACCGGGGCGGCTTGCCGGATCGCCTGCCCGAGCGCCCACGACCACCGCCTTGAGGATGGTCTGCAGGCGCGCCTCGGCCTCGTGGACGCGAGCAGCTTCGGTCATGCCGTCTCCTCGGCATAGGCGACGAGGTTCTTCGGACCGAGCGACACTGACCGCAGCCGAAGGCCGCGCTCGGCAACGGCGGCCCGAACCGCGTCACGCAAACCGTCCGCCGTGTGGGCCTCGACCGAAAACGTCTCGGCGGCCTTGGGCGGGCCCGCGGGGCTGCGCTCCTGGGTGATAACGAAGAGCCTGACGGCGCGCTGCATGGTGTCCTCCGGCGGAAGCGGAGGTTCGGCGTGCGACTCGCCTTTTCGGAGACCTTCTGCACCGGAGGACCTTGGCGAGCCGCACGCCTTGCCTCCGTGGAAGCAAAGCGCCCGGGATGCAGCGCGGGGACGAGTCGTCGCGCTCACCAGCGCCATCGCAGACCACCGAGCGCGCCGTAGTCCGGCTGCCACCGGCCGAAGGGATCGCGCGCGACACCGCCCCAGCCCTGGGCGAAGGCCGAGAGCCCACCGGTGATCCGATGGGCGTAGTCGAGCCCACCGCCGGCGGCATCCGGCTTCACGTAGCCGAAGAGGTCGAGGTGTCCGTGGCCCGGTTGGTACGCGCCAGCCCGATCGAGCCCGCGGCTCAGGCTGGCGTCGATGCCAAAGGGCGCGGGGTCTCCACGATCGGCTTCGGTGCGGGCGTGGCCGAAACGGCTCGCTCGGTCAGCCGCAGATCATGGACCGCGGCCTCGACCTTCGACCCAAGGAAACTGTCGAGCGCGCCACCCGAGAGCCCGAGCACCTCTGCGAGCACCCGGATGCCCCTGGCGCCGAGGTAGCTCTTCACGTTGGCGACAGCCGCGTCCTTGATGCGCCGTTTCTCGGCCTCGCTGATCTTGCCGTCCGCGCTGGCGGCCTTGATCTCAGCGACCACCGTCTGCTGCAGTTATGCCGAGCTCGGCATAACCACAGGTTCGTGATCGGGGTGCAGCTTTCGTTTCGGGAGCTGCGTCGCGCGGGACGCGTCGCGCTTTTGGGGGCGAGCGTCCAAGTGCTGGTGACCATCGGCACCGTCTTCGCCCTGGGCCGCGTCGTCGGCTTCGGACCTCTCGAGTCCCTTTTCTTTGGCGCGGTCGTCTCGAACTCGTCGAGCACGGTACTCGGAAAAGTGCTCGCCGAGCGCGAACAGACGGAGACCGGGGCCGGGCGCACGGCGCTTGCGTGGTCGTCCGTTCAAGACTTGGGGACCGTCTTCTTGATCGCGATCCTCGGCACGCTCGCGCGCGCCGAAGCACCGGGCGCCGACTTGGCATGGACCCTCGGCAAGACCGCGTTGTTTCTCGGCCTGCTGGTGCCGCTCGCGCTCTTCGTCCTGCCGCGGTTTCTCGAGCGCATCGCCGCGCTCCGGAATCGCGAGATCTTCGTGCTGGCGGCGGGATGCATTGCCATTGGCATGTCCTACGTTTCCAGCTTGCTCGGGGTTTCGACCGCGCTCGGAGCCTTTCTCGCCGGCGCCATCGTGGGGGATTCGTATCTTTCGCACCGCATCTTGGGTGAGACAATCTCGTTTCGCGACCTGTTCTCGGGTCTTTTCCTGGTTGCCATCGGAATGTCGATCGACCTGCGGTTCGTCGTAAGTTACCTACCGTTGGTGCTGCTGTGCGCCGGCTGCATCGTCCTCGTGAAAGGCGTAGTGTCGGTGCTCGTCGGTCGCCTCCTCGGAGCTTCCTGGGCCGCAGCGACCGCCATCGGGGTCGGACTGGCTCAGTCGGGAGAGTTCTCTTTATTGATGGCGCGGCTGGGCCAGGACCTCGGGGCGATTTCCTCGGTCGTGTTCAACGTGCTGCTTGCTGGTACCGCGGTGAGCATTCTGATCGCTCCCCACCTTCAACGCGTTGCGCTGCCCCTTGGCAGGCTTCTCGCGCGCCGGCAGCAAGATGCGGAGCTCGAAGCGCCGAAACCAGTGGGCCTGCCGAGCCAGGGCGGTCATGTCGTCGTCTGCGGGCATGGCCGAGTGGGCCAGATCGTGACCAAGCTGCTGCGAAGTCACGACGTTCCATTCGTCGTGATCGATGAGGACCACGAGGTCGTGCGCGGCCTCCGAGAAGCCGGCATCCATGCGCTGTTCGGGGATGCGGCCCGCCCTGTACTGCTCGAGCGCTCCGGGGTGGCACGGGCGAAGATGATCGTCATCGCCATTCCCGATCGCACGGCCGCACGGCAAATTCTGGATCATGCTCGAGACCTGAGCTCGTCCATCCCAGTCGTCGTACGAACGCACAGCGACGACGAGCGGAGCAGGCTCTACGCGGCAGGCGCAAGCGAAGCGGTGATGGGTGAGCTCGAGCTGGCACTGGAGCTAGGGCGCCGTGCGCTCGAAATTTCGGGTGTCGAACCGGCCGCGGTGCGAACGGCCGTCGACGAAATCCGCAATGCACAGGGGCCCAACAGCGCTGTCGGCGACGGCGAGTAGGGGAACTACGTCCAATCAGATGGCTTCCGCGAGCCCGGTTCGAACGCGGTCCCGCGCTAGGCCGCGCGGATCTCCCGTGGCGCTGAGGGGTGCCGCACGCAAGACGTGCGCCTGCGAATAGACGGGTCAGCATTGATCCTCCAGGTTTCGCGGGCTATGGACCACCCTGCGGCGCGCCCGGAGCTCGTCCGGCCCCACGGCAGGGGGCAGGACCTCTCCCGGCGAGACAGTTCTGCTCTCCAAGACGTGATTCCATGATTGCTCGCTTCGAACGCTTTCTCGCGCGCCTGGTTGCGTTTCAGGCAGCGCGCCCCCTCCTGGTCATCGTGCTTGCAGCGTTTACGATCGTTCCTGCAGCGCTCTTGGCCCGGAACCTCGAGCTTCGCACAGGGTTCGATGAGCTGCTGCCGGACAAGCAACCGAGCGTTGTCGAGCTCCGGCGAACCAGCGAACGCCTCTCGAACATGTCGACGCTCGGCGTCGTCGCCGAGTCGAGCGACACCGAGCTCCTCAAGCGCTTCATCGACGAGCTCGTACCCGAGATCCGAAAACTGCCCCCGGAACTCGTGAGCGCCGTGGAGGGGGGCACGCAAGAGGCAAAGAAGTTCTTCGAAGAGCACAAGCATCTCTACGCAAGCGTCGAAGATCTCGAGGAGCTCCGAGACGACCTCTCCGCCAGGTACGATTGGGAAGTGGGGCAGCGGATGGGGACGAACATCGATGACGAGCCGCCCCCGGCCGTTACTGCCGAATCCATCGCGGAGCGCTTCCAGAAAAAGATCGACGATGCCGAGAAAAAGAGCTCGCCGGGTCTCGAAGGATACTTCATCGGCGAGGATGGCAAGCTCGGCGTCATTCTGGTGCGCACCCCGCTCGCCCCGATGAGCCAGCGGGCTTTCGAGCTTCAACAGCGCATCTCGGAGATCGTTGAAGCGGATGACTGGAAGGGGGCGGACCCAAGCTTCCGCTACGGCTTCGGCGGCAACCTGGTGACGAGCGCAGAGGAGTACCGCGACGTGAGCCGCGATCTCACCGAGACCGGTGCTCTCGGGGTGGGCTTGGTGCTGCTCGTGGTGTTTCTATTCTTCTGGCGGGTACGCGTTCTCGTCGCCCTGGGGGTGAGCATTGGGCTCGGCTGCCTCTGGACGTTTGCATTCGCCGAAGCGGCCATCGGCCATCTCAATACGGCGACGGGCTTCCTCGTCAGCGTCATCGCAGGAAACGGCATCAACGCGATGGTCATCTACATGGCCCGCTTCGTCGAAGCGAGACGGGACGAGGGTAAGGGCACGGCAGACGCCCTCCACACCGCGTCGCTTGGCACCTATGCCGCCACGTTCGCTGCGGTCGCAGTGGCGATGGTGGCGTACGGCGCGCTGATGACCACTGAATTCCGTGGCTTCCGACACTTCGGCATCATCGGAGCAGCCGGAATGTTGCTCTGTTGGATCGCTGCATACGCGGTACTGCCGGCAGTGCTCGTGCTCGCCGATAGGGTCCGGCCTTTCGACACGAGCAGCCGTTGGCGAGATCGTTTGAGCGGTTGGTACGGTCGCCCCTTCATTTGGCTCGCGAAGCGATTCACGCGTTCTCTCGCTGTCCTCGGTGTTCTCTCCGGAGTTCTGGGGCTTTACGCTACCGTCCGCTACTTCTCGGGCGACCCGATGGAGTACGATCTCAAGAGGGTGCGAAACGAGATCCGCGAATCGACGTCGGCGCGTTCTCTCTCGGCGAGGATGAACCGCGTCGTCGGAAACATGAACCAAAGCGGCAAGGCCGTGCTCGTCGACCGGCTTGATCAAGTGCCGTTACTCGTGGCGGAGCTCGAACGGCGCCGGGAGGCGGCGCCTCCGGAGCAAAAGCCGTTCGGGAAGGTCGTCAGCATCCACTCGCTGTTGCCCGACGCCCAGGAACGAAAGCTCGGGATTCTCCGAGAAATCGAAGGCTACGTCGTACGAGCTCGTGAACGCGGTTGGATTTCGGACGCGGACTTCGCGAAAGTGCGAACGCATCTTCCGAGCGAGATCCGTGCTATCGGCGTCGACGATCTCCCCGAGCTCGTCGCGCGTCCGTTCCAAGAGAAAGACGGAACGCGAGGCAGGATCGTATACGTCGCCCCGGTGCACGGAAGGAGCGTGAACGATGCTCACTATCTTCTGCAGTGGGCCGACAGCTTTCGTGAGGTCTTGCTGCCGACCGGAGAGACCATCCGGGCGAGCGGCGATGCCGTGGTGTACGCGGACATGCTGCGGACGATCGCGAGAGACGCGCCTCGGGTGGCGCTTCTCAGCTTCGTCGGTACGATCGGCGTTATCCTGCTTTCGTTTAGAGCTCGTCCCGCGGGCTGGGTGGCATTGGCGACCCTTGCTCTCGGCTTGAGCTGGATGGTTGGCATCCTGTATCTCGTCGACGTGAAGCTCAATTTCTTGAACTTCGTGGCGCTGCCGGTCGCGATCGGGGTTGGTTCAGATTACGCAATCAACGTCATGAAGCGGCGCGAGATCGAGGGAGACGAAGGCATCGAGCGAGCGTTCACGGAGACCGGCGGCGCCGTCGTGGCGTGCTCGATGACCACGCTGTGCGGGTATGCGGCCCTCCTGTTCAGCATCAACGGTGCGGTGAAGAGCCTGGGCCTGACCGCTGGCTTGGGCGAAGCCGCAACCCAGCTCTCGGCCATGTTGGTCCTCCCGGCTGTCCTCTATTGGTTTGCCTCGCGGCAAGCCCGGCGCTCCTCCGCTGTGGAACCTTCTAGAGCGGTCTTGTGAAGCAAGGTCCCGAAGCAACTCGAGCGAGGGTTTCAGGGCGGCGCTCGCCGTGAGCTCCCCAGCTAGCTGACAGGATTGATATCCACCCGAGCCGGAGGCTCCGACTCATTCGTCTCGAAGAGACGCTGCATTCGTTGCCGATCCTCCGGTCGGCAAAAAACGGAAATGTAGTCGCCGACCTGGAGCTCGGTTCCGCCCTTCGGCGCGATGAGCTGGGGCCCGCGTACGACCATCATGGCTGCGGCCCCCTCCGGGAAGGCGAGCTCGCTCAGCTTCTTCCCGCGTGCTGGCGAGCTTTCCTGGATAAAGAACGTCAGGATTTCGTCGCGCAGCGGAAGCACGGAGGAAATCTCCACGCTGGCCGGTGGGGGCGGAGGCGCTGCCGTTTCGAGCCCGAGCCAACGCGTGACGCTTCGGACGCTCCAGCCCTGAATGAGCGCGCTGATGACCACGACGAAGAACACGATGTTGAAGATCTGGCTCCCTTGGGGCAGCCCCGCCATCATCGGGAAGGTCGCGAGGATGATGGGGACTGCACCGCGCAGCCCAACCCAGCCAACATAGACGAGCTCTTTGGGTGCGTAGCGGAACGGGAGAAGACAAAGCAGCGTCCCCAGCGGTCGGGCGACGAGGGCAAGGGCTCCGGCGATGACGAGACCCGGAAGCAGGGCTGCTACGAGCTGCGACGGGAACGCAAGCAGGCCCAACGCCAGGAACATCAGGACCTGCGAGAACCACGCGACGAAGTCGTGTGCGCGCACGATCCCGGTGCGATAGGGCAAGGGCCCGTTCCCGAGCACCAGGCCTGCCACGTACACGGCGAGGAATCCGCTTCCGTAGAACAGCGTCGGTACTCCGAACGCCAGGCAGCTGATGGCGAGGGTGAGCACCGAGTAGAGCCCGCCGGAGAGCAGAGGGCGCCGGAGGATCCAGCGACCGGCGTAGCCGATGGCGACCCCCAGGGCGGCTCCGATGACAAGCTGTAGAACAATGTCCCGCAGCAAGAACCACGACAGCGGATCTCCAGCAACGATCGCCCTCGTGAGCCCGATCGTCAGGATGACGGCCATGGGGTCGTTGAGCCCCGACTCGAGCTCCAGCGTCGCGGCGACGCGCTGCCTCAGGTGAACTCCGCTCCCCCGCAGGACCGAGAACACAGCGGCGGCGTCGGTCGAGGAAACCACGGCTCCGAGCAAGAGCGCCTCGATCCAGCCAAGCCCGACCAGGCGCCCGGCAAGCGCGACGATCCCAGCGGTCAGGGCAACCCCGAAGGTAGCAAGAATCCCCGCCGGCGCGAGCGCGGACCGGACGACGCCGAACGAGGTGTTCAGGCCGCCGTCGAAGAGGATGAAGACGAGGGCCACGGTCCCCAGGCGGAAGGTCAGAGCGTAGTCCTCGAAGGCGATCCCGCCGATCCCCTCCGAGCCGGCGATCATGCCGAGCAGCATGAAAAGGAGCACCACGGGCACGCCGCGCCGGCCGACGGTTCGGCTGAGCGTGACGGCCACGGCCACCAGCAGGCCAACGACCGTTAGCCCAATGGCCGTCGGCGTCGGTTCGGTGGGAAAAGTGAACTCCATGGCGCCGGTGTAGTACACCACGCGTCGCGGTTCCCCAAGCAGCACCGGGCACTCTGGTTGCAGTTTCGGGTCGTGCAGCTTCGCCGCAAGCATGAACGTGCCTGGCTCCGTGATCGCTCATGGCCGCCACGTCTCGCATGACGATTTCGGTGCTGCTCGTCGGCGCGAGCCCTGTCCTTCTTGCTGGCGAGCGAGCGCCAGAGCTGTCGACGTCGCTGTGGGCTCGGCGTCGACGCTGACCACGGAGGCCGCGGCCTTCGAGATCGCTCCCGGCCCAATGGGCGAGCGAGCCACGAGGAACAACTTGAACGCGCCGAAAAGACGAGCGAACTCGGACGGGAAAAGTGGGCCCGCGACGCGCCAACGTCCGGGCCCGCGGGCGAACCTTCCACAGAAAGGCCCACCAGTGGCGAAGATATCCAAGCGACGACCCCGACACCACCGGAAGAAGAAGCGAGCACTCCCTGACCACTTCGGCGCGATCCGTCGCTCTGACGAAGAGGCACATCCCGTAGATGCTGCCGTGGAGCGGCGGCTTGAGCACCAAGCCGTCCGAAAGCATCTCATCCGCTTGCAGAACCAGATCCTCGACCGCCTTGGCGACGACAAACAGCCCTTCTTCGACCTCGAGGATCTTCGCAACTGCATGGGCAGCGAGCGCGAGCAAGCCTACTTCGACCTCGGCTACGAGCACGGAATCGCGGACGAGCTTGCTCGCTCGAGACGCGGCGCTAAGAAGCCGCTGGCCCTCGCGGAGGAAGTCCGGGAACGTCTCGTTCAGGCCGACCTGCCTCCACGCCAGGCCGCGCTCGGGTTGATCGAATGCCTCTGGGTGGTTGTGGCTGGCTCCGACGACAAGATCGCATCGCGCGACAAGACCCGAATCAGCCGAGCACTCGTGCCCCGACCTCGACGCCCTTGACCGGCGCCGGGCCGCGCTCCTTCTGGCACGCGAGCGCGATGGCCCAGAAGCGGTCGGCATGGCCGCCTCGGGTGGTGCGCTCGGCATCGAAGCTGACCTTGCCCGAGGCGAGGACGCGGCGCTTGATGGAGTGGATCTGACCGACGAGCTCGCGGTCGCGCGGCAGGACGATGTCCTTGCGCTGCAGGAGGATCTTGAGGTCTGTCGCCCAGCGCTCTTTGCTGTCGTTCGTGAACGCCTCGGGCACGACGTGCGGGTAGTCGCGGGCCAGGTTCTCGGCGAGGTTCATGCCGATGCCGCTCTTGTCGATGGACAGGCGCGCGACCGGGAGGTGCTCAAGCAGGCGCCGGAGGTCGGCCTCCTGCTCCGAGAACGGAACTTGATCGTAGCGACGGAGCAGTCGGCAGATCATCCGACCGTCGCGGTCCTCGAAGAGGGCCAGCTCGGAGCGGTCACGGGTGCGGCCGACGTCGAAGCCGGCGACGAGGCGACCGTCGGTGACGGCGATGTCCGTGAGGTCGTCGGCCAGTACCAGCTCTTCGCTCGTGCACGGCAGGATGAGGTCGTAGGGGTAGAAGCTGTAGCTCTCGTCGACGAAGCGGCACTCGAACTCCTGCTGGAAGTCTTCAAGGGGCAGCGAGTCGAGCTGCTCGATGATCGACTGTGTCCCGAAGGCCGCGACGCGCTCCTCGGTCGGCATGTCCGGGGCCTCGACCCGCGCGCGGGCCATGTCCCGGCAGAAGAACCGGCACAGCCACCACGGCACGTCGTGCCGCGTGTGGTGCGGGTACCTGCGCAGCTCCTCGGTGGCGATCTCCCAGAAGATGCCGCGGCGACCGAGCGGTGTGCTGCAGCCCGAAAGCTGCCCCCGCGAGCGCAGGATGAGCGCGGTGGAGCCGCGGTAGACCTCGCGGTCGTTGACATAGTGGGCGAGCTCGTCGAGGTAGACGTCGCCCTTCTTGCCTCGGGGAGCCTTCGACGGCGCGGAGATGATCCGCGACAGCCGTTTGTGGGCCGCATTCGACTCGAAGGCGAGCTCGGTCTTCGAGTCCACGACCAGCCGCTTCTGGTACGCGAGCGGCAGTTCCTCGTGGACCTGCCGGGCGATGAGGATCTTCTCCTTGGCGTCGTCGAGGTTGTAGCTGACGAACACGCCGGTGTGCTTGTCCCGGAGGTGACATCGCGCGAGCGCCTCCAGGGCGAACACGAACGAGAAGCCCACCTGCCGGCTCTTGGTCACCCAGCGAAAACGCGAGCGGTTCTGGAGGAACTCGATCTGGTAGGGCTCGAGCTCGAGCGGCTCGTCATCGAACGATGCCAACCCGCACAGAAAGCCCCACTCTTCGGCCAGCCACTCGGCGAACTCCTGCTCGGTACGCTTGACGATGCCCAAGGTCACGACGCCCTCCGGGACACCGCCAGTTCCCTTGCCATTGCGGCGAAAGGACGCCTGCATGGGATGAGCACGGACGCTCGGAAGGAGCAGCACCCATGGCGACCTACGCAGACAACATCCGAACCCCGCCGCGCACGCTGACCGAGGTGGAGCAGCGGCGCCTCTTGAAGGCCACCGGCGAGCACAAGGCCGGGTTCCGGGACCACGTGCTCTTCAGCCTCGCCCTGGGCACCGGCCTGCGCGAGCACGAGCTGCTCGCCCTCGACGTGGGCGACGTCTTCGACGGCGGCAAGGCGCGGAGGCGATTGGTGTTGCGGGTCTTCAAGCGCAGCAGCGACAGCCCGGCGACCCAGGAGGTGGTGTTGCCCGATGCGGTGCGGACCAAGCTCGACCGGCTCTTCCGGTGGAAGCGCAGCGTCGGCGAGAGCCTCGACCGGGACGCGCCGGTGTTCACGAGCCGACGGGGCAACCGGTTGTCGGCGCGGCAGCTCCGCGAGGTCTTCCACGTCTGGCAGGAACGGGCCGGCTTCGAGCGCCGGCTGAACTTCCACTCGCTTCGCCATAGCGCGTGCTCGAATCTCTACCGACGCACGAAGGACATCCGGGTGACCCAGCGTTTTGCCCGGCACAAGTCGATCCTGACCACCAGCATCTACGCGCACCCGAGCGACGAGGACCTGGTGCGTGCGGTGCTCGACCTGCCGTGCTGACCGGGCTCGGGCCCACTTGCAGAACGAAACTGACCGCGGCTGCGGAACTGACCGAGAGAACTGGGCGGTCACTTTCCACGCGCACCCCTGTCCACTTTCCCGAAACAGCCGCTGTCGGAAACGGCCCCGGGAACCCTTGGGCTGACGGGTGGGCGCTCCGAAAGTCGGACCCGCCCCCCGGGGGTGCGACCTTGCCTCCATCGTGGTGATCGCCGGCGCGTCGCCGGGCGACGGACCGAGGAAAGCGGCGGTCGAGCTCGGCGAGATCGCCGGCTCCGGCCGCCCGCAACTCCCCGAGAACGCGAACGGCCACGAGTCGCGAACCGCCGCTTTCTGCACGTCTCGGCGGTGTTCCTGCCGGCGATGTTCACCGAGGAACTGCACGCGGTCAGTTGCCGCGAGCAGCGGCGAAGCGGATGAGCGGCGCTGCACGGGTTCACTCCTCGGCCTCGTTGTCGTCTTCTGGGTCGGGATGCGCCGGAGGACGGGCCCGTGTGGGGCCGACGTTCGCCCCGTGTCGGCGGCGTTCGCCGGGCTCGAGGTCGTCGTCGGGGTCGCCTCGCTTCCCGCGACGTGGGGCGGCGTCGCGGGCTACGGTTCCTTCCACGAACTGACCGGACACTTCCTCGGCATCGCTCTCGAACGAGGGCGGCGGGGGATTTTCGCCAGTTTCCTGGTGACCACCCGGAGGCAAAGAACCGACCGCGTTCACTTCATCGAGCTCGTCTGTACGGCTGGCCTCGAGGGTCTTCATCATCCGGCGATGCCGCGCCTGCAGCTCCTCGAGCGAGAGGATCGCGTGGACCTCCTGCCGCGAGTCGGCGCCGCCCTGCACGAACTCCTTGAGCCGCACCATGGTGTTGAAGTCGCCAGGGTTGTCGAAGCGGACGCGGCCCTCGGACAGGGCCTTCTCGAATCCGGCGAGGTAGCTGTCGATGATGCGCAGCTCGTCGTCCTTGGACATGGCGAGCGCGGTCGACCGCAGCTCGATAAGCTTCTGGTCGGTCTTCTCCTCGATGCGGGCCTGGGCCACCTCGCGCCGTCGCATGCAGTTGTGCTTCTTGGCGTAATCGGCGATCAGGCTGTGGGAGACACCGTAGCGTCGGCCGAGGTCGCGGTACGACGGGTAGACGACGGTGGTGTTCTTGCCGTCGTCGCACGCCACCACCTCACCGAAGACGAGGATGCGGTCGATCTCCTCGTAGGGCAGCCGCGGACCTTCGCCCTTGCGCGGACGGCCGATCGGGTTGCCGCTGTTGTCGGAGTCGCTGCTGCTCATCGCCGGGACAGCTCCCACCACTCGCGGACGAGCTCGAGGAAGTCTTCGAAGGGCAGCGCCACGAAGGCTGCGGCCCGGTCGTCGCGGATGACCGCCACGGGGATGCGGCCCTTCGGTGCGCTCGACTCAGCTTGTTTCAGCGCCGCCCGGACGTTCGGCTTCCGCCCACGCTTCGCCTCGATCCAGAACACCGGGCAGTCGACGTCGGCGATCTCTTCACCCGAGCGTGACTGCAGGCCGCGCTTCACCTCCGCGCCCGGCATGACCTCGCGGAAGCGCCACACGAGCTCGCGCTCGAAGCCTGCGCCTTTGCGCCGAGACATCGCGCCGCCCATCACACCGTCTCCGCGTCCACGAAGCGCACGGGCAGTCCGCGAGCTTCGGCACGTTCGATCTCGAGGCGCATGCCGGCGGTGATCGACTGACCGTAGACGCGCACCTCGTCGCTGGCGTCGAGCAGCTCGAGGCAGAGGGCGAGCGCACGTTCGCGCTCGGTCGCCTCGTCCATGAACTGCGGCAGGTAGAGCTGCGGCGCGATGGGTAGATGCCCGCTCGCCGACAGCGCCTTGCAGATCTCGGTCACCCGCTCGACGTTCTCCGCGGGCGCGTTGCGGTACGGGTGGCAGACGTAGACCCGGCGTGTGCGGAAGCCGGGGACTGTTCGCCTCCGATCAAGGCGGACCAGCTCGGCGGCGCAGTAGTGAAGCGCGTCGAGCACCTCGGCGAGCGCCTCACGGAGGTACTGTCGGCCGTCGTCTGCCTTCCACGGTCCGTACTCGCTGCGCCCAGCATCGATGCGACGAAGCAGCGTGCGGAAGATGGCGCGCTCATCACCGGCGAAGGCGGCGAGCTGCGCGTGGTCCTCCATCGCCGGCAGCAGGCGTTTGGCGACCTCGAGACTGGCGCGAGCGTCGTCGAGGGCCCAGTGCTCCTCGCCTCGCTCGATGCCCAGGTGCTTGCACACCGGCGTCAGGGACACCGATTCGATCGTTCCGGACGAGAGCAGCGGCCATGCGAGCGTTGCGGTGTCGAGCAGGTGGTGATCGAGCCCAGCAGGGCGATGCCCGACGCGCTTCCATGCCGCCTCCAGGAACCCGCGGTCGAAGGCGACGTTGTGCCCGGCGAGCGCAGCACCTTCGAGAAGCGGTGCAAGCTGCTGCATGGCTTCGGCGAGCGCGACACTGTCGGTCCAGGCTTCCTCGTTGTAGCCGTTGACGCGGAGTGCCTCGGGGTCGGCGTCCTCGATGCGCTCGGGTTGAACCTTGAGCGCCAGCTCCGTCTCGATCTTCAGCGTGCGCGGGTGCACTCGAATGACCGCGACCTCGATGATCTCGTGGCGATCCGGGTCGAGTCCGGTCGTCTCGCAGTCGACGAAGACCAACGGACGCATCACGCCACCTCCTTGGCCCAGAAGCGCGGCGAGTGGGTCTTGGTGGCGACCGCATCCAGCTCGGCCTTGAGGAGGTTCACGCGCGGCCGATCGAGCTTCTTGCCCAGCTCCTTCAGCAGGCCTTCGAGCGCTTTGTTGTCGACGGCGGCAACGCGGCCGAGCAGCTCGTGCCAGGCCATGCCGGTCTCGCGGCTCAGCAGCTCCAGCGTGCGATCGAGCGGGTAGTCGTTCTTGCTGGTCTTGAACATCGTGTAGCGGACGCCGCCGAGCACGATCTCGTCCTGGTCCTTGAGCGCCGTCTTGAGCACGCCTTCGAGCTCGCCCTTGCGCGCATAGAGGACCTTGGCCAGGCGTGCGACCTCCTCGCGCTCCTTCGCGACGGCTTCGAGATCGCTCGTGTCCTCGCAGATGAACTCACGCTTGCCTTGCAGGGCGTCGGCGTAGGCCGGGCAGTGCCGGCGGTGGTCGCAGTAGATGCAGTTCGAGTTGAGCTTCGCCGGGAACTCGCGGGCCTTGGTGATGGTCGTCCCGAGGGTGTCGACGTAGCGGCGCGTTCCGTCGATGTCCTCGTCGGTCCGCTCGGTGGTCTGCCGCAGGCCGTGGCGCAGCATCCAGAACGTGAGCCGCACCTTCCTCGCCCAGGGCCACAGCTCCTGCGCTGCGAGGTGGTAGAGCGACATCTGCAAACTGGCGTCGGTCTCCTCGCGCGTGAAGAGCTGGCGGTTGGTCTTGTAGTCGATGACCTCCACGGTCTCGTCGTCGACCCGATCGACGCGGTCGAGGTAACCGATCACCTCGAAGCCGCCGACGGTGAGCCGGAACTCCTTCTCGACGGCGAGCACGTCGTGATGCTCGAGCACGCCTTGCTCGCGCACGAAGCGGTGCACGATGTCGAGACCTTCGCGGAACACGTCGATGCCCGACATGCCGGACTTGGCCCACGCCTCCTGCCACAGCTCGGCAGCGCGATCTTCCGGAAGCGGCCCGACGCGCTCCTCGTGCATGTGCTCGCGCACGAGGTTCTCGAGGACAGCGTGCACGGCCTGCCCGAACAAGAGCGGCACGCCGGGCTCAGCGGTGAGCCGGTCGAGGTAGTGCAGCTTGTACGAGAGCGGGCACGTCTCGTACCTGGACAGCTTGGTGAAGCTCAGACGGGTCATTCGCTTGCCTCCGGTGGTGGTCGCCACCAGGGCAAAGCGCCGTCGAAGCCGACCGGGGACAGCTCAGGTCGCCTTCGCGGTTTCCGGCTTCGCGAGCTTCTCGAACGACGTGACCTTCGCACCCGGGAACGTCGCGCACACAGCGGTCAGCGTCGCCGCGTGATCGATCCGCAGCTCGCGTCGGTCTTTGCGGGTGTACTCGGGCACGATCCACACCTCGCCGATCTCCTCCGAGGCAATGCAGACCTCGACGCCGAGCGCCTTGAACGAGGCGATGTCCTCGTCGGTCAGGTTGCGTACGAGCGGAGCGTCGCGCTCCGCGACCGAGCCCACGGCGACTGGCGATGCCTTCGGTGTCGGCGACGGCGTCGGTGCCACCTGGACCTGAGGCTTCGTCGGCCGTGAGTCTTGGGGCAGCGGATTGCCGAAGAGATCGCGAGCCGGCTCGGGCTTGGCCTCGACCGGAGTTGGAGCTGCACGCCCGTTGGCCTTGAGCCACTCCTCGCACATGAAGTGGTCCTCGCGAGCGCAGCCGCCGTTCGACAGGTAGCTGCGACAACGCTTCGACCCAGGCAGCGGATCGTAGTCGGGGCAGGTGAACGCCGCGGGCCGGGTCGGCTGCTCCACGACCGCCAGCCGAGCCTTCAGTGACATGGCTCGGCCTCGGCTTCATCGACGGTGTCGTCGTCCGGGATCTCGATGCGCGCTGGCTTCCACTTTCCGTCGGGAACGCGCGCTCGCGCAGCGCGATCCGCCAGGACGCGGAAGATGCCCGTCACGAGGATCTCTGCGATCTGCTCGCGACGGTCTTCGGCTGTCAGGTGCTCGGTCATGCTCGGCCTCCGGTTGGTCCACCGGGGCAAAGCCGCCGAGGGCGGCAGCCGGGACGGGCGTGAACAAGGTGCACAGCCGTGCACAAGCGCCTTGTTCACGGGAAAGCCGTGGCGAGTCAGGCGGTTAGGTTGGTGTGTACAAGGTGAACAAGATTATTTTCTTACTTCTACTGTGCGAGAGCGCGCGCCGAAGCGAGCGAGGGCGCCCGAAAAGAAAAACGCGCTCTCACGTTCGTACCTCCAGCAGAAACCTGTTCACACCGGTCGAGATGAACGCAACACGCTGGAATCGCTTGGTAAATGTGTGAACAACGACGGCGTCCGCGGGCTGTTCACGTCGTGTTCACGGGCGGCCTTTCTTGTTCGCAGCTGCCCTGCGCGCCGCCTGTCGGAGCCGGGGACCGGGCTTTCGTGCCTCGACGAGGAGAGCTCGCACGCGCTCGATGGCTTCAGGGCTGAGCTCTACGGTCCCGCCCTTGGTGAGGGCCAGCTCCAGCGCAGCCAAGGTCGGCGTCATCAGCTCGCATTCCTGGGCGCCGCCGATCGAGACCAGTCGATGCCCGCGCTTCACCGCGCCGACGGCCATCAGGAACAGGGCGATCGCTTCGTCGACCATCTGGCTTCGGCTGAGCCCGAGATCTTCGGCGAGGTCGAGAAACGCCCGGGCTCGGTGGTCCGGGATGGTCGCTTCAAGGCGCATGCTTCTCCCTCACTTCTGAGGGATCCTGGGCGGACCCGGCGCGCGCCGCAAGGCGGCTTTGGGCAGCTTGTTTCAGCTGCTTCCGTGATCCCCCTTGACACCCTTACAGTTGTCAGGGCATTGATCCGGCTTCCCGCTATGTAGGGAGAGATCCGACCTATGGCCCAGGAGCCGACCGACAAGCAGCGCGAGGTCCTCGCGGCCATCGAACAGTACTCGGAGGAGTTCGGCGTTGCTCCCTCCCTCGCCGACATCGCGGAGGCCCTCGGCGTGTCGCGCGCCACGATCCACGAGCACATCGGGGGCCTGAAGCGGAAGGGCTACCTCGCCAACGTGGACGGCGTCGGACGGAGCTGGCGGTCCACGCTCCGCGCTTCTTCCACCTCTCGCCGAATCCCCATCGTGGGCCGTGTGGCTGCCGGCGCACCCATCCTTGCCCAGGAGAACATCGAAGGCTGGCTGACCATCGACGGCACCAGCGAGCGCGACACGCTGTTTGCGCTGCGTGTGCAGGGCGACAGCATGATCGACGCCGGCATCCTCGACGGCGACCTCGTGATCGTGCGCCAGCAGGAGGCGGCGAACGACGGCGACATCATCGTCGCCCTCATCGACGATCAGGAAGCGACGGTCAAAAAGCTCCAGCGCGACAATGGCCAGGCTCGGCTGGTCGCGATGAACCGGAAGTACGATCCCATCGTCGTGTCTCCACCGCAGACGTTGCGCGTGCGGGGAAAGGTGATTGGGGTGCGTCGCGACCTCGATGGGGGGACATGAGATGGCCACGTTCCGACTGCAGCGCTTCACGAACATCCACACCCTGAAGACGATCCAGCCGAGCTACTTGCTCGCGTTGCTCGAGCCGCACAAGAGCTACTTCGCGAGACGCGGTGTCGAGCTGGGCCCGATGAACGGGCACGAGCTGGACTACGAAGGGCTGCGCGACGTTCTCATGAACCCGGACCCGAGCGCGCCGCCCAAGCTCGTGGACGACCTGTACTACGTCGACGAGATGTCGGACCGAGATGGCATGGACGAGCTGCTCGCGGCCGTCGAAGCCATGCCGCTGAACGAGCGCATCGAGCTGGACCTGCCGCCCGACCCCACGCCGGCGGACGTCGCCGTCCAGGTTCGGTTGAAGGCGCCGCTGTTGCTCGAGCGCCATCACGCCGAGCGCTTCCTGACGACCAAGCGTGCCTTCGAGTGCTACCGGGTGAAAGATGGAGCCGACCGAACGCTCCGAGTGCCGACGGCGGCGCAGCTCTCGGACCTCAAGGAAGCGCTCGACGATAGGCTCGATCAGCTCAAGCGCGGGCGCAGCAGCAAGGTGTTCATCTACCAGAAGGACGACGGCTTCTGGTTCCTGGTGCGCCATGGGCAACCCTGCAAGCGCGAGGGAACGGTGACGGCCGATGGCTCTGGAGCCGTGTACTACCGCCCGGAGATCTACGACCCGCTCCGCTACGACCCGCGCACCGGCGAGCTCTCGATGAACGCGGAGACCAAGAAGATCGGCGTCCTCTACCGAGAGAAGATCGGCCTGCATCTCTTTGGCGACGCGACGATGTTCCCCAACTGGACGAAGTACTCCCTAGACCCGCTGCTGAGCGACGGCGAGGACAGCCTCGTTTGCACCGACGTCGAGGGGATGGAGTGGGTCCGGTTGAAGGAGATCGAGTATCACTGGGGCGGCCCTCACAAGGAGCGGACGATCCAGAAGGCCGACGATCTCTTCGCGCTCTACCGCAGCAAACAGCGATCGCTATCGAAAGGGCCCATCGTGCGCGCCAACTTCGCCGTGAAGTTCAGCGACGCCAAGACGCCGCGCACGGTGACGGTCCGTCGCGGAAACGTCGCGAGCTTCACCCGGGACGATGACGCGCCGCTGATCGAAGAATGGCTCGTGAAGCGTGGGTTCGTTCCGCCGGCGTCGCCAACGAGCCCGAAGACGAAGGTGCCGCATGCCGAGCCTGCACGCGCTGTGGCGCACGATTGAGCGCGAGGAGGTCCTCGCCGGCGTCGAGGCCCAGTGGCAGATCTGGCTCGGCGACATCCTCGACGTTCTGCGCCCGTACCTGAAGCCCGAGCAGGACCTGGCCAGCAGCTATCCGTGCGAGCGCCTCCCGGATGCCTGCGCGCGCCGCGTCGTCCACCACGGAACGGATGACGTCGTCGCGGTGTGCGGTCTCGACGAGTCCGAGTGTGACCGTCGACCGCTGACGCGCGCGGACGTGGTCGTGTACGAGCTGGCGCTTCCCCGGCTGTTCGCGGGTATCGGCGAAGCGCTCGGCTGCGGTGGCGACGTGCAACCGATCGCCGGCGCGCGCGCCTGGTCCCTCGGCGTTCGCGCGGGGGGCGCGCACGTGTTCTTCGTGCTGTCCGAGCGCGAGACGGGCTATGCCGCCCCACTGGCGACGCTGCTCGCCCACCACCCTACTGGCGACCTCGTTCTGATCGTGCCGACGGCGGATGGTCTCGCCGCGGCGGACCGCGCGTTGCTCAGCCAACGTCGCGTGGCCGTGCTCGCCTGCGACGAGCTGATTCTGATCGACGACAACGGCAAGCTCGTTCATCGCGCGCCAGCGTCCTACGTCATTCCCCCGCCCGAAGTCCTGTCCGTGCGTGAGGGCCCAGCAACCTACGCCCAGAAGCCCGTCGCTATCTGCTGGCGCCACGATAGTGCGACGCCGGTGCAGATCATCGATGCAGCAGATCTGGATCGCGTGCGTGCCATCGAGAGCGACGTCGAGCACTTCGTCGACGCGACCCTCGACAAGCCCCGCTGCTCGAAGAGCAACGGCAAGAAGAGGCGCGACGAGGAGCGGCTCACCGCAGGCCAAGTCTCCATGCTCGCCGCTTACCTCGCCCGCGCGACGCGCAGCCTCGATCACGAGCGTCCCGAGAATCTCCGCATCCCCAACGTGACCACCCCCGCGAGCCGCAAGAAGGCGTTCAACGACATGCGACGGAAGGTCGACGTCACCACCGACTCGCGCCGCAGCTACCGGCTGTTCAAGGATCGCGCGAGCTTCTCGGGGGGACCGCAGGAGTACGAGTTCCGCCCCGATGACAGCGCGACCTACTGCTTTCTCGTGCGCTTCGAGCACTTCAGCAGCGTCGAGACCGCGGTGATCCGCTAGCCGAAATCCCACTCCCACTCTTCTCCGACTCTGCTCCCAGCATCCTCCGACCCCGACCCGCAGGATGGCCTTGTCGCTGGCGGATGGGCCGCCGCGAGAAGCACCGGAGGTCATCGATGCAGAAGAGTTCGAGCGAGCAGGAATGGCGCTGTCGCAAGTGCCGATCGCTGCTCGGAGTGGAGCGGTCGGGTCGGCTCCACCTGAAGTACAAGGACGCCCAGTTCGTCGTGGAGGGCACGGTCATGGCCGTGTGCCACCGCTGTTCCGAGCTGAACGAGACCCAGAGCTGTCGGCAGCGAGACGCCCGCTCGATCGCCCGAGCGTAGAGGCGCGTGTTGCCTGCCGGCGCTGCGATGGGCGTGGCGTCGGCCCCTGAACAACTGAAGTAGCGGCAAACGCCAGGAGGCTCCTCGAGGCCCATCGGCACCGCGCCCCAGCCGGGACGCGCCGATGGCCACCGCCGCGAGCGGAGGAGCCCATGGGCCTTCATCAGATGAAGTGCGCCCTCAGAGCCGAGGTGCGCGCAGAGAGAAACCAGAAGCGTTTTGAAGAAGCCAAGAAACACCAACTGGAGCTGCGTGAGCACGAGACCGTGCTCAGCGTGCTCGCCGTCCTCGGCGACGAGTCGAGCTTGCGCTACGCCGAGAAGGAGGCGCTCACCCGGGCGCTGCTCCGCGAGCACAAGCGACGGCCACATCCGTTCTGGAACGCGGTGCTCGTCGTCGCCTTCTACCCGATGCTGGCACGGCTGCGTGGCCGCATCTTCGGCGACGCTGTGCCGGGCGACGACCTCGACCAGATCGTGCTGTCGTCGTTCTTCGAGGTCGTCCGCGACTTCCCGCTGAGCCAGCGGCGCGATCGCACCTGCATGTACCTGCGCCAGATGACCCAGCGCGAGGTCTTCAAGCGGGTCCGGGCCGAGCAGCGCGACCTCGAGCAGGTGCGTTTCGACGATCCCGAGGACATCTCGCGCAGGCAAGACGACCTCGAGTCCCTCGGGCACCTGGCGAGCTGGCCCGAGACCAAGCCGAACAAGCCGCGTCGCCGTGATGCGAAGGAGAACGCCGCGCTGGTGTCGTTCCTGGTGGAGCGCGCCGGTCACATCTTGGACGGCGACAAGCTCGAGCTGGTGGTCGCCACCCTGGTCCGCGGCGAGCTGCTGACGTCGTACGTCGATCGCGTTCACCCGGACCTGTCCCCATCGGAGCGGCGCCGAACCTACCAGCGCATCAAGCGACGGCACTCGCGGGCAATCGCGCGGCTGCGTGAAGTGCTCGCGGAGCTGCGGAACGATTTCGAGTGTCCCCAAACCGCGTGTCCCCGACCGGACCCCACCCAGGCTTTGACCTCTCGTGACTCGGCAAGCCCGCCGCAGGGCGGATCTAACCGAGCCCGCAAAGGAGGTCAGAAGCCATGAGCACCAAAGACCAGCGACCGGCGCTCACCCGCGCCTTTCGAGAAGTGACGCTCAGCCTCATCGGGCTCTTCGAGCTCTACGACGCCGAGCCCGAGCTCGTGGAGGCGACGGCCGATGCCCTCGGTCGCGTCTTCCGAGCCCACCTGAACCGCTCGGGTCCGCGCCCGAGCGACGAAGCGAAGAGCGCCCTGCACGGGCTGCTCGACGAGATGGATTCCCTGGCTGCCGAGGCGGCCTGAACAACCAACCCAACACTGGAGGACCAAGACAATGACGACTGCATGGGACCTGGCCACGACGATGGCCGACAAGCACGCGAACTCGGGCGGCATCTTCGTTCGGCTCGCGGCCAACGGAGACAAGATCATCGGGGCGTTCTGCGGCGAACCCTACGCCCGCGAGGTGATCTGGACGGGCGAGCGCTACGAGCAGTTCGACGAGAACAACAGCGCGCACCAGGGCAAGCGGCCCAGCCTGCGCGTGATGCTGAACTTCTACGTGCCCGCCGAGGGCGTGATGAAGGTCATCGAGGGCGGCACGGTCTGGTTCAAGGACGTGCTGAAGGTCCGCGACAAGTACGGCCTCGACAAGTGGCTCTTCGAGATCGAGCGCCACGGCGACGCCGGCGATCCCAAAACCACCTACAGCATCCTGCCCGAGGAGAAGCTCGACGACGAGATGCGGGCGCGCATCGCTGCCGCCGAGCCTCACGACCTCAAGTCCATCGGCACTGGCAACGACGAGGACAACGGCAAGAGCTCGGCGGCCGCCAAGAAATCGAGCAACGCCACCGGCCCGATCGACCCGCGCGTCGCCGGTGACCTGGTCGCCAAGCTCAAGGCGCTGCCGCGCTCGGACGTGGATGCCTTTCTCGCCGAGTTCGGCGTGCAGCGGGTGCGCGACCTCGAGGCCAAGCACGAGGCCGCGGCGCGGGCGTTCATCGACCAGCTCCTCGCCAAGCAGAGCCAGCCGGAAGAAGTGGACCCGTTCGCATGATGGGCGAGGCAACGGTGCAGGCGGTCGTCGACGGCATGATCCGGTTCAACCCGCGGGAGGTGCATCCACGCGCAATCGCGCACCTCCTGCGGGACCTGAGCTTCCCCAACCCCGAGTACATCTCGCGGGTTCGGTACGGACGCTGGGTGGGCACCACGCCCGAGGAGATCTCGCTGCTCGAAGAGCACGATGGTCTCGCCACGGTTCCCCGCGGAGCCGTGGCCCTCGTTCGCGAGGCCGTGCGCGCTGCCGGACAGGACCTCGCCTTCGACGACCGCCGCACCGTCTGCCCGGAGATCGACTACGACTTCGGCTTCGAGCTGCGCAGCTACCAGGAGCAGGCCGTCAATGCCCTCATCAACCGCACCCAGGGCTGCGCGGTCGTACCCTGCGGCGGCGGCAAGACGGTCATCGGGACCGCCGCTATCGCCCGCACCGGCCAGCCCGCGCTCATCCTCGTGCATACCCACGACCTGGTCGAGCAATGGGCAGCGACCATCCGCGATGCGCTCGGCATCCGGGCCGGCATCATCGCCGGCGGCAAGTTCGAGCTGGCCGACGTCACGGTGGCCACCGTGCAGTCTCTGGTCACCCTCGACGACGATGCCAGAGCAGAGGTCGCCAGCCGGTTCGGCGCCGTCATCCTCGACGAGGCCCATCACGCACCGGCGAGCGTCTTCCGCGAGGTGCTCTCGTGGCTGCCGGGGAAGTTCCGCTTCGGCCTCACCGCCACCCCGGAGCGCAGCGATGGGCTCACGCCGATGCTGCACCTGTGCCTCGGACCCGAGGTGTTCCGCATCGATCACCAGACTCTCGTCGATGCCGGGCACCTCATCGTGCCGCGGGTGGTGCCGGTCTCCACCGGCGCGACGACGGACGCCGAGACCCACGCCGCCATCGTCAGCGACCTCGCGGCGGACCCGGACCGTAATCGGCTGATCGTCGATCTGGTCGCCCGTGAAGCAGCTGCCGGTTGCAGCGTGCTCGTGCTCTCGGGTCGCGTCGATCACTGTCAGCGGCTCGCCAAGCTGCTGACCGCGGCCGGCACCGCGGCGGTGGCGCTCACCAGCCGGGTCGCCAAGGGCAAGCGCAGCGCCATCCTCGACCGCTTTCGCGATGGGTCGCTGAAGGTGGTCTGCGCGACCTCGCTGGCCGACGAGGGCCTCGACGTCTCCCGCCTCGAGCGGCTCGTGCTCGCCACACCGGCCCGCGCCGAGGGCCGCACCATCCAGCGGCTCGGTCGCTTGATGCGGCCCCACCCAGGCAAGCGCACGCCCGTGCTCTACGACCTGGTCGACAACATCCCGCTCGCTCGCCGCCAGTTCGCCGCGCGCAAGCGAGCCTATCGCAAGGTACTCGGGACGGAGGCCCTCCAGAGGTCCAGCACCCAGCAGCGGACCTTCTCTGCACCGGAGGGCAACGATGAACCGTGGCGCGCCATGGCGTGCTGAAGCACGCACTGCAATCAGGGCGCGGAGGTAGCCGATGGACGACGCTGCCTTTCGCCAGCTCGTGGACCAGGTCCGCGAGCGCACCGACCTTGCCGCCCTCGTCGGCGAGACGGTGCAGCTTTCGCCCGCGGGCTCGGTGCTCAAGGGCCGCTCGCCCTGGGCGCGGGACACCAACCCGTCGCTCGTGGTGTGGCCTCATACCCGGACGTGGCGCGACTTCTCCGGCGGTGGCTCCCTCGGCGGTGACTGCTTCGACTGGGTCGAGCGCCGCGACGGCGTGCCGTTCATGGAGGCCCTACGAGCGCTCGCAGACCAGGCCAACCTCGACGTTCCCGGTAGCAGCGACCCGGCCCTTGCCGCCGAGCTCGAGCGCGTCTCCGAGCGTCGCCGTGTCGAGGCGCTCCTCACGGCCGCCGCGGCCTACTACCACGGCGTGCTGCCCTCGAAGATCCGCGAAGAGTGGTACCGCAAGCGTTACGGCTTCACCGACGAGACCATCGACGAGCTGCTCCTCGGCTGGGCCGACGGCCACCTCTACCAGCACCTGACCGAGCTGCTGGGCGCGACCGAAGAAGAGGCGCTCGCCACCGGGCTCTTCGTGCGCCTCAAGGGCGGCCGCATCGAGGACTTCTTTCGCGACCGGCTGGTGTTTCCGTACTGGCGGCATGGTCGCGTCGTCTACTTCATCGCCCGCGCCACCGAGCACACGGGCGAAGAGCCCTGGGAGCAGGCCAAGTACAAGAAGCTGCTCACGCGATCGGACCGACACCCCTACGTCTCGGCCCACGTCGTCAACGAGACTTTCTACAACGAGGACACGGTCCGCGGCGCCGACGAGCTCTTGATCACCGAAGGCGTCACCGACTGCATCAGCGCCATGCAGGCCGACGTGCCGTGCATATCGCCGGTCACGGTGCGGTTCCGCAAGCAGGACCATCGAAAGCTCGTCGCGCTCACGGCACAGTGCTCCCGCGTCGTCATCTGCAACGACGCCGAGGAAAATGGCGCCGGCGAGGCCGGAGCCATCGAGACCGCCCAGGCCCTCCACGCCGCCGGCCGCGACGTCCGCATCGCCGTGATCCCGCGCCCCGCGGGCAAAGACAAGATCGACGTCAACGAGGTGGTGGCCACCGACGGCCCCGACGCGCTGCGAAACGTGCTCCGCAAGGCGAAGCGCCTGCCCGAGTTCCTCATCGAGCGCATCCCGGTTGACATCTCCAAGGCTGACCTCGGCGAAGAGCTCAAGCCCGTGCTCGAGCTGGTGCGCGGCAGCGAGCCCCTGGTGCGCGAGGCCTTCGCCGACCTCATCCGCGACCGCTTCAAGCTCAAGGCGGCCACCGTGAAGGCGCTCCTACGCAGCGCCACCAGCTCGAAGCCAACCAACGACCAACCCGATAACAGCCCCGACCCCCGCAAGGGCGAGGTCTTCGAAGACACCGATCACTACTACGTGCTCGACCGCCGCGGAGACCCGATTGTCATCTCGTCATTCCAGATCGAGCCCACGCGTCGCATCACCACCGAGGACGGCGACATCATCGACGCCGACGTCAGCTCTGACCGAGGCCGCGTGTACCGCGACGTTCGCTTCCCTCGCGAGGCCTGGCACAGCAAGCGGAACCTCTTCCGCGTGCTCGGCCCCGTGGACCTGCAGTGGACCGGCACCGACGAGAACATCCAGGGCGTGCTGCGTCTCGTCGCCTCTCGCGAGGTGCCGACGCTCAAGGGCACCACGAACCTCGGCTACCTGGAGACCAAGCCCGGACCGCGCTGGGTGACGCCCGACGGCGTGCTCGGTCCCGAGGGCGAGGTCATCGACGACGAGATCCTCTACGTGCCCTCGGGCGCCTCGCTCCACAGCCGGACCCAGTACAAGCCGCCCACCGATCCGGCCGTCGAAGCGGCCGCGGCCGCCGTCGTCCTGCCGAACCTGCTGCAGATGAACACCCCGGACGTGGTGCTGCCGGTGCTCGGGTGGTTCTTCGCCGCGCCGCTCAAGCCGCGCATCCAGAAGCTCTTGCGCCACTATCCAATCCTCTTCGTCTGGGGCACCCAGGGCAGCGGCAAGTCGACGATGATCATGGAGGTGCTCTGGCCGATGCTCGGCGTGGTCTCGACCGAGCCCTACAGCGCGACGGAGACCGAGTTCGCGCTGCTCAAGCTCCTGTCGTCCACCAACTCGGTCCCTGTCTTCATCGACGAGTACAAGCCCCACGACATGCCCCGCCACCGGCGCAACACGCTGCACCGGTACATGCGGCGCCTCTACACCGGCGAGGTCGAAGAGCGCGGGCGCGCCGACCAGACGCTGGTGAGCTACCGCCTGTCGGCCCCGCTGTGTGTGGCCGGCGAGACGCGCCCCATTGAGCCTGCCCTGGTCGAGCGCATGCTCGTCGCCAACCCCGAGAAGAACGCGCTGCAGGGCGACCCGCGCTACGAGCAAGCCTATCGCCGCATCCAGCAGGTGAACCCGACGCTGCTGTCAGCCGGCATCGTTCGATTCCTGCTCGCCCGCGACACCGAGGCCGACTTCGCCGTCGCCCAGGATCTGACGGAGCGCCTGCTCGACGGCCGCAGCGTGCCCTACCGCGTGCGCGACAACATCACCGTGATGATGCTCGGCCTGCACTGCTTCGAGGAGTACGCGACCGGCCTCGGCATCACGCTGCCCGAGCTCGAGGTCGACGCCGCCATCACCAAGATGCTCGAGGACCTCTTGGAGAGCGGTGGCACCCATGTGAAGACCGGCCTCGACTACTTCCTCGAGGAGCTGTCGGTGATGGCCGTCGCCGGCACGCTGCAGCACGGCCGCCACTACGTCTACCAGAGCGGACGCCTGGCGCTGCACTTCGGGGCCTGCCACGCCGCCTACTGCGAGCACACCAAACGCACGGCCTTCGAGGGCGAGGTGCCCGACCGCAAGGCGATGCGCCGGATGATCGTCGAGTGCTACCGCCGCCAGGGCTACGTGGTCGAGACCGACGCGCTCGTCTGCTTCAACGGCCGCGGCGACCGGCGTCGCGCGGTGCTCGTCGACCTCGAAGAGGCGAAGAAGAACCTCAACATCGACGACTTCCCCGAGCCCGATCCCGACGTGGGTACCGGTACCGGCTACCGCCGCTGGGAGCACGACTGATGTCGAATCTCGACCTTCGGCTCTACCCTGCGTCAAGCGCTCGCAACCGGTTGGATTCACTGCGACAAGCCCCTTGCTGTGAACCGGAAAGAACGCCTGCATGTGTTCACGGGCCCAGACCATGGTGGTCGGGCCTCGGCACGGAGGACCACGACGGATGACCATGCCCAAGAAGAAGAACATCGAAGGCAGCATGGCCGCCGAGATCGCGGCCCTGCGCAAGCTGACGGTGGCCGAGCTGCAGCTGCGCTACCGCGCGCTCTTCGGCCACGAGAGCCGCAGCCACAACCGCGACTGGCTGTTCAAGAAGGTCGCGTTCCGCATGCAGGAGGTTCGCCGCGGTGGCCTCAGCGAGCGCGCCAAGCGACGTGCTCGCACGCTCGCCGGGGACTCGTACCTGCGCGCCCGGCCGCCCAAGGACTTCGACCCGGCACCGGCCCCGCCACCCCAGGCCCATCCGCAAGACCCGCGGCTGCCCGCCGTCGGCGCGGTGCTCACCAAGGAGCACGGCGGCGAGACCCATGCCATCACGGTGCTCGCCGAGGGCTTCGAGTACCGCGGAGAGATCTACCCGAGCCTCTCGCGCATCGCGAAGGCGGTGACCGGAACCTCGTGGAACGGCTTCCTCTGGCTCGGTCTCGACAAGCGCAAGCGGGGCAAGAAGGAGGCGACCGCATGAAGAACGGCAGCGACAACAAGCCGCTGCGCTGTGCGATCTACACGCGCAAGTCCACGAGCGAGAACCTCGACATGGACTTCAACACGCTGGACGCTCAGCGTGACGCCGGCGAGATCTTCGTGAAGGCCCAGCTCCACCAGGGCTGGGAGGTGCTGACGACCCGCTACGACGACGGAGGCTTCACCGGCGGCAACATGGACCGCCCGGCGCTCAAGCGCCTGCTCAAGGACATCGACGACGGCCACGTCGACTGCGTGGTCGTCTACAAGGTCGACCGCCTCAGCCGCTCGCTGCTGGACTTCGCGCGCATGATGGAGGTCTTCGAGCAGAAGGGCATCTCCTTCGTCTCGACCACGCAGCAGTTCAACACGGCCACGCCCATCGGTCGGCTCACGCTTCACCTTTTGCTTTCGTTCGCCCAGTTCGAGCGCGAGATGATCAGCGAGCGAACCCGCGACAAGATGGCGGCCGCCCGCAGGCGAGGGAAGTGGGTCGGCGGCCCGCCGGTGCTCGGCTACCGCATCGACCGCGTGCTGCGGAAGCTCGAGGTCATCCCCGAAGAGGCCGAGCAGGTGAAGGCCATCTTCGAGATGTACCTGCGCATGCGCTCGGTCCGCGCAGTCGCCGAACAGGTGGATGCCTTCGGCTGGCGCAAGAAGAAGTACGAAACCAAGACCGGCAAGACTTCGGGCGGCGGCCGCGTCGACCGCAACACCATCCACCGCATCCTGCGGAACCGCACGTACACCGGCTGCGTCGTCTACAAGGGCGAGATCCACGAGGGCGAGCACGACGCCATCATCGACGTCGAGACCTTCGAGAAGGTGCAGTCGATCATCGACTCGAAGCGCAACGGCCAGGGCCCAAGGCGGCAGCGCAACTTCGAGAACATCCTGCAGGGCGTCCTCTACTGCGCCTGCAACGAGAAGATGACCTCGGCCACCGGCCAGAGCCGCAGCGGCACTGTCTACCGGTACTACCGCTGCTACGGCCAGATGAAGGGCCCAGCCACCGAGTGCGAGCACCCCCGCGTGCCGGCCGGCGAGGTCGAGCAGGTCATCATCGACAAGATCCGCGAGGTCTGTGCCGACCCGACCGTGCGGGGCGAGGTCGCCAAGCGTCTGCAGTGGGGCAAGGACCAGTCGGGCCGCGCCATCGCCCTCGAGCGCGACGTCATCCAGAAGAAGATCGACGAGCTGAGCAAAGAGGGCCAGTCGCTGCTGACCTTCGTGCGCGAGTCCGGAGGGAAGGCGGGCAGCACCGTCTCCGACCAGCTCGCCAAGGTCGAGCTCGAGCTCGACGAGCAGCGCCTCAAGGCAAACGAGCTGGACGACCGCCTCCGGGGCCTCAGTGCCGCCGTCGGCCGGGTGCAGAGCGCCCTCGATCTGCTCAGCAACTTCTCCGAGGTCTGGGAGGTCCTCGTGCCCGAAGAGCGCTGCGACCTGGTCAAGCTGCTCATCGAGCGCGTCGACGTGAACGTCCCCGAGGGCGAGCTGCACATCACCCTGCACGACCTCACCGACGAGCTGCCCCCGCTGCCCGACATCTTCCCCGAGCGTGCCGAGCAGACCCCGAGCGAGGAGGCGACCGCCCCATGAGCAAGGTCGAGAAGATCGCCTTCCGCCCTCGCCACCGCCGGCAGGCCACCCGCCGAGCCGAGCGCGAAGAGGGCCTTCGAACGCCACACCCGGCCCGTGTCGCCCGACTCCTCGCCCTGGCCCACGACATCGAAGCCAGGATCGAGGCCGGCGAGTTCCGCGACTACGCCGACGTGGCCCGAGCCCACGGGCTCACCCGCGCCCGGCTCACCCAGGTGATGAACCTGCTGCTCCTTGCCCCGCCGATCCAGGAAGACGTCCTCCACCTCGAGGTGCTCCCCGGCCGCGAGCCGATCTCCGAGCGGGACCTCCGGCGGGTGCTGCAGAGCCTGGTGTGGGAGGAGCAGGTGGGGGTGTGGAGCAATTTCAATAACTTACAGAAGCTCCCCAACGTCCAAGCCGACTCTAGCCGACTTTGATAGGCATCAGGCCGCATCGCTCCGCTCTTGAGTGGAACGCCTTGCACTGATAGTGTTGCGCCTCCCGTAGCAACCTGCGGGTTCGCCGGATTGGGGGACCGGCCCTCCCGGCGTCCGCAGTAAGCGCCGAGAGGAAGGGCTGATGTCCACCGAACCCTGGGTTTCCGTTGAAGATGTCGCGAAGCACCTGAGCGTCGCGAAGGACTCGATCTATCGCTGGATCGAGCATCGGGGGCTGCCCGCGCACAAGGTCGGCCGTCTGTGGAAGTTCAAGCTGTCAGAGGTCGACGAGTGGGTTCGTCAGGGTGGTGCCAGCGCTGAAGTCGAGGGGGGCGAAGCGTCATGACCATCCTCGAGCTCGAATCCACGCCGCCCAAACGCGAGCGCGCACCGCTCCCGCTCTCTGAGCTCGACTTCGCGCTCACGGCGCAGATCACTGTCGCTTGGGCCGGCGAAAGCGGTGAAGAGCCGCGTCTGAAATGGTGGCGCTCGGACATGGTGTCCGAGTTCGGCGGCGAGGATCTCTTTCGTCGGCTGCTCCCCCACACCTGGGAGTGGGCTGTTCTGCAAGCCGCTCGCGAGGCGGCCCGCCGCAAGGATGCCGAGCTCCGCGCCAAGGACCACGACCCCGATCAAATCCTGTCGCTCTTCAGCCTCGGTTTCGAGATCGATGAGCGCATTGAAGAGCGGCTCCAAGATCTCAAGCGCTCGGGAGCATTGCCTCGCGAGGCTCTCCCTGGCCTCAAAGACGGCATTCAAGCGGAGTGGAACCGCGACGCATTCTTCGACTGGGTCGCTGGCCACGGGAGCACGGACACGACCTCGGCACCAGCCGGTCGTCGGCTCAAGGGTACCGCCCCCGCATCGCTCGACGCGACCGTCCGGCAGCTCGTCGCTGCACTCGCGCCACCATCCGACGCCTATCCATTGCCGCATTTCAGGAGGGGCAAATGACGACGAGCCCCTCGGAGGCCACTGACGTTCACACCCGGCTGCTCAAGTGCGCCCTCGAGGTCGAGGACGCCCGTGCGTACTGGTCTCACGCTGGCAACGCCAAACCAGTGACAGCGCAGCGCGCCTTCGACGAGTACTGGTTCGGCGCGCGGAGCCTGTCTCGGATCGAGGTGTTGCTCGCCAACATGCGTGCGCGCTTCGATGCGTTTCCCGCCGCTCTCTCGGTGCTCCATCGTTGGCCGAGCATGTCACCAGATACGCGACGGCTCGTGTGTCACTGGCACCTGCAGCTCGCGGACCCCTTGTACCGCCTATTCACCGGCCACTTTCTTCCCGAGCGACGAGCAGGCGCGCGGCCCGAGGTGACCCGCGACCTGGTCGTTTCATGGGTTGGCGATCAGGGACCGGGCCGGTGGACCATGTCCACGCGCATTCAGTTCGCCAGCAAGCTCCTGTCCGCAGCGTTCTCAACCGGACTCGTCACGTCCAATCGCGATCCACGACCACTCGCCATCCCTCGCGTTCCCGACGACGCGCTCGAATACCTGATGTACGTCCTGCGCGAGGTTTCGTTCGAGGGAACACTGCTCGACAACCACTACGTCGCCTCGGTGGGTCTGGTGGGAGCTGCTCTCGAGGACCGCTTGGCCAGCCTGCCTGGGATGCGTTTCCGGCGCCAAGGCGACCTCATCGACTTCGGTTGGCGCCACGTCAGCCTTGCCGCGTGGGCTGATGCCAACCTCCGCGAAGAGAAGGAGGGGCTTTCGTGACGACGTCGCTCTTCCACCGCACGCCGCTGCAAGAGGCTTTCGCAGCCCTACGGCGGGATCTGATCCACGAGGACGGCCCTCGCATCAGCACGATGCGAAACTACCGCTTCGCCATCGTCCAGTACGAGCCGAAAGACGAGTTCAAGCTGCGCAGCGAAGTCCAGCGGCTCAGCTCCGACCTCGTCGCCAACGGCTGGATGGTGCTCTCCATCAACCTGCAGAAGCTCCTCCTCGACCGGGTGCGTGCCCAGGGCGACGACTGGGCTGCCCGCGTCTCCGAGATGGAGCAACGCATGGCAAGCATCGAGCCGGCGCGCGGCCTCAACTACGTCAAGTCGAAGCTCACGCCGCTCATCGAGGGCCCCGAAGGCATCGCCACCGACTGCAGCAAGGTCATCTGCGACTACGCCGACGCGCACCCGGAAAACATCGACCGCACCGTCGCCATCGTCGGTCGTGCGGGCGCGCTCTACCCCTTCTTCCGTTCGTCGGCCCTCCTTCGCCACATCGACGGCAGGACCCGCAACGTGCCGGTGGTCCTCCTGTATCCGGGCGAGCGCCGCGGCGCCACGGGACTGTCCTTCATGGGCATGCTCGAGCCCGATAACGACTACCGGCCGCGCATCTATCCGTAGGCGGACAAGAAAGGGCAATGAACACCATGCTGATCCGAGACATCTTCCTTTCTGACGTCACACGCGACATCCCGCCGGTCGTCTATCTGCACGAGCAGTCGCCCGACAAGCTGACCGCCGAGGTCTCCGAGTACATCATCACCGGAGGCTGGCCCGAGGATCACCCGAATCATCGGCGTGTCCCCAGCGGCATCCACGAGCAATACGTTCGTCTGCTCACCAACATCGCAAGCGAGCTGGACAGGCCCGGCGGTCCCGACCTGCCGAACGCGTGGGTGTCCGGTTTCTACGGCTCAGGTAAGTCCAGCTTCGCCAAGCTGCTCGGCCTGGCCCTCGATGGCATCGCGTTGCCCGACGGCGTGTCACTCGCAGAGGCGTGGCTGCGCAGGGACACCTCTCCGAAGTCGGGCGAGCTCCGCGCGGCCTGGAGCGCCCTGAGGCAGAAGATTGATCCGCTCGCAGTCGTTTTCGACATCGGCGGCTCGGCCCGCGACAACGAGCACATCCATGCAGCGACCGTTCGCCAAGTTCAGAATCGCCTCGGCTACTGCAGCACCGAACCCCTGGTCGCGGACTTCGAGCTCAACCTCGAGCGAGACGGTCAGTGGTCGCGCTTCGAGAAGGTAGCTCAAGACACCTTGGGGCAGCCGTGGACCGCCGTGAAGGACCGCGCCCTCGCGGAGGAGGAGTTCTCCGTCGTGATGTCGGCGATGTACCCCGAGAAGTACACCGACCCGATGAGCTGGTTCACCAGCCGCGGCGGCACGCACACGCGCTCGGAGTCGCCCGAGGAGGCCGTCTCTGCAATCCGCGACATGCTCAAGTTCCGGCGCCCCAACGCGACTCTCTTCCTCGTCGTCGACGAGGTTTCGCAGTACGTGCTCGCGAACAAGGACCGTGTCGATCGCCTCCGTGCGTTCGCTACGGCCCTCGGCTCGACCCTCAAAGGCAAAGCCTGGCTCGTCGCATTGGGCCAGCAGAAACTCGACGAGGAGGCGGATGACTCGTTCCTCGTTTGGGCGAAGGACCGTTTCCCACCCAAGCTGCGCGTCCACCTGGCGGCGACCAACATTCGCGACGTCGTCCACAAGCGCCTTCTCCAGAAGAAGACCGAGCACGAGGGCGAGCTGCGCGACCTCTTCGAGAAGCACCGTCCGGACCTGAAGCTCTACGCCTACGGCTGCGAGTCGGTGACCGCGGAGGAGTTCGTCGAGGTCTACCCGATGCTTCCGGGCCAGATCGACCTCATCCTCCAAATCACCAGCGCCCTCAGAACCCGCTCAGCCCGAGCGCAGGGCGACGATCAGGCTATCCGCGGCTTGCTCCAGCTGCTGGGTGAGCTCTTCCGTGAACAGAAGCTCGCGGATGAGCCGCTCGGCTCGCTCATCACCCTCGACAAGATCTACGAGGTGCAGCACACCGCGCTCGACTCCGACGTTCAAGACTCGATGGCGCGCGTGCTGAGTCAGTGCATCGCGGCCGAGGATGCGCTTCTGGTCCGCGCGGCGAAGGCGGTCGCGCTGCTCGAGCTCATCCAGGACTCCATCCCCACCGACGCCAAGCTCGTCGCGCAGTGCCTCTACGATCGAGTGGACCGCGGCAATCAGGTGGCGGCCGTCACCGAAGCGCTCGAGGAGCTGCGCCGCCGCAACCTTCTCGGCTACTCCGAGAAGCACGGCTACAAGGTGCAGTCGTCTGCAGGCGAGGAGTGGGAGCGCGAGCGCCGAGACATCGGCGTGCCCAGCGAGTCCATCGGTGACGTCGTGCAGGACGCGTTGAAGTATCTCCTCGCCGAGCCCGACCGCCCGCGCCTCAGTGGGCGACCGTTCCCCTGGGCGGCCGTCTTCACCGATGGACGCAAGGCCGACGACGTGACGCTGGTCGATCCGCGAGACGATGCGGTGATTCGCGTCGACTTCCGCTTCCTTTCCCGCGAGGAGTCCACCGAGAGCACCTGGGTGCGACGCAGCGCAGAGACAGCCCTCCACGACCGGCTCGTATGGGTATCCGGCGACGCCGACCAGGCTAAGGAGAAGGCCCGCGAGCTGCAACGCTCCCGCGCCATGGTCAAGAAGTACAAGCCGCGGCGCGAGTCGCTGAATGCGGCGCGCAAGCTCCTGCTGCAACAGGAAGAAAACCGCGCCGAAGATCTGGAGAAGATCGCGCGTGATGCCGTCGCGGAGACGTGGATGGCCGGAAAGCTCTACTTCCGCGGTCGTTCGATCTCTCCGCAGGAGCAAGGGGCCTCGTTCTCGGCCGTGGTGTCTGCGACCGCGACCCGCGTCTTGCCCGATCTCTATCCCCATTTCGTCGCGACTCAGATCCAACCGTCAGAGCTGCTGCAGATGGTGGACGCGGAGCTGTCTGGTCCGTCACCGAAGTTCCTTGCTGGCGATCTCGGGATTCTCGAGCTCGACTCCGGACGCTACGTGCCCGCCTGCAGCGGCGTGGTTCCACGCAGGGTTCAGGAATACATCGATGCCGAAGGAGGCCTTGGCGGAACAACGCTCCTCGCCCACTTCGGAGGTCCGCCCTACGGCTACACGGCGAACGTTGTGAAGGCGTGCGTGGCGGGCCTGCTCCGTGCGGGCAAGGTCCGCCTGCAACCTGAGGGTGGCAGCGAGATCACTGCCATCCGCGACGCAGGCGTGCGCGACCTCTTCGACAAGGACCGCGCATTCCGTCGCGCCACGATCTTCCCCGCCGGCGACGACGAGATCGGTTTCCAGGCGCTGGCCCGTATCTGCAAGTTCTTCGAGGAGCGCCTCGGCGAGAAGCTCGATCGAGAGCCCGCGCCCATCGCCGATGCGGTCGCGCAGCGCTTCCCGCAGCTTGCGGGGCAGCTGCGGAGCGTCCAGGCGAAGCTTGACCGCCTACCAGGCTCGCCACAAGGACCGGCTGCATTCGCGAAGCTCAGCGACGCGCTGGAGCAGTGCATTCGTACCTGCCGCCAGACGAAGCCGACCGTGAAGCTCGTGAAGAAGTATCTGGACGCGTTGCGAGACGGCGTCCAGTTGCTTCAGCTCTATGACGCGGAACTGACCGACGATGCCATCCGTGCCGTCACCGACGCGCACGGTGTTCTCGTCTACCAAGCCAAGCAAATCGAGGAGCTGGGTGTAAGCGCCTCCAACGTCATCGACGCCGCCGCTCGGGTGCGCCACCAGCTGGAATCCGACCGTCCTTGGCAGGCTATCTCGGGACTCGCGGAAGACCTCGAACAGATCAAGGTGGCGTACACCAGCGAACGGCAGAGGTTGCTCCAGTGGCAGGAGCAAGAAGCCGAGGCGGCGCGAGGTCGCCTGAAGGGCCGCGACGGCTTCACCACGCTTACAGGCGAGCAGTCACACCAGGTGCTTCGCCCGTTCGCCCGTGCCGTCACCGACACCACCGCCGAGGCGATCGCACCGCCTCTGAGCGCCCTGAAGGAGCCGTTCTCGCTGGCGCTGCAGCGCGCGGAAGACCAGGCCAACGATATCCTCGATGAGATCCTCAGCGAGGGCGACAAGCCGCTGATCGCCCGCGTTCATCTCGACCTGCGCAACCGGGAGCTCACGAGCGAAGCCGACGTGGACGCGCTGGTTGAGGAGATCAAGAAGCGCTTGATGGAGCAGATCCGCGCTGGCGCTCGCGTGAGGCTAACGTGATGGGGGGAGCTTTCGCATGGTGATGACGGCAGACGCCAAGAGCGCCCTGTCCAAGACGATTCGCGCGCTGCGACAGCGGCTGCTTCGCGACCTCCACGACGAGACGGAGGCCGCGTACCGTCTGTCGATTCGAGCCCGCGATGCCAAGCTCGACGAGGCGACGCGTGTCCGCCGTGGGCGGCTGGAGTCGTGGATCGCCGAGCAGCTTCGCGCCCAGGATGGAGATGGCACCAAGGCGAAAGAGAAGCGCTCGGCAGAAGACTTCCGCAGAGACGCCGAGAAGCAGGCTGCGTACACGCAGCTGAACCGCCTCGTCATCCTTCGCCTGATGGAAGCGCCGGGACCGAGCGGCAAGCCGCTCAGGGAGCCTGCCATCGTCACCGGCGGCTGGGAGAGCCAAGGGTACAAGCACTTCCGTCAGCTCGCGCCGGCGCTCGTGCGTGGCGACGAGACCGAGGGCTACGCGTACCTGCTGGGCCTCGCGTTCGAAGACCTGGCGACGGAGCTTCCTGGCGTCTTCGGTTCTGGGAGCATCGCCGACCTGATCCCCGTTCCCGCCGCGACGTTGCGACATGCCGTCGAGGAGCTCGACCAGCCTGCACTCAAGACCTGTTGGACCGACGACATGACGCTCGGCTGGGTCTACCAGTACTGGAATGACCCTGAGCGAGAAGCCCTCGACGCAAAGCTGAACGCTGGCGGCAAGGTGGCGCCTCACGAGATCGCCAGCAAGACGCAGATGTTCACCGAGCGCTACATGGTGGACTGGCTGCTGCAGAACAGCCTGGGCCCGATGTGGCTGGCGATGTGCAAGAAGCACGGTTGGACGCCCGAAGTCGAAGTGGACGGCACGTTCGCTGCGCTCGAGACACGGCGCGCGGAATGGCGAGCGAAGCGGGAAGCGGGCGAGGTCGAACTAACTGAACTGATGCCGCTCCACACGGAGGCAGAGCGCCGCTGGGCGTACTACGTGCCGCAGCCGATCCCTGATGATGCGGTGGAGCAGGCGCCGCCAAGCGTTCGCGACCTGAAGATCCTCGACCCGGCGGTCGGCTCTGGCCACTTCCTCGTGGTCGCGCTCGATTTGCTGGTGTCGCTCTATCGGGAGGAGGCCAGGCACCGCAGCGAGAGCAGCGAGCCGCGGTGGAGCGACGGAGCCATCGTCGAGAGGATACTCTCCCACAACCTCCACGGCATCGACCTCGACCCCCGAGCCGTGCAGATTGCGGCCGCCGCTCTCTGGCTCAAGGCTCGGCAATTGGCTCCGACAGCGAAGCCAGAACGGTTGAACCTCGTGGCCTCGAATTTGAGGTTGGCGGGCCTTCCTGATGATGACCCGGCACTAGTAGAGCTTCGCCGAGAGGTTGAACGCGACACCGGCATTCCCGGCGACCTCACCAACTCGATCATTCATGCTCTGCGCGGAGCCGATCACCTCGGAAGCTTGCTGAAGGTCGACAAAGAGGTTGAGCGCGCGCTGTCGAAACATGAGGCCGAACTGGGTCGCAGTTTGGCGCAGCAGGGGCATCTCTTCGAGGGGTTTGAGGAGAAGCAACAGCGGCTCCCGCTCGAACGGGACCAAGCCCGATCGAACCTGCACAATCGGCTGGAGCGGTTCCTGTCCACCCACACGAGCGCCGACGATCTCGGCTTGCGACTGCGAGGAGAACAGCTTGCAGCCGGTGTCCGCTTCGTCCGGATACTACGCGAGAGTGAGTACGACCTCGTGCTCGCCAATCCGCCCTATCAGGGGACTTCGAAGGTCGCCGACTCCCGATATGTTGAGAAACTATATCCCCTCGGCAAGGCGGATCTATATGCCGCCTTTCTAGTGCGTGCGCTGGAGCTGGCCACCAATGGTGGTGTGGTCGCGATGCTCACAATGCGCAACTGGATGTTCATCAAACAGTACGCAGAGCTTCGTGCCTGGGTGCTGAAGCACTGCGATCTCCGCGCGCTAAACGACCTCGGCACAGGCGCATTCAGTAGTCGATCTATGGACGATGTCATCTCGTCCTCGTCTACAGTCGTTCGTCGCGCGCAACCGACTCCAGTTCCGGCCGTCTCCGTTCGCGCGGCGCCATTGGTCGACCCAACCAGAGACGCCTCAAAGCCTGCAAAGCGGCATGCTGCACTCTTGTGCGCAGCCGAGCAGTTCGCATTTGAACCAGAGCGTTTTACAGGCGTCCCGGAAGCTCCGTTTCTCTATTGGTGGGATGACTGGATGCGCAAGCGTTATGAGACATCCCCCATCCTCGGTGCCACTTCGCCAGCGCGGTTCGGTATGAACACCGGGAACAATGCGCGCTTCACTCGCATGCACTGGGAGCTGCCTAGGAGCCGTCTGTGGGTGAAGCGTTGCCAGGAAACTGTAGCCGAGCCCCCCGCCGACACGCGTTGGGTCCCGTTCATTATGGGAGCGAAGGGTCGCGTGTGGTTTGAAGATCTGCGAAACGCGGTCGCGTGGAACAACCAAGGGCTAGAACTGCACGTTTTCGAGGAGCACAGCATCGGCTGTGCTCTGAGGAACGAGCGTTATTACTTTCGGCCTGGTGTGGCCTTTGGGATGATCGGCGCAAGCAGTCAAGCGCGCATGCATCGCTTCTCGAGCGCTATAGATTCCAAGGGTTCGTCCATCTACCCGGAGTCGCCTGGTGCGGTCGTGGCAAGCATGAACACGAGCTTTTCGACTCGTGTGCTGGAGTCGCTCAATCCCTCCATCAGCTTCCAGGTAGGCGATGTGAATCGCCTTCCGCGGGTGGAGATCGATGACGCGCACACCATCCTTGCTGAACTGGAGGCAGCATTCAGCAAGCACGAAAGTCATCGGGAAGCATCCGTCGAGTTTCAGCGCCCCGGGGCATCCCCTTGGCGCCACGCCCAGACTTGGGCTCAAGTCGCGATTGACCGCCCGGAGGGGGCCCCCGTCCCGGGCTATGAGGAAGAGCCCGACACGGAGCCCCCGACAGACCATCTCAGCTTCGCGCTCGGCGTCTCCCTTGGACGTTTCGGGCGCAATGGCGAGGGGATCTTGGATCCGGAAACCCAGGACCTGCGTAGCGCGCTACCGGAAGGAATCCTCTTCATCGACACTACTCTCGAGGATGGAGATAGTCGCGACGGCCTAGGGGCCCGAGCATCGATCCCCCTTGTCGAGGCTTGGGAGCAGCATGGTCCTGCGCTTGGCACAAATCGCTCTTTACGAGAGTGGCTTGCACTCGATTTCTTCAAGGACGTCCACAAAGGCATGTACGAGAGCCGCCCCATTCACTGGCCGCTCTCGTCCCAGAAGAAAACCTTTGTCGCCTGGATCAACATCCACCGATTCGACGAACGCACCCTTCGGGTGCTTCTCGCCGACCACTTGCATCCCGCGCTCAACCGGATCGAGGGGGAGCTGACGGACCTGCGCGCGGCACGCGACGGCGCCGACAAGAAGGCCGCACGAGACGCGGAAAAGCGGTACGACAAGGTCCTGAAGGCGCGCGACGAGCTCATTGCCTTCATCGCCGACGTTGAACAGTGCGCGGATTGTGGGCCTCTGCCTACAGACGCCAAGTGTCCTGCTCGCGAGCAAGATGCCCGCTATGCGCCCAACCTCGATGACGGCGTGATGATCAACTCAGCAGCGCTCTGGAAGCTGCTCGAGCCGCAGTGGAAAGAGCCCAAGAAGTGGTGGAAGGAACTCTCCGTCGCCAATCCGAAGGGGAACAAGGACTACGACTGGTCTCACCTCGCCATGCGCTACTGGCCGACACGCGTCGACAAGAAGTGCAAGGACGACCCCTCACTCGCCGTCGCACACGGCTGCTTCTGGCGCTACCACCCCGAGCGCGCCTGGGGCTGGGAGCTGCGCCTTCAGGACGAGATCGGGCCCGACTTTCGCATCGCCGAAGACCCCTACCAACCGGGCGGGCGCGACCTCGGTGATCAAGGTGATGGCTCCCACCGGGAAGCCTGGCTCCGCGACCATCCGGCTACGGCTCTCGCAGCGGTTGAAAAAGAAGCCATCCGTCGGATGGGGCGCGGCAAAGACCGGAAGGCCGTTCCTGAGCTTCGCATCCTCGAGCCGGGCCTCTGGTCGGCGCTTCCCGACGAGGTGTGGGCCCTGGAACTGCGGCTCTCCGAGAAGCAAGGCGTCGAGTTTCGTCTGCGCTCGCCGGACGAAGCCGATGCCCGCACGGCCTTCGAGGCCGATCACCCCGAACTGATGAAGGCGCGGGAGCAGCTGATCAAGGGGCTGACCCCGCCTCCTGAGCTCTTCGAGGAAGCAGAGCCGGACAGCGACGACGAGATCGACAGCGTCGATGACGACGACGAGGAACTCGACATGGTCGCGGAGGACGCCCAATGACCCATGCCTTTGCCATTGGCGGACCAGTCTCCGAGGCCCTCGAAGCCGATCTGCGCAGCTGGGTGCGTAAGCACGGCGTCGTCGTATGGCTCGATCTCGACGGGCACTACACCTCGATGGTCGATCGACTCGTCGAAGCCCGCGACAGCGGCGGCCTGCCGTACGAGATCCAGGCATTTCGCGGCAGTCACCTCGACCTGATGATGGCGCTCGAAGGTCTGGTCGGAGGCACGGAGAAGACGCAGCTCGTCGTCCACCTCCCAGGCTTCAACGAAGACACCGTGCGCCAGACGCCACTGCTCGAGCTCTACTCAGCCGGCGTCCGCTATCGCAAGAGCCTCGACACCTTGGTGAACGAAGCCGCCGGCGGAAAGGTGCGACCGGAACAGATCGCGGCTTTCCAAGCCAAGGGAGGCCTATCCCTCGAAGGCGCCGACGCTTGGCTCTCGGCATCCATCGCCGGTGGTGATTCCGGCATCGGCGCGCAGCTGCGAGCCATGCACCCAACGGCCATTCTCGACGACCTCTTGTCGGGCGGGTTCGTGGCCGACCAGGTTGCTCAGGGGAATGCGGACGCCGTCTGGGAGCGGCTCCGAATTGCGACCGGCATTTCCACGGATTGGGTCGATCGAACGCTTCCCTCAGCTCAGGTGCGGCCGAGCGACGCTGCCTTCGCCGCGGCGAGCTGGTGCCTCTGCATCGAGTACATCGACGATCTCCGTCGCCCACCGGTCGCCGAAGTCCTGGAGGGCATGTCCGGCTTGCCCCGTCCGGTCGTCGAGACATGCCGAGCGGTTGCGGCTTACCTGCGCGAGCGACACGCCGTCTTCTACAAGCGCACGGCCGACGAGACGGAGGCCATGCTGGTCGACGAGGTCGACGCGGCAAAGGCGGAGGACCTGGGCCGCGTCGATACCTTCCGCTTCGAAGAGGACACCGTACTCGAGGCAGCCCTCGCGTGCTTGACCGCGCGCGACTGGGACACCGCTGCCGATTGGGCCTCGTTGCGCATCGGTTCCAAGTCCAACCTCGGCTCGTACTGGCTTCGCGACGACCCGACCCGTCAGTCAGCATGGCAGCTCATCGCCGATGCCGCGGCACTCGGACAGTCCATCGCCCGCGCGGGCGAGCACCTCACCGCGAAGGGGAGCCTCGACGCAGCCATCGACTTCTACACGGAACGCGGCGCCGCCGTGGACCAGGCACACCGTCACCTAGAGCAGCGCAGACTCGCGCTCCTCTACCCACAGCTACCCGAGTTCGAAACGCTGCGCGCCCGGCTTGACGAGATGCGCACGCTTTGGCGCGCGTGGGCCGACGCGTGGGCGCGCGACTTCAACGATCTCTGTCGCAGCCACGGGTTCCTCCCAGAGCCTGGACGGCAGCAACGCACTCTCTTCGACGAAGTCGTGCGGCCGATGACGCAGGAGCCCGGCACCACGGCTCTCTTCGTTGTCGACGCCTTCCGCTTCGAGATGGGCGATGAACTCTACCGGCAGCTTGCCGGCGAGTCATCGACCACGGTTCACCTCAAGGGCCGCTTGGCTGAGCTGCCCTCGGTGACCGAAGTCGGGATGAACGTGCTCGCGCCTGTGTCGAGCAAGGGGAAGCTCGCTCCGTCGCTGAGCGACAGCAACGGCGGTCGGATTCAAGGCTTCTCGACCGGCGAGTTTCGCGTCTCCGACCCCGAGAGTCGCAAGCGCGCAATGCACGGCCGGGTCGGGGGAACGAGCTGCCCATGGCTGACCCTCGAAGAGGTCGTGTCGCGGGATAGTACGTCGCTGAAACGCGCCGTCGCCCAGGCCCGCCTCGTCGTGGTGCACAGCATGGAGATCGATAACGCGGGCGAAAAAGGCGTAGGCCCTGCGGTGTTCGACCACGTGATGCAGAAGCTTCGTGCCGCGTGGCGACTCCTACGTGACGCGGGGGTCCGTCGGTTTGTCTTTACGAGCGACCATGGCTTCCTTTTGCTCGATGAGACGGCGGCCTCGGCGGTCACCCACGGCCGCAAGATCGATCCCAAGCGGCGGCACGTGTTCTCTGCGCACGGCGCCGACCACTCGGGCGAGGTGCGAGTCGCCCTCGCGGATCTGGGCTACGAGGGAGTCGAGGGGCACGTCATGTTCCCGGAGACGACCGCCGTCTTCGACACCGGGCGCCGCTCGATGAGCTTTGTCCATGGCGGCAATAGTCTGCAGGAACGGGTCATCCCCGTCCTCACAGTCGTCCACCGTGCAGCCGCCGGCGGAAGCACCGTCCGTTACTCGGTAGCCGCGTCGGTCCTCGATGGCGTCGCCGGCATGCACTGCCTCCAAGGGCGGGTCGAGTTGGCAGACCAGGCCGCGTTCGACTTCGGCGGACCAAAGGAAGTGGAGGTCTCGCTCCGGGTCCCGGAGGCCGATGACGTGCGAGTTGAGCTGTGCCAGGTGCGCGGCAAGGCGCGCATCGTGGGCGGTGCACTGCTCGCCACGGTCGCCGAGACGTTTGAGCTGTTCTTCCGGCTCTCCGGACCCGCGGCTTCCCGCGTGCAAGTGGAGCTCTTCCACGGGAGCCAGCGCTACGAAGTGACGCCGTGCGTGCCCGACGGTCGGTTCGCCGTCGCGGCGACCCGAAGTCCATCTGCACCACCGCCGCCTGCTGCCGCCCCCACCAAGGCCGAGCTCTCGGTCGCAAGCGCGTGGCTGTTGGACCTCCCTGAGGGCGGCGTCAGGCAGGTGTTCGAGCACCTCGCAGTTCACGGGACAGTTACGGAGGGCGAAGCCTCCAACATGCTTGGCGGTCCGAGGGCCGTGCGTCGATTCGCGGTGCGATTTGAGGAGTTTGCGCAGAAGGCCCCATTCAGCGTGCGTATCGACATGGTGGCCGGATCCAAGCGATACGTGCGCGAAGGAAACAGCCAATGACAACCATGACGCAAAAGGACGTGGAACACGTCTTTGAGTCCTTACGAAAGGGCCTCGTGCCTGAACGGGGCATCGACGCCTTTGCCGTCGGCATCGAGAAGCAGCGCGGTGAGCTTCATCGTCAGCTCGAACTGGCGCGGGACGGCGAGGGCACCATCAAGTTTCTTCGCGGAGGCTACGGCTGCGGCAAGACCTTCATGGCCCGTCTGGCTCTCCTCGATGCGCAGGAGCGCGGCTTCGCGACCAGCTTCGTCGTGGTCTCCGACAACGACCTCAAGTTTCACCGCTTCGACGATGTCTACCGCAAGGTGATGACCGAGCTGGGCACGGCCTCGTGCGCTCGCGGAGCCCTCGGCGACATCCTCGACCGCTGGATCGGCAAGGTCGAAGAGGGACTCATCGCGGCCGGGGAGGACGAAGACGCTCCCGATTTCGACGAGAAGGTCCGCAGGCGGCTCGACGAGGATCTTGCGTCTCTCACCGGCGGCCAGGCGCCTCAAGACTTCGTTCGGGTGGTTCAGACCATCTTCGACCTGAAGCAGAAGGGAGACGTCGCCGAGGCCGGTGCGCTCACCTCGTGGCTCTGTGGCAGCGGCAACGTGGCTGCGTCTGCGAAGAAGGCGGCAGGAATCAAAGGCGACATCGGCAGCCGGGATGCCCTCGACTACCTGCGCGGGGTCCTCGAGATCGTCAAGGCCGCTGGCTACCAGGGGCTCGTCATCGTCATTGACGAAGCCGAGACGATCCTCCGGATGCGCTCCGACTCTCGGCACAAGTCCCTCAACGGCATCCGGCAGATCGCCGACGCCGCAGGCTCCTACCCCGGGCTTCTCTGGCTGTTCACCGGCACGCCTGAGTTCTTCGACACCCGCCACGGGGTAGCCGGACTCGCGCCGCTGAATGATCGGATCCGCTTCCTGAAGCAGGGCCGGTTCGCCAGCCTGAGGCAGGCGCAGCTGGAGCTCGTTCCCTTCGATGCCAGTCGCCTGCGTTCCGTGGCCCTCAAGCTCCGCGAGCTGTTCCCTTCCAGTGACCAGAGTCGAATCGACAGCCGTGTGAGCCCCGAGTTCATCGATCGCCTCGTCGCCGAGGTGACGACAGGGTTCAAGGGTGACGTCGGCGTCGTCCCCCGACAGTTCCTGCGGGAGTTCATCACCCAAATGGACCTGGTGGAGGAGCACGACGACTACGTTCCGATGAACGAGTATGGGTTCAAGCCCGAAGCATTGAGCCCCGAGGAGCAGCACGCGCTTTCGGGAGAGCCGTTCACCGTTCCCGATGGTGATGGCGACGGGCTCGTCCCGCAGGAGGACGTCTGGTGAGCACGTTCGCCCGCTTCGCACCGCGCCTCCAGGAGGCGATCGTGTCGCGGCTCGGCTGGTCGAGCCTGCGACCTGTGCAGGAAGAAGCGGGCGCTGCCCTTCTCGACGGCAGCAACGCGGTGATTCTGGCCCCGACGGCTGGAGGCAAGACCGAAGCGTCGATGTTCCCGACGCTCTCGCAGATGGTTGAGGACGGGCCCGACGGCATTGGCGCCATCTATGTCGCGCCCATCAAGGCTTTGCTCAACAACCAGGCGGAACGACTCGGGCTGTACACCGAGATGGTCGGGCTGCGTCGGTTCGTCTGGCACGGCGACACCGCCGACCAGCACCGCAAGCGGTTCCTGAAAGAGCCTGCCGAGCTCCTCATGACGACGCCGGAGTCGCTCGAGGTCATGCTGGTGTCCCAGCGCGTGAACGAGCGCCGGCTGTTCTCTGATCTGCGGACCATCGTCATCGACGAGGTACACGCGCTCGCCGGCACCGATCGCGGCGCCCACCTGATGAGCGTGCTCGAGAGGCTGGCACGCGTTTCCAAGCATGACATTCAGCGCGTGGGCCTCAGCGCGACGGTGGGCAACCCGGACGCCATCCTCGAGTGGCTTCAGGGAACGTCGTCGCGACCGAGCCAAGTGGTTGACCCTCCAAAGCAGCCCGGTCGCCGGCAGCTGCTGGTGGTCCACAGGCCCGACCTTGCGCAACTGTCGACGGACGCCGCCCATATGGCGAAGGGCCAGAAGAGCCTGTTCTTCTGCCAGTCGCGGTCCACGACCGAGGCCGTGGCCGAATACATGCGCCGTGCCGGAACCACGGTCTTCGTTCACCATAGCGCCGTCTCCCGCGAGGAGCGGGAGCTCGCCGAGGAGCGCTTCAACCGCGGCTCGGATGCGTGCATCGTCTGCACGTCGACCCTCGAGCTTGGAATCGATGTCGGCGACCTCGACCGCGTCCTCCAGGCTGAGGCCCCCGATACCGTCAGCTCCTTTCTTCAGCGTATGGGGCGGACCGGGCGGCGTGAAGGCCAGGCCGCGAACACGACGTTCTTCTGCGAGTCGACCGAAGGCATCCTGCAGGCGATTGCCCTCATCGAGCTCGCAAAGGCGGGCTGGGTCGAGCACGTGGAGGTCGAGCGCCGCTGCTGGCCGGTGCTGATCCACCAACTCCTCGCCATGTCGCTCGCGAGCGACGGCATCACGGCGGAAGATGCATGGGCCCACCTATCGAAGGTGCCCGACTTCCGCGACATCCATCGTGGCGAGTACGAGCGGCTCGTCGGGTGGATGCTCCGCGATGGAGCCCTCCGTTTGGCCTCCGGGCGTCTCGTACTCGGGCCCAAGGCGGAACGCCGTTTCGGCCGCAGGAACTTCATGGAGCTGTTCGCGGTCTTTTCGAGCCCGCAGAGCTACACGGTCCAGACCCCAAGCGGGCAGCCGCTCGGCACGTTGAACCAAGCGTTCGTCGACCGTCTCGTGGATGGCATCAGTTGTTTCCTCCTCGGCGGCCGCGCCTGGGCTGTGGTCCGCGTCCAACACGACGACCGGCGCGTCATCGCCCAGCCCGCTCCCCGCGGCCGACAGCCTACCTGGGGCGGCTACCTACCCCAGTTCCTCGGCTTCGACGTGTGTCAGCGCGTCTTGCGGGTGCTCACCGACGGGGAAACGTTCGGCTACCTCGACGATGCAGCGCAAGCTGCGTTGACCGAGTACCGGGACGAGATGCCGTCCAACCTGGCCCCCGTTCGAGGAGGCGTCGAGGTCGACGGCGGCGAGATTCGCTGGTGGACCTTCGCCGGCGGACGGATCAACGCCACCCTGCGCTACGCGATCGAGGCGGTCGGTGGCGACTGGAAGGTGATCCCCGACAACTTCCTGATCAAGATCCGCGGGGACAGCGTCAACCGCGACCGCTTCAACGAGGTGGTCGCAAAGCTCCGGGAGCTCGAGTTCTGGGAAAACGAGAAGCTGTGGACCGAGGTTGCCGAATCGCTCCCGTCCTACCGCCTCAGCAAGTTCCAACCGCTCATGCCGCCCTGGGTCGAGCGCGAGGTGGTGGCTAGCTACCTACTCGACGTTGGTGGCGCATGGCGATGGCTGTCCGGGACCGAGGACGCCATCGCCCGGATTCCCGCGGGTGTGCGCGAGCTGACTCCGGAAGACCGAGCTCGGGCGGCGCGGCTCGAGAAGCTGGCCGCCGCTCAACCGCTCCGAAGGGATGACTCGCGTGAAGTCGTGTGGGTTCGGACCGACGAGGACCTGGCTGATGCGGCTGCGGCTCTCTCTCGGGAAACCGTCGTCGGACTCGACGTCGAAACCACCCTCGACACCCGCGCCCTCTGCTTGGTCCAGCTGGCGACCTCGAGCCGCACGTACTTGATCGACGCCCTCGACGTGGCCGACCTCGAGCCCCTTCGACGACTGCTGGAAGCTGACGGAGTCACGAAGGTCATCCACAACGCTGCTTTCGAACGCGAGGTGCTGGGACGCCATGGCTTCGCAATCAATGCTGTCGCTGACACTCTCAGCCTGTCCCGCGAGAAGTACGGCCCGAGTGCAGAGGGTGGCCACAGCCTCCGCGCGGTGGTCTGGCGCGAGCTCGAGCGGGACCTCGACAAGAGCCAACAGGTGAGCGACTGGCGGTCGCGGCCGCTCAGCGATGCGCAGGTCCAGTACGCAGCGTTGGACGCCGAGGTGCTGCTGCCGCTATTCGAGCGGCTTCGGAACGCGGAGGCTGGCGAATGACCGAATCCAAGCTCTCTTACCGCGAGGCCGCCAGGCGTATTCTCAGTGAACGCGGCCCCATGCACTACAAGGCCCTCGCTGAGGCGATCCTGGAGCAGGGGCTCGTGCAGAGCAGCGGGGCAACGCCCGCCGCTTCCCTCAACGCCATGATCGCCGTGGACATCAAGCGCAACGGCAGCAAGAGCGACTTCGTCCGCGTGCGCCCCGGCATCTTCGGTCTCCGAGGCGTGCACGCGGCGGGCGCCAAGTCGGAGGCGCCTTCCACGACGGACTCGAAGCCTGATGACGGCGTCACCGCCACCGAGAAGGACGAGACCGAGCAGCGCGTGCGCACGCCGCTGTTCCCGACCTACCGCGAGGTGCGCCATCTGCTGAAGGTCTGGCCCGGTCGGCCCCGGAAGCAGATCACCGGCCTCCAGGCGACTCTCGGCGAGCTACGTGGGACGCCGCAGAACACGGTGGACTGGACTGACCCGGACGCGTGGATCCCGGAGCGACTCTCGGGCGATGACGCGGACCTCGCGAACGCGATCTGGACGAAGAGCGGCAAGACGGTCAACCCGCGCCACACGTACGGGCACTGGTTGTTGAGCCAGAAGTACGAGCTCATCGAGGACGGCCCCGACGGCACCCTGGCGCTGACCGATCGTGCCCGCGACTTCATCGAGCACGAGGGCGGCGAGGCTGAGGTCTTCCTCGACGAACAGGAGGGGCTGGCCAAGCTCCTCGCCCTGGTCGCCGACAATGGTCCGACTCGGGCGGGCGGCATCCTCGAGGAGTGGACCGAGTATCTGAACCGTGTGTCGTCCTTCGGAAGCCCGTCGACCTTCCGCGACACCCTTCGACGCCGTCTGAACAACCTCCTCGACCGTGGCCTCGTCGATCGCAAGAGCACCATGTATTCGGTGACCGACGCCGGGCTGGCCTACCTACAGCGCGTGGGAACCGAGGAGGCCCTCGGCGGCGACGAGCAGCAGGAGCTGTGGACGCTGGCCAAGAAGCAAGAGGCCTCGGTCCGCGAGAGCATGCGCGAGCTTCTCCTCGACATGGACTCGTTCGCATTCGAGCACCTCGTCAAACGGCTGCTCGAGGAGATGGACTACCAGAACGTCGAGGTCACGACTCGGTCTGGCGACGGCGGCGTGGATGTCATCGCTGAGATCGAGCTTGGCATCACCTCGGTGCGCGAGGTCGTCCAGGCCAAGCGACACAAGCGGACCATCCAGCGCAAGGACCTCGATGCGCTCCGTGGCTCGCTCTACCGGTTCAACGCCGTCCGGGGCACCATCATCGCCACCTCGCGCTTCTCGAAGGGGACCGAGGAAGCAGCCTTCGCCGGCGGCGCTGCCCCCATCACGCTCATCGACGGCGACAAGCTCATCGACCTGTTGATCGAGCACGGCATCGGCGTCCGCAAGCGGACCCTCGAGGTGCTGGCGGTCGACGCGGATGTGTTTGCCGATCTGGAGGGAGAGGCATGAATTGTAGTGAACTCAGGTCGCTCGCTTCCCGTAGCGCCAACTGCATCGGAGGGTCGAGATGACGCGTGCGCCCGTCCTCGTGCAGTTCGAGTACCACACCGGATCTGAGGTAGCCGCAACGCTGGCAGAGGAACTTCATGCCGCGCTGAACGATGATCCGGCGGTGCCAGGTCTCCGGATCCCTACGGTGTTCATTCCTCACGACGGCACAGACGGCGTGCCCGAGCCCCAAGTTGCGGTCGAGGCGGACCGTGTCCTCGTTGTACTCCTCGCCGACGACCATCTCGCAGCACACGCTCATCGGCCATCTTCGACCGGTCGCAAGTGGGCGGACTACGTCGTCCGGCTGCGCGAGCAGTGCGACCAAAACGACGGCCACCGATTCATGCCCGTGCAGCTGACACAGCACGCTTGGCCGATCGATGCACGTCTGGAGAACCTCAATTTCCTTCGCGCATGGGCGATCGACGATGATGGTGAACGACGTCGATTCATTACCAGGCGCATCATTCAACTGCTGCTCCGACGCCTGCAGGCGAACCCGTCTGCCGAAGATGCGCCGCCATTGACGATTTTTCTAAGCCACACGAAGCTTGACCTGGAGGCGGAACCTCGGGTGGTCAAGGCTCTGCTAGCCCACCTCACTGCAAATCAGCCGCAGAAGACCTGGTTCGACAGCGGGGATATTGAGGTTGGCTCACGGTTCGCCAAGGAGATCGAGGGTGGTGTCGAGGACGCAGCGCTGCTAGCCGTGCTGACCGACTCGTATTCGTCGCGTTCGTGGTGCCGCCGTGAGGTGCTCCTTGCGAAGCACTTCCAGCGGCCGGTGGTGGTCGTGGACGCAGTTCAAGAACGCGAAGTTCGAAGTTTTCCGTATGTTGGCAATGTGCCGGTGGTGCGCTGGAAGGGCGACCCTCAAGAGGTGATCGATCTCCTGCTTCGCGAGGCATTGCGGCAGGCGGTCGCAGCGGAGAGCTTGGAGCAGCGCAAGCAACCTGGCGATGTGGTTCTTCCGGCCGGACCCGAGCTCGTGACGCTCGTACATCGGAAACCTGATCAGGTGGTCTTGTATCCAGACCCGCCGCTCGGTGCCGAGGAGCTCGCTGTTATCGAAAAGACGGGCATTCGCGTCGAGACACCACTGGAACGCCACGCTCAGGAGCGTGCCTTGAGCGCACAGTCGCTCACGGTTGCCCTGTCTGCGTCCCCCGGAGGCGACATTGCCCGCTTCGGCCTGCGCCCCATCCACCTCGAGACGGCGTTGCTTGAGGTCTCGCGATATCTCCTAATCTCTGGCATCCGTCTCGCCTACGGGGGGCACCTTGGCAGCGAGGGCTATACGGTGCGCCTTGCTGACCTCCTCCGAGATCCCGTTGTCGAACACCTGCGTGGTGCTCCCGTAGACCCGAACGAAGCGGTCGTTCCCCAGCTCGTCAACTACCTGCCGTGGCCAGCATTCGAGACCGTTCATGCGCAGGCCCGGCTCGGCCCGTTGGTGGAGGTGATCCTCTGCCAGCGTCCCGGAGGCGTGGACGAGACGCTCGATGATCTCCTGACCGATCCAGTCGTCAGCGAGGTTCCCGTTGACACTGCGGTCCGGCGCTTCGCCTGGGCTCGCGGGCTCACCGAGATGCGGACCCGGCAGGTGAACGAGGTCAACGCCCGCATCGTTCTAGGGGGACGGGTTGGCTCCGAGACTGATGGCTACCGCGGTCGCATACCAGGAGTGCTGGAGGAAGTGCTTCTTAGCATTGACGCTCAGCAGCCGGTCTACCTGGTAGGCGCATATGGTGGCTGCGCGCGGCTCGTATGCGAAGCCCTCGAAGGTCGCCGGCATTCGCCGCTCACATGGGACCACCATCGCGTCGTCCCGTTCGTGGAGGAGCTGCGGGACTTCTATTCCAAGAAGGCCGTCCCGTGGGAAGACTACGATTCGATCTACGAGCGACTGCGAAGTGGTGGATTCGACATCCTTTCCAACGGCCTGAATGCGGCCGAAAACCAGGAGCTCTCGGTCACGCGCTCGACCGAGCGGATGATTGAGCTGATCCTCTCCGGCCTCCAGAAGGTCTGCGCCGGGACAGACGGTCATGGAGACGCCGATGGCTGACAAGAAGAACATCTTCATCTCTCACGTTCACGAAGACGACGGCATGCTGCCGAAGCTGAAGGACCTCATCTCGAAGGCAGGAATGGACGTGCGCGATGGGTCTATCAATAGCGAGAAGCCCAACGCGGCTACGAGTGAGGCCTATATCAAGAGCCAGATCCTCGCGCCTCGCATCCAGTGGGCCAGCACCCTCGTCGTTCTCATCAATCACGACACCGCGCAGAGCGACTGGGTGAATTGGGAAATAAAGTATGCCGCCGAGCAAGGAAAGAACGTCGTCGGGGTTTTTGCACACGGAGCGACGGACGCCGACATTCCTGACGAGCTTCGGAAGCATGGCGACGCCGCAGTCGTCGGTTGGCAGAGTGAACGCGTCGTTGACGCGATCAACGGCAAGATCACTGCTTGGGACGATCCTGTCACGGGAAACCCACGCAGCACACCGGACTGGGTAGCCAAGAGGTATAGCTGCGGATGAAGCTTTACTCGTACATCGTCGCGCGCGACTTCGGCTTCGCCCCGAACCCCTTCTTCGGGTTCTGCACGTTGGCAACGTGCAAGCCAAAGATCCGCGCCGGTGCGAGTGTTGGAGACTGGATCGTCGGGACCGGAGCGAAGACCAGGTACGACATCGCGGGCCGGCTGATTTACGCGATGCAGGTCGACGAAGTGCTGGATTTCGACAGCTATTGGAACGACCCGCGCTTCATCCGAAAGCGCCCCAACCTGAACGGCAGTCTGAAGATGATCTACGGTGACAACATCTATCACCGTGTCGGCAAGAAGTGGGTCCAGCTGGACTCGCACCACAGCTTGGAGAACGGCCGGCCCAACAAGGCCAATATAGCGTGGGATACCGGAGTGGACCGCGTGCTCGTCGGCACGAAATTCGTCTACTGGGGGAAAGCTGCCCCCACGATCCCAAAGCGGCTCCGCTCCTTTCGGAAGACCGGCGAGGACATCTGCTGCAAGGCGCGAGGGCATCGTGTCTTTGGGGAGGAGATCGCCACCGCGTTCGCGAAGTGGTTGGACCAGCGGGGCAAGTCGGGCTTCCAGGGTGAGCCCCTGGAGTTCGAGAGACACGTGCGCGCAGTCGATGCGGCGCGGAAGGGCGCATCAACGCGCGGGACGCGAAGCAGCGGTAAGCGGGTCGGCCGAAGGAGCGCGAGATGACCAACGTGGCCGGAGATCGCTGGCTTCACGAGTTCGCGGACCTTGCGGCGAAGACCGACCGCTTCGTGGGGAAGGATGATCATGCTGCGCTGTTGGCAGCGGGCCTGATCGGCGAGGCGGGAAGCGTCGTTGCCGAGCTCAAGAAGGCGCGTCGTGAGCGCGAAGCGTATCCGGTCTATCGCGACAGGATGATGGAGGAGGTCGGCGATTTCCTCTGGTACTTCGTCCGCTTGGCTGCGGTCGTCGCCCCTGGCCTGCTCGATGAGCTTCAAGGACCGGACCAGGGGCTCGTCCAGGCGGTGGACGGTCCCCAGCTTACGACGCACCTCGACTTCGGTGCCTCCGTTGGCGAAGTTCTCGCGGCTGTCAGCGCCTCAACCCAGAGCGACGCCAGAGCAAGCCTCGGTCGCACATGGGCCCTACTGAATGCAATATCCAACGACAGCAACGTCTCCCTGCGCGATGCAGCCGATCGAAACACCGCCAAGACGAGGAGTCGCTGGCCCGACGAAAGGCAGTATGCCCCGCTCTTCGACGACGGCTTCCCCGTGGAGGAGCAGCTTCCTCGGCGCCTTCAAGTAGAGTTTCTCGAGCGTTCACGCGGCGCCCAGAGAGCCGTCATCTTGCGGTGCAACGACATCAACTTCGGCGATCGCCTCACCGACAACATCGAAGACCCAGACGGGTACCGCTTCCACGACATCTTTCACTTCGCCCACGCGGTTCACCTAGGCTGGTCACCGGTGGTGCGCGCCCTCATGCGGACCAAGCGCAAGAGCGACCCGAAGCTCGATGAGGCGCAGGACGGTGCACGCGCGAGCATCATCGAAGAGGCGGTGTCTGCCATCGTTTTCAGCCGTGCGAAGCAGCTCAAGTTCTTCGAGGGACTCGACCACGTCGACTTGGACTTGCTGAAGACCATAAGCGAGTTCGTCGAGGGCTTCGAGGTTGCTTCCGTACCGCTGTGGCAGTGGGAGGCGGCCATCCTCGACGGCTATCGGGTGTTTCGCGCACTGCGTGCTGGCCCCGGTGGACGTGTGACCCTCGACCTGATGGGACGCAGCCTCACCTACCGCCCCCCCGACGGGGAGCACGAGCGCGCCAGGTGGTCGCCGTCATCATCTCCGCAAGGAACGACATGAGCAACAGACACAAGGTCTTCGTCAGCTACCACCACGCACTCGACGAGTCGTACAAGGACAACTTCGAACTGCGCTTCGGGAACGTGTTCGACGCCATCGTACCCGGATCGGTGAACGACGGCGACATCGACCCGAACCTTCCGACGGAGACCATTCGGCAGAAGATTCGCGACGAGTTCCTCCGCGACACGTCGGTGACCGTCGTGCTCGTCGGCGCGCAGACCTGGCAGCGGAAGCACATCGACTGGGAGATCGGGTCGTCCATCCGCCAAACGAAGACCAATCCTCGCTCCGGCTTGCTGGGTATTCTGCTGCCGTCGTACCCGCGCAACGACCCATCCAAATACAACCGACACACGATTCCGCCGCGCCTCTACGACAACATTCAATGTGGGTTCGCGGCCATCTACAACTGGTCGGACGATGGCAACACGGTCCAGGACTGGATCCATCAGGCGTATCTGCGCAAGAGCACGAAGGAGCCCGACAATTCTCGAGCGGCGTTCGGCAAGAACCGCACGGGCACGGAGTGGAGCGACTGAGCATGCGGGCACCCTACGAGATCCGACTTCAAGGCGGGCGCGTACTCAAGACGACGCCCGTGTTCGATACGTATTGGCGCTTCGCCGCAGAGCGTCAGGACGTCTTCATGCGCCGGGTGCACGGCGACCGGCCGCCGTGGACGGGCGACCCGATTCTCGGCGTGCATCGCTTCACGAACACGTATCGCGCATCGGACCGCGTGAGCCAGTACCTGATTCGGAACGTAATCTACGAGGGTCCGCAGAAGCCCGAGGAGGTGTTCTTTCGGACGATGCTGTTCAAGCTCTTCAACAAGATCGAGACTTGGGAGGCGCTGCGCACAAAGCTGGGAGCGATCACCTGGCGAGGGTTCACATTCGACTCGTATGCGAAGGTGATCGATCGACTGCTCGCCGACGGCGAGCGCGTCTACTCGGCCGCCTACATCATGCCGTCTCCTGCGTTCGGGAGCCCACGGAAACACCGGAATCATCTCAGGCTCATCGAACACATGATGGGCGACGGGGCGCCGCGGAAGCTGGCGAGGACGGCGTCGTTGCGAGAGGTGTTCGAACTGCTGCTCGGCTATCCTTCGCTTGGCGGTTTTCTCGCATTCCAGTTCGCGATCGATCTCAACTACAGCGAGCTGATCGACTTCTCCGAAATGGAGTTCGTCGTGGCAGGCCCTGGAGCGCGTGATGGGATTCGCAAGTGCTTCAAGGACACCGCCGGTCTGACGGAGGCAGAGATCATCCAGGTGATGGCCGAGCGCGCGAACGCGGAGTTCGAGCGTCTCGGCATGCGCTTCCAGAGCCTCTGGGGTAGGCCGTTGCAGCTCATCGACTGCCAGAATGTCTTCTGCGAGGTCAGTAAGTACGCCCGTGTCGCTCACCCCGAGGTCACGGGGGAGTCCGGTCGCACGCGGATCAAGCAGAAGTACACACCGCGGCTTGCACCGATCCCACAGTGGTACCCCCCGAAGTGGGAACTAAAGCTTGGCCCGATCCCCTCGGCCGCGAAGAGCGATCGTTCTTCCAAGCGAAGGCCAAGCCTAACGTCGGAGCGGGCGGCGCAGACGTGAGGCACCGTCGGCCCACACTCGCCCCACACCGGCCGCCACCCACCAGCCGGCCCCAGACCCCACCGCCGGCTCTTCAGGCCCACCACGCCCCGGACACGACCCCGAGTCGGGTCGTCCCGCGGATGGCCTCCACCTGTTCACGCTCGCCACACCCAACCCCGCGGGATCGCATGATTTCCGTGCCTTGGCGGGGGCTCTGTGGTATGGGTTGGCAACAAGCTCGCGAGTCGGGAGCCATTCGAAGCGAGACGCAAACGGGACCGACCCGTTGCTTGACTGAAGCCCCCACGACGATGTCGGCGGGGGCTTCGGTGATTTGGCGCGGGGAACGCGCGGGGTGCGATGGGGGGCGGGGCGGGGGACACGTGATCGCGTGCAGACAAAGAACGTGAGAGAGCGCGCCGCACCATCGCGGGGAGCGTTCTGGACGCTCCTTTGCTCTCTTGAGCGTCCCGCTGGGGAGAGAACGGTCGAGACTGGTTGACAGGATCGTGGACGCGGACCCGGTGGTTGACCCCATCTTGACCACCCCAGGTCGCAAGCAGCGGAAATCGCGCCACTCTGTGCAGAGGCGTAGATACAAGTGGCCCTACGCGGCGTGTCGCGGCTCGATGCGGGCGGCCATCTGATCCTGGTCCACGAGGTGCTCGAGGCGCAGGCGGGCGAGCAGCTCCCGCTGGTCGGTGCTCGGCTCGGTAGCGACGTACGCGACGGACTCGTCGGGCCCGGTGACGATCATGTTGAGATGGCCAGCGGCTAGCTCTTCGAGGGCGGCGGGGGCAGTCATGGCCTTACCCGCTTGTCGAAGCCGGCGCTCCAGCGTGCGCTCGAGCAGGAGTGCCAGCATGCACAGCGATACGTGGGCGCGCACCTTCGGGTCCGTGTGATGAAAGACGGGGCGCAGCTCGAGGTCGCTTTTGATGGTCTGGAAGTCCTTCTCGACCGCGTCTTTGGCGCGATAGAGCGCAACCAGCTCGGTGGCGCTTTGCGGTAGGTCGGGGTGGGCGACGAGAAGCACGAAGCCGTCGGTGCTGCGACGCTTGTTCCAGGCGGCCTCGTCGAAGGCGAGCGACACGACGAAGTGCTTGTGCCCATTGTTGTCCTCCTCGTCGATCTGCACCGTGTAGATCGACAGCATCGAGCGGGAAGCGAGCTTGCCGGTGATGTCGGAGTAGACTGACTCGCGCGTGGCCTTTCGGCTATTTCGCTGAAGTCGTGCATTCAGGTCGCGCACGTAGGCATCGATCTCGGCACGATGCCGCTCGCCCGTCGCCCGCATGTCCACAAACATCTGCGGGTTGAAGTACAGGACCAACCGCAGCGACGCATCGAGTGTTCTCTTCTGCTGGAAGCGTTTGGGCTTCTGCGTGGCATCCATGGGCCTCGCACTCGCCCCATGCTTTGCCAGCGCACGTCGTTGCTCTGCTTTGCTGCGAAGTCCTGCGATGGCGCGCAGGGTGCGGTCGGCGACGTAGCCGTAGTTGCCGGCGAGTACCTCTTTCTGCAACGGCTCGTCGAGCCGCAGCAAGGTCATGACCTGGTTCAAACGGGCTCGTGTTACCCCAAGGCGTTTGGCGATCTCCGATTGGGTCTTGAAGGTTTTGGCCTCGAGCTGAGCCCGATAGCTGCGGGCGCGGTAGAGCCACAGCGCGCCGCCTTCGAGCTTCTCGGCGTCCACATCGGGCGCCTCGATTTCCGACACAAGGCGAAGACCACGGGAGGCAACACCGAGGTCGAGCACATAGAGGTGCTCGTCGACCTTCTGCATGCCAGCGGTGCTGACTCGCGAGCCCGCCTCGGCGATCAGCCGCTTGCGCTCCACCTCGTCCTCGCTCCCCCCGAGCTCGCACAGCGTCTCGCTCGGCAACTCCTCGGTGTAGCTGTGGATCTCGGAGCGACGCACGGCGGTCAGAAAGCGCAGCTCACTCTTACAGAGCCGCGCGACTGCCCCCGCTGATCCCATGGCCCGATCGAAGACAATGGGCACGCCCTGCGCCCACTCCTTGCCCTCGATGGTCTCGACGAGGTCGTGGAGCGCTTTTCCATCCTGGGTGCGCCCCGGCAATGTGCTCCAGCGCAGCGGATACCCGTGCTCGTTGCACAGAAGCAGGATGCCGATCTTGTGGCGGTTGTGGAGCCCCTCCTTGGTGCGGCTTCGCTGGGCGAGGTCGGGACCACGACCCTCGAACCAGGGGTCGGTCACGTCGGTGAAGAGCGTTGCGAAGGTGCCGTCGCGCTGCTCGTAGCGACGTACGAGCCCGTCTTGTAGCTCGGTCTCGATGCGGTCAAGCTTGTCGAGCACGCGATGAATGCGGGTGTTGTGAAAGTGTGCCGGCGCCACGCCGAGCAACTCCGGCAGTGCGGTCCTCGGAAACCAACGCTGCGCGTAGAGCTTGGAGCCCGGCGCCACGCAGCGCTGGATCGTGAGCGCACAGATCACCTCGGCGGCGCGTACGGCAACGTCCCGCTCGGGGATGAGCCGATGCAACAACTCAGACAGCTCCCAACCGCGCCACATCTCGAGCGCGACGGCAACATCGAGGTACGCGAGATTGGCGAGCACCTTGGCTCGCCATTTGGGCGCCTCGGGTAGCACCACGGTCTTCGCGCTGCGCGAGGCTGCGAGCGCCACGCGGAAGTTCGCGATCTCCTGGTCCGACAGCTCCCCGAGATTGGCAAGGACCTTCTGCGCCGGCATTCCATCTTCTCGACGGTAGCTCTGCACCAGCCGGGCGTAGCGCTTCGTCGATTGGCCCGAGCGGACCTTGGTGAGCTGCAGGTGCATTGGCTGCATCTACACACTAGTTAGACGTCTGGCAAGAATGAAAGCTCGGGCGGAATCGGTGTGGCACTGGGCTGTATCTACAGAAGCGTCGAGTCGATCGCGATTTCGTAAGCGATATCGATCTGTTCCCGCTGGTTCATTGTCGTCAGGCGATCAAGATGGGGTTGACAGGTGGTCGGCGAGCGACGCTGCGCTCTCCATCGTTCTCCATTCGGGGACCCGGGGGGATCCCGTTGTGCTCTTTCCGACTGGTATGCGCCATCGTTGTGGCGTATACGAATGCGCATGGAGATCACCATGGAGAGTCTTCCGTGACTGACCTTGCTCCGCACTCGGAAGAGCAGCTGTACCAACGGATCGCAGCGATCCTCGATGAGGCGCGCTCGCGTGTCGCGCGCTCCATCAACACCGCGATGGTCCACGCGTACTGGCTCATCGGTCGCGAGATCGTCGAAGTCGAGCAGCACGGAGCCGAGCGGGCGGGCTACGGCGAAGCGCTCATGAAGCGCGTGTCCACGCGCCTGTCCGCCCAATTTGGCCGGGGCTTCAGCCTCGCCAGCATCAAGCGGATGAAGCAGTTTTACCTCGCCTTTCCGCGTGGTTCAGCACTCGGCGGGGACGGTGGCGAAAAAGGCTCAACAGCGCTGAGCCTTTTCATGGAGGCGGAAGCGGGGGAGAAAGGCGCAGCGGCGTTGAGCCTTTCTTCGGAGGGCCCGCTCCTGTTCCCGCCGACGCTAGCCTGGTCGCACTACCTCGTGCTCATCCGCATCTCGCGGCCCGAGGCTCGTTCCTTCTACGAGATCGAGGCGGCACGCGAGAGCTGGTCCGTGCGCGAGCTCGAGCGTCAGGTTGCGTCCTTGCTCTTTGATCGCCTCGCAACGAACAAGAGCCCCGAGCAGGTCCTCGAGCTGGCACGCGAAGGCCAGCAGGTATCGGTGCCGAGTGACGTCCTCAAGGATCCTTTCGTTCTCGAGTTCGCCGATCTCCGCGACAATCCCGCGGCTCAGGAGCGCGATCTCGAGCAGGCCCTCATCGACCGGCTCGAAGACTTCCTGCTCGAGATGGGCAAGGGCTTCTGCTTCGTGGCGCGGCAGAAGCGAATGACGCTCGAGGGCGACCATTTCTACGTCGATCTGGTGTTCTACAACCGGTTGCTCCGCTGCTTCGTGCTCGTCGATCTCAAGATGGGGAAGCTCACGCATCAGGATCTCGGGCAGATGCAGATGTACGTGAACTACTTCGACCGCTTCCAGCGCGAAGAGCACGAGGCGAAGACCATCGGCATCGTGCTCTGCTCCGACAAGAACGACGCCATGGTGCGCATTACCCTGCCCGACGACAACGAGCAGGTGCTCGCCGCCCGGTATCAGATGTACCTCCCGACCGAGGAGGAGCTACGCACGGAGCTGGCTCGCGAACGCGAAGAGGCGGAGCGCGTTCTGCGGCTCACCGCGCCGGACCAGGGTTCGTAGGATGGCGAAGGCTGGATCCCACAAGTGGGAGTTCAAGGCTCGGTTCCGCCGGAACGCGTTCGGGTGGAAGTCGCAGCCGGCGATCACACGCGTCGAGCAGGCCGTCGCCGAGATCAAGAAGGTCGCGAAGAAGGAGCCCCTGGTCGCGGCCGAGGGCGCGGTCGTGTTCCTGGAGCGTGTCTCACCTGCTCTCGAGCACGTGGATAGCTCCTCGGGCGCTATCGGTACCGCTGTGAACAACGCCATCGCCAGGCTCGTGCCCATCATCGCGAACGCACCCGCCGATCCGACGACCCGTGACGCCTGGCTCGAGCGGCTCTTTGGCGCCTACCAGGATGACGGCATCCCCTACATCGAGTGGCTCGGCGACCATTGGGGCATGCTGTGCGCTTCAAAGGAGGTCGCATCAGCCTGGGCCGAACGACTCATCGACGGAGTGAAGCTCGCGTGGAGCCCGGATCCGAGCCTGCGGGGCTTCTTCAAGGGCACGACCAACTGCCTGAGCGCTCTGGTCGCCGCCGAGCGCTACGACGACGTGCTCGCGCTGCTGGAGCTCGCTCCGTACAAGATGTGGCACTACCGCCAGTACGGCGTGAAGGCGCTCGCGGCTCAGGGCAAGAAGGCCGATGCCATTCGCTACGCCGAAGAGGGGCGCGGTCTCAACGACAGCCCAGTGGCGATCGCGCGCGTCTGCGAGGAGGTGCTGCTCTCCTCGGGGCTAGCAGACGAGGCGTATCGTCGCTATGGGCTCGTCGCGAACCAGGCGGGCACCTACCTGGCCACCTTCCGCGCCGTCGCGAAGAAATACCCGCACAAGGCGGCGAAGGAGGTCCTCGCCGGTCTGGTGGAGACGACACCGGGCGGCGCGGGCAAGTGGTTCGCCGCGGCCAAGGATGCTGGCCTCTACGAAGAGGCGCTGGAGCTTGCCAGTCAGACGCCCTGCGATCCGAAGACGTTGACCCGTGCCGCCCGCGACTTCGCCGCCAAGGAGCCGGCGTTCGCGCTCGGCGCGGGCTTCCTCGCCATCGAGTGGCTCATCGAGGGGTGCGGCTACGACGTCACGGGAGCCGATGTCTGGGCAGCGTACAGCTCGACTCTCGCCGCGGCCGAGTACCTCGGGAGTAGCGCGGAGGCGAAGAAGCGCATTCGCGAGATGGTCGCGGCGGAGCGTGCCGGCGGATTTGTCTCGCAAGTGCTCGGGCGGGAGCTGGGGCTGTGACGCGCGCTCGCGACCGACAGCGAGGCCCATCACCGACGAACGAGCAGTCCCGAGTGTCGCTGCGCACGCAGGATCTGCCGCCGCTGCCGTGGCGATACACCATCACGCCGAAGCTGGTGCACAACCTCACGCGCGTCGCCGACGCCGCAGGCCAGATGCGCGCGTCGCCGCTGTCGTACTACCGGAAGAAGGAGCTCGCCGCGCGCGCCAAGCGCATGCGCATCCTGTGGAACGTGAGCGGATTTCACCGAAGTGTGAAGCCGGAAGAGGTCGACGCAGTCCTGCGCGGAGCGCGTCTCGTCGGCAAACGACGACCGACGGGGGACGCGATCGAACGCGCGGTGCTCGTCGAAGACGCGCTCGCTCACTACACGACGTTCACGGTGAACGATCGCGGCCTCACGCCGGAGGTGACGATGGCGTACTACTTCTGCAGCTCCGAAGTCCCGGGCATCCGACGAGTGCGAGACGGTACGGTAAGGACGATGCCCAACTGGAAGTTGTTCTCCCCGCGGGAGCGGGCGAAGCTCCTGGACCTGCAGAGGGAACAGACTCCGGTCCCCCCGGAGGTGAAGGCGATCTTCGAATGGGTTGACCAAGACCCACTCGTGTCGAAATCAGCGGTGTTGCGCGCGGCAACGGTCTACTGGGCGATGACGCGCCTCATTCCGAGCTGGCAATCAGCGAGTGTCCTTCTGCACCACGAGCTTCGCGTTGGTGGGATCGACGCGAACGGCCTCTTGATGTTGACCGAAGCCACGGTGGCCCAGCACGAGCTGCTCAACA
>JAEWRL010000173.1 GCA_023398955.1 Pseudomonadota bacterium
CATCCGCACAATGGTGCTCCCGCAGATGCTGACGGCTGAGAACTGAAAGCTGATTGCCTGCACCAGTCGGCAACAGCCATCCAAGTCTTGCCAACCCCGCCATCAATCTGCCCGGTAAGGGACTACGGCGTACAGTCGGTCTCGAGCGCCTGCCATCCCGGGGGGAGGCAGGACGTTGGGAACAGGCGCTGGCTCCCGCTGTTCCGCGAGACGGCACAGGTCGGCACCTCCCTGCAGTCCGCAGCGCGCGTGCAGTAGAAGAGCGCATCCCCGGGATCCATCGGACTGACGGCTGTACAACCAGAGCCGCCCTCGCAGGCCGCGGGGGTCGTCAGGGCAGCGCAGCGCGCCTCCTCTTCGTTACAGCGAGCCAGGTCGAGCGTCACCCAGCCCGCCGGAGCGCAGCCTTGGAACTCCTCCACCCGTCGTCCATCAGAGGCGCACAGCACGGTGGTTGGGCAGTCCTGCGGGCTCGGCACGCGAGTCTCCTCTGCTTCCAAGGGCCCCACGCCGTCACCAGCCCCCCACCCGGCGACGGCCACATCGCCGGTCGCGCTGGTGACGGCGCCCCCGCCGTCAGTACCGCCCCTGACGGCGCCTTCGCCAGCCGCCGCGTGCCCACTGCCGACGGCGCCCCTACCGTCAGCTCCGCCGGCCGCCGCGAACCCACCGCCTCGCGCGTCCGAGCGTGCACCCGCGTTCCCAAGGCTCGAAGGCGTACCCGTAGCACGGCCGCCCAGGTCATGGGTCTCGTCGCTGCACCCTGCCGCCAAGGGGAGGGGTGCGCAAAGGGCGAGGACGACCCAGCGGCACGCGCCTGGCGCCCACGACGCCGACGGGAACGCGCGCAACGCTCGATGGGTGTTTCGGTGCATGCTCCTTGACCTCGCTCCTCAGAACTCGTCATGTGCTGCTGCCCACTCCCTGGATCACTCCTTTGTCAGCTCTTGGAACTGACGGAGATAGGGGCTCTCCGGATGCTCGGACCGGAGTGCCTGGAGCCAATGCAGCGCCGCGTCCCGCTGCCCCTGCTCCAGCTGAGCCACGATGAGCAGCGCGAGGGCCTCAGCACGCAGCACGCCGCGTGGCGAGCGTGCAAGGTACAGGCGCAAGATCTGAGATGCTTCGGCCGCTTCTTCGCGGCGTAGGGCTTGCCGCGCCCTGTCGAGATGCTTCACCTCACGAGCCAGCGGATCCTCGACGCTACGAGCGCCCCGTGGACGGCTCGTGGGCGCAGCGGAAGGCTCGAGTCCCTGCGGCGGCATCCTCTCCTCGCTCATGGCGGTGCCCGCGGAGCCTCCGCTCCCCTGCGCCAGCGCGGGGAGGAGCGGCGAGGGCGTGACGGTTGGAGCGGCCGGCGCCGGATGTGGACTCGGTAGGGGACTCGGTAGGTGTGCTTGTCGTCGAGCCCTTGGTTCCGCCTCGGGTGCCGGCTGGTCGGGATGCGGCTCACCGCGGGACTCGCGCGAGGGAGCTAGGGCCAAGCGGGTGTCGTCGGCGCTGGCAGCGACACGGGCGAGGGCGAGCGCTGACGCGTCGCGCGGGGACGCCCCGTCGCCGCGCCACGGACGCCCGGCAACATGGCTGGCGCCAGCGCCCAAGGCGACCGCAGCCACACCGCCGGCGAACCACTTGGCCGTGCCCGCGCCGATGAGGCTCTTGACGCTGATGACTCCGGAGCTCGCGCCAGCGCCATGAGCCGTTGCTCGCGTCCCTGTGAGCAGCGTGGCGCTGAGAAGGGCCGCCATTTCCCCGACGCCAAGCGCCGAGGCGGCCCGAGCGCGGGCGCCCGGAGGCGGCGCGTCGTGGCGCGCCGTTTCGAGGAGGAGGCGTGCCAGTTGTTTGGCGGTTCGGGGGCGAGTGGTTCGAGTGCTTGTCACCGAGCCCTCCAGTTCCGAGCTTCGCTGAGCTCGGCATGCAGGCGCGCCGCGTGGCGGGCGAAGTGTCGCTTGGCCAGGCGCAGGCGTGAGGCTACTGTCCCGCCGGGAAGCCCGAGGTGCTGCGCGATCTCTTGGCGGCTCATCCCCTCGAACTCACTCAGGACGAGCACTGTGCGCTGCTCGAGACTGAGGTGGTCGAGGAGCAGGTCCAGCAGCTCCCTGCGTCGCTTCAGATCGACGAGCTCCTCCACACTGGGCCGTTTGTCCAAGAGAAGGTGGATGTCATCCCCGATCGGATCTTCTCGGTGACGTTGCTGAGAACGACGTGCATTGGCCGCCACCCGGACTGCCACGGCAAGGAGGAACGAGCGCTCGCGGCCCTCCTGGACCCGGGGGAGCTTGTCGCGGGCAATCTGGAAGACGCGCTGGGCTTCGTCCTGCACACGCGCGGGCTCCACGCCCAGACGAAGCAGAAACCGCCAGACAAGGTCGAACTCGCCCATGAGCAAGCGGGCCAGGCGCTTGTTTTCCGGAGCGCTCTCGGCAGTGTTGACTGGGGCATGGGTCGCCAACGCATTGACCATGGGCAGTTCCTTCATGTCCCAGCTCGGGGCCGTCGGATCACTCCGCAGGCCGGTCTCCCCGCCCTGCGTACCAGAAGGACAAGCGGATTCGACCGCCGAGCCCGAACCTCGGCGAGCGATGCAGCGCCTTGTCGAATGCCGCGAAGCGATCCCGCTTCAGCAGAACCTGGAGCGTCGGGGCGAGACCGAGCCCCAGATGGCGTCCGTGAAACTCGACCCCGGCTTCTCCCAAGGCAGCGAGCCACGCTCCCGCTGCCCTCTGGCCGCCCTCGAACTCGCCGACCGCCTCCAGGCGACCCACCTCGAGCCCCAGCGCCGGAGCGAGCGTCAGTCCCTCGGAGAGCCGCGGCCAGTACGGCAGGACGCGCAACGCCGCCGCGTCCAGCGTGAGACTCGCCCGGCGCCCGCGCTCCGAAACACCGCCCCGGGCCCGCAGGTACTCGAGCGAGAGGAGCCAGGGGCTGACACTCTCATGGGTGAGCGCGAGGCCTGCAGCCGCCTGCCAGGCGCTCGCGGACCCTAGATCGCTGCGGAGCCCCCCGAACCCGGTGACGCCGAGGTTCCACGGCCGTCGTCCCGAATGCGGGCGCGCGTCACCGAGGCGCAGCTCCGGCGGGCGAGCCGCTCTCACAACCGGGGGCGGTTCGAGCGTCAGGGCGATGACGAGTGCCGCCGCTTCGAGGAGGGACGCGCAGTGCTCGCCTTGGAGCTGGCGCCGGCTCACCCGCCCGCGAGGATCCTTGAGCTCGATGGCTGTCTCGAGCAGACGCCCGCGCTGCACGATGTCGACGGTGGCTCGCCATCCGAGCGCCGGTCTCCGCGTCAAGCGCCGCTGTAGGTGGTGCCACAGGCGTGCCGTGCTCCCGCAAGCCTCGGAGCGGAGCCTGACCTCGAGGGCTCCCGCTTCGCGGGGGACCACCACGGCATAGGCCACGCACGCGAGCAGCCCTGTCGCAAGCCAGCGCATGGGTGGAGCTCTATCACGATTCGGAGGTGGTTCGGTCCATAACCTTCTAGACTGTCGCGTTCGCACTCCCCGCGAGCCGCCGTCGACGCATTGACGCTCAGCGGTGAGAAGCCCGGCGCGGGGCGCTCAGCAGTCCGCGGGGCGCTCAGCAGCGACGGCGCTGTGATCAAGAATAGGACATGACGGGGTAGTGCAGTCGTCGTACGAGGTGGAGACGGGCGCGTCCGATGCGAAGCGACGCAGCGCGTGATGATGGACGGTCGCCCCTCAGCGTCCAGCGGGGCGCGGTGCGGCGAGCGACGCTCTGACGGCGCACGGGTTGTCGTCGTCGGCGAGAGACAGAGAACAACGGAGGTATCGATGTCGAACAAAGGGATACGAACTCGGCGTTCATGCGCGTGGGAAGTCCTCTCGAGCGGCTGCGCGGCGTTGCTGGCGTGGGCGGGGTGCGGCGTTGCTGACGGCGGCGCGGAGCCTCCGGAGGGAGCTTCCGCTGGGGGCGACAGCGTTGCTGACGTGGCGGCAACGGCAGGGGCACCGGCTGCGGCTGCGGCTGCGGCTGCGGCTGCGGCTGCCGCTGCGGATGAGCTCGCCCTCTTGGCACTCATGCCTGCCGAGGAGCGCATCAAGGCCTTGGCTGGTGCAGAGCAGCCGCTGAATGTCGTCTACTCGGCGCCCGTCGATTCGAGCGGCAAACCGCGACACGTCACGACCGCACGGCTCGATGGCGCGCCGGTCGGTAGGCTTCCCGAAGCGGGACGTCTCGCGCGTCCACCGCTCCTGACGGACGTCCCCCTCGAGGAGAAGCTCTCCCCGACGCTCCTTGCCGACGTTCGGGCTGCCGCAGCAGCTCCCGGTGTCGCGGTGCAGGACGGGATGGCCAACCCCGCAAGTGAGGTCGTGGAGGTCGTCGTGACCTTCGTCGAGGACCTCCAGCTGCCACGCTTCCCTGAGCCGAACGAGAGGGAAGACTGGGATTCCGCCGCGAACGTGGCGGCGCGGCGCCAAGCTTCTCATCTCGTCGATGCCATCAAGGAGCTTCGCGATGACGGCTACTCGCGCAAGCTCGGGGAGCTCGCCCGGGATCATCAGGCGCGTGAGACGTCGCGGTTCTGGATCATCAACGGTGCTTCCGTGGAGGTGCCGCTGAAGGCCGTCGCCTCGATGGCTGCGCGAAAGGACGTGCGGTACGTCGAGTACTCCCGCACGAACGAGCCGCCCGCGCGCAACTACGTCGTCGATGGGCGCGCCGTCGTGCGGACGGACCCCTACTATGGCTATACGGGTAACTGGATTGGCATCTTGGACACCGGCGTCCGAGAGAGTCACCTGCTCCTCAGCTCGCCGGACGTCGTGGCGATCACCCGTGATTGCGTCAACGGTACCTCCAACTACTGCGGCGTCGGCAGCGGGCTCAACCCGGACGACGACTGCTGGAATCACGGCACCGGAACGGCTTCCATTCTCTCGGGGACCAACCACTTCGGTGACTATTCCCGGGGCGTGACGCCAATCATCCTCGACAGCTGGAAGGTCTTTTCGTGCGATGGTCGCGTCATCGCGGCGACCGTCCGCGGCTTCGAGGCTGCGGCGCACTTCCTTGATCGCGTGATCGTCGCTCCGATCCAGGGGATCAGCGGGATCACGAGCGCCACCTCCGTGGCAGCGGACAACGCCTTCTCCAGCGGGGCCATGGTCGTTGCGGCTGCAGGGAACCATGGCCCAGCCACCGGATCCATCACGTCCCCGGGCAACGCCCATTATGCCTTGGCCATTGGTGCCGTCGACGTGGAGACCTTGGACCTGGAGGACTATTCGGGGCGTGGCCCGACGACGGACGGCAGGCTCAAGCCCGACCTGCTCGGTCCTACGAACACAATGGCCGCATGCACCTGCGGGATCGCAGGTTCCAAGTGGTTTGGCGGAACGAGCGGTTGCACGGCTTACGCGGGTGGGGCCACGGCTCTTGCCAGGAACTTTCTTCGCGGCGGGGGGAGCATCGACCCGGGCCAAGTCTATGCCTACATGATTTTGTCGGGGCAAATCTGGTCTGCGTCGAGCAACACCTTGGGAGCGGGCCTCATCACCATGCCCGTGGACGGGCACGCGTGGTGGGGAGCCGTGACAGTCGGCAGCGGGCAGAGCGTCGATGTGCCCATCGCTGTCGGGACGCCGCAGAGCAACGTCAGGGTTGCCATCTGGTGGCCCGATCCAACGACGGTTCATAACCGGGTCTCCCTGCGACTCTACAGGCCTGATGGAGTCTCCATCATCTCCAACCACGCCTCGAGCGTGTGGCAGAAGAGGAAGTGGGCGAGCACCGTCCCGGGCACCTGGACGCTCCAGATCAAGGGCGAGAGTGTGACGGGGACGCAGAAGGTCTATTGGGCCATGTTCAGGGAGTAGAGAGCAGAGGGCAGAGAGCAGGGAGCAGGGAGCAGAGAGCAGAGAGCAGAGAGCAGAGAGCAGAGAGCAGCCTGGGCGCGCCGCGGAGCAGAGTGGCGATCACCTGCGAACTGAGCCCGAAGCTCGACTCAGCGAAGTGGCCAAGCCGTGTGTCGTGGGCCCCGCGTCAACGTGGGGCGCCCACCGCTCGATGGCGGGCGATGTCACTAAAGCCAGAACTGCGCCCCCAAGCTTTCGATGGCGCTTCGTAGCACGAGGGCCCCCAGCGCTGTGGCCAGGAAGAGGAGTAGAGTGCCCGTCAGGAATGCTGCGAGACGCGAGGCGTGTTTGCGACCCACTTCGCTGAGCCCGCGCGCTTCGCAGAGATAGATGCGCAGGGCAGCGGCGGGTACCCTGACGCCTGCCCAGACGGCGGACAACGCCCCCCGGAAACCAAGGAAACGCCACGCGAGCACGAAGCCCGCGGGTGACGTCAGCAGGTCCCAGCCGCAAGCGTACAGCCCGAAGCGAACCCCGCGGCTCGGGTCGCGGGGCGTGCCCGCTGAACCAACACCCAGCTCTACGAAGAACCCCCAGACGGCGTGCAAACCGACCAGAATGAGCGCCAGACCCGTGGACGTCCCCAGGGCCCAACCTAGAGCTCCGGGATCGGCGAGGAGCGCTGCCAGCGCGCGCGGGCTCGGGGCGAAGCAGACCGCGAGCGCAGCGGCTAGAACAAACAATGACGCCAGCGCGACGAGCTCGGCGACGAGGGCAAACCCGAGCGCGTGCAGCACTCCGCCGGGCTTTAGGCGACCGAACAGCGCTCGGGGATCGAGCGCGCTCGCCTCGGCGGTGCGCCAGAGCCGCACCACGAGCGGCCCCCCGCGTTCCCATGGCGTCGTGTCCGACGGCGGGGCTTCCGTTAGCTCCGAGTCGCGGCACCCCGGACAGCTTGGCGCGCCGCAGCGAACGCAGTGAACAGCTGGCGGCACCTCCCAATCGCCATCGCCACCTCGCATTACCATCGCCACAAGGTAGCTAACGCTCACGACCGCGCCGCCCATTCCGGGCAATCCGCCCATTCCGGGCAATCCGCCCATTCCGGGCAATCTGGGCAATCCGGGCAATCCGGGCAATCCGCCCATTCCGGGCAATCCGCCCATTCCGGGCAATCTGGGCAATCTGGGCAGTCCCGGCCAATCCTGGCAAATCTCCGAGGTTTGGGGGGAGGCGCCCGCTGGGACGTGCGCGACCGCTCGTCGCGCTCATGGCGTGAGCGCAGACGCGCCGAGCCCCGCACCGTCGCATCACCGCGCCGCGCCGTGTGGGCTCCGGTTCGTGGGGACCCAGTGGGTCGGCGAGGAGGAGGAGGAGGAGAGCGCCTGAGCCACATCCAAAGGCGCGATGTGCTCTGACCTTGAGTTCACGTCGATGCGACGCAGACGTCGATTTTCCTTGACGGGTCTTGGGAGCGAGGCGCCGTCAGTCCGCGCACTCCCCACGAAAGCACCCCGTGGCGGCAGCCAATCGGCACCGAGAGCTCCCCTTGGCGTGCAGGGGGCTCGCCAGCGTGATCGACCCCGAGATCCCGCCCTCTCTAACGTGCTGAAGGGGACGAAATTGGGCAGGTTATACTCGCCCTCATGGAGACAGAGAACCTAGATGGGTTGATCCTCGGTCGGGCTCCGCGCCAGCTGTCGAACAAGGCCTTGCTCGCTCGCATGCAGGAGCTCGTGCGCTGCGACAGGCAGCTGACGGCCGAGCTCGTCGCGCACCTGGCAGAGGTCGATGCGCGACGGCTCTATCTCCACCAGGCCTGCTCGTCGCTTTTCAGTTATGCCACCCAGCGACTCGGGATGAGTGAGCCGGCGGCCTACAAGCGGATTACCGTAGCTCGCCTGGCGCGACGACTCCCTGTCGTGCTGGACCGACTCGCAGCGGGCCGGCTGCATCTCTCAGGACTGACGGCGCTGGCGCCCCACCTCACCGAAGAGAATGCGAGCGAGCTCCTCGAAGCGGCGTGTGGCAGGACGCTCCGCGAGGTGGAGAAGCTGCTCGCCGTGCGCTTTCCCAAGGCGACAGTGCCGGACACCGTGCGCAGGCTGCCCAAGCCCCCCGAGCCAATGCGGGAGCCACGAAGGATGGCGGCAGCAGCAGCCTCGGGGCCTCACCTGTCCGAATCGGCGGTGGTGGCCTCCCAACCCGGGGGGGCCGAATCGGCGGTGGCCTCCCAACCTTGCCGCCTCGAGCCGGCGGTAGCCTGGAGACTCGGGGGGGCCGAGCCTGCGGTTGCTTCCCAGCCTCACTTGCAGGAGGCGGCGGCGATGGGCTCCCAACCCAAAGGGGCCGAGCACCCGTTGCTGCCGCGCGTGGCCTCGGCAGCCGCGGGTCGCGATGCACGGGCGGAGTGCGCGCCTCTCGGCGCAGATCGTTACAAGATCGCGTTTACAGCCAGCGCGTCCCTGAAAGAGAAGCTCGAAGCAGCCCGCGCCCTTGTCAGCCACTCGCTTCCCGACGCGAGCCTCGCCGAGATCGTGGAGCGCGCTCTCGACGTGCTGCTCGAGCGGGAGCGCGCGAGGCGGTTTGCGGTTCGGCAGCGGCGCGGTCCCAAAGAGCTCGAGGTCACGCTACGAGAGGGAGCGCCGTCCGGCCAGCGAAGGACGCGAACTCGCCGCGCGGAGAGTTCATCGCCAGACGCCGACAGCAACGGCGAGGTACGCCGCCGGAAGGCAACGCGGGCCGACAGCAACGGCGAGGGGCGTCGTGGGAAGGCACCGCGGACCGACAGCAACGGCGAGGGGCGTCGTGGGCCGCGCTACATCGAGGCCGGCGTGCGGCGGAAGCTCGTGGAGCGCGACGGGGAACGTTGCACCTGGACCGACGAGCGCGGCCGTCGCTGCAGCGAGACGCACTTCCTCCAAATCGATCACATCGAGCCCCATTGCCTCGGCGGCCAGCGGGACCTCTCTAACCTGCGTCTACTCTGCGCGGCGCACAACGCCCTCGAAGCCCGGCGTCGATTGGGGCAAGGGTCGATGACTCGTGATGCACGCCCGCGAAGTTCGGGAAGACTACCCGGGACGTGAAGCCGTGGCGGATGTTCCAACGCGGCGGAGCCGGAACCAAGGAGGACGCAGGCAATCAGCGGTCAGCGATCCGAACGAGTGAGCCATCTGGTGAGCGAGGATGAAGACCTTCCGGAGGAGTGCCGAGCCGACACCAGCACGAACGCGCGCTGCCGTCGGTGGCGGAAGGGTAGTGGACGTCGATCGCATTCCCTCGGACGTCCACTCGTAGCAGGTCGTCGGCCGCTGCCATTTCGGTCTGCCCAACGACGGAACATTGAGCTACGGCGGGCCGCGGACTCGAAAGGCATCGAAGTCGTCGACTACCACTGAGGAGAAGCCCCATGCCCATCGCCGTACCCAAGAACCGCCGCCCCACGACACCTGGGGAGATCATCCGGGAGGAGTTCCTGGTGCCCCTCGAAATGAGCCAGGCCGAGCTCGCGCGACAGATGGGTGTACCGACGAACCGGATCTCCCAGCTGATCTCCGGCAAGCGCGCACTGACCGCTGAGACTGCCCTGCGTCTCGAGGCCGTCCTCGGAATAGACGCTACCACCTGGATGAATCTTCAGGCCACCTGCGACATCTGGGACGCGCAGCAGGCCAAACCGGCGCGGGGTCTACGGCGCCTCCCTGCATTGAAGTCTGCTTGAGCTGACACTTCGAGCACCACTTTGGGGTAACGGTGACCTGGACGGCGGCGTCTGAGAGGCGCGAGCGATGTCCAGCTGGAACGCGCTTCGTCAACGACCAAGGATTGCCGGACCGCGAGGCATGCGATCATGCGCTCCGCAGACTCTATGACCACGATACTCTTCCAGCTCGCGGATGGGTTCGTGGTCGGTCCAACACGAGGATCGTCGAACACGGCGACGGCGTCGGCAAAGTCGACGCGGTGCTTCCGGAGGTTGGCGAGCGCTTTGGCCGGATCCCACTGGAAGTGCACGCCAAAGTGTATGCACAGTCGTGCACCGTTGCAACGTAACCGTTCAGCCCACTACCTCTGGAGGCCACCCCCCGGTGCAGACAGAGTTCGGGTGTGGGAACGAAGAGCCGAGGACAACGTCGAGGCCGAGGATTCTGGGCACCGCTGGTGGCGGAGTTCGAGCAAAATGGGCAAAACCAGCGGGAATTCTGCGAGTCACGGCAGCTGGAGGTGGGGACATTTCGCTACTGGCTCTACCGGCTGCGGCGGCCGCAGCGTGACCACGGAGCTGCTCGCTTCGTTCCGCTGGTGGCGTCCGAGAGCTCGGCGCCCACGGGCTGTCGCCTGCGCGTCGGGCAGGCCGAGTTGACCTTTCCGTCGTTGCCGGAGCCGAGCTATCTCGTCGAGCTGCTCCGACTCATGGACCGATAGTCCGTGCTCGGACTCTCCGACAGGGCCCGGATCCTTCCGTTCACCGGTGCTACCGACATGCGTAAGGGATTTGATTCCCTCGCGGCCTTGGTCAGCGCCGCGGGCGAGAATGCATACAGCGGTGACCTCTTCGTTTTCGTCTCCCGCAAGCGCAATAGAGCGAAGATTATAGCGTTCCACAAGGGTGGGCTGTAGCTTTCAGCATCCTGCCCTCTCCAGCGCGGCAACGACTTGGCGTAGCAGCTCGCCGTCGAACCCCCGCCGAACCCGAATGGCCGTGCCCGCTACCTACGGTAATCTCCAGTGCGCCATCGTCACGCGCCATCGACACCACGGCGCCTGTGGAACTCGTCACCCTGATAGGCACGAACTCTGGCGCTTCCCGCCTCACCGCCGATCCAGCGCCGCTGCTCAGCTGGCCGTACTTCAGGGTATGGTTGAGCCGACCTCCAGATCGCTCTCTTCGCGCAATCTCTCTATCGGGCATTTGGGGGGTCCTGATCTGGGGGCACGGGCTTGGAGTTCTAGCCGGTTCGCAGCTCGCGTCCCGAACGGCAGCCAGTGCTCCTTGCTAATCCTTGCCCCGCACGTGGTCATCCAGCAGTGGAGCGATCCTCGCCGCAACCCAGAATTGGCGGCCCGATAACGCATCGTACACAGCAAATCCATCCCGGACGCCCCGACACAAGCGCAGAGTGATGCCATCGACGTCCACGTCGACTACGTCCCGGAGGCTGTGAGTGTCGAGGATTCTCCCGACCGCTACCGCGGACAGACCGAATGGGCGTCCGATCTCTGTCTGTGTTCCCACAACGCCTTCGGTGCGATCTTGCGTGATCTTGCGGTGGTCTTCCCGCAGTTTACGTTCGCGTTTTCGCCAAGCGTCCTCCTCTTCCTGCGCCGCAAGCTGAGATGCTTCCAAGGCTGCAAGCTGCTCCGGGATCATGGCTTTCAGTTCGGCGTCCGCTCGCCCAGTCCACTCCTCCAGTTCTCGTGCGAATTCGGGATCTGTCGCTGCCCGGTGCTCCAGGAATCCTTGGATGTCGATCGAGGTCCCTCGCATGTACAGCTGCGAGGCCAGGGCTGAAGCTGTTTCCTCGGTACCGAACAGGCGGAGGAAGCTCTCCTCCGAGAGAACGTGAAGATTTCCCCCGGCTTGGATAATATTATCGGCCTTTTCCAGTTTGGCTCCTGCGTCACCACCGTCACCAACGACGAGAACATCCAACTTCTCCGACACGGAGTTCGTGACGTTGACCCCATAGGACTCGACCAACTGTTGGGCCGCGCTGCGTCTCATGGACATCAGGCTTCCAGTGAACGCAAATCGCTTGCCCCGCACGTCCAGGAGTTCGAGCTCAAGATCGCATTCTGTCTGGGCACCAGAAGGCAGAACCGGTTTGCCTTCGTTCAGGGGATACAGTCTTGCCGAGTGAGCTTCAAATAGTCGTTCCACGCTGGAGGCGCCGGTATCCAGCATCGCCCGATCAATGATGGCAAGCACCGCCGAAGCATCCGAGCCAGCATCGTGGTGGACCAGTGGAATGCCGAAATCTCGGGTGATGGTGTCTAGGGAGTAGCTCGATCGGCCCGGCCATACAGCTCGTGCCAAGCGTAGAGAACAGCCTATCCTGCACGTCGGACCGGTCACTCCCGAGACCTGACAGGCTCCCAACAGGGCTCGCGTGTCGAATGCAGCGTTGTGGGCGACGACGATTGTTCCGGTGATGTACGGGACGACGTCTCTCCATGCTTCCGCGAAAGGCGGGGCGTCCTTCACGGTAGCCGAATCAATACCGTGTATCGCGACAAGACGAGGTTCGAAGTCCGGCGGGGTGGGAGCGACGTACCATGTTCGCGATTGCCGTTGTTCGAATTGGGCGATTCCGATCGCGCAGATGCTCGACGGCTGCCTATTCGCGGTTTCCACGTCCAGCGCAACAACGTTCACTCGCTTATCGTATCCTGGAAACTCTGTCACGGGGCGCTTTGTCCTCAGAGACGTGGCTATTGTCGGGAGTGTTGCCGACACATCGCCCCGGCGGGCGGGGGCATCCGGGTAGGCGCCTTCGAGTCGGGAGCTGCGCTGTGCAGTCCCAATGACGTCGCGCTCTCGTTGGCGGGACTTCTGGTTGATGACGCACCTTCGTGGCCCCAAGCGTGCGGTGGCTCTGGGCGCGTGTCTGACAGCACCACTGTGTGTCTCTCACTGCGGTGGAGCGGCTACGCCTCGGTGAGGATTGGTGGGCTGCGGAGCGACAAGTGCGTAGGGAGGGGAGCCCAATCATGCCCGCCGTCTTCAACGCCACTCGTTGACCACACAGGGCCAACAGTGTGATCATGCGAGAATGGCAAAAAAGCTGCTTGCTACCGCGCTACTAGCGTCCGCGCTGCTCTTCGTCGTTGGTGGGGTGGGCGCCTCAACCGATAGTGCCCCGATCGAGAAGAACATCATCTGCAACGACGGTACTGAGTCGCCCACGTGTGAGGTCTGTCGACGCGGGTGTTGCTCACACCACGGCGGGTGTCGGTGAGAACGAGTTCTGGGTTCACCGTTCCGGGTCAGTCCTGCAACACCCACAGGGCTTCGTGGCAAGATAGGGTGCCAACCACATGAAGAGTCAGCCATTCTTGCGTACCTTCTTGTCCGGCTTCGTTGGCGGGGCTGCGTCGCTCGCTGCTAGCGCCCACATGAAGGGCAGCTCCATCTGCAGGCGCCGTAGGGTCTCACTGGGTGCACGCTTGCGCGAGTTGCTCGCGAGCTACTTCATCAGCTCCGTGTTGAGGTCTCGCATCCTCATGAGCAGGCCCAACACCGCCGTCACCAGTGCCGTGATCGTCCCCTTCTTCACCATCTCCACGATGAACTTCTCCACCATGCTCAGATCTGGCTGAATCGCGCTGGTGATCGCGGGAGGCTTGTCGGTCGACGCAGGCACTGTCGTTGGGCAGAGCCCCAGGGCCTAGGGCTCGCGTTTCGTACATTCCGGCTCCCGCTTTCCAGCAGCGTTCGCTATCTCGCACCCCTTGGTAATTAGTTCCTTCGCGCGCTCTGCGTCGACCGCGAGGCCGAGATCCTTCGAGTATGATTCGGCGAGGTGGAAGCAGCCTTCTGCGATTCCGCCATCGCACGCCTTCCGGAATAGCTGCGCAGCTTACGCGTGATCGGCCGCGCCAAGTGCTCCGGTGCCCACGAGGTCATCGGCGCGTTCCGCGGTGCACGTCGCGCCTCCCTCAGCCGTCGAGGTCGACGTTGCCGGCGCGCTGCTCCTCGCGTCTCGCACGCCAACTTCGTTGCCTTCAATTCGTTCCGGCGAGCTTGAGGTACTAATCCTGGTCGGTTGGCGCGCGACGGGGGCCCCATCCGACGCGTGACTGCAACCAAAGAGCATCGGGAACGAAAGCGCGACTGCACCGATTCGGGCCCGGCGAGTACTGCAGTTCTGCGCTATCGGAGCGGCCAACATGAGGAAGCTTCTGCCTATTTGCCGGCGTCGAGTGCCGTACAGCGATGGGCTGGAACGTGACATGCGGAAGGTCTGCGCAAGGAGTTACGCGTCGGTCCAGTCTTCGAGGCGAAGTCCCCGAATGCGCGCCATGTGGCGGGTGTTGTTGGACACGAGGCAGAGGTCCCAAGCGAGGGCGTGTGCAGCGATAGCCACGTCGAAGTCTTCGACGAGTTCGCCTTTGCGGTGGAGTGCGCTCTTGATGCGCGCGAAAGCCTCGCTGACGGAATCAGTCCACGCAACGCGGAGCAGCTCGGCGTTGAGCACGGACCAGCGTTGGGAGAGTAGCGTCTTTCGCTTGCCCCTTGGCAGGAGGGCGAGTCCGAACTCGACTTCCGTGACAACCGGCTGGGGCATGACGACCTCGGAGCGCGAGCACTGCTGCAACCGTGTGATGGTGCTTGGTGTTCCCCGCATGAGTTCGGACACGGTGTTGGTGTCGAGGAGATACTTCAAAACAAGGGGCGCTTTCGACTGCGACGGTTCTGGCGAGCGAGTGTGGCGACATCATGGTCGGCGTCGAGCGGCGTGAACGCCTGCAGGGCGTCGAGGAATTCCGGCGACCAAGGTGGCTCCTCAGCCAGTGCCTTCTGCAAGGCATCGACGATGAATCGATTGCGCGAAAGCTTGAGCGTTTTCGCCCGCTTGTCGACCTCGGTCAGCAGGTTCTCTGGGATGTGGATCGTAGTGGGCACGTCCGTATATTCGCATTTGTATTCGCCGAAGTAAGCTGTTTGTCGCCGTGGTCGTGAGCTGCGGCTCTGTTCCCGGAAGAGATGAAGGGGACCGCGTATAGCATAGCGGGACGACCGGAATCCTAGGAGACCGGAACTGGGGTAGCGAAGTCGTCTCGCATACGAAATGCAGCCGAGGATCCTGCCTCCACAAGCTGATCGAGCAAGGAGAGAACCGCCTCGCGAAGATCCTTTCGCTTCTTCAGTTCGAGCGGCCGCGCATAGACGTAGCGTTGGAGAAGGACCTCAACCAGGTGGATGCTATTTGCCTCCGACAACAGGTACTGGGGTTCGCCTGATCTCAGGCGCGCTGCGACGCGAATGAATGCGTCGGGAAGCGACTGCTCGCCTACATGGTAGAGAAACCCTAGGTGCTTCTCGAGAACAGTCGGAGCCGGAGCGAGCACGTCGAACAGATCGTGCACCTGATGCGCATGACCTTCTCTCGCTCGAAGACCTTCGTCGCCCACATGTAGAGCGTGGAGCGGGCGTTCATGTCTTCGATGCGAACGGAGGCCCGGTCGACCATCTCCTTCACATCTGATTCGGGCACGTCGAGGTCGAGGTGAACGAATCCGAGCTTCGCGGAAGGCCCTGACTCGCCATCGGCGCTCGGCTCGGGCGGAGTGTACTCATCATCGAGCAAGGTACCTTGCACCTTGAAGACTCCAAGAATGTCACCCCACTGGCGATCGGCAATCTCGTTGCCCAGCCGGTACCATACCAGCTTGTGGAGGAGCGTGTCTTCCGGACTCGCGAAGCGAATCGTAACAGGCCCTTGGGGCCCCTGGACCTCGCAGTTGCTTCCTTTCCGTCGCCCTGCGCGCCGTCGAACACCGGCGTTTTCGCGCGGGGCCCCGAGCGCAGCGAGGGCCTCGTCGGGAGCAACGACCGAGTTATGCAGCGTGCCCTCCCAGGTGCCGAGGTCAGAAGAATGCTCGAAGAGCTTCCCAAATGTATGGCCCAAGAATGCTCGCAGCGATGAACCCCGGCATCGAAGCAGTTCCTATGCGCGCTTTCTGCCTCTCCAACTCTAGACGTCGTTTCGCAAGGGCACCGAGTCCGAGCACCGACTTCGGGCAAAAGGATAGAATGGTGAACAGAATCAGTGTCGATGCGAGCGCGAACAACCACCCGGCTCTTGGTGATCCGGGCACTTTCTCCGTAAGACCTGCCTGCAGTCTCAGAGATAGCTCCAGCGCCCGTGGGTACTCGTCAGGCGTTAGACCATTGGCCAAAAGCTCCAAGGCCTTAGCCTTTGATGCATCGACGCTTGGGAATGCGGCGAGCAGCATGACGAGAGGAGCGAGCCACCCTAGCCATACATGCTTGTGATCGTAGCCGACATCGTAGCCGACGAGGTGCCAAACGCGGGTCGGCCAAGTCGCCTGATGCTTGATCCTAGATTTCGCGCGCCCCCCGGCACATGGACGCTGAATCCTGCGGAATTCTCGGCTGCTCATCCCGCGGTCTGGCGCGCGTGGCTTCATCCATGAGGTGAAGTAGCGGCTACCCGCCGGAGCTGTCGATCGATCGTCCGATCTAGGATCTTCAGCGCTCGGGAGAAATGACCCAGGCTTGGCGCGCGCCAACAGCCGGCTACCGGGTGAGGCGGCTGTGGATAGCGCACCACCTGGGACCGAGTTCGGGCGCCCCAGAGGAACGGGCACGCTCGAGAGTCAAAGCGCGGCCCTGGCGCAGACGCTCGGCGGACAGAGCCGTCGGGGCACCGCGCCTGCGCCTGCGCTTGCGCTTGCGCCTGCGCCTGCGCCCGCGGGTACGAAGCGTCGTGCATTGGTGCTCGGGACGTCGATTTCGGTTGACGGCT
>JAEWRL010000177.1 GCA_023398955.1 Pseudomonadota bacterium
TGCCCGTTCCTCTGGGGCGCCCGAACTCAGTCCCAGGTTGTGCGCTATCCACGGCCGCCTCACCGGGTAGCCGGCTATTGGCGCGCGCCAACGCGCCACTGGACTCCAAACGTCGAACCTCGACTGAGCGTTAATCGCTCCACCTGGCGTGGCTCGTCAACGGTTGTCTGCCGAGAATGTGAGCTCTCGTCCATCGCGTGGTTCGCTTCTGCCAAGCACGCGCCAAGACTGGGTCATTTCTCCCGAGCATACCCGGGCCATTTCTCCCGAGCGCTGAAGCCAGTCGCGCAACTCCATCAGTTCGCGGGGCTTCGCTCCAGAACTGATGCGCTCGCGGCGATAAAGGGCGGTCTGCGAGCGGGTTGTAAGGAGGTTTACGACGCAGATCTCAAGGGTTTCTTCGACTCGATTCCCCATGACAAGCTATACTGCTGGCGGTCGGGATGCGGATAGCGGACGGAGCAGTGTTGAAGCTGATACGTCAGTGCTTCCGAACACAGGTCGTTGACCAGCGGACAGGTGGCCTTCCCCGTCGAAGCGTGTGAGTTTCCTGGGCGATTTGGCGTTTTCTTGGCCCGTGAGGGGAGCCTTCCCAGGGTTGGGTCCCCGATGCGTCGAGCTTTGCGCATTCCCTGCGATCGCTCAACCACGAGGTCCTGGATTGCCCACGGCGGGCTCTACCCACCGCAACAGAGCAACACCAGCCAAGTCGGGCTTCTGAACCCCATTATGAGCAGAGTTGTCAATTGCGTAAGGGGCGAGATCCCGCCTCTGCTTGCGAACGTCTTTCTACATTGGTTCGGTAAGTTATTTTACAGCTCGGATGGGCCGGGGCAATGGCCCCTACTCTACCGGTTCATCCCCTTCTCGACCTCTCGAGGTATCTTGTCCTCGAGCGCCCGAGAGTGTTGGCCAGTCGGAGCGGCACCCACCACACAGCCGCCGTTCAGAGGTACGGGCTGAGGAGTCTGGCGAGGCCATCTCGAAGCCGCTCCGAGAGAGGACGCGCTTCGAGCTCGGCGACGGTGATCTCGCGCGAGGTACGGCGCCGCTCCTCGAACCAGCTTGCGATGGGGATCGCGAGTTCGGAGCCGTAGGCTTCTACGTTGAACTCGAAGTTGAGGCGTAGGCTGCGAGGGTCCCAATTGGCCGTGCCGATCAGAGACCAAGCATCGTCGACGAGCAGCACCTTGCTGTGGTCGAAGGGCGGCCGTGACAGGTATACGCGACAACCCGGTTCCAGTACTTCCCAGAGCTGATGGGTGGCGGCCCACTGGACCAGCGGTAGATTGCCACGTTCTGGAAGCAGAATCTCGACGTCAACGCCTCTCAACGCGGCCACCCCCAAAGCTGTGGCGAGAGCGGAGTCAGGCAGGAAGTAGGGTGTGGCGATCTTGAGGGATGAGCGGGCGCACGAGACGGCGCCGAGGAGCATGTGGCGGAGCGCATCGAAGTCCTCGTCCGGACCATCCTCGATGCCTCTGGCAAGCAGGGAGCCCGCGTGCTCGGGCTCGGGAAACCAGGAGTCTCCTTGCAGCCGTTCGCCGGTCGTGAACGACCAGTCTTCGGCGAAACAATCCATGAGGTGCCGGACGATTGGCCCCGCGAGTCGGAAGTGCAAATCCCGCGCTTGCTCGTTCGAGGCGTACTCGTCGCGAATGTTCATGCCGCCGGTGAAGCCCACCTTCCCATCGACGACGAGGATCTTGCGATGGTTGCGCAGGTTCAAGAAGGACATCCTCGCTGGTGCCAAGGTTGGAAGGAAGAGCGCTACGCGGACGCCATAACGCTGCAGGCGCTTGTGGACTGGTGGTCGTGAATAGTGCGAGCCTACAGCGTCGATGAGCACGCGAACCTCTACCCCGCGCTGCACCGCTGCTCGCAGAGCGCGGACGAAGCGCTGTCCCGTCGCGTCGTCGTCGAAGATGTAGCTACAGAGAGCGATGGCGCTTGTCGCCGCGTCGATGGCTGCGAGCATGGCGGGATAGGCGGCGGGGCCGCCATCGAGCAGCGCGATAGTATTGCCGGGCACCAGGGGACGGTGGGTAATAGCGTTTCCGAGGCGTGCGAGGGCGGTCAGGTGGGTTGCCCGGGGCAGTGCTCGAGCCACTGCTGCCGGATCGTGGGAACTTGGGGCTGTCCTCCAGCCGGGAGCTCGCCCCCGCTTGATGCGGAGCGCCTTGGCGCGGCGAGAGATCCGGTTGATCCCGAGAAGCCAGTACAGCAAGGGACCAATCAGCGGCACCAGCCACGCAAGGGCCACCCACCCGACTGCAGCACGGGTATCACGCTTGCGCAGGATGGCGTGGCCGGAGGCCGTAACGCTCAAAGCGAGCGCCAGGATGGTAGCGACGTGCGGCCATGCGGACGTGAGCACCCCAAGCGCGGAAATGGCGAAAGGCGAGTCGATAGGCATGATACCGCTCCACCGCGAAGCGGCGAGCCTCCCTGCTGTCTGACACGCCTTTCACCTCGTGGCACCGACGAACTGCTCGCTCCGGAGCGCTGGCCGGCTCACTGCGTCGTCGGCGCTGGAACGGCGAAGCGACCCCGGTGCCCCGCGCAACCGCAGACCGCGGTGCACCCCGTTGGCGGAGAGACGCCGGGCGGGCAAGGTTCGTACGCGCAGGCCATCGCGGGACATGGTTCTTGTCCAGGACCCGGTGCGGCCGGCGGGGGCGCGACAGGCGCTGGCGCTGGATCAAGTGGTGGGGCCGGGCTGTCATCTGCCGGCATGGCTATCGTGATCGCCGCCACGCCGCGCGTGCACCAGCTCCCATCCTCGGGCTCGAAGTGCGCGGCGATGCGATACTCGCCAGGGGGCAGCGCCGCGTTGCATCCGTCACCCGAACTCAGAATGGTGGTGCGGTCGACGACGGCGCTCGCGCCTGGGGGAAGTGCGACAGAGCGCCTCTCTACCTCTCCTCCGGGGCAGTTTCCCGCCTGACAGGTAGCACCGAGATCGTACCCCGCGGGCAAGCCATGGTAAGTGACGGCAGGCCCTGGGCACGCGATCACCCAGTTCTTGTCGAGTTGGCGGTCCGTCTTGTTCGTGAGCAAGGTGCTTACCTCATAGGTGCCTTGGGCGACGAGAGTCGCTGACGTCTTCACCTCCAACTCACAGCGCGCGGAAGCAGCTCCCACGACCGAAGCCACTGGTTCGGTGGACGCTGATGTTGGCGTGACCCCTGGCGATGAGGCCGTGCTGCAACCCTGTCCCAGCAGCAACGTAGCACTCAGCGCCAAGCGGCTTCGATGCGCGCTAGGAGAGCGATCGAAGCGCTGCGTCGGAGACGGATGAGAAAAGGTGGTCAGTTCGGTTGCCATCACGCTCCATGGATAACACGGGAGGGCTTCCCGTTCGGATTCCGCTCGCTGACGGCCGACGGCCGACAGCGAGGAGAACGCTAGGGGGCGTTCGCTGAGTAGCTAACCTTGTGGTGGCTGGAACGGGTGTTCAGTTTCTGGCTCGGCGCTCGTGCCGTAGGGTCGCTCGCAGAACTCTCCTGGTAAGCAGCCCAATGGCCACCAGCTCATCGCAAACCCTGGGCATCGCGCTCGAGGACGAGTAGGAGCCTGCAATGCACGTCATGATCGCCCTGGATCTATCCGAATCGTCCCCGGCGACCCTCGAGGGCGGCCTCGCACTCGCCATCGGTCTGAGCGCGGAGGTTACTCTGATACACGTCGGGGCGCCCGAGCCTGGGTTCGTTGGCTACGACGTCGGGCCGGCGACCGTGAGGCAAGCCGTGGCGAACGACCTGCGCCGGGAGCATCGAGAGCTCGACGTGTTTCGGCAGCAGGTCGAGCAGCGGGGCCTCATAGCTCGAGCCTTGATGGTTCAAGGTGCGACCGTCGAGAGGCTCCTGCAGCAAGTGGCGCGGCTAATGCCCGACTACCTGGTCGTTGGCACCTCGGGGCATTCTCTCTTGCATGACGTAGTGGTTGGCAGCGTGACGCGTGACCTCTTGCGCTCGGTTTCGATCCCGGTGCTCGTGGTCCCCACCGGCGCGCCGCATGAAGCGGTGGCTCCTTGAGGCTCAGACATTGAGGCCTCCGTCTACGGTCAGCACTTGTCCGGTAATGTACGCGGCCCTTTCGCTGACCAGGAAGCGGACGGACTCGGCAACTTCCCGAGGTTGCCCTAGGCGGCCAAGCGCGATGCGCCCCACGACCTTACTCGTCTGGACGTCGCGAATCATGTCCGTCTCGATGAGCCCGGGACAAACTGCATTGACGGTGATACCGCGCTCCGCAAGCTCCCGAGCCAGCGCCTTCGTGGCGCCGACCAGGCCTGCCTTGGCGGCCGCGTAGTTGACCTGTCCCCGCTGACCATTGAGGCCCGAGCGGGATACGACGTTGACGATCCGACCCCATCGCGTACGCATCATGGGCAAGACGAGGGGCTGAGTAACGTTATAGAATCCGTCGAGGTGAGTCCGCAGTACGGCGTCCCAGTCAGCGCGTTTCATGCCGGCGAGTGGCGCGTCTCGGGTGATACCAGCGTTGTTCACGAGTATCTGGATGGGATCCTGCTTCAGGTCGAGCGTGGCGAAGGCGGCGCTCGCTTGCCCTGCATCCGCGACGTCGAAGGGGAGGAGGTCCGCGTCGCCCCCCATGCGGCGGATCTCGGTCGCCACTTGCTCGGCTGCCTCGTGGCTGTGCCGGTAGTTGACGATGACCCGGCAGCCCTCCTCCGCCAGGGCGCTTGCGATGGCGGCCCCGAGTCCCCTGCTCGCGCCCGTGACGAGGGCGCGCACGCCGCGCAGGGTTGCCGGAGCAGTAGCCATGCGTCTCCCTAGCGGCATTGCCCAGCGTGAGCAAGCGCCTCAGCTGGCACGGGCGGCGCCCCCCTTGGCTCGAAGCGTGGCGGAGCGCTGACCCCCGACCGGCGGCCCCGCCGTCGCTGACATTTCTTGACAATGCTCCCGGGCGCGTCGTTGACAGTGGTGGCGAGGGGGACAAGGCTGGCGGGGAATGACCCGGGCGTTGCCCGCAGCGACTGGTAGCACTCCCTCGTCAACCATGAAGTTCGTTCACAGCGCCGACGTCCACCTGGATAGCCCGCTACGCGGCCTGGACGCCTACGAAGGTGCTCCCGTGGCGGAGCTTCGCGGAGCGACGCGTCAGGCCTTCGAGAACCTCGTCAGCCTGTGTATCGACGAGCAGGCCTCGCTTCTCCTTCTGGCAGGTGATCTCTACGATGGGGATTGGCCGGACTTCAACACTGGCCTCTACTTTCAGCGGCAGATGGCGCGCCTCGACGCGGCAGGCATCCGTGTCGCGCTCTTGAGCGGCAATCACGACGCCGCGAGCCGTATCACGAAGCGTCTACCCATCCCGCGCAATGTGCTCCGCTTCTCGTCGCGTCGCCCGCAGACCTTCTTGCTCGAGGACCTAGGGGTCGCCTTGCACGGCCAGAGCTTCCCCCAACGGCAGGTCACCGACAACCTGGCGCAGCAGTTCCCCGAGCCAGTCGCAGGGCTGCTGAACATCGGTGTCTTGCATACGGCGCTCGATGGGAGAGTCGGCCACGATCCCTATGCTCCATGTACCGTCAGCGATCTGGTGGCGCGCGGCTACGACTATTGGGCCCTCGGGCACGTGCATCAGCGTGAGGTGCTGAGTGAGAACCCCTGGATCGTATTCTGCGGCTGCTTGCAGGGCCGAAACGTGCGCGAGTTGGGGCCCAAGGGCTGCTCCGTCGTTGTCGCGGAGGAGGGGAGTATCGCGCGGGTCGAGTCTCGTCACGTCGACGTGCTGCGTTGGGCCGTCGTCGCCGTGGAGGCGGGCGGGATCGTGAGGGAGGACGAGCTGCTCGAGCACATCGCCCGGGCCCTGACGCAGGCCAAGGCCGACGCGGAGGGGCGCATGTTGGCCGTCCGAGTGCGCATCACGGGAAGCACACAGCTGCATGAACGCTTGCTGCGAGCTCGCCGCGAGCATGTGGAGCAGGTTCGTGCCCTGGGCATCGAGGTCGGCGGCGGGGAGATCTGGGTGGAGAAGGTACTCGTCGAGACAACCGCCTGGACCTCCGCAGCGCGTGAGCGCCGTGATGATGGGATCGGCGAGCTGCTCGCTGCCATAGGCGACGTGCTCTCTGCCGACGCGGTGCAGGAGGACCTCCTCCAGGAGCTCGAGCCCGTCCTCGGCAAGCTACCGGCAGACATCATCGGCGACCCCGAACTCTTGAATCCACGTCGGCGCGAGCACATGAGGGAGCTCATCGCACGAGCCCAAGCCCTACTCCTGGCGCGGTTGGATGGCGCGGAGGGCGGCTCATGAGGATACGGTCCTTGCACCTGCAGCGGTTCGGGGGGTTCACCGATCACCGCCTGGAGTTCGGGATCGACACCGGCAAGCTTCATCTCGTGTACGGCGCCAACGAGTCCGGGAAGAGCACCACGCTCAGGGCGATAGGCGATCTGCTCTTCGGTTTCGGACAGCGGACCCCGGACGACTACCTGCACGACAAGAAGGCGCTCCGTGTCGGTGCAGTGCTCGCTGGCGACGATGGTCGCGACTTGGAACTCTATCGCCGGAAGGGGACCAAGAAGACGCTCCTGGGTCCCGACGGCAAGGAGCTGGACGACGACCTCCTCGCGCCGCTTCTCGGTGCCGTCGACCGTGCTGCATTCGAGCGCCTCTTCGGCCTCGATCACGCCTGGCTGCGGCGTGGCGGCGAGGAGCTGCTCCGAGGCGGCGGCAACGTCGCGCTGGGGCTGTTCCAAGCGGCGGCCGGAGTGGCGAGCGTCCGGGAGGTGCAAGGCTCTCTGGCTGCGGAGGCTGATGAGCTGTTCCGTCCGCGGGGGTCGACGCAGACGATCAACGCCACCCTGAGGCAGCTTCAAGAGGTGCGCACTCGGGTACGTCAGGCTGCCGTTTCAGCGGAGGGGTACCACAAATTGGAGCAGGAGCTCGCTGAGGTAGAAGCTCTCCTCGGGGCGCACCAGCAGGGCGTGAGGGAGCTCGAAGCGCGTCGCCGCCAGTGCGAGCGTACACGGCGCGCGCTTGCACCTGTCGCGCAGCGGCAAGCCCTCCTCGCCGAGGCCGAAGCCTTGGCGGCAGTTCCACTGCTCTCGAACGACGCGGCAAGGCAGCGCGAGGCAGCGGAGGAGCTCCTGCACCGTGCGAGCGCCAAGCTCGAAGCGTCCTCCGCTCGCGAGCTGGCGTTGCGCCGCAAGCGGGACGCCAAAGCGATCTCCAAAGAGGTGCTGGATGCCGAGGGCAGGCTGCGCCGCCTTCCCGACCTCTACGCGAAATGGGCGGGTGCCGTCGATGATCTACCGCGGCGCGAGGCCGAGGAAGTGGCCGCGAGGCGCGCCGTGGAGGGTTTGCTGCGCGCGGCCCGTCTCGATGTGCCCGTCGTCGAGGCAGCGCAAGCAATCCCCCCGAGCTCCCAGGTGCAGCTCATCCGTCGAGTCGCTGACCAGCGCGACGTGCTCGACGAGCGCCTCTCTCTGTTACGTGGGCGCTTGGACGAGCTCGCGACCGAGCGCGGCCGCAAGGCGCGACAGCTCGAGGAGCTGCCCGAGGTGATCGGCCCTGAAGCCTTGGAGCGCACCCTCGATGACGTTCGCTCCGCAGGGCTCGCCGAGCGTGCCCTAGAGCGACTGGAGCGCGCGGCCGCCAGGGAAGGAGAGGAGCTCGGTCAAGCACTCGCAGCACTCCCGCTGTTCCAAGGCAACACCCATGACCTGCGTGGTTTGCGTGTGCCGGTCGACGGCACCGTGGAGCGCTACGCGAAATCGTGGCACGAGGAGACCTCCGCTCTCGAAGCTGCGCGCCGGAGACTGGACGAGGCGCGCCAGGCAACCGAGCAGCAGCGCCATGAGGTCCACTCCATTCAAGACCAGGGGGAGCTGCCAACGCAAGGAGCCGTCGAAGCGGCGCGTGCCCGGCGCGATGACGGATGGAGGATCGTGCGGCGCTGGCACATCGATCCCGTGCATGGAGGGCAAGCTGACCCCTCACACCACGGTGAGGACCTAGCTGTTGTGGCACGCGAGTTCGATCCTGGGCGTTCCCTGCCGGAAGCATACGAGGCTGCCGTGATCCACGCTGACAAGCTTGGTGATCGGCGTCAGGCCGAGACCGCGCGCGTCGCGCGCTTCGAGCACGCCTGTGAACGCTTGGCAGCCCAGGAGGCGCATGAGGCAGCGTGTGCGGAGCGCCTGCATGGCGCGGAAGCCGCCGTCGCGGAGTTGCACCGGCGATGGACCGCCGAATGGACGGGCCTTGGTGCTTCCCCACTGCCGCCCGCCGAGATGAAGGAATGGTTGCGGGCCCGCAGAGAGGTGCTGACTCGCGCCGAGCGGCTCGAGCACGCCAGGGCTGCCGAGCACGACGAGTTCGCCAAGTTGGACGAGTCACGGCAGCGCTTGACCCGTGCCCTCGAGCGCTACGGTGTGTCAGTGGCGGAGGGTATATCCCTGGCGGAGCTGCTCGACCTGGGCGACGCCAAGGCGCGGGAGCTGCGCGACGGTATCGAGCGCGTGAAGAACGTCAAGGATGCGCTCGAACGCTTGGATAGGGAATGGGAGGCAACCCGAACGAAGTTAGGCCAAACGGAGCGCGATCTGGTGGCATGGTCGGAGAAGTGGGAGGTCGCGCTAGGGGACCTCGCGGGGAGGAATGTCGGCCATCCATTGGAGGTGCGGCGCCTGCTCGACGTCCTCGACGAGCTACGCGTCGAGGTCACGAGGTGGCGGGACCTGGACCGGCGGGTCCGCGCCATGCGAGCAGATCGCGACGCCCTGGGCGCGGCCGTGCACGAACTCGTTGTCGCGCTGGCCCCCGAGCTCAGCGGGCGCCCTCTGCTGGAAGCCGCGGAAAGCCTGATGGCCCTTTTCGAAGAGACGAAGCAGTCGGTGCGCTTTCGCGACACCATTGGCGTCGAGCTCGACGAAGCCGAAGTCGCAAAGCGTGATGCCGTCCTCGAGATCGAGGCCGCGAGGGCCACCCTGCGTCGGCTCTGTGAGCAGGCGGGCTGCCACGCTCCGGACGAGCTCCGAATTATCGAGGACAAGGCCCGGCGCAAGCTTCAGGTGGAGCAAGACCTGCGGAGCATCGAGCACCAGCTCCTTGCAGGAGGAGACGGCCTATCTCTCGATGAACTCGTACGCGAGAGCCAGGCGGTCGATGCCGAGACGCTCCGTGTGGAGAGCGAGCGTCTCGAGGCACTCATCGACGGGGAGCGAGAGCGTCTCGATCCGCTCGTCGAGCGGCGCACTCGAGTGCGCCAAGCTCTTGGCGCGATGACTGGCAGCGACGAGGCGGCCGAAGGAGCGCAATGCGCCGAAGGGCTGGCCGTGGGTCTCCGCGACGCCGCGGAACAGTGGCTGGTGCTGAAGCTGGCTTCGGAGCTGTTGCAGCGCGGCCTGCAGCGCTACCGGGAGCGGAACCAGGGCCCCTTGATGGGGCGTGCGGCAGATGTCTTCTGCGATCTGACCCTGGGACGTTATCCCAAGCTGGCTGTCGACTACGATGCACAGGACCGTCCCGTGCTTCAAGGGGTGCTCATGGATGGTCGGCAGGTGGGCGTCGAGTCAATGAGCGATGGTACCCGCGACCAGCTCTATCTCGCCCTGCGTCTGGCCGTCATCGAACAGCTGAGCCAGAAGGGGGAGACGGTCCCGGCCACTTTCGACGATCTGCTCGTCCATTGTGATGACGAGCGGTCAGCCGCAGCGCTCAGAGCGCTAGGTGGCTTGGCGGATCACCTCCAGGTCATATACTTCACCCACCACCAGACAATCGTGGATCTCGCGAGGCGACTACTCCCTCCGGAGCGGTTGGTGGTCCACACCCTGCCCTCCCGAGCAGGCATGGCGCGGGCAGAGGAAGGGGCTTCGGTCAGTCGGTGACGGTCCCGCGCACGTCGCGGGTCTGCCAGTCGACCATCCAGCCCGGGTACTCGGGAGGCAGTTTGCTCGCCTCGTCGAGTTTCTGGACCTGTTCCGGGGAGAGCTTTAGCTGAGCCGCGGCGAGATTGTCTCGGAGCTGCTCCGGCTTCTTCGCCCCGATGATGACGCTCGTCACGAACGGACGCGTCAGCAGCCAGGCCAGGGAGACGCGGGCCACCGAGGTGCCAGTCTCCTCGGCGACGCCACGAAGCGCCCGGAGCACGCCTGGCAGTCGTCCTGCATCGACGGGTGGAAAGTCGAAGGTCGTCCGGCGCGCGTCTTCTGGGCCTGGCTGGTCGGGGTCGAACTTGCCCGAGAGGAGACCTCCAGCGAGTGGGCTCCAGGGCAAGATGGCGACGCCCTCGCTTTGGGCCATCGGCACGATCTCTCGCTCGATGTCGCGGCCAACGAGCGAGTAATAGACCTGAGCGCTTTGGAAACGGGCCAGCAGGTTTGCATCGGCGAAGGCTATCGCCTTCATGGCAAGCCACGCCGGTAGGTTGCTGAACCCGACGTACCTTACCTTTCCCGCGCGTACTAGCGCGTCCAGAGCAGTGATCGTCTCCTCGATCGGGGTCGCAGGGTCGAAGCCGTGGATCTGGTAGAGATCGATGTAGTCCAGGCGCAGGCGTGCAAGGCTCCGCTCGACGCTAGCCATGATGTGTGCCCGCGACAGACCCACCTCGTTCACGCCGGGTCCCATGCGCCCCCGGACTTTCGTTGCAATGACGAGCCGATCCCGAGGACGCGCCAGTGACGACAGGGCTGCCCCAAGCAGCTTCTCCGACTCACCCTCCGAGTAGACGTTCGCTGTGTCGATGAAGTTGACCCCCTCGTCCAAAGCAGTGCCGACGAGCGCCTCCACCTCGGCCTGGCCCAGTTTGCCGACCGCTTCCCAGAAGCCCTTGCCTCCGAAGGTCATTGTTCCAAGGCATATCTCGGATACGTATAGACCTGTTCTTCCCAAAGGGTTGTAGCGCACGGAAGCCTCCGAATCCTCAGTAGAAAAGAGCCGGGCCGTACGTAGTGCTCCTGGCGGCCCCTCGCAATCCCGGGGCATGCCGATGCCGCCCTCGGGATCCGTGGCGCAATGCCTCGGGGGCCTACCGTGTCAGCTGCCGAGAGCCGCTTCGATGGCCTTCGAGACCTCGCCGAAGTCCGTCGGGTTTCCGATCCGCTTGCCATTGATGAAGAGAGTCGGGGTGCCCTGGACGGCGACTTCCTTGCCGAGCTCCAGATCGGCCTTGACACGTCGTGCGGTTTCCGGGGCGTCCATGGCAGCCTTGAACTTGGCCACGTCGAGCCCGAGCTCCTTCGCGTACGACTCCAGAGATGAGCGACCCAGGCTTTGCTGGTTCTCGAAGAGCTTGTCGTGAAACTCCCAGAATTTGCCTTGGGCATTGGCTGCGAGGGACGCCTCGGCGGCGACCTGCGCGTTCTGGTGGAAGTCGAGGGGAAATTGGCGAAACACGAAGCGGACCCGGTCCCCATACTGTTGCTTCACCTGTCCGGCGACACTGGCCGCACGGGAACAGTACGGGCACTCGAAATCTGAGAACTCGACGAGCGTCACCTTCGCGTTGCTGGGTCCGAAGCTAGGCGCATCACTCGCCTCCACCTTCGCCTGGAGCTCGGCGCTGAGCGGTTGATTCGCCTTCTCCTGCTGTTGGAGCTCCCGCACGATGTCGTCGACCTGGGCCATCATGGCGGCGCACTGCGCGGGGGGAAATGCCTTGCTTTTCTCCTTGACCATGCGGCAAGAATCGGTGTCTTCGCCGACTCCTGCGCAGAGCTTCGCGACCAGCTCATCGCACTTCTTGCCCTGCTTCTTCAGCTTTGCCTTGGTAGCCTCGAAGTCTTGCAGCCCTGCGCTGCACGCACTATCCGAGAGCAGTTCCAGGGTCGTCCTGACACTCTCGCAGGTTGGCGAATCCTCCCCGACCTCGCCGCACACCCGCTTGCCGAGGGCGGAGCAAGGCTCCTTTGCGCCGCCCGCTTTGGTGCGAGATTCGACGCTTTGGGCGGGGTCGCTTTCGGTGCCGGGGCGCTCGTTGCACGCCGCGAGCAGCAAGAGGGAAGCGGCAAGTGTGCCGAGGCACCGTGAACGTCTGGGGATCAGCATTTTAGTGGATTCCTCCGATGGTGCCCCGTGTGTAGCGGGTCGCCGACCGTTGGGCAAATCCCGCGGAGCGGCGCGGCGTTGCGATAGCTGCCGTGGACGGTCGGACACCCACCGATGCGAAGACCCCTCCGCCTCCCGGATAGCGGGCGCGTGCCGAGTGATTGCCTCCAAAGGCAGAGCCAAGAGCACTCACCATCATCCACGGAGCCCAGGAGCGCCCAGTCGCAGTATGCGAAGCGTTGCCTTTCGTTTCGGTCAGAAGTACGCCTCCCCGTATACGGCGACTCCCCATGGAGACCGGAGGGAGAGCTCGCTCCATTGTCCGTCGCCGTCTCCTTCTGCCTGCTCCGGGCCAGTGCGCACTCTGAAACTGAGCTCGGAGCCGTGGGCCAGCCATCCCGTACCGCGCAGACCGAGCCACGCGAGAGCCTGCCAGCATGCGCCGACCTCTGCCTCCATGAGGAGTCCCGATGCAGAATCGTGGAACCCTTCGGCGCGGTCCTCTGGAGCCCACGAGGTGCTCGCCTGGCGCCACCCCGCGGCAATGGCCGCCTCCAGGCTCCAGGGCTGGCGTATCGGCCACCGCAGCCGCACTTGCGGGGCGATCCAGCGTTGCCCTACCTCGGCAGCGGCTTCAGGTAGGTCCTGGGTGTGTGGCGCGAGGGTCGTGCGGGCGATCAGTCCAAAGGCCAAGTGCCGCCAGGGCCAAAGGTGAACCTCCGCGCTTGCCCCCACCGTCGCAGACAGGCCCTCGCCGGCTATGATCCCGGCCCCCAATGCTGAGGACCACGACGGAGCCGTCGGGTCCGTGTTCTGCGCTTTCGGCAAAGGCCTGTCACCGGAGTCGCCACCCCCGGGTGGTCCTGCCGCGGGCTCCTCCACGGGCAGTGGAATGAGTCCGCTGCGCAGCAGCTCGACGGCACGCAGGGCCAAGAGCTCCCGCGACTCCCGAGGTCCAGCCGAAACGACGTGCCTCTGCGGGGCCGTCGTGACATCCGACTGCAAGAACCACAGCTCGATGTGGCGCTCGCTGCGTATCCAGACGACGGCTGCCGCACGGCGCTGCTGCACTGCATCCTGGACGGCGCGTGCGGCGTTGGGGCCTTCTCGGACGCCATAGCGCAAGAGCTGCAGCTCTGCGGTCACCCGTGAGCGAACGACGCCCGTACCCGCCGCATGCGCCACGAGGACGAAGGGCTGCGCACCGTGCCCCGGGACTTCGCGTGGGGCGGTGTGGCCAGAGCTCACGCTCGAGACGATGGCCAGCCCCAGCAGGACCCACCCGAAGACTAGGGCCGCTCGAGCTCGCGACGGGCGTTCGCAGCGAAGACGCCCCTCGGGTAACGATCCAGATAGCGTTGAGCAGCGGCTCGCCCGGCCGCGCTGTCCGCGCGAAGCTCCACCAACCGGCCGAGGGCCTGCTCCGCCAGAGCTCCCTGGTTGCTTTCTCGCAGATAGGTATCGAACCACTTCGCCGCCTCGGCCCGCGCACCAAGCTGGTCCGCCGCGATCTTCCCTAGCAGATAGGCTGTTTCTCCGCGAACGCCGTGACGGGACCGTAGAGCCTGGAGGGCGTCTACGGCGAGCCGGGGCTGACTATTCAGGCGAGCTGCGTCCGCAATGCGCCGGAGCTCCGTGGGAGTGGCCTCTTGCAGCGCAGCCGCTGCGCCATGGCGGCGGAGGGCGGCGAGGGCCCTTGGGCCGTCTCCCCGCTCGAGAGCAGCGCGCCAGGCGGGAGCCTCAACTCTCACGGTGAGCCGACCGGCGTGTGCCCGGACGTCTGCGCCGGGTACGCGCACCGAGGAGGTGGCCATCGCTTCGGGCGCGTGTTCCGCGTCTTCGCCGCTCGGGTGGGCGGCGCCGTGATGCTCGTCAGGAGCTGCTGCAGCCTTGTCGCTGCCAACCTGGGTGGGTGGCGAGCCTGTCTCCACGCGTAGCACTTCGCCCTGCCGAACCCTCCGCTCGCCAAGCCGCGGACCGCTGACGAGCACCGTGCCCGAATGCATCACCAGCTCGAAGCGCCGCGCTGCGGGATGCCACGAGAGGTCGAACTCCGTTCCCGTGACCTTTACTGTGTAGGGGCCCGCAAAGAGGGTCCAGCGTGCGTCGGCGTGCGGCTCAATCCGTGCATGGGTGCGCCCCCTTGCCAGCATCACCTCCGCGCCTTGGGCCGACGTCTGGCGGACCTGGAGTCTGGTTTCGGGGAAGAGCGAGACCCGCGTGCCTTCGGAGAAGCGAAGCTGCAGGGTCTCGTCCCGTGTCTCCAGCCAGTCGCCGACCTCGGCGCTGTTGGGCGCTTCGACGAGGAATGAGATGGGGGCGGCCGGGCGCAGGAGCGACCCAAGGACGAGCGCTGCCCCCGCCAGGGCGACTGCTGCCAATGAGAGAACTGGCGCGAATCGCCTGCGACGACCACGGGTCGCACTGAAGCCGCGCTGTCTGGCGGACGAGATGAACCGAAGCCTCGCCTCAGCGATGATGCGCTCGTCGACGGACGGGTCGTCGAGGGAGCCGCCCATGGTCTGGCCGAGCTTCTCGAGGCGCTTCTCTAGACTCTCCACCGCTCACCCTCCTCCAGCCATTCACGTAAGACGGCATCCTGTGTCGCGAGAGCAACGAAGCGCGCTTGGGCCTTGGCGACCCGGCGCTTTGCCGTGGAAAGGGATACCCCGCAGGCATCGGCGACATGCGTCAGCTCGAGCCGCTCGATGAAGCGCAAGCAGAAGACGATCCGCTCCGTTGCCGGCAACAGGTCCAGTATCCGGTAAAGTCGCCGGCACGCTTGCTGTATCTCCGCCGAGGCTGGTACGTCTGGGATGTCCGGGAGGAGCTCGGGTTCACGGAACGTGAGCCAGCTGCGGGCGCGGCGCCTCCTTATCGTGCGGTACGCGGTGTGCGTCGCGATGCGGAGCAACCAGGCCAACAGGGCCGTGGGGTCCTTCAGGCTGCCGATCGAATCCATCGCCTGTGCGAAGACCTCATGCACGAGGTCTGCCATTTCCTCGTGCCGTTCCTGACCCAGGGTCCGCCTCAGCATGCGAGTCACCGCTGGGGCGTAGCGGTCGAACATCTCCTCCGCGGCCCAGCACTCGCCACGGCGCATCCCCTCGACGATCGCCCGATCGTCCCTCGAGAACGGCAGTACCTTGCGCGGTGCCTTCGTCGTGGGCACGGCGTTCGTCGGCAAGGGAGAGGGCGATGGCGCCATGTTTGGAGTGAGGTGCCCGGAGGCTGCCGCAGCGGGTCAGGAGAATCTCCACTCTACTTGGTGGCCGGGCAAGGGGCTCAACGAGCAGCGCTGTGCGAGCGCCAGGTACTACTCAGGGTGCCCGAGGAGAGGCCAGGTCGGGCGGTCGAGCCCAGCTCGCAGGTGGCCGCGATTCGCACGGGTTGCGATACCACACGTCCGGGCCGGCTCAGGGCTCTGGGGAGAAGACCCTAGCCGCCGGAGAAGCGAGAATTGGGATCCTGTCCGTCACTCGGGAGCTCGACGTGGTCGACGGGGTCCAGTGGGGGTGCCGCCTCCAGATCCAGCTTGGCTTCCCCCGCGACCATCGCCCGAAACTCGAACAGGTCGCGTCGGCGATCGAGCCTCGGTGTGACGCTGCCCGCGGTTCGCGAGCGATATAGATCATGGAGGTCCACGTCGGTGATGAGCAGCATTTCGACGTTGCTGTCCGCTTCCGCTTGAATGCCGTCGCGCGCAAACTCGAAGTCACTCGGCGAGTACACAGCGGCCCGACCATAGTTGATATCCATGGCAGCGACGCTGGGCAGGTTGCCAATGATCCCAGCAGTTGCCACGTAGATTTGGTTCTCGATCGCCCGGGCCTGGCAACAATAGCGGACCCTCGAGTAGGCAGCGCGGTTGTCCGTACAGTAGGGAACGAAGAGGATCTCGGCGCCTTGATCCGCGAGGTACCGAGCCGCTTCAGGGAACTCCGAATCATAGCAGACGAGGATTCCGACCTTAGCTTTCGCCGTCGCGTGCACCCGGAGCTCATTGCCGCCGCTGATACCCCAGTCGCGTTTTTCGGAGGGGGTGACGTGCAGTTTTGGCTGCAGCACGTGATGCCCGTCCGGGAAGAACAGGAAGCAAGCATTGTAGAGCTTCCCCTGACGCCGTATCGGATGGCTCCCCGCCACGAGATGCAGGCCGTACTCCCGTGCCAAGCGAGAACAGAGCTCCACGAATGGCCCCTCGAGCTCGCTGAGGCGCAGAATGGCCTCCCCCGAGGGCAGCTTGCGCCAGCCCTCCCGGGAGAGGAGCTGCATGGTGAAGAACTCGGGGAAGACCACGAAGTCCGAGCGGTAGCCGGCAGCCGCCGCGACGAAGTACTCCACCTGGCTCTCGAAATCCTCGAAGTCCGTGATGCCGCGGACCTGGTACTGCACACAGGCGACTCGGACCTTCCTGTCACGCTCCTCAGAGGTTGGGTGGTAGCTTGGGTTCAGCCACTCCAGCAGCGTCGCGCAGTTCTTGCTACGAGGATCCCTGAGGTAGTTGCGGAATACCTCACGCACCACGAAACCCTCGCGAAGGTGGACACCCAGCACTGAGTCTCGCAGCCGTCCCTCCTCGACGGCCCGCACGTACTCCTCGGGACTCATGGAGCCCCCTTGGGCGCTAAAGTCGAAGAGCCGTCCTCCCGCCAGCATGCGCCGAAGATTGAGCGACCGGCAGACCTTCCGGCGCTGCTCGTAGAGCGCGTGGGCCACGCCCTGACCCCGTGCGTCGGGCGCCACGTAGACGTCCGCACAGTACAGCGTGTCCCCCTGCGGATCGTGATTGTGGAAGTAGCCCCCGTCCGTGATGCCTGCGAAGGTGTGAGGACGGTAGGGGTCCAGCCCCAAATCGACGATGAGGCTCGCGGCGGCCCCGATGACACGATCTCCGTCGACGACCACGAGCTGCCCTTCGGGGAACGTGCGAATGTGCTGAAGCAACTGTCCGCGGTTCCAGACGATGTTTTCCTCGTCAGAGAGCGGAAAGCAGAGCCTATTGAGCCCCACCATCTCATCGACGTGCTCGAAGCCAGCCTGCATCAAAAGAGCCGGGCCTTTAGCCAGTGCTAGCTTCCTCGGCAGCATCGTCTAGCCATGCCACCGGCCACGGGTGAGGGCTAGGGTTGCCACCCGTGGAAGCGGATCGGGAGGACGGCACTCCCTGGGACCAAGTGCCGCGCACGGGGTCAGACACTTGGCGGTGCTGCGCGCAGACCGGTTCAGCCGGTTTTTCGTCCGGTTTTTCCTCGCGATCATAGGCACATTGCATTAGGTTGCTGACGCTATGAGTAGATTGATCGTGGCATCGGTGCGCCTGCCGGTGTCGATGGCTCGCCAACCCGATGGCTCCTGGTTGGCCGACCAGAGTCCAGGTGGACTTGTTGCGGCGCTGCGTCCCGTCATGAAAGAGCGGGACCATGTTTGGCTTGGCTGGCCGGGAACGGTCGTCGAGGGGCGAGAGCAGGCGGCGGTGGAGGTCGCCCTGCGGGCGCACGGTGCCTCGCCGTTGTTCTTGAGCGAGGAGGAAGTCGAGGGGTTCTATGAAGGGTTCTCGAACTCCGTGCTGTGGCCGCTGTTTCATGGCTTTCCCTCGCGGGCGCGCTTCCAACGTCGGGACTGGGAAACGTACCAGCGTGTCAACGAGCGGTTTGCTGCCGCCATCCAGGAGGTTGTCCAGCCCGGCGACGTGATCTGGGTCCATGATTATCAATTGGCGCTGGTTCCGGAGATGCTGCGCGCGCGGGGCGTCAGCTGTCACGTTGGCTATTTTCTCCACATCCCGTTTCCCTCCGCCGAAATCTATCGCTCCCTGCCGGCGCGTGCCGAGCTCTTGAAGGGACTACTCGGCGCCGATCTGATCGGTTTTCACGACTACAGCTATGTCCGGCACTTCAGGAGCGCTTGCCTGAGGGTCCTGGGAATGGAATCCGAAGCTGAGAGTCTCCGTTATCGCTCGCGCACCGTGCACTTCGGTGTCCTGCCGATCGGCATCGACGCCGAGGAGATCGACGAGATGCGTAACGGCGATGTGGCTCAGGCAGAGCTGGCGCAGCTCGTCGGGGGGTATGCCGGGAAGAAGCTCGTCGTAGGAGTGGACAGGCTCGACTACACGAAGGGCCTCCCCGAGAAGCTGCTGGCGTTCGAAGAGCTCTTGACGAGCTACCCGGAGTGGCAGGGGCAGGCTGTGCTCGTTCAGGTGGCGGCACCCACCCGCACCGGGGTGGAAGAGTACCAGCAGCTCAAGCGAGAAGTCGATGAACTCGTCGGGCGCATCAACGGCGCCTTCGGGACCTCGAGCTACACTCCCGTCGTATACGTGAACCAGAACATCCCGCGGGAGCGCCTCGTGGGGCTCTACGCTGCGGCCGACGTGGCGCTCGTCACGCCGGTGCGAGACGGGATGAATCTGGTTGCTCTCGAGTATGTTGCCGCCCGCGGGGACCATCCGGGGGCGTTGGTCCTGAGCGAGTTCACAGGTGCCGCGCACTCCATGGCAGGCGCGAGGCTCGTGAATCCGCACGATCCGCAGGCCGTCTCCGATGCACTCCATGCCGCTCTGTCCGAGCCCGAACCGAGCAGCGAGTCCTTCAGCCATATGCGGGCCTTCGTGAGGCACAACACGGCAGGGTTCTGGGCGAAGCGCTTCCTGGCGCTCCTGGAATCGCTCCCGGATGCGAATAACGCTCATGCCCAGGTACTTCGCCTCGATGCGCCGCCGCTGGCCAGCAAGGTACAGGCGGCACAACGGCCGCTGCTGCTCCTCGACTACGATGGAACCCTCCGTCGGTTCGAGAAGGAGCCAGATGCTGCGAAGCCAGAGGCCCGTACTTTGGCTGTCCTCGAGCGGCTCGCGGCGCTCGCGACGGTCTACATCGTGAGCGGTCGCCTTGCCGCAACCTTGGAGGGGTGGCTCGGGCACCTGCCCCTCGGACTCATCGGTGAGCATGGCTTGGGAGAGAAGCATCCGGGTGGGCAGTGGGAGTACCACGAGGCGGATGCGGCTCTGTTGTTCGAGAACGTGGAACCGATGATGCGCGACTTCGTCGAGCGGACTCCCGGGAGCTCCCTCGAACGCAAGCGAGCCGGTCTGGCATGGCACTACCGCGCAGTAGAGCCCGAGTTCGGGATGCTGCGTGCCATGGATCTCATCACGTCCCTGGAGGCTCACCTCCAGCGCCATCCCCTGAACATACTGAGGGGCAACCGCGTCGTGGAGGTGCGGCACGAGGGCGTGTCCAAGGGCAAGGCGCTAGAACGACTCATCGAGCGCCATCGAGACGCCGACTTCATGCTCTGCGCGGGCGACGACCGCACCGACGAGGAGATGCTGCAAGCGGTTCCCCGTGACTGGCTCGACCGTTCGGTGCGTTGCTGGGTTGGCTGGCGCAATCCTACTGCCGAATACTGGGTGGACTCACCGCACTCGCTCATAGGGCAGCTCGAGGTGCTGGCCTCCATGTGGGAGAGGCGTTGACCCAGTGGGTGCGTCACCGTGTGTTGACGGGGTGCGCCGGGCACGTCAACGCCCGGGACGGTGCTTCTCGAGTCTGCGCGCGCGGGTGAGCAGATACTTGTGACCGCAATCCACGACGAACCGCCCCGCCAAGGCACGGCGGCCTAGCAGCATGCGGCAGAGCAGCAGTGGTCGCGGGACGAGGGTAACCTCCAGGTCGATCTCCTGCTTGCCGATTCTTGCCCTCGTGCGCACCACGTACCGGTGCTCTGGGTGCCCGGTAGAGCTCCGCACGATCGTGTGCCTGACGACGAGGGCCCGCGCGGTGGTCGTCAGGTGCTTGGGGCGGCGGGCACGCACCACGCGGAACACGATGACACCTTCCTCCACTTCGACGATATCGAAGGCGTCGATGCTGCTCGTGTTCGCGCCCGTATCGACCTTGGCGCGCACGCGTTTGATGCCCCAGTCCGGCAAGTCCACGTACTCGCGCCAGCCGATCGTCGTCAGGGGAGGGCTCATCGAAGCGGCAGGGGGCGACCGCGGCGTCCGCGGGGGAGAAGGTGTTCCGCACCGACACCGACGCGAGCGGTGTGAGGAAGATGGCTCATGACGCGGGATTCTACGGCAAGGAGCTCTATCGGCCTAGGGGCGGTGCGAAGGAGGTACCGATCTGGTAGGACCCGCTTTCGACGACGCGCGGACGGCGCTAAGCTCAGCGCGGGCATGCGCAGTTGGTGGGTGATCCTTGTTTGGGCTTGGCACGGCTTGCTCTTGCCCCTGGCCTCGACTCTCGCCGAAGCCTCTGCTGCTCCAGCGACGGTCGAGCAGGAGGCCACGTCAGACGTCCCGTCTGCTTCTGTCGCCTCGGGCGGAGCGGCGGGAGCGTTTGATGATGGGTCTTCGGCGGCAGATGTGGAGTCTCCAGCGATTGTCGCCCTCCGTCAGCAGGCGGCGGCCGTCCGAGCGCTTCTCGCAGGGCAGCTCGAGGGTGGTGTCGATCCTAGCACTCTCTTCGACGTTCCCCTGGGCGACAGGGATTCAGTGCGAGTCGAAGCAGAGAGGCTTCGCGCCATCGTCGGGGCGGCTAGCAGCGAGGCCCCCCCCACCGAGGTCGCGGCAGGCGGCGCGGGACACTCGCCCGACGCAGGGGCCCCCTCGGGGGATGGGGGCGCCTCCAATGGCGACGCGGGGCTCCAGTCCGCGGTGGTGGTGCGCGACGGGGGAGCACGCGAGATGGAGCCTTTACCGCTGGATGCCGTGCGCTGGCGAGCTCAGCTCGAGCTCGATCGCGCCCGCCTGGCATTCCTCGACCTGACGGAGCCTCGGCGTCGTGAGCTCCTGGCGCTGCACGCCGAGCGTCAGCGCGCGACCGCGGACGCCGCGGAGAACCGGGAGCTCAGTGCGGCAGAACGGGCGGCCCGCGAAGCCGGCCTCGAGCGTCAACGCGCCCTCAGTGCGGCGCGACAGGCGCGCACCGAGGCGGCGCGTCTCGTCGCCGAGGAGAGAGCGCGTCTCTTGGCGGTCATCAAGAAGCAAGCCGAGTACGACGCAGCCTTGGCGAGGCGACAGCTTCTCCTGGCGTCCGCTCGGGAGGAGTGGCTAAAGCTTCGGCGAGAGGTGCGCGAGGCGCTCGCGGCGACCGCCCGTGGTGAGCTCGGTCGCCACGAGATCGATCTGCTCTACGATCGCCTTCGGGAGCGCCTCACGAGCGCGCGGAAGGCGCTTTCGGGCGCAACTTCGCGGGTGGTCTCGACGGCCTCAGCCGTCCCGCTGCCGGGCGGCGAGCGCCTCGGAAACCTGCCAGCAGAGGTCGACACGTCCGCCGTGAAGAGCCTCGATGTGCGCGCGCGGGATGCTGCCGAGCGCCTCGTCGAGGCGGAGCACGAGCTCGAGCTTCGTGAGGCCGAACAGCTCTACCATCAGGTGCACACGCTCAACGAGGATCGCCTGTCCTTGCTGCCGCACCTCTCCAGGGAGAAACGCGAGGCGGTGGCAGGGTTCGGTCGAGCGGGCCTCGACCAAGCGGCAGCGGAGCTTCGCCAAGTGGTGCTGGTGCTCCGCTATCACTTCATGGCAACTCTGAACTGGGTTGCCGATCTCGCGGACACGCACTCTGCCCGTGGCAAGGCCGCCCTGAACGCCGTGCTGCTCGCCATCAGGGCGGTACCCCCGTTGATCGTCTTCCTTTGGTGGCGCCGACGCGCCCATGGCATCCTTAGCGGGCTACACGAGGAGCTGCTGAGCGAGAGTATGCGGCGCATGACGCGCCCCGCTGGCGGCGGGCCTGCCGTTCGTGTCGTCAGTCTACTGCTGCGGACACACCGCCCCCTCGAGTGGCTGCTGCTCATCCTAGCGATCAAGTGGCTCCTCCCAACCGAGACGACGACCTTACTCGAGCTCACGCTGCCGATGACGATCCTGAGCTGGGTCCTCGGTGGGACGCTGGTCGTCCTCGTCATCGACTACTTCGCTGGGGAGGAGCAAGCAAGGAATCGCGGTCCGAGAAAGCTCGACAGATCTCGCATCAGGCTTCGTTCGCTTCGTACCGTTGGTCGCGTCGTAGTGGGCTTTGGTCTCGTCCTGGACCTGACGAGTCAGATCGTGGGGCGGGGGACGGTTTTCGCGTGGGTCTGGCGCCTGTGCTGGCTCGCCGCCGTGCCCCTGGCGCTGGTGCTCGTCCGCTGGTGGCGGGGGGTCATCTTCGAGCGGGTCGACCGGAAGCGAAAGAAGAGCCCCGTCGAGCGCTGGGTCGTCGCCAATCGCAGCGGCTGGCAGAGCTTCGTGGCCGCGGTCGTGGGGGGAGGGCTGCTCGTTTGGCAGGGGACACAAAGGTCTCTGCGGAGCTGGATCGGCGGCTTCAACCTGACGCGCCGCATCTTGGCGTATCTCTTCCGTAGGGAGATCAGCAAGAAGGCAGAGGCGGGCGCTGAGCCGGCGCTCGGTCCGCTCGGTCCGGAGGTGTATGTGGCGCTCAGCCCGGGCACGCCTTCGCTAACGCTCGTACCCAGTGTGGCGGATCCGCTACTGGCACAGGTCATCGCACGGATCAAGGCTCCGGGGGGCGGCGTCTTCGCGGTGGTCGGGGAGCGCGGATTGGGCAAGACGACGATGCTGCGTCGCATCGCCGAGGAGGCTCCGAACGTGATTTCCCTCCATTGCCCCTTCGGTGGGATGGAGGCGTTCACTCCAGCGTTTCTCAGCGCGCTGAATGCGCCCGTCGACGCCTCCCTGGAGAGCGTTGCTAGCTCCTTCGACGACTTGGCCAGCGATGAACCGGGCATCCTCGTCGACGACGCTCACCGTCTGATACTGCCCATGATGGGCGGGCTCAAGTCCTTCGACCGCGTGCTCGCCATCGCGCGCCAGCACAGCAAGAAGGTTGCTTGGGTGTTCGCCTTCGATGACGTCATTTGGCGCTTCTTCGAGCGCATTCGGGGCGCACAACCCCTCTTCGACGAGGTGGTTCGGCTCAGGCCCTGGCAAGAGGACGGCATCGCACGCCTCCTCGTGGAGCGCTCGCTGGGTGCCGGTGTGGAGCCGCGCTTCGATCATTTGGTGAGTGAGCTCCCGAGCGACGCAGACGAAATCGACCTTCAGGAGGCGCGCGACCGTACCGAAGCAAGCTACTACAGGCTCATCTGGGACTATGCTGGCGGCAATCCAGGCGTCGCGTTGCACGTATGGCGCAGTCTGCTGGGAGCCGATGCTCACGGTGGATTCGCCGTGAAGGTGTTCCAGGCGCCACGGACCGATGCCTTGGAGCGCTTGCCGGATCAGGCCGTCTTCGTGCTCCGCGCTCTGGTGCAGATGGAGCGAGCAAAGCCGGCTGCCATCAGTCGAGCCACGGGGATCTCCCTCGACCAGGTAGAGGACGCCCTACGCTTCGGCTCGGTTCGCGGGTACCTCCGCTACGACGAGAGCGGTTACACCGTGCATTGGTCCTGGTTCCGCGTCATCACCCGCTTCCTTCAGCGTAGACACCTGCTTTTTGTTGAATGAAAGGATGGTCGTCGTGCCACGTCATAGTCAGCTCGCAGTGCTCCTGGTCGTCTCCGGCGCCCTGTTGCCCAAGGTCGCGTTGGCGCAGGACGGGCCGGACCTTGGAAAGCTAGCGGACTTCGTTCGTTGGGGAGGAGCCTTCTTCTCCATCTTCGTTGTGGTCGGATCGGCGGTCCTCCTGAGGGTGATCAGCGGGATCGCGGAGCGTGTCGGCGCCCGCTTCGCCTCACATCGTTTGCTCGTCCAGAAGACCGAGTCGTTCGCCCGTTTCGGTGTCTACGTGGTGACTGGGGCGATCTGCATCGGGTTGAGCTTTCGCCTGGATTCGACTGCCCTCGCCGTCATCGGTGGTGCGTTGGCTTTCGCCGTGGGCTTCGCGATGCGCGATCTGGTGGCGGCATTCATCGCAGGAATCACGATCATCTTCGATCGTCCCTTCCAGGTTGGCGACCGCGTTGCCTACGCAGGCGAGTACGGCGACATTACGAAGATTGGTCTTCGCAGCGTGCAGATGAACACGCTCGACCACAACGTGGTGACGATCCCGAACAACAAGGTGCTCACCGACGTGACGAGCTGCGGGAACTACGGTGCGCTCGAGATGCAGGTTGCGATGGACTTCTATGTGGCCGTCGATCAGGACCTCCGGCTAGTGAAGGAGCTCGTTCGCGAAGCCTGTCTCACGAGTCCATACGTGTTCTTGGCAGAACCGGTCCCCGTGCTCGTCAAGCAGGTCATCAAGGGCGAGTACGTTGCGTTCCACATCAAGGCGCGACCCTATGTACTCGACACGAAGTACGAGAAGGCGTTTGAAACAGACGTGCACCTGCGCGTCGCGGAAGCCTTTCGAGAACATGGCATCTTGCCGCCAGCTGTTCTCCACCGCTGCGTGGGGCATGCCTTTGAACGCGCACCGCGAGAGCTGGCATCGTCGCCGGCCCCGGCGTCCGCGACAGGTTCACTCACGGAATAGACACAGGTACCGCGCTTCGAGGATGGCCGTTCACGGGGCAAGTCAGTATACTCGTGTGAACGGATGTCCAAGGCAGGCCTTCGCGAGTACCGGGTTTCACTCGCCCCCGATCCTGATGTTTCGCGGGCGATCCGGCGGGTCACGTGGACGGGGCTCTTCGTCAACGTGCTCCTCTCCGGAGCAAAACTCGTTGCTGGGTTAGTGGGGAACAGCCAGGCGCTCGTCGCCGACTCGATGCATTCGCTGTCGGACTGCGCTTCCGATATTGCCGTCGTTGTCGGGTCATACTACTGGCTCAAGCCACCCGACGAAGCGCATCCGTACGGCCATCGGCGGATCGAAACCGTGATAACCATCCTGATCGGGGTGATGACCGGGCTGGTCGGCGTCTTTCTGACTTGGGAAGCCGTGGTTGCGCTCAAGGACGAGATCCGAAGCACCCCGACGCCAGTGGCGTGCGTCATCGCCGTGCTCTCCGTTATCGTCAAGGAAGCCCTGTTTCGCTGGACGATGACTGCTGGCAAGCGCCTGAGGAGCACTGCCGTCCAGGCGAACGCATGGCACCACCGCTCGGACGCGATAAGCTCCGTCCCCGTCGTCCTGGCGATCCTCGGCGCCATACTCTTCCCGGAGGTCTGGTTCCTGGACCAGCTCGGGGCCGTCGTCGTATCGGGGTTCATCATCCGTTCGGCGTTGGGTATCGTGCGCCCGGGCATGCGTGAACTCGTGGATACGGGGGCGCCGCCGCAAACCTACGCGCGGATCCGCGAGCTCGTGCTGGCCACCGAAGGCGTACGGGGTGTTCACGATGTGCGGACCCGTTACGTGGGGGCCGATCTTTGCGTGGACCTTCACATCGAGGTGGGAGGGGAGATCACCGTGACCGAGGGCCATCGCGTCGCCGCCCGCGTGGTTCGGCGCCTCAAAGAGGAAGGGCCAGGGATCGTCGACGTGATGGTTCACATGGACGCCGAGGACGACAGTAAGGTAGCCGATTCCTAATGCTGCTGCCCCAGGTACGGCCGAGCTGTGCGCGTAGCCCATTTCCAGTTCGCGTTGCTGGTCTCCGTCTGCTAGCTAAGTAGGAATTGGGGACCAGCAGGCGGGAACGCAAAACCAGAATGGAGAGCCCCCTAGCCGCTTCGGCGAGCACGGCAAAGGACCGAAGCGCACGACGCGGCGGGCTCTGAGCGCAACGCAGTTCTCCTGGTAGTATTGCCTGCCTCCGCCTGACAGGAGCAGCGCCGCTGGAAGCCCCATCCACCCGGCACGCTGTCGCCGCTCGTGGGAAGGCGGTGCTTGGTCATCCGCTGGGTGGCCTCATGCTCACATGGCGAGTCAGAGCACGCACCTTTCTGGTTCGCTCCCTATGCGAAGCCCACCAAGCGCCTGCCGCCGCGACAAAGATGGCCAGCGGGGAAATGGAGAGGAGCATCGTGAACACTGCGCGATCTGCTGTCGACACGAGAGCGGCCGCGGTAGCCGACGTGAGAACGGCAGCCAGGACGGGCTCCAGAATTGCCTTGGAGCCGCCAGCGCGCGTCTGCACGTAGCCCGCGACGAGGTAGCTTCCAACGACGGCTGCGCCCAGAAGCAGGATTGGAGCGCTCGCATAGAGGTTTCGTTCGTCGGCGCTGGCGAGATCAATGCCGAAGCGATTGGAGAGGTAGACCGCCAGGCAAAGGGAACAGAGAGCCGCCCCCGTGTAAACCAGACACCCAATTGCTACCCACACCGGTCGGACGCGGTAGCGACCGTAACCGAGCGCCTCGCGAAGCTCCTCCAGAGTAGGAGGATCGGGTAGGTGTGCCAGGAGGAGAGCGAGGCGATCTGATGAGATAGACGGGGCGTGCTCCGTCTGATGGCGCGAAACCCCGCTGGCCCCGAGAATGCCCATCGCGAGCGCCAAGGGGATCAGCACGAGCAAGCCGCCTGGGCCGCGCTCGAAGAGGATGTATTCCCAGAGGGCGTGGATGGCGATGGAGCTGACGAGCGCCACGGCGATCCAACGTTTCTTGTTGCGGCCTGCCCCCAGTGCAAGTCCCCAGAGTCCGGCAGCGAAGAGGTATCCAGTTGCTGCTAGGGCGGCTTGCGCGACGCTCACCCACGAAGGGGCGGCCCGACCGACGAGGTGCGCGATGCGCACCGCAGCGAGTCCTCCTTGGACGACGACGGCGTATCCGAGCAAGCTCCCGCGATCCTCGGGATGACTACGACGGTAGACCATCAGGACGACGAGGAAGACTCCGAGCTCCTCAGCGGGAGCTCGAAGCAGCCATTCCGAGCCCGCCGCGACGCTCTCCGGGTAGGCGAAGGCGTGCGACCAGACCAGCGCCAAGCGGCGGAGGTAGTCGGCAAACAGTCCCACGGCAGCGCCGGCCGCCGTCATGGCCACTGCATGGGTGAGTGGCAATCGTCGGGCATTCGGTCGTAAGCGGTTGCGCCCGCCAATCGCGAGTGCGACTGGAACGAGTGCGAGAGCGACCGTCATTGCGACGTGGACGGCCATCACACCGCGGTTGCCGAAGCCGAAGCGTTCATCGCCGCAGGCTTATGCGGAGAGAGAGCGTCGCGCACTTCGACGGCAAAACGAGCTCCTGCGAGCTTCCTCCCTCCGTCGCGTGTGGTAAGGAGCCGCGCGAGAACCAACAGGGAGCCGCGGTGCCGCATTTAGAAGTGTAGGCCCAAGACGGCGCTGATCGTGCCCGCTCCGCCGATGCTCTCTCCATCGGACTCATAGGCCGTCGCAGTGCTGTCAGGCATATCGGTCGGGATCTCGCCAAAGCGTGAGCGCGTCAAGAACAGCGCGTCCCCACTGGCATGCGCCCCTACGGAGAAAACCGGCGAAAGATAGTAGTCGATCCCGAACCCAGCCCGCACGTTCCAACCGCTGATGTCGAGCTCATCGGCCCCGAGCCGGCCTTCGAAGGAGCCCATGGCCGCGTAGCCACCGCCTACCGTGAAATAGGGTTCCAACGCACCAAAGGGTAGCCGCAGGCCAGCCTCGAGATTCAAAGTCCAGAGATCCCAGGCCGAAAAGGTGCCAAGGCGGAAGCGACCTCCGAGGGTCAAGACGAGCAAGCGCACCCCCGCTCCCGCGCCTACCATCAAGCCCGACTGGGTCGTCTCGGTGACGGTGGAGTCGACAAGTTCATTCGCCTGGAACGTCTGCAGGCCAACGTACTCGTAGCCCACTTCCGCTGCGAGCCATACGAACTCGAGCCCTCGTCCCGAGTCTTCCCGGTCGGCGCGCGCCAGCTCGTGCTCCATCGCCGACTGCTCCGCGGCATAGGGATCACGTTGAAGCGGGTCCGGCGGAGCCAAGCCCCCCGACTCGAGGCCGAGTGGCGTTGCACCGTTCAAGGCCATAGTAGGTTGTGCAAGGCTGAAGCTCGCGAGCGCAAGCCCAAGCCCTACCCCTGCTGCGCCGCCCACGCGGATCGACGCCCGCCGCGTTGCTGCCCGCTCCCGGTTACGCCGCCCTGTGCTGCTCGCGGAGTGGCGACAAGTCCGAAGATTCATCAGGCGGAGCGTAAATCACCCCGCTGCCTTCGGCTACCCGGGACGGGATCGTGAGGGTAGGTGATCGCCACACAGTAGCCCCTTGGCGGCGCAGTCTCCGCTCCGTCAAGTTGGCTACGCCGGATTAAGCAGCGCGTTCCCGCGCAGGTCGAAAATGGCCGGAGACGCGGGCTGCCAGCCCCCAGCTAGGCGCCGAGCACATGGCGGTCGTGGGCGGTGAGCTTGTCGCGCAATGCGTGGGCGAGCTCCGGCCGAACCAGCACGACTCGGTCGAGCCATGCTTCCAGGTCCCGGCGAGTCGAGTAGGCACGTGCCGAGTCGCGGCCGCGACTAGCCGGCGGGCCGAGAGTCGACACCACGACGTAGCGTGCTGGGAGTTGGGCAGAAGGGCCCGGGGAGCGCAGCGGGAAGGTCTCCAGGCTGCCAGCCATCAACCAAAAAACCCTGACCACCTGCGCCTCTTGATCATCTCGATCTTCCGGTTGCCATCGCCCCCTGCGGCAGGACGATGTTCTCGCCTCCGCGATGCAGGTTCCGCGGAAGGTCATCCGGAACGCCCCATATAGTTCGAACACGTGTCGATCCATCCGGTCTGCTCGCCCCTTCGGCAATCCGCGTCGCGCGGAGGGCCCACCTGCCCGTCAGGCACATAGCCAATCACGGCCCCGGTGTTCCGGACGTTTCGTCGCGATTTCTCGTGGATTCTCTCCGCGGCAGGGATGGCCGCGCGTTTCGGAGTCGGCAGTGACGGGCTGACCCGCCAGTGGACCTTCGCAGCGCGAGAGGAAACGGCAGTTTTGTGCTTGCACTCGGCGAGCGGCCTTGCCATCTCCGCGGGGCCTGGGAACAATGTCGCAGCGGACGTCCTCGAGCGTCGAACAGGTAGGGAATCCATGAAGCTCCTCAGCATTTCACTTCTCTTCGGCGCCCTCCTCGGTGCCGGCTGTACCCTGATCACCGACGTCGATCGGGACGACATTTCCGAATCCGAAGGCTCGGGTGGCTCTGGGACGGACGGCGAAGGAGGGGCCGCCGGCACGGAGGACGCCTCAGGAGGCGCGTCGGGAGACGTCGACGAAGGCGGCGGGGGTGGCGTCGCGGGTGTGTCCACGGCTGGGGCTGCCGGTTCGGACAGTGGCACCGCGGGAGCGGCCGGGTCTGATGCAGAGACCGCTGGGGCGGCGGGGGACGAGGGTTAACGCGGAGGGTTCGGTTCCACCTGGCCAGCGCGGATCATGTCCACCGATCCTTTGCCGGGCGGGTGGTGGGTTGGTGCGCGTGGCCGAACTGGGTCTTGGGGAACGGGTAAGCGGCAATCCGTGCTTGCAATCCGTTCGCCATGCCCCAATACGCTCGGCCGCATGCTTGGAATCGATCTCACGGGGCGCCGCGCATTCGTTGCCGGAATCACCGACGGAAACGGCTTTGGATACGCGATAGCGAGGGCGCTCGTGGAGGCGGGCGCGTCTGTCTGTTTTGGCGTATGGCCACCTGCGCTGGGCGTCTACGAGCGGCTCGCCGCCTTGGGAAAACTTGATTCCGCTCGCAGGCTCGAGGATGGCAGCCTGTTTGAACCGGAGCGCGTGTATCCCCTGGACGCTGCCTACGACGGTCTCGATGAGGTCCCGCTCACAGTACGAGAGGACCGCCGCTACCTGGATCGAGGCGATTTCACTATCGACGGTGTAGGTGCCCGCCTCGCTGCCGATTTCGGCGACCGGCCGCTGGACATCCTGGTGCACTCACTCGCCAACTCTCCCGAGATCGGGAACGATCTCCTGGACACGTCGCGTGCTGGCTACCTTGCCGCGCTCAGCGTCAGCTCGTATTCACTCGTCTCGATGGTGAAGCGCTGGGGGCCGCTTTTTCGCCGAGGTGGTTCGGTACTCTCGTTGTCCTACATCGCCGGCGAAAGGGTGGTTGCGGGCTACGGGGGCGGGATGAGTGCTGCCAAAGCCGCACTCGAGAGCGACACACGAGTGCTTGCTTTCGAGGCAGGGCGCCGTTGGGGCCTAAGGGTCAACACGATCTCGGCAGGGCCCGTGGCGACCCGGGCAGCGAGTGCCACGGGCGTGATCGGCAGGTTAATCGAAGAGTACGAGCGCGTCACGCCTCGGAACGCACAATTGACGACCCACGAAGTGGCAGGTTGTGCCGCCTTCCTGGCGAGCCCGCTGGCTCACGCGGTCACGGGGGTCACGCTCTACGTCGACCACGGCTTCCACATCATGGCCTGGCCGGGGCCGGCGACCGCGGAGCTCGCTTAACCGCGCGAGCTCCCGGTTCGCGCGAACCGCGTTTCCGCCCCCTTGCGGAATCCGAACCGAGCCGGCAGCATCGGCCTCCTATGGCAACGCGCCCGCACATCCTCGGAATGGTCCTCGCTGGCGGTGAAGGAAAGCGCCTCGCTCCCTTGACACGCGACAGGGCCAAGCCGGCCGTACCTTTTGCATCCACCTATCGCCTCGTGGATTTCGCGCTGAGTAACCTGGTCAACGCTGGGTTGCGTCGGATAGCTGTCCTGACGCAATACAAGAGCCACAGCCTCGACCGCCACATCGCCCAGACCTGGCGGATGTCACCGCTGTTCAACCACTACGTCATGAGCGTTCCTGCGCAGATGCGCCTGGGCAAGCGCTGGTTCGAGGGCTCGGCAGATGCGATATACCAGAACCTGAACCTCATCATCGATGAACGGCCGGATTATATCGCAGTGTTCGGCGCCGATCACATCTATCGCATGGACGCATCACAGATGCTCGAGGCGCACATGCAGAGCGGAGCGGGGGTTACGGTCGCTGGAATCCGGGTGCCCAGGCAAGACGCTTTCCGATTCGGCGTTCTGGAGCCCGGAGCAAACAACAAGATCCGGGCATTCCGAGAGAAGCCGATAGAGGCACCAGGCCTCACCGACAGTCCGGGTGAGGTCTTCGCTTCCATGGGTAACTACGTTTTTACGACGAAGACTCTCGTGGACGCCGTGCATTCCGATGCAAGGAACATAGAGAGCGACCATGACATGGGCGGGAACATCGTCACTATGCTCGTCGATTCCGGTGAGGCAGCCGTCTACGACTTCGCTGAGAACGTGGTTCCTGGTGCGACCGAGCGGGACAAAGGCTACTGGCGCGACGTTGGGACACTTGATAGCTACTTCGATTCACATATGGATCTTATTAGCGTTCACCCGGTATTCAATCTATATAACACGGAGTGGCCAATTCATACATACTATGGTTCCTTGCCTCCGGCGAAGTTCGTCTTCGATGAGGAGCATCGGCGCGGTACTGCCCTCGACTCCATCGTTGGCGCGGGCTCGATCGTGTCGGGAGGAGCCGTGCGGCGCTCGGTGCTCTCTCCCGGGGTCATCGTGCACAGCGGGGCGCTCGTGGAAGACTCGGTGCTGATGCACAACGTCGATGTCGGACGCGGTGCGGTGGTAAGGCGGGCCATCCTGGACAAGAATGTGAAGGTGCCGCCGGGCGCTCGCATCGGCGTTGATCCCGACGAGGACCGGGCCAGGGGCTTCTGCGTCTCGGAGGGAGGGGTGGTCGTTGTTGGAAAGGGAGATGTCATCCCTCTGGAGCGGACGTAGGCGATGGCAAATCCGCTCACCGTCGCGCTCTTGTCTCGTGAGTATCCGCCGGAGGTGTACGGCGGGGCTGGGGTACACCTCGCGTATCTCGCGCGAGAGCTGGCCGAGCTCGTCGACCTTCGAGTTCATGCCTTTGGTAACCCTCGCACGGCGCCCGAAGTGGCCGCGTCCTACAGTCCTTGGGAAGCGCTGGGAGGAAGTGAGCCCGAGCTCGACGCACTCCGCACCCTGAGCGTGAACCTCCTCATGTCCGCGAACCTGCGGGACGTCAGCCTAGTGCACTCGCATACATGGTACGCCAACATGGGGGGGCACCTCGCCAAGCTGCTCTATGACGTACCCCACGTGGTGACGTCTCATAGCCTCGAGCCCCTGCGTCCCTGGAAGCGCGAGCAGCTGGCAGGTGGTTACAGTGTCTCCAGCTTCTGCGAACGAACGGCCATTGAGGCCGCGGACGCTGTGATCGCTGTCTCCGCAGGGATGAAGCGCGACATCCTGAGCTGCTACTCAGCCGTCGATCCGCACAGAGTCTTCGTCGTGCACAATGGGATCGATCCTGGCGAGTATCGGCCTGTTGCCGACACGGGCGTGCTGACGCGCTTGGGAATCGACCCGCAGCGTCCCTATGTTGTCTTCGTCGGCCGTGTGACACGCCAGAAGGGCATCGTTCACTTGCTCGAGGCCGCGCGCGAGCTGAAGCCCGAAGCACAGCTCGTGCTTTGCGCCGGGGCACCCGACACGCCGGAGCTTGGTCTCGAGGTCAAGCGTCTCGTCGAGGAGCTCCGCGCCCGGCGTTCGGGCGTGTTCTGGATCGAACAGATGATGCCTCAGGAGGAGCTGGTCCAGATCCACAGCCACGCGCGCGCATTCGTCTGCCCTTCAGTGTACGAGCCGTTCGGAATCGTGAACCTGGAAGCCATGTCGTGCGAAGCGCCGGTGGTGGCATCGGCTGTCGGCGGCATCCCCGAGGTCGTCGTCGATGGAGAGACGGGCTTCTTGGTGAACTACGAGTCGGACGGCAGCCCCGCCGGGACTCCCCTCGACCCCGCCGAGTTTGCACACTCCCTCGCCGAGCGCATCAACGTCTTGGTCGACGACGAGGCCTTGGCGACACGCATGGGCAAAGCGGGTCGCGCGCGGGTCCTCGACGAGTTCTCGTGGACGAAGATCGCCAAGCACACGAGAGATGTCTACGAGAGGATCACGCGTTGACAGAACTCATGATTGGGACGCGGCCGGGCTTGTTCTCAGGAGGTGCACGACCCTTCGCGGTGCCTGAGTCAGCGGAAGAGCATAGCTGATATCGGCCGCGACACTCCAGCCCTGGGCAGCTGGTTCCTGGCTACCAGACGGGAACACCCATGCACTGGATTGGGCAAGTCGTGCCCCTTCGTTCTCCAGCGAGTCGGGAGATCCGCTGTGGATCGCCCCCTCCCAAGCTCGCGACTGCAGGCGCTCGACTGGAATGAGCAATGCTTCCGTGCGGCCCGGTGATAAGGCCGAGCCGAGTGTCCTCAAGAACGCCACCCTGTGCGAGCGAGAATCTACGAGGGTCACCCGAACCTCCGGGACGAGAAGCGCGAGGCTCAAGCCCCGTGCTCCGCCACCCGCTTCGAGCTCCACCCAGGTGCGCAGCGAGGGCGGCCTGTGTTTGGCCAGCATCGAGGCGTGAGCGACGTACTCATCCACCAGCTCCTCAGGCTCACGCGCGTCGGTGAGACCCGCCCTGTTCGTCCAAAAGGCGACGTGATCCAACAGCTCGCTGAAGTCGCTGAGCACTCGGGGCGTTGCCAGTTCGGAAGCAGCCATCGTCTCGAAGGCGCGCTGGAGAAGCGGTCTCCACTTCTCTGCGAGTCGGTTGAGTGCCATCGTCGAGCTGTCTAGCCTGTCGAGCGCCTCCGTGCAGCGGCGATTCTTGCTAGGTCGTCTGGTCGGATCGGGTGATCGTTCCCATTCGGGCAGGAAATGGCTATGACGCTTGGCTTGATGACCTTGCCAGAAAGCTCCCGTGCAGCGCTGGCGTCCTTGGTCCTGGAGCTAACCGGGCGCGAGTTGGAATCCGTGGAAGCGATGCCCGGGGGCGCGTCGACGCGCAGCTATTTCCGGATAAACCGTGGCGGTCGCACTTGGGCCGTCGCGATGTATGTCCCCGACGCGAGTCAGTCGGACGAGATCGCCAAGGGCGAAGGGAGCCGCGGAATGTGGCCCTTCGTTGAGGTGCACCGTCTCCTGGACACCGCCGGTATTGCGGTCCCACGAATACTCGGCGAGGCGCGCGAAGCCGGATTGCTCCTGCTGGAGGACTTGGGTGACGCCACTCTGGCCAACTATCTACATCTTCGCAGCACGGAGCGAGAGCAGCTCTATACACAAGCAGTGCGGGATCTCGCGAGGGCTCAGCTGGTGCTGCGAGCTCGTCTGGCGGGGACCATCGTCGGCCGGCGGCGCTTCGACTACGACCTGCTGCGATGGGAGGTGCAGCATTTTCGAGAATGGGCGCTGGAATCGCGAGGGCACTCGCTTGGCGCCGTCGAGTTAGAGGAGTTCGAAACCGCGGCTGACTACCTTGCGCATACGATCAGCGCCTTGCCTTACGGATTCGTTCACCGGGACTACCAGAGCCGGAACCTCATGGTTCGAGAGCTTCCGGGCGGAAGCCGGGAACTGGTATGGATTGACTTTCAGGATGCGTTGCTCGGGCCGCGCACCTACGATCTGGTAGCCCTGCTCGGCGATAGCTATCAAGCATTCACCCCCGAGTTCGTCGACCGCCGGCTCGAGGAGTACGCAGAGATTAGCGGCATCCCGGCCGACGACCGCTCGGGTCTGCGGACAGAGTTTCTCATGGTCATGGTGCAGCGCAAGCTGAAGGATGCCGGGCGCTTCGTCTATCTGGATCGCGTGAAGGGCAAGTCCGGCTTCCTGCCCTTCGTCGAATCTACCATCGAGAAGGCGTTGATGGCCCTCGAGCGTCTACCCGCGGTCCCCGAGCTCGGTCCCCTCGAGCCACTCCTGCGACGTGCCTTGCACCAGCCGCACCGTTGAGTGCACGCGCCCGTCGCGGCGCTCGGGTCGGCGACGGCCGCTTCTCGGAGCCGCCGCCATCCGGCGTGCGTCGCTCAGCGGAGCGATTGAAGGAAGGGGCGTACCGCGGAGACGCCGTGCTCGTCGACGAGCCTGATCGTCTGTGACCCGATCACGGCAATATCCACCTTGCCGCGTAGGAAGTCGATGTCGCTGCGATCCTTCACGCCGAATCCGAGGGCGAGGGGTAGGGAGGTTGCTTGGCGGCACCGGGCGAGATAGCCATTCAGTTCCTCCGAGAAGTCCGTGTCCAGACCCGTGACGCCTTTGCGAGCCACGCAGTAGACGAACCCCCGCGCGCTCTCGGCGATTCGATGCATCCGCTGTTCGCTCGTATTGGGAGAGAAGATGAACACCGGCGACAGCCCGCGTTTGTCCAGGGTGTTGAGGTACGTGGTGGCCTCTTCCGGCGGTAGATCGGGAACTATTGACCCGCACACACCGATGTCACTCATCCGATCGACGAAAGCGGAAACGCCATACTTGAACAAGATGTTGTAATAGCTCATGAACAGCAGCGGAACGTCGAATTCTCGGCTTGCTTGTTCGGCGAAACGGAGGCAACGCTCGACTGTGGCCCCACCCTCCAACGCGATGCAATTCGCCTTCAGAATGACGGGGCCGTCGGCCATTGGTTCTGAGAATGGGATCTGCAGTTCAATGAGCTCGACGCCTGCTCTCACCATTTCCTCGACTATAGCCATGCTCGTATCGAGATTGGGGTACCCAATGACGATGTGGGTCATGAGCAGGATGTCCTGCTTCTTGCGGCGCTCACGCACGTAATCTTCAAGCACTGTATTCCTTCGCTTTCTGGAGCACGAACTGCTTCCAGCCTGGATCGTCGAAAGCGTCAGCGACCGTGAATATGTCCTTATCACCGCGACCCGATTGGTTCACGAGAATGATGTCATTGTGGTCGAGCAGAGGCGCTTCCTTGAATGCTTGGGCGAAGGCGTGGGCGGATTCGAGCGCCGGGATCAGCCCCTCCTTTCTTACTGTTAGGGCGAGCGCTTCGACGACTTCCTCGTCCGTGGCTGCCTCGAATCGAACACGCCCGCTGTCACGGTAGTGGGCGAGAATCGGTGAGACGCCGACGTAGTCCAGTCCCGCCGCGACGCTGTGCGTCTCTCGCATCTGCCCGTCCTGGTCCTGAAGGAAGTAGGTCTTGTATCCCTGCGCGACGCCGATCGAAGCGTCCTTGCTGGCGAGGCGAGCCGCGTGCTGGCCAGTATGGAGACCGCGTCCTGCTGCCTCGACGCCGACGAGTTCGACGTCCGCGTCGACGAATCCGCTGAAGATCCCCATGGCGTTGGAGCCTCCTCCAACACAGGCGTACACCCGCTTAGGCAGCTGACCAGCGATCTCCTGCACTTGCTTTCGGGCCTCCAACCCCACGATGGACTGGAAGTAGGTTACCATTTCCGGGAATGGGTGTGGACCGCAGGCGGTCCCCAGCACGTAATGGGTCGAATCCATGTTGCTGACCCAGTCGCGGAAGGCCTCATTGATGGCGTCCTTCAGGATTCGCGTGCCGTCCTCCACAGGCACGACCTTGGCGCCCAGACGTTCCATCCAGAACACGTTCGGGCGCTGTCGAGCGACATCCACGGCTCCCATGTAGACCGTGCACTCGAAGCCGAACTTGGCTGCCATGGTGGCTGTAGCGACGCCATGTTGGCCCGCGCCAGTCTCGGCGATGACGCGACGCTTGCCCATCCGTTTCACCAGAAGGCCTTGTCCCATGACGTTGTTGGCCTTGTGCGCTCCCGTGTGGTTCAGGTCTTCGCGCTTCACGTAGATGCGGGCGCCACCGAAGTGCCGCGTGAGGTTCTCGGCGAACGTTACTGGTGTGGGGCGGCACGAGTAGCTCGCCATGAGAGCCACATATTCGTTCCAGAACGTAGGATCAGATTTCGCTTCATCGAAGGCGTGCGTCAGTTCCTCGAAGGTCGAGACGAGCACCTCCGGGATGAAGGCGCCGCCGAACTCCGCGTAGTAGCCACGTCGTTTCATGAGATTTCTTCTCCAAGCGTCTGAGCAAGGACGACCTGCTCGGTGAGACAATGCAGCTCCGCATACACGGCGCCCGCGGTCGTCGGAAAGTCCAGGGTTCGGTGCACGGTCAGCGCCGGAGTACCTCGCGGCACCCTCAACAACGCCGCGGTGTGTTCATCGACCTGTGTGACGCGGAAGAGCTGCCGTCCCCGAATCGGCCTCTGGTGATACTCGTCGCGGACCAGCTCCGAAATACTGCGTTGTCCAAGGTCGAGGCGATCGAGTGCTCGAAAGAGGTTCGCGCACAGGTCGATGGTCTCGAGCAGTACCGGGTGGGCGCCGAGAGTGCTCCGGCGCTCCACGCGAAAGACGCGGCGCCCTGCCATGGGTGACGAAGCGTCCTCGGGCACCCGGACCAGGAGCGGAGGGTGCAGCCACTCCGATTCGACGGGAATCCCGCTGCTGCGAAACGCTGAAATGGTTCCCCCCAGAGAGAAGAGATCGACCTCGTGCCGCCGCTCCACAACGAAAGTCCCGGTGCCGCGGCGTCGCTCCAGCTGGCTCTGCCTCACCAGCAGATCGAGCCCCTGACGCACAGTGGGGCGCCCGATGGCGAAGCGCTTCGCGAGCTCCGGTTCCGAAGGAATCCGGGAGCCAGGCGGATACTCCCCGAGCGCAATACGCCGTGCCAGCAGGTCCGCGAGCTGGCGGTAGAGGGGGACAGGCGAACTCGGGTCAAGCACGTGGATGGTATGTCATGCGGATGTCAGGTTGTCAATACAACCGTGCCGACGGTGCGCGTCGACACCGGCGCGGTGCGGTAACTGGGCTGCTAGTAGGGGGCGCGGGCCTGGTTGGCGGCCCAGAGTTTGAAGGGTCGCAGTGCATCGGCGCTGGCGAGCTGGAGCCGGGGTAGCCTTGCTTCTGCGGGGGCCGCCGCCAATTGGTCCGCGATCCATCGGTCGTCAAAGCCCGCGTTCGCTGCGTCTTGGGCGGTCGCGCAATAGACGACTCGCGCGATTCGTGCCCAGTGGATGGCAGCAAGGCACATGGGGCAAGGTTCACAGCTTGCGTACAGCGTGCAGCCAGTCAGCCTGTACTCACCAATATGCTGGCAGGCGGCGCGAATGGCCAGCACCTCAGCATGCGCTGTGGGATCCAATCGCCGCGTCACGCCGTTTGCTTCAGCTCCAAGGACGGTGCCGTCACGTACCACGACCGCCCCGAACGGACCGCCTCCTCCCGACCGCGCAGACTCCGCAGCAAGCTCTAGGGACAGCTGGATGAAACGGTGGTCGTCGATAGTGCGAAAGGTTTACCTGCCTGCAAGCGCGCGGCAAGTGCTGCGTCGGGGGAACCTCCGTTGGGAGCATTCCAGATGGCGACCGGCCGGTACTCTGCCCGGATCCCTAAAGGACATCCTTCGAACCCCTGATGGAGACCCTGCCGTCGGCCACCAACCCATTGATAATCAAGCAGATTAGCGTTGCCCCGGATTCGGAGTGGGCGCAACGCTGCTTGACAGTCCCGTACCCCGATTGTAGCCGAAGGCGGCCCCGGACCGGTCCATGCCAGATCAGCGAGCTCTCGTCATTGTCGAATCCCCAGCGAAAGCGCGTACGATTGCGCGGTTTCTCGGTCCGAAGTACATCGTCGAATCGTCGATTGGGCATATTCGCGATCTTCCGCGGCGCGCGAGCGACGTTCCCGCCGCTTACAAGAAGGAACCCTGGGCACGGCTGGGAGTGGATGTCGACCACGGGTTTCGTCCTCTCTACATCTTGGACCCTGAGAAGAAGCAGCACATCAAGAAGCTGAAGGAACTGCTTCAGGATGCCGATACGCTGTTCCTTGCTACCGACGAGGATCGCGAGGGTGAGAGCATCGCCTGGCACCTGCTCGAGGTGCTAAAGCCAAAGATTCCCGTCAAGCGCATGGTGTTTCACGAGATTACCGAGCGTGCGATTCAGGACGCCATCTCCAAGCCCCGGGAGGTCGATAGGAGGCTGGTAGATGCGCAGGAAGCACGTCGAATCCTCGATAGGCTGTACGGCTACGAGGTTTCGCCGGTGCTTTGGAAGAAGGTGATGCCCAGGCTTTCTGCGGGCCGAGTGCAAAGCGTCGCAACGCGCATCATCGTCGAGCGCGAGCGCGAGCGGATGCGCTTCGTGCCTGCCTCGTACTGGGATGTGGAGGCTGAGTTCTTGTCCGATGGGGGCACTCCCCCCAGTTTTGCAGCGCAGCTCGTAGAACTGGAAGGTCAGAGGCTCGCCACTGGGAAGGATTTTGCCGAAGACGGCAAGCTGATCAAGCGGGACTGTATCGCGCTCGACGAGTCCAGAGCTCGCGAACTCGCAACGGCGCTTCAGGAGTCGCGCTTCGAGGTCCAGTCCGTCGAGCGCAAGCCCTCCCGCCGCTCCCCATCACCGCCGTTCATGACCTCCACGCTTCAGCAGGAAGCGGGAAGAAAGCTGCGCTTTGCGGCGGCACGTACGATGAGGGCCGCCCAGCGGCTCTACGAGAGCGGTTACATCACGTACATGCGTACCGACAGCACGACTCTCGCCGAGAGCGCGATTGCATCTGCCCGGCAGGCCATTGAGCAGCTATACGGGGCAGGCTACCTGCCTGAACGACCGCGGACCTATTCGAAGAAGGTCAAGAACGCACAAGAGGCGCACGAGGCCATCCGTCCCGCTGGTGACGCTTTCCGTTCGCCGGAGGCTGTCGCGCGCGAGGTGGGGCATGACGAGGCTCGGCTCTATGAGCTCATCTGGATGCGCACGATCGCGTCCCAGATGAAGGATGCACAGCTCGAGACGGTTAGTGTGAGAATCGGAGGACGAGCAGGGGAGAGGCCGGTCGTCTTCGCGGTCCGTGGCAATACGATCATCTTTCCGGGTTTCCTCCGCGCATACGTCGAGGGGAGCGACGACCCCTCAGCAGAGCTGGAACAGAGGGAGAAGCATCTCCCCATGCTGACCAAGGGGCAGTCGCTCGACGGCCAGTCCTTCGCACCGAGAGGGCACGAGACTCAAGCTCCTCCGCGGTTCACGGAGGCTTCGTTGGTTCGCAGGCTCGAAGAGCTCGGGGTTGGGCGGCCGTCCACGTACGCCTCCATCATCAGCACGATCCTCGATCGCGGCTATGTGTGGAAGAAGGGCACAGCACTCGTCCCCAGCTTCACGGCCTTTGCCGTCGTGCAGCTGCTCACCAAGCACTTTGGTGACCTCGTGGACTACGCCTTCACCGCCAGGATGGAGGATGATTTGGACGCGATCGCGGGAGGGACCGAGCAGCCAGAGCCGTGGCTGAGCCGGTTCTACTTCGGCAAACCCGCCGCGCCATCGGACGGGCACGGCGGCTCCGAGGCAAGCATCGAGCGCGGGCTGAAGACGCTCGTGGCGGACCGCCTTGGAGAGATCGATGCTCGCGCCATCAACTCTCTGCCCCTTGGGCAGGACGACGATGGGCGAGAGGTCGTGGTGCGTGTCGGACGACACGGCGCCTACCTTCAGCGCGGCGAAGACACCACCAGCATTCCGGACGACCAGGAACCTGATCAACTGGACCTCCCCCACGCGCTCAAGCTGCTCGCTGAACCGAGCGGTGATCGCGAGCTCGGCAGAGACCCAGAGACCGGGCTGGCCGTCTATGCGAGGCAAGGACGGTTCGGACCCTTCGTGCAGCTGGGCGAGGGTGGTGGGAAGGAGAAACCCCGGACTTCCTCCCTGCTCCGGAATCAGTCCATCGAATCCATCTCACTCGATGACGCCTTGGCGCTGCTGAGGCTCCCCCGTGTCGTTGGCACGAATCCCGAAGACGGGGAGCCGATCACGGCGCTTCTGGGACGCTACGGGCCGTACGTATCAAAAGGGAAGGACAGCAGGAGCCTCGAGAGCGAAGACCAGGTGTTCACTGTCACGCTCGAGGAGGCGCTCGCCCTGTTCGCGAAGCCGCGCACCCGAGGTCGCCGTGCGGCAGCCGAGCCGCTGAGGGAACTGGGTGCCGACCCTGTCAGCGGCAATGCGATCACCCTCCGTGAGGGGCGCTTCGGCTATTATGTCACCGACGGTGAGACAAACGCCTCGCTGCGCAAAGGCGACGACCCGGCGTCGCTCGAGAATGCTCGCGCGGTAGAGCTCCTCCAATTGCGTCGTGAACGCGGGCCGGTCGCCAAGAAGCGCCCCAAGAAGTCTGGCTCCGGAGCTTCCAAGAAGTCTACCTCGACAGCCACGAAGCGGACCTCCGCAACCAAGTCGAAGAAGACCACGACCAAGGCGCCAGCGAAGAGTACGGCTGCGAGCGCGGCCCCCGCGACGGGAGCCAAATCCAGTACGGCAAAGCCTGTCAAGAAGGCGTCAGCCAAGAAGAAGGCGAAGTCCACGGCCTCTCCCGGCTCGAAGAGGGCTGCTACGAAGGGCGACTCCAAGGCGCGCTCGCATGATGATGCCAGTGTCGCGAGCAAACCAGAGGATGAGGCTGTCGGCGTCGTTGCAGACTGACGCTCGTCGCGTGGCGTGGCCGCCTCGCTCACAACCCGCGCCGCACGCCCCCCCTACCAAGGGCTCGTGCGGCTGGCTGGGCCGTGATCAGTCGATCTCGAGGAGCTCCACATCGAAGACGAGCGTCCCCGCGGGCGCACCAGGTCGTTTCGGCTCGTCGCCGTATGCGAGCTTGCCTGGGATCCAGAATCGGTATTTTGCGCCTTCGGTCATGAGTTGGAGACCCTCTGTCCAGCCCGGAATCACTCCTTTCAGGTAGAACGAACTCGGCCGATCCCTGACCACGGAACTGTCGAACATCTTGCCGTCCGTCGTCCAACCCGTGTAGTGCACGGTGACCCGGCTACTCTCGCTCGGGTGCACCTTGCCCTTGCCGGGTGCGAGCACCGTGTATGCCAGACCGCTCGCCGTGCGTTTCGCGCCCGGTGGGGCAGCTGCGACGTCTTTGGGAACCTCTGGCGGCTTTGGTGCTTTCAGGATCTCGAGAAGCTTGACATCGAATACCAGGTCTCCCGCGGGTGCTCCGGGTCTAGGATTCTTGCCGTAGGCGAGCTCCGCGGGGATCCAGAAGCGCCGGCTCTCTCCTTCCGTCATCAGCTGAAGCCCCTCCGTCCAACCCTTGATCACCTGGGCAACGCCGAAGGTGGCCGGTGCGCCTCGCTTGACAGAGCTGTCGAACATTTTTCCATCTGGCGTCCAGCCGGAGTAGTGCACCCGCACCCGGTCCTGCGGTTCTGGATGTTCGTTCCCGGCCCCTTTCTCCAGCACCTTCGAGCGCAATCCGGAAGGCGTCGACTCCGCATCCTTTGGTGGTGCGGCCACGTCCGGCGGCGCTGGAATGTCGGCGGCTGCGCCTGGCTGCGTCTCGGGGCGCTCGCTCGGGGGCTCTGCGCTCGGGGCTGCATGCGACTCGGCTTGCTTCGCGTTGGCCTCAGGGCTCGATTCCTCTTGGCGCTTTTGGCAGGCAATGCCAGCAAATAGAGTGAGAACCACTGACAAAGTCACGATCGGGGAGGTTCGCATGCCGCGAGACTACTCCCTCCGGCGGCCCCTGAAAACGTTTGGTAGCGTTCCCTGTCGCTCTCGGACGCCATACCTCGACCCGCGGGCCATTGCTTGCTCGTCGTCAGAGCGGGCTCAAGAATCGTGACATGCCCCGTGATCCTCGGCGTGTATACCTAGATTACCACGCCACGACGCCGCTGGACGAGCGCGTACTCGGCGAGATGCTGCCCTACCTCACGGAACGCTTCGGAAACGCCTCCAGTCGCGGACACATCTATGGTTGGGAAGCGGCTAGTGCCGTGACGGTTGCGCGAGAGAGGGTTGCGCGCTCGATTGGGGCCAAAGGGCTTCGGGAGATCGTATTCACGTCTGGTGCGACCGAGAGCAACAACTTGGCCCTCAAGGGGACGGCTGCCCTTCACGAGGGTCGACCAGGGCACGTCCTCGTGTCGAGCATTGAGCACAGCGCCGTGATGGGCCCCGCAGATCGTTTGGCTCGGCAAGGCTTTCGACTGAGCACCGTGCCAGTTGGGGCAGATGGCGTGCTCGATCCGGAGAGCGTGGTGCGGCACCTACAGGCTGACACGTTCCTCGTCAGCGTCATGCTCGTGAACAACGAGATTGGTACGGTGCAACCCATCGAGGAGATCGGCCGCGTCACACGTGAGCGCGGCATCACACTGCACTGTGACGCCGCCCAGGCCCTCGGTCGTGTGCCCATCGACGTGGACCGGATGAATATCGACCTGCTGTCCCTTTCTGCCCATAAGGTCTGCGGTCCCAAGGGTTGTGGTGCCCTCTACGTCCGCTCACGCCGTCCCAAGGCACGGTTGCTACCGCTTTTCGAAGGCGGACGACAAGAGCGTTCCCTCCGCTCGGGAACCCTGGACGTGCCGAGCATCGTCGGCTTTGGTGCCGCCTGCGAGCTCCTTCACCACGGGAGCGTTGAGGAGAACGAGAGGGTGACGCGTCTTCGCGACCGTCTGCTCGAGCTGCTTCGTGCGGGTCTTTCAGGCGTTAGGCTCAACGGCGATTCCTCACGCAGGGTCGGGGCAAATCTGAATGTGTCCTTCGATGGTGTCGATTCTGGGCGGCTCCTCGCAGCCCTGCCCGACGTGGCGCTCTCGAACGGCGCCGCCTGTGCGGGTGCCGAGGAGGAGCCGAGCCGGGTGCTGGCGGCGCTGGGCCTCGATGACGCGCGAATCCGCGGGGCTGTTCGCTTTGGGCTAGGGCGCTTCACGACACAGATGGACATCGAGTATGCCGCGCAGCGGCTCATCGAAGTCGTGGAGCGGCAACGCTCGGAAGCGCTGCTTCCCGCCACGAGCTGATACGGAGCTCGGCGCCTGCTACCAGCGCACCGTCACCGCGGGCGGCTGTATGTCGGCGGAGGCATTGGCTAGTTCGACCTGTACCGGAACGCTGGCGGTCCCGTGCCGCTGCGGGTCCAGATCGATTCCCTCGAGCTTCGTCAGGTCCGCTATGGGCCGGATCTGCTCCGCGCGGAGCGCCCGCACCACCTCTGGGGGCCCCGTGACTGTCACGTCCACGGAATCTGGCGCCGGCCGCGCGCCTTTCAGCCCCACCACCTCTACGGGTCGCTTCGTGAACTTCACCTCGATGACCCGCCGCGCAATCGTGACGCCTACGCTAGCGCTTTGGGCTCCGAGGTACGTGACGCGCGCAGGGGGCGCATCGATGGCAATCCGTCGCCGATACACCCCTTCTGTGAGCCCGGAGACGTCGAAGGGATCGAGCCGAGCGAACTGCATGACCTCGACGAGGCTCTCGGGGCCGCGGACCTCGATATAGCTTGGATCGACGTCGGGCTCCCCCTTCACGACATAGCCCTCCGCGGGGGTTCCGGTGATCGATGCTTGCACCGGCACACGCCGTTGGACAATGTTCTGCCACTCGAGGTCGATGCGTGGCGGGTCGATGATCGTCGCCCTGAGATCGGGCGGTAGCGCGAGCCGTTCGGGATTGAACGTGATCTGGTCCTCGTTGCCATCGCGCAGATCCAGCTCCACTGGAGTCACACCCGTTTGCACCAGGCGGTCGATGGCGCGGGTGGGACCCCGCAGGGTCACGTGGATGCTGGCCGGAATCTGGGTCATCAACTCACGCTTGACGTTCTCCGGGGGGAGCCGAACGACCACGCCAACGGGAATGGTCCTCTGCTGCTGGTCCTGTTGCCCATGTAGGAACGAGAAGAGGCCCAAAGCAAAGGCGAGGGACAATGCCTTGAGGCCCAGATTCGCCGTGAGCGCATCACGCACGAACGAGGTGATTGCCGCAAATATCGAATCATGCGGGGTCATGGCTGCTTCGTTCCGCTCTCCGGTGCCAGGGTCGCTTCCGCGTCGGTGGCAACGGGTGTTCGGGTCGCGCTGCCCGGCAACGTGCGGCCCTCGGACGCCCGTGGTCCGAGCGGGGTTCGGGTCGACGCTGGCGGACTGACTTGGCTCAGCCGCGCGTGAGCTCCTGTGTTGTGAACGCTCTCGCTTCCCTCGCCGACGACCCGCGGTCGAAGAGGAGCCGGGAGTGGTTCGCTGTCGGGGCTCGTCGAACGACGCCCCTCAGGATCAGCCTGTCGAGGACGAGCTGGCGCCTTCTCCGGCCCAGGAACGAGGACCTCCCGCCCCACGTCCTCGCTAGGGTTGTTGGCGCTGGCCGCCGGTTTTCGCCGGGTGGGGCGCTTCTTCGTTCGTTTGCGCGGGCTGAAGATCGCCTCGAGCATGGTGCGGAGTTTGGGGCCGTCCAGATTCGAAGCGATGTTGCCATTGAAGCAGAAGCTGATCGTCCCGCGCTCCTCACTGACCACGACGACGACGGCGTCGGTCTCCTCGGTGATGCCGAGCGCAGCTCGGTGCCGCGATCCGAAACTCTCATCGATCACCCGCCCCTCGGGCATCGGGAAGAAGACGCCGGCTTTGGCGATTCTGAGGTTTCGAATGACGACCGCACCGTCGTGCAGCTTGTTCATCGCTTCGGGGATGAACAAGGACACGAGAAGCTCGCGGGTCACTGCGGCGTCGATGACATGGCCCTTGTGAACGCCAACGAACTCATCCAGGTTTGCGTCCTGCTCGAACGTGATGATGGCGCCGGTGCGGTGCCTCGCGAGCTCCGTTGCAGCCTCCACGACTTCGTCGATGACGCGCGTCTCGTGGGCACGGGAAAGGGAGCCAAACCACGCATGGCTGCCAACACGCTGCAGTCCGCGGCGAATATCATTCTGGAAGACCACGACGATGATCAGGATGATGCTGGAGACGACCGCGCCCATGATACTGAGGAGCGTCACCAGCTGCAGCAACTGCGCCACGATGTAGAGCACGAAGACGACGCCGAGCCCCACGCCCACCTGCATGGCTCGCGTGCCACGAAGCACGAGCAATGCTCGGTACACGATATAGTACACGAGCAAGATGTCCAAGGCGTCTCGCGCGAGCTGCCACCAGGCACGGCTCATCAAGTACCCGACGAGGTCTTCAACCATCGGCTGTCCCACCATCGATTGCCGAGAGCACCGCGAGCGCTTGTCGTACCTCGCGTACGTCATGTACACGCAGAACGCTCGCCCCGTGCTGCGCGGCCCAAATGCACGCCGCGAGGGTGCCCCCGAGTCGCTCGGGTGGCGGCGCGCCGTCCAGAGACGCGATGAATGATTTGCGGCTTGGTCCTACGACGATGGGCGTTTGGAGGACGGAGAACTCATCGAGGCGCGACAGGAGTCGGAGCGACTGCTTCGCGTTCTTGCTGAACCCGAGCCCGGGGTCGAAGTAGATGCTGCTTGGGGATAGTCCAGCCGCCACAGCGCGATCCCGCGCCTGGCTCCACTCGCTGAGGACGTCGAGCACCACGTCCTGATAGGCCGCGTCGGGGTACTGGGAGAAGCCTCGCATTCGCGCCATGTCGGGACGAGAATGCATCAGCACGAGCTTTGCGCCAGCGCGCGCCGTCACACGCGCCAGGTCGTCGTTCGCCAAACAGGACACATCGTTGACCCATTGCGCTCCCAGTTCGAGGCCGCGGCTGGCGACCTGGGGGAGGGTGGTATCGAGGGAGACGACGATCCCGGACCTGCTCGTCGCGTGCCTCAGTACCGGCTCGATGCGGCGGAGCTGCTCGTCGGCTGAGACCCGTTTGGCGCCAGGGCGTGTAGACTCACCCCCGATGTCGATGATGTCGGCGCCAGCCGAGATCAGCGCGTCGACGTGCGTCATGGCGGCGCTGCCTTCGTGGCGGCTGCCCTCGTAGAAAGAATCCGGCGTGACGTTGACGATGCCCATCAGCAGCGGGCGATCAGAGGTGTCTAGCCGATCCACTCGTCAACACTAAATCAGTCGGCAGCGATCTGCTACGGAATGGCTGCTCTCCACGCCCGGCTGGATGCGCCATCGCTCCCGACGGAGCCGCGCGCCTCGCTCTCCCGGGTCGGCGCAGGGTTGGCAATAAGCAGCGCGGCGGGCGGTCAGCGGCCGGCCAGTACGGTGACGCGTAGCCGCGTTCGCGCGCTTCGATAGAATTCGTGAACCGCATCGGCAAGCCGTCGTGCGACTACCCAACGTTCCAGAACGACGCGGACTGCTTCGAAGGGCATGTGTCGGAATCGCGTCGGACCCGCGGCATGAAGCTCCCGCAACTCGTGCTCGTTCGGGGACAACATCGGGGCCACCATGCGATGGAGATAGAGGCTGGCCCGCGCTCGGCGCCGGAACACCGCCGCGACCTCCCGAGGTTCCAACCCCTCGGCTCGCGCAGCGCGGCGCAGCGCCTGCTCTCCGCCAATGCTCTCGAGCAGCGCCATTCTGGCTGCGGCAGTCTGCCGTTCCAGCTCCAGGGCGCTTGGTTCAGGGTCGATGTGCAGGCTGGAAAGGAGAACCTCTCCTATGTGCCGCTCGAGGGCGGCTCGGACGTGGCGGTCGAGGAATCCTTCGTCCGCTGCGCTCCCGACGCCAGTGGAGTCCGCGAGTGCCTCCAACCGTGATTCGAACGCCAGCGTGCTCCTCAGGATGAAGCGCGGCGCCGCCGCACCGCCAATCTCGGGAGCCGAGAAGCGCACGGCCGTGCCGTCCACCGTGGCCGGCTCACTGGCGGCGGCTTTGGCCCCAGGGAAACCATGGACCGATAGCCCCATCAGGGCGCCGACGGCGAGCCAAAGCTGACGCCTCAACGTCATAGAGCGGCGGGACGCTGACGCGAGGAAGGACCGTCTTGCTCGTCACCCTCCGAATCGCCGGAGCCATCCCCTTCCTCAGGCCCACCAACCTGAGTGGGCTCCGAGCGTGTAGTGTAGGTGCGTGCAGCGCGCCGTGCCCTGACGAACTCCGCAAACACGGCGACCTTCTCGAGGTCGCGCGCGCCCAGCGACTCGGCAATCTCACGCAATTGCCGACGGAGCGTGTCGGCGTTTCTCCCCCGGCGCCCGCTCAGCTGCTCTTGGGAGATCGGGTTAGCCGGGGAGGATTTTGCTGGAGGCTCGGCAGGTTCCGCGGCCCACACTTGCCTGGGGACGGGCCGCATGGCGTGCGCGCCCAACCAAGCTTCCATGAAGACGCGGAGTCGTTCGCTTCTGAAGGCGAACCAGCGCTCGCGCTCGGGCCCGTAGGCCATTAGCACGTCCTTGAAGCGCCGAAATGCACCTTTGCCGTCGATTGCCGCGAGCAGCCGATCACGGAGCGGAACATCATCCACCATTGGGATGAAGCGCTCCATCCAGCGATACTGTTCGCGCGAGCTGACTGGATCGACCCGCATGTAGTTGGCGTCGGAGGCGATCCTCGCGTGCATGTCCGGGTCGGCGATCCCATCCACCACCCGCAAAACCTCACCCGTTTCGACGTGAAGGTAGCTGTGTACCTCTGGCGCATTGTTCTCGAAAGCGTCTTCCAGGGCTTCCCAGTCAATGGGGACGTCCCTCATGGGCGGGTTCGGTCCGCTCCCACCTTTCTCCTTGTCTGCCATGCTCTCATCCTCGGTTCTGCTCGGCCCGACTGCCCGTTCGCGGCAAAGCTCAAGATCTGTCCCGCTCGGTCACTCGTCTGCTCACTCGTCGGATGGCCTCTTGCCATTCCCGGCGACGGGAGAGCCGCTCGGTGGCTCCCATGTGCACCATAAAGGATTTCTCGGTGCGGATCATCTGCGCTGCCTGCCGAGGACTAGTGAATAGACCGACGCCCAATCCGGCCAACATGGCTGCTCCGCGCGCGGTGGATTCCAACAGTTCGGGACGATCCACGCAAAGACCTGACAGATCTGCTTGAAATTGCAAAAGAATATCATTCGCAGCCGCCCCGCCATCCACTCGCAACCTGGTGAGTGGATGGGCGAGGTCCTGCTCCATGGCTTGGAGGAGATCGTCGACCTGAAAGCCGATCCCTTCCAGTGTGGCGCGAACGATATGCGCTAACGTTGTTCCCCGGTGAATGCCGGTAATGGCGCCTCGAGCGTCCGGGTCCCAATAGGGGGCGCCTAGCCCCGCAAGAGCAGGAACGAATAGGACGCCACCACTCGAAGGCACAGCCTCTGCCAGGGTCGCGCTCGAAGCGGCATCGGGCAACACCCGAAGCCCGTCTCGCAGCCACTGGATGGCCGCGCCAGCGACGAAGGCGCTCCCCTCGATGGCATAGGACACCTCGTCACCCAGCTGCCAGGCGACCGTCGAGATCAGACGGGAGCGGCTCCTCACCAGCTTGGGCCCGGTCTGGACCAATACGAAGGCCCCCGTCCCGTAGGTGCACTTGGCCTCTCCGACCTCGAAGCAAGCCTGCCCGAACAACGCCGCTTGTTGGTCACCCGCCACCCCCGTGATTGGGATTCCGTCGGGCAGCCCGGGAACGCTCCGGGTGGTCGCCACCTGTCCCGAGCACGGGACGATGCGTGGGAGCATCGCGCGGGGGACGCGAAACAGGTCGAGCATGGGCTGGCTCCAGTCGAGCCGCGCCAGATCCATGAGGCCTGTGCGCGAGGCATTGGTGACATCCGTCACGTGCAGCCCACTCGTGCCGCCGCTGCCACTCAGCTTCCATAACAGGTAGCTATCCACCGTGCCGAAACAGAGGCCTCCTCGCTCGGCCCTCGAACGCGCGCCAGGGACGTTGTCCAGGAGCCACTCCACCTTGGTGCAGGAGAAGTACGGATCGACGACGAGGCCTGTCAGTCGCTGGATCTCGGGTTCGGCTCCCGCCGCCAAGAGCACGTCGCAGCGCTGCGACGTGCGTCTGTCTTGCCAGACGATCGCGTGATGAATGGGTCGTCCGCTCGATCGCTCCCAGACGAGCGCGGTCTCCCGTTGGTTTGTGAGGCCGATCGCCGCAATGGCTTCGGGGCGGCACGAGGCCTCGACGAGCGCCTGCTGTATTGCTTTGCTGACGCTCTCCCATATCTCCATGGGATCGTGCTCCACCCAGCCTTCACCTGGGAAGTGCTGACGAAACTCGCAGTTCGAGCGACCAAGAACAGCGCCGTTCGGCGCCATCAAGAGAGCGGTCGTGCCAGTCGTTCCCTGGTCGATGGCGAGAATGATATCCTCGGTTGCCATGGCACCTCCTCGGTATCCGGTGCGCTCAGCGTGTCACACGAAGCTGGGAGCACGATTTGCCAAACACCCCCGTCGCGAGAATCGGTCGGGTGGTTGAGCCGGCGGTGAGTGGCGCTCTTGCGGCCAATCAGCCGACATGCGACTGGGCCAGGAAAGCGCAAGGGTATGTGCCGCCGACAGTCGGGTGCGCGATCGGCTCGTGGGCGCGCTTGTCGGCGCGGGGGCGGGGCGGTAGCCTCTCGTACTTGAAATGGCGCGATTGCTGCTCGCCACACCCGAGGGGTCCCTTATTGCCGAGCTTGCCCACAGGAATACCTTGGGACGGCACCCTAGTAACACCGTCCAGGTGCTCGACAAGATTGTGTCGAAGGAGCACTGCGTCGTGGAGCGACGGGGGGAGCAGTACGTTCTCCGCGATCTGGGAAGTTTGAACGGGACGTACGTGAACGGTGAGAGGGTCGCGGGTGAAAGGGCGCTCCGGCATGGTGACGAAATTGCTCTCGGCGGCACCAGGGGTCGTTTCGACGAAGGAAGCGGCGCCCCGCTGCAGCCACCCTCGCTGCCGCAGCCGGCGGCTCCTGCGTGGGGTGTGCAAGATGCCGGCACCCAGCCCCGCGTAGCGCCGGAGCATTCGCGTCAGGTCGGAGCGCCAGGCTCGGTGGGGCCCGGCGTTCCGCCTGCGTCCTACGGAACTGCCGCTCAGGCTCCACCCGGGTCGCAAGCACCAGGCGTGCTGCCGGTGCCCCCTTCACCCGCTTCCCATGGTCCTGTCCCCTCCGCTGGCAACCCGCCGTTACAGAACGACCCAACGAAGAGCGGCATGTCGGCGACCGCGCCCAAAGGCCAGCCCACCTTCGCTTTCGGCGGGTTCAACCCGGCGCGGGGGGGCCCTTCGCCCTGGTACCCCACGCAGCCGCTCCACCAGCACGGGGTGTCCCCCGTCGGTGGAGACCCAGTGTCGCTTGGTTCCGTGAACGCGACGCGCGTCGACGTCAGTGATCAAGAGCGTGCCATTGGGACGCAGATCGACGCCACTCAGAAGGGCTTTCTGCCCTTTGACCGCGTGAGCGCGAATCCTCAGCAGCTTGCTGCCGATTATGAGCGGCTGCGGCTATCCCACGAACTTTCCAGGGAGATAGCGCTCGAACGCGACCTGGAGCGGCTCCTCAACAGGATCCTGCTCACCATCTTCAAGTTCGTTCGCGCGGATCGCGGCGTCATTTTTCTGATGGACGGGGAGGGACGCCTGCAACCAAGTGCCAGCTTGCGGCGAGACGGTACCGACGCTCCCATTCCGGTGTCCTCGACGATCATGAATCACGTGATCAAGGAGCGCGCCACCGTTCTCACCCACGACGCGGCAATGGACTTCGCAGCGTCGAAGGGCAAGAGCATGATCCTCAATCGGATCTCGTCGGCCATCGTGGCGCCCTTGCTCCACGATGACGAGATTCTGGGCGTGCTTTGGCTGGACAGTGAGACCCTGGCCCGCTTCCAGCAGAAGGACCTCGAAATCGTTACGGCCATTGCTGCTCAAGCGGCGATGTTCATCGAGATAAACATCCTCGGGAAGAAGATCGAACAGGAGATCGTCAATCGGGAGCGGTTCAGCCGGCTCCTGTCTCCGAACATCGCGCAGCGCGTGTTGTCTGGAGAGCTCGAGGTGAAGAAGGGGGGGCAGCTCGTTCACGAATGTACGGTCTTCAATTCGGACATTCGCGGGTTCACGCGGATGAGCGAGGGAGCTCGGCCGGAGTTCATCGTCGAGATGCTCAATGAGTATTTCGAGCGCATGGTAGAGACGCTATTTTACTACGAGGGTACGCTCGACAAGTTCATGGGCGACGGCATCATGGCCCTGTGGGGAGCGCCCGTGGCGCATCCGGATGACGCGGTGCGGTGCGTCGACTGCGCTCTCGAACAGATGGCGTCGCTTGACAGGTTCAACCAGCAGCGGGCGGAGATGCGTGAAGCCCCGCTCGCGATTGGCATCGGGATCCACACCGGGCCAGTCGTCGCGGGGTACATCGGCAGCTCGCGAGCCCTCTCGTACACTGTCATTGGAGACACTGCGAACACCAGTGCGCGGCTCTGCGGCATCGCGACCGGCGGGCAGATCCTGGTCAGCGAGCAAACCTTGTGTCAACTTCGTGAGCGCTACGTCTTCGAAGAGCTTCCGCCCGCGCAGCTCAAGGGCAAAGAGAAGCCCTTCCGTGTTTTCTCCGTGCTTCGCGGGCAGCCTCGTGTGCCGGTACCCGCGGACCTGACTCGGTCCTGAAGCAGGCTCCAGTACTGCAACTACCGCGCCGAGTAGCTCTCTACATCTATGGCTCATGTCTTTGCATTCGAACGTCCCGTCGTAGAGCTCATCGAGCGCGTGCGACAGCTCCGAGCACTCGCGCAGGAGGATGACCAGCTCACCGGGGAGCTGGGGCGGCTCGAGGAGAAAGCTGCTCTTCTGGCTCGCGAGGTCTTCAGCAACCTTGCTCCCCTACAGAAGGTTCAGCTCTCACGTCACCCATCAAGACCCTATACGCTGGATTACGTGCGCCGACTCTTCACGGAGTGGGTCGAGCTGCACGGAGACCGTCGGTTTGCCGACGATCCCGCCATCGTAGCGGGGCTCGCTCGCTACCATGGTCGGAGCGTGGCGATCGTCGGGCACCAGAAAGGTCGCTCTACGAAGGAGAACGTGCAACGGAACTTTGGAATGCCCAATCCGGAGGGCTACCGCAAGGCGATTCGCCTCTATGAGTTGGCGGAGCGCTTTCAGCTGCCGGTGCTGACGTTCATCGACACGCCCGGCGCCTATCCCGGGATCGGCGCCGAGGAGAGAGGCCAGAGCGAAGCCATCGCCGCCTGTCTGGAGGTGATGAGCACGCTCACGGTTCCCATTGTGAGCACCGTCATCGGGGAAGGAGGGTCCGGCGGCGCCCTCGCGCTCGGAGTGGGGAACCGCGTGCTCGTGCTCGAGTTCGGCTACTATTCCGTCATCTCGCCCGAGGGCTGCGCGGCCATTCTCTGGAAGGACGCTTCGCGAACTGCCGAGGCCGCGGCACGGCTCAAAGTGACCGCCCCCCACCTGCTGGAACTCGGTGCCGTCGATGGCATCGTTCCGGAGCCGCCAGGCGGTGCGCATCAGGATCACGACACGGCAGCCCGCCTGCTCGATCGCGCTGTGTATGACGCGCTCGCATCCCTGGATGGCTTGTCTCCGGAAGCGATGCGTGAAGATCGCTATCAACGGTTCCGTAAGCTCGGCGCCTTCATGGCGTGAGGTCACGGGGTAGCGGCCCAGCTCCCGGTCGCGGTAGTGCCCGGTTGGCTGGTCAGCGCTACGCGTCTCCGACGACTCGGAGCGTTGGAGTATGAAGGAGAGCGGCCGCAAACCTTGCGTACCTTTACTCGGTACGTTGGCTTGACCCTCTCTGTCGAGCTGGCCTATACCCCCGCGGCCGCCCGAGTAGCGCGTCCGATGCCTGGCCGTCGGAGCGCAACGGCGAGCCAAACAAACCGCGACGCGCCACACGACCATATCAGGAGGGTCGCCATGACGACTTTGGAAGGCATTCGCTCGATCGAGGATCTGGAGCTCAAGGAAAAGCGCGTATTCATCCGCGTCGATTTCAACGTTCCCATCGACAAGAAGACCGGAAGAATCACCGATGACGAGCGCGTCCGCGCAGCACTACCGACGATTCGGTACGCGGTGGAAGCTGGCGCCAAGGTCATCCTGGCTTCGCATCTTGGCCGGCCCAAGAAGGGCCCTGCCCCTGAGTTCAGCTTGGAGCCAGTCGGCAAGCACCTGGCGGAGCTCACCGAATGGGACGTGCTCCTGCCCGACGACTGCGTCGGCGACGCCGCGCGCAAGGTCGTTCAGGACATGCGTCCCGGCCAGGTATGCCTCCTGGAGAACGTGCGCTTCCATGCCGAGGAAACCAAGAACGATGAAGGCTTCTCCCGGCAGCTCGGGGAGCTCTGCGACGTCTACGTGAACGATGCCTTCGGGTCCTCGCACCGTGCCCATTGCTCGACCCACGGCCTTGCCCAACTGAAGAGCGAGCGCGGCATGGGCTACCTCATCAAGAAGGAGATCGAGTCGCTCGGCAAGGTACTCGCCGATCCCGACAAGCCCTTCGTCGCCATCCTTGGTGGCGCCAAGGTCAGTGACAAAATTGGAGTCATCGAGTCGCTGCTCGGCAAATGCCAGGCGCTCTGCATCGGTGGCGCGATGGCGAACACCCTCCTTGCTGCACAGGGGCACGACATGCAGGCCTCACTGGTAGAGAAGGAAGAGCTGCCCCGCGCACGGAGCTTGCTCGAGCAGGCTTCCCAGCGTGGCGTCAAGGTCCTCCTGCCTACCGACGTGGTGGTGGGCAGCGGCGTCGATGCGGCCGAGGGAAAGGCAGTCCCGGTGGATGGGGTTCCTGCCGGCACCATGGCGCTGGACATCGGACCGAAGACGGTCGAGACGTTCAGCAGGGAAGTGAGCGGGGCAAGGACAGTGGTCTGGAACGGCCCCATGGGTCTCTTCGAGAACCCGGCGTTTGCCGCCGGCACGCTGGGTGTCGCACGTGCCTTGGCTGCTTCGAGTGCTTTTACTGTCGTGGGTGGCGGCGACAGCGCTGCGGCTCTCCGCACGGCCGGCGAGGGGCTCATCGACAAGATTAGCCATGTGTCGACCGGAGGTGGGGCTTCCCTCGAGCTACTCGAAGGCAAGAAGCTTCCGGGGATCGAGGTCCTGCGTCAGTCGTAAGGTGACCGTCATGCACCGGGCCCGCCTCCTCCCGCGTCTGGCGAGGAGGCGAAGGTCTCGGCGCTTCGCACAGCAATTCAACACGAAGAGGCAACACAGTGGCAGATAAGCGAGTCCCGCTCATTGCGGGGAACTGGAAGATGTACAAGGGGGGTCAGGCAGGCGTGGAGCTTGCCAAGGGTGTGGCCGCTCACGCGCTGAAGATCGAGGGTGTCGACGTAGTGCTCGGCGTGCCGAGCATCGTGGTCAAGGCGGTCGCCGATGCTGTGGAAGGATCCAAGGTCGAGGTCGCGGCCCAGAACCTCTATGCAAAAGACGAAGGCGCCTTCACCGGTGAAATCAGCGCGCCCATGATCGTCGAAGCTGGGGCGAAGTGGGTCATCATCGGACACAGCGAACGGCGCCAGTACTTTGGGGAGACGGACGCTTCGGTGTGCGAGAAGACCGTTGCTGCCATGGCGGCGGGGCTGCGCCCGATCGTCTGCGTGGGTGAGCTTCTCGAGGAGCGCGAGGCGAACAAGACGCTGGAGGTTGTTCATCGCCAGTTGGACGCTGTGATGGACGCGCTTGCGAAGCGCCCGGGATACGCCGTGGTCGCCTATGAGCCGGTATGGGCAATTGGAACCGGCAAGGTGGCCGGGCCCGACCAAGCCCAGGAGGTTCATGCTGCAATCCGGGCGCGCCTGGCCGGCAAGTCCCAAGAGCTGGCAGACGTGACGCGCGTGCTATATGGAGGCAGCGTCAAGCCGGACAATGCTGCTGGCCTTATGGCCTGCGCCGATATCGACGGCGCCCTCGTGGGAGGTGCCTCACTCAAGGTTGAGGACTTCTCCAAGATCATCGACGCCTCCAAGTAACATCAACCAGGAACTGTCGTGGCCGAGCTCATCGAAACCCCACTCACGGTCGTGCACGTCATCTCGTGCGTGTTCCTCATCCTCGTGGTGCTCCTCCAACCTGGAAAGAGTGGTGGGCTCGGCGCATTCAGTGGTGCGGCGGCGCAGCAGGTGTTCGGGGGGCGTGGGGCAGGTAATTTCCTGACGAAGACCACCTGGATCATCGCCGCCGTGTTCTTCATGACGAGCCTCAGCTTGGCCTACCTGTCCTCGACTGGGGATGAGTCTCTCGAGGCGCTGGCGACGGAGCTCGAGGACGCGGCGCACGCGAGGCGCGCGCCCGACGCGGACGTTCGCGCGCCCGTCAAGTCGGCGGAAGAAGAGGAGGCGGAGGTCCGCCGCGAGTTGGACGCGATGATGGTAGGGGATGGAGCCAATGACGGCGAGGCTGCGCGTCGGGAGGCCGCCGAAGCGCCGTCCGCCAGCGGTGGAGCTCCGTCTGGTGCCGCCGCGCCGGATCAGGCGCCAAGGGCCCCCGGCAAAGGGATCATCCCACCGCCCAATCCTGCGACGCAGCCTGTGCAGCCTCGCTTGGCTCCCGTGCCGGCGCGCCCCGCCGTGCCACCGAACCGTGCTGCGCCGACAACGCAATCCACCCCCGCGGCGCCGGCCGCTCCGCGTGCACAGCCCGTTCCCGCAGCGCCTGCCACGCCGCGGGCGCCACCCGCTGCTGATCAGACCGCTTCGCCTCAGGGTGCTGTCGCACCGCCCGCTGCCCCCGCCAGCAATCCAGAGGAATAGTCTCAGGGTTCCGCCGTGGCCCAGCGGCGCAGGAAGGTTTCCGTGCGGCGATTCCCATTCTGCCGCGGCGTAGTGGTGGACCTTGCGGCGGTGCTTCTCGCGCGGGGCATCGTGTCGGCGGTGGTAGCAAGCAGCGGCTTCATTGCGCTCAGTGACGACGACTTCGCACGTACTGTCATCGCGCAGCGGTTTGCTCAGACTCCCGCCCTGGATCCCTCTGGAACTAGCTGGTTGCCCGTCCCCTTTTGGGGTGTGGGGATGCTGATGGCCGTTGCGGGATCCACCTGGCAGGTCGCCCGCGTGGCGGCGGTCTTGGCGGGGCTCCTGGCCTCCGTCCTGACCTGGAGCGCGGCGCGCCTCCTTGGCCTGTCTCGCTCGTCCGCACTGCTAGGCACTTTGCTCACCCTGGGTTTGCCGCACGCGGCGTTGCTCGGAGTAGCGGCGGTCCCGGACTATCCTACTGCGGCACTCGTGCTCCTCACCGCCGCCAGCCTCGTGCCAGCCGCGGGCGCCCCTGAGGCAGTACGGTTCAGGCTCCTCGGAGCGGGCAGCCTCTTCTTGGCAACGTTGTCACGCTATGAAGCCTGGCCCGTGGCGGCCACCTTCGCCCTGGTGGTGATCCATGAGGGAGTCACTGCGCGGGCGCCGCCCGCTGCAGGGCCATCGAGCGGGTCCGAGCCCCGGAAGTCTTCGTCCGATGCTCCTCGCGCCGGGTTGACGGTGTACTGGTCCTTGGCGGCAGCAGGGCTCGGCGTTCTCGGCCCCACCTTGTGGCTCCTGCATGGGCAGGTCCGGCACGGCGAGGCGCTCTTCTTCCTCAAGCGTGTTGCGGCCTACGAGGCAGCCCTGGGAGGCCCCGTGTCACCGTGGATCGATCGGGCCCTGGCGGCTCCCTGGGCTGTCGTGCACTGGCACCCGGGCTTGATGGGCGCGGCCGCTTTGCTGCTGACGGCGGGCCTCGCCCTCCGCATTCCGCTCCGTCACTGGTTCCGTCCGGCGCTGCTCCTAGGCGCCATCATGGTATTCCTCATCGCCGGTGATCTGCGTGGTGCGGGCGCCACCCACCACGAGGAGCGCAGCTTGCTCCCGCTGTGGATGGCCGCGTGCCTCTTCTGTGGAGACGTCGTTCTACGACTCGCGCGTCGGTCCTCGCCAGTGCGCTACGGGTTCAGCGCGGCGCTTGCCACTTGGCTCCTGTTGGCCTGGACGTGGCTCGAGCCGTCGGAGCGCGCGTGGCAACGCTTCGCCCAGCGTGACTCGGAGCTCGCGATCGGCGAAGCAGCTCGCGCCCTTGTTCGTCCCGGTGAACGACTCTTGATCGATACTCCCGACTATGGCTTCTTCGCCGTCATGGCGGCTTTCGGCTGGCCTTCGGACGCGGCCCCGCTGAGCGACAACGATCCTCGCGGAAAGCCTCAGCAGAACCCCACGGCGTCCGTTGCTTCTCTTCGCCTCGCCACGGCTGGCGCGCGCTGGCTCGTCGTCCATCGGACTCACCGCTCTCTGGCACTGTCGCTTGGGGCTCCTCGTGCTGCCTGCGGCGACTTCACCCTCGTGGACCTCCACCCCCGGTCGGCTCGCTAGTCCTGCTCCGTGGCCCTGGGCCTGCACCTATTTCGGCCATTCCAGACCCAGGCGTTTAGGATCCCCCCGGTGTTTGCCCGCCTTGGCCTCCGAGCTCTGAACCTCGTCATGCTCTTTTTTGCCATGCTCGGGTTCTTCTTCGTCCCGCTCGGTGAACGTACAGCATGGGAACACTCCAGGGCCGTTCTCGATACCCCGGCCGCCTCCGAAGCGTGCCGTGAAGTAGGGCTTGCTGCGCGTCGGCTCGGCGACGCGGTGCTGACAGCATTTCGCGAAGGTCGGTCGGGTCCGCCCAACGCACGCATCGGCGCTGCCCCCACGCCCTATGCAGTCCCCATGTTCACGGTCCCACACTCGGCACCGTCGGGTCCCAGCGACTGAGCAGGTCCAGTCGACCAAGACCAAATGGCGAGCAACTGAGTGCGTGCCCTGGCCGAGACACCGTCTCCCCTTGCGTATCACGACTCCGGACATTGAACACGGGCCCGGCCCTGGCCGTGCCTTCCATTCGATGATACCGTTCGAACCTATAGGAGAGTGGAGACCATGTCAGCGAGCCTTCGTGCTGCCTTGAGCCTTTGTGCTGTACCTTTACTGTTCATGGCCTGCGATGCGCTGAGCATCCGAGACGCTCGCATGGAAGAGGCAGGCGCTGCGGGAATGGAGGCCCTCGCCGAAAATCGCGGGGCTGCTGGTGCCCCTTTGCCAGCGGGTGGCGCCCGGAGCTTAGGGGGAATGCCAGGGAATGACGATGGAGGAACGGGCGGCGTCAGTGGCGGGAAGGGGGGTGGGCCTACCTCCGGAGGGAGACCGGGGACCAGTGGAGCGGAGCCTGGAGAGGGAGGGACGAGTGGCGTCCAAGACGGAGAGGGAGGGACGAGTGGCGTCCAAGACGGAGAGGGAGGGAGTGGGGCAACGACCAGTCGAGGCGGAACGGGTGGCGCGCCAAGCGATGTCGGTGGTGCCGGCTTGGGGTCGGGTGGCCTCCGGCCTGGAGGTTCTTCCGAGGGTGGAGGGCACGCCGGCGAATCTGTTGACGGCCCTGAAGGGAGCGCCGGCGGCGGTGGGAAAGCTGGCGGTGGTGAGGAGTCTACGGGCGGCGCCGGAGAGGCCGCCGGATCTTCCGGGTCAGCAGGAGCCAACTGGCAGACCGACTCGGTCCCCCCGACCGTGCTTAGCGTTCTACCGGCGCCAGATTCCACCGGTGTTGCATCGAGCACGCCTGTCGCCCTTGAGTTCAGCGAACCTATGAATCGAGAGTCCGTTGAGCAAGCGATCAGCATCTCAGACGTCGATCTGGGGAGTGTCTCCCTCGAGTGGAATGACGACACTACCGTGCTGACCATCGCTCCATTGGAGGGGTGGTTATATGCGGATGGCACGGATCCGGATCTTGCTCCGGCCATGAGTTATGTCGTCGGGGTGTCGCCGTTCGCTATGGATCTGGCTGGTAACTTCCTTGCTCATGAATTCAGTAGCACTTTCAGCACGTTGCGGCGCATTACCGAGACCGTTCATCCTGGCAAAGTTCTGCATTATGATAGCTATACGCAGGTTGCGAATGAGTGCCCGCCTACGGAGAATCTGATCCGAATCGGTTACACCAGTAGTCGAAGTGCCACTGCCTATCGGTACGGTCTCATTGCGTTCGACAGCACAGTTCTTCCAGACGCTGTGGTAGAAGTCGAACGAGTTGGGCTCATGGTGATGCTTCGGTCTGCGTCTACCGATTTCTTCGACACCGGCACCGTCGAGGTGGAAGCGCTTGGCCGTGCGAGCTGGGACGTCGGATCATCCGTGCTGGACGATAGCGTGAAGGCGATAGTCGGTACCCTACAGGACCAGTATTCGGTTGCCACACCGGAGCTGGACCTTACCGAGATTGCCAAAGTCTACTGGCCTGACGAGCACTTCTACCGCATTGCAAGCAGGGACTCACCTGTGGGATCAATGGTGACATATGGGTGCAGGGTCAACTTGACGTTCACCTACGTCATTCCCTAGGTCTGTTCTGTAGCGCGTATGCTGTAGCGGAATCGATCGCAGTGGGCGAGCGCGATTCGGACGGCCGCGCCGATGTGCGGCTCTCGAGTCTCCCAGGAGTTCATCGGCCGCGACGTCCTGCGCTCCATCGCAGAGGCAGTTGGACTTCGTTCAGTCTGCGCATCAGTTGCGCACCATCGTGGGCTCGCCGCTCCACTACATATGCGCAGTTTCGCTGGAACTCGGGGTCGTGGCCAGCTGGCTCATCGTCTGCTACCGTTCGCCACCTGGCGAATTGGCGGCGGTCAGGCCGCCGGAAAGCGCTAGTGTACCGTGTTGCCAGTTACTCTGCGCCTGCGCGCCTCGCGGACCAATCCACGAGGCGAGGACAGAGCTCGAAAGATACTGCTTGGAGGTCTTTGATGATGAAAGCTCGACTCATCAGCAACGCTTGGTTGCTTACAGGAGTGTTGATAACTGTGGGCTGTTCCGATGATTCGTCGACGGACAGATATCCTGCCGTCGGAGGCCAGGGTGCCGTGGGCGGCAGCCCAACGGGAGGCGGTGCGGCTGTCGGGCTTGGTGGGGCTACCGGAATTGGTGGCTTCCAGGCCAGTCTCGGTGGCGGAGCACCCCTAGGTGGCGCGACCGCCGCCGGAGGGACCGTGGGGGCTCTGGGCGGCAACACCGGGCAGATGGGTGGCTCGACGGGGGCCCTGGGCGGGAGTACCGGGCAGATGGGTGGCTCGACGGGGGCTCTGGGTGGCTCAACAGGGGCTCTGGGTGGCAGCACCGGGCAGATGGGTGGCACGGCCGGCTCCCTCGGGGGCGCCATCGAACAAACCGGCGGCACTGCTGGCCAGACGGGCGGTGCGGCTGGTTCCACGGGAGGGAGCACCGAGCCGCTTGGTGGGTATCACGTTCATGGAGACTGGGCGGGGTTCGCGTTTACGTTCGCGACGGACGACGCCTCGATCGATCCGCCATCGGATCCCGGGTTCAACGATATGGTGGACCAGGACGGGCCCTACTGCGTGAGCGGGACGGTGGACGGCACGTCTACTTACACGTCGATTGCCGCCGTTGGCTTCAATACCAAACAGCAGAAGGTGGAAGATGCCGAAGTCGGCGCGGTCGTTTCCACTGGTGACGGCTTGGTGGTGAACATCAGCAACCCCGGTGTGTCGACTGCGTCGCCTACGCTGCGTATTCAGATTGAGGATGGGACCGCTGATAACCCGGATACAGAGGAAGATGAGGGGGTCGGCCATCGCTGGTGCGTGAATATCAGCCAGTTCGATACCGACGTGCCTCTTCCGTGGGAGAGCTTCAACACGGAGTGTTGGGCCGGCGGTGATGGCGAGCCATTCAACCCCAGCACCCCCATCGCCAAAGCCATCATCTACCTGCCTGACAACGGCGAATCGCCACAGACCTTCGACTTCTGCGTTAACGCGATCGGCCCGACAAACGTCACCGGTCGAGGAACTGGCGAAGTCGTCGCGTCATGCGGAAACTCCGTAAGCTGGACATCGACCAGTACGAACGCACAATTCCAGAACATCCAGACAAGCGACGGGCACTACCGATTCCAGAGCAATGGCTGGGGCTGGACCGGAGGTGGTCACAACATTTCCCTGCTCCCAAGTTGTGGTTTCCGGATGGACACCCAGTCGTGTACTCGGACTGACGACAGTCCGTGCTCGTTCCCGTCCATTTACATTGGTCAAAGCGCAGATGGGCAACCGAGCGCCGGAAGTGGCTTGCCGGTTCAGATCAGCGCGATCAACAGCATCCCCACCTGTCTTGGCTGGTCTTCTGGCGGTACACCCGCCAGCGATGAGTACAACGTGTCCTTCGATGTGTGGTTCAACACTAGCTCGGGTGCACAGGAAGCAGAGACCTTCCTGATGCTATGGTTCCGGGATCCTCCGAGCTACCAGGCAGCAGGGGCCCCCGCTGCGGATGGTGTTATTATCGGCGACCAGATTTGGACGGTTTGGTATGGTCCAAACCATCAGCAAAGAAATGTGGTTAGCTATGTGGCACCAAGCGCTCGCGTTGACGGTCAGGCTTACTCGTTTAACCTGAAGGACTTCATCGACGATGCGGTGGACCGTCAATACCTGCGCCCGGACCAGTACCTCATCTCCATCATGGCTGGCATGGAGATCTGGGGTGGAGCCCAGGGTGCAAGCATCGACGGCTTCCGGACCGAGATCCAGTAGCCCACCCTAAACCCCGAACGATAGAACCGCCGCTCCCTGCGCTCGTAGGGGCGGCGGTTATGTCTTGTGCGCCCAGCACGGGCGCTGTCTAGCGGGTGCAAGTCCCCCCAGAGGAGGTCATCTCGATCGAAGGGAACCGCAACTGCGGAAGGGCGACCGACCGTGCGGAGGACGCGGGGAGCGAAACCGCAGGCTGATGTACAAGAACCGGATGCGAGGCGTTTGTCGAGCGGGGTGAGCGGGCACGAGACCGCAAAGCTCTGTTACCAAGGCTTAGACGACGTAATTCGGCGGTCGCGCGGTGAAGGCGTTCTTACCTGGGGGTCTCGCCTTGCACCTGAAAGGGCGCCGCTCGGACTGGAGGCCCCCCGAGCGGAGCGAGAGTGTTGGTGAGCGTTTCGCGGCACGGACGCGCGATCAGCTCGGAACGGGTCGCCGCGAAATACAGCGGAACCAAGCCCGCAGTGGTGAGCGTTCTGGGATGTTCATCCACGTGGCCCTTCCCATCCGCTACTTCGACGAGTTGGGCGTGCCCCGCTCGGCGTGTGAGTCCGGGCTCGGCAAGACGGATACCGGTGGCGCGTAGCTCCCACGATCCGGGCATTGGGCCGCGGGTTTCACTGGGAGGATTCCGTAGCTGGCGGAAAGTCTCCGGGTTCTTCCCGCGGACCGGAATTCTGCCGAAAGCCTCGGATAAGTGGCGATTGGTTCGGCGAAGCGTGACGTCGCGGGGCAAGGTCATGTAGCCTGCTCATCACGATAGTGGGCGTCGATGCGGGCCACGGCGATCAGCGCCGTGACCCCCGCTTCGGAAATTGCCTGGTGTGGTTGAACTCGGCGTCTGCCCTGGGCGCCCGGGAAATCGCGCTTGCAGATCGGGAAGCCGCGCTGCAAGAGGAGTCACTGATGAAGAATCGCTCGAGGGTTTCAGTTGCCGCCTCGCTCTTCGCTATTCTGGTTGGTGGAGTGGCGTGGGCGCAGGCGGATGGATCGCAGGCGGCCCAGCCGAAGCAGGATCAGCCTGCACGCCCGGCGCCGGGAGCGGTACCGCGCGGTGCCGCTGATAAGGCGCCGGGGCCCGGGCCTACCCCAGCACTCCGCGGAGCCGGCGACCCTGTCGTCAGAAATAACGCCCAGGGTGACCTGCGCAAGGAGGCTCGGGAGAAAGCGAAGGAGTCTCGAGAGGCAGCAAGGGAGGCCCGCAAGCAGGCTCGCGCTGACGCCAGGGAGGCCCGCCAGGACGCCCGAGAGACGCGCAAGGAAGCGCGTGACGGTGGCATGAGCGACGAAGAGCGGCGCTTGGCACGCGAGAAGCTGCGCGAGCGCCTTCAAGAGCGCCAGGCGAGGCTCCAGGAGATGTGGAAGAAGCGGCAAGAAACCCGCAAGCAGCGTCGCGACGAGCGCAGGGCCCAGTTGAGCAAAAAGTGGGGTCAGAAGACGTCGAAACAGCCAGCCTTGCATCTCGAGCTCCGGCGCCACGCGTGGCGCATGGCGCGGCTGGCGCGCATTCGGGATCTCGCCGGAGTAGCGGAGGCGACTGAGCGCATCGAGCGGGTCGACACCCTCATTGCCAAGGAGCAGGCGCGCCACCAACAGCGTATGGACACGCTCAAAGCCGCCGCCGAGGCTACCGCGACAGGTGAGCAGGCGGACGGAGCCAACCCCGCGGCAGCCGCAGAACCGGCAGAACCGGCAGAACCGGCACCGCCCAGTGCATCCGCTGGTGCTGCACCGACGAAGCCCAGTGCGCCCGCTGGCGCTGCACCGACGAAGCCCAGTGCGCCCGGGGCGGCCGTTCCGACGAAGGATGCACCCACGACGGGAGGTGCGCCATGAAGATCCAGATGAAGGATGGGAGCCGCGGAATGGACCACCAAGAAGACTTCAGAGCTTGCATGCGGCGTGGCATCGCTTGTGTTCTCGTTCTGCCGATTCTCATGGCCGCCATGGCCTGCACGCGCGAAAAGGAAGAGGACGCACGCATCGACCCCATTCCCGTCCCGGAAGCACCGGCGACGCCTGCGCTCTCCGTGCCGGTGCGGGAGGAGCCCCAAATCGTCACGGGTCAACAGCCGAAGACGCTGGTGCCCGAGGACCAGATCCCGACCCAGGAAGACTACGAGGAGGAAGCCGCCGCGCTCATCTCCGCAGCCAACCTGGATGCAGCGTTGGACGAGCTGGGCCGTGAGATTGAGGTGCAGGAATAGTCGTTGAGGATCGTCACCATGCGGTGAAGCCGCGTGGTCGAACTGCTCGCGCTCAGGCTCGAGCTTTGGCGAGCCGCTGCTCCGCCTGGGCGAGCACCTCCCGATAGCTCGGGTCCACCGGACAGATGGCGTGAACGACGTCCTCTGGAGTGGCGCCTTCGGAGATGAGCTCCCGGGCCGTGGCCGAGCCGGTAAGGAGGTCGAACGCAGGACGTTCGTGCTCGAACTCGTAAGGGGTCGAGCGAAACCCGAAAGCATCCGGTGCTTGCCGGCGGGCAAGGCTTATGAGCCGGAGGTAAGTGGCAACCGGGTGGAACATCGACGGATGCGTGACGTGCACGGCGACCCCGCGGCAGATCTGTCCGGCGTGTTTGTCGAAGCTCGGGCGGAATTCAGTAGGTCGGATTAGGGCCCCGAGCGCGCCTCCGGAGTCCCCCAGGTCCTTCGCAAGCTGCTTGCCGTCCAGGAATGGTGCTCCGAGCAGCTGAAAGGGCAGAGTCGTGCCGCGCCCCTCCGAGAGATTCGTCCCCTCGAGCAGACAGCCCCCCGGGTAGACAAGGGCTGTCTCCAGGGTGGGCATGTTCGGTGAGGGCGCGATGAAGGGCTGCCCCCACGCCTGAGCAGTGCGCTGGCGTTCCCAACCCTGGGTCGGAACCACGCTTAGACTGCCGTCGGCCCCGAGGGGATTCCCGTCGCGCTCGAAGAATAGGCATAGGAGCTCGCCGAGCGTCAGGCAGTGCCGAACCGGTACGGGTTCCAGACCAACGTACGAAAGGAACCCATCCGCTTGCGGTGCGCCCTCGACGCTCCTCGGATCCGCTCCAATCGGGTTGGGCCGATCGAGCACCAAGGTGTGGAGGCCGCGTTTGGCTGCAGCTCGCGCCGCCAACAGCGCAGCCCAGACGTAGGTGTAGTAGCGGCTGCCGATGTCTACGAGGTCGATGACGAGTAGGTCGAGCTGCTCGAGGTCGTCGTCCCGAGGGGCCAGCTGCTCGCGTTTCGCGCCGTACAGACTCACCAGACGCGGTCCGCGCTCGTCGATAACCGCCGGCGCATCGACTGGCTCCTCCGCCTGGGCCACCCCGTAGTAGCCGTGCTCTGGGGTGAATACGATTGACGGGGCAGCACCGAGCTCATCGAGGGCATCCACCGTCTGTCGGCCGCGCCGATTGCAGGCGGCCGCATGGGTGAGCACGCCGACCCGTGCTTCCCGTAGACGGCGCCGAACGGCATTGGCCTGATTTCCGGATAGTTGGTCGAGTCCGCAAAGCATGGGATTTGCGTACCAGAATCGGCCTCGGCTGGAAATAGGGCCGAGGCCCACGCAAAGAATTCTGGGCGCCGCGCCGCGGGGGTGACATTTTTGCGGGGTGAAGCGCGTTCTAGTTGTCGACGACGAGGAAAACCTGCGCGTGGTGTTGCGGACGTTGCTGCGGCGCCATGGCTACGAGGTCGAGACCGCGGATAATGGCGAGGCGGCTCTAAGCCTTGTTGAGTCCTTCGGACCCGACTTCCTCATTACGGACGTGCGCATGCCACGCATGGGCGGGATGGACCTTCTCGCTGCCTTGCGCGCGAAGGGCAGTGAGACGACCGTGATCGTCATGAGCGCATACGGCAATGTCGACCTGGCGCTAGAGGCGCTGAAGGCGGGTGCGTATGACTATATCCAAAAGCCCTTCAAGCCCGATGAGGTCGTCCTCGTCCTACGCAAAGCCGAGGAGCGCGAAGCGCTCCGGCGTGAGAATCGGGCGCTCCGGGAGGAGATTCGCAAGGAGCACCGCTTCGAAGACATTCTCGCCAAGAGCAACAGCATGCAGGACGTCTTCCGAACGATCGCCAAGGTCGCTGAGTACAAGACGACGGCTCTTATCACGGGTGAGAGCGGGGTGGGGAAGGAGCTCGTAGCTCGTGCAATCCACAGGCGCAGTGGAAGGCGTGGTCCATTCGTACCAGTCAACTGTGGTGCAATTCCCGAGAACCTGTTGGAGAGCGAGCTGTTCGGCCACAAGAAGGGCGCCTTCACTGATGCCGTAGCAGATCGTCGTGGGCTCTTCGAAGAGGCAAACCACGGCACCCTCTTCCTGGACGAGATCGGAGAGCTGCCTCTGAGCTTGCAGGTCAAGCTGCTGCGCGTCTTGGAAGATGAAAAGGTGCGGCCGCTCGGCGAATCCAGGGACACTCAGGTGGACACTCGCATCGTGGCTGCCACGCATCGGGACCTCCAGGCAGAGACTGCCGCTGGGCGCTTTCGCGAGGATCTGTACTATCGGTTGAACGTCCTCAGCATTCGCGTGCCTTCGCTCAGTGAGCGTCGCGAAGACATCCCTTTACTCGTTGACCACTTCGTCAGTCGCAACAACCGCCGGCTGGGCACCGCGATTCACGGGCTCGACGGTGAAGCACGGAAGCTGCTGTACGAGTACTCCTGGCCCGGGAACGTTCGGGAGCTGGAGAACGTCATCGAGAGGGCCATGGTGCTTGCCGAGGGCGACCTCATCACGGCGGCGGATATGCCGGAGCGGCTCCGTGATGCCAAGGATCCCGTTCATACGCAGCTTGCGAGCGGAGAGCACAGCATCAAGAAGACCGTTCGTATCATCGAAGAAATACTGATCCGTCGCGCGCTCCAGAAGACGAAGGGGAATCGTACCCGTGCGGCTGAAGTGCTCGAAATCAGCCACCGTGCGCTACTGTACAAGATCAAGGACTACAAGATAAACGACCTCTGATGCGGCGTGCCTTAGTGGTCCAGGGTCTGTGGGGGACAGGGGTAAGAGTACTCGAGCGGGAGTGGATAGACTCAGCGGCCGCCCAGGCCAGCTATCATTGGGACCCCCTCTGGGATGACGGTTACCTCGAGCTTGCTGCTCTGCAGAAGATTCTGGGTTTCCAGGAGTTCGAAGAGGGCCCGAGCAATCTGTGGTTCTCGCGCGATGGTGGCCAACGCGCTCCCTACGATGCGCGGGCGCGTTGCTGCCGCCTTGGCGAACTCGATGGCCGCCTGGCGCTCAGCGGTCGAGCGAATCAGGCTCACGCGGTTGGCTCCGTCCTGTTGAATGGCCGCGGTGACCTGGCGGAGCCGATTGACTACCTTCTGCTCGATCTGGCGTATCATGCCGGGGTCTCGGAAGTGAACCTTGCGAATGTAGATGCTCCCGACGTCGTACCCCCATTCGCGGGACTTCGACGAAACCTCTTGACGCACCACCCGGCTCATCGAGTGACGATTCTCGAGCATGTCCGACAGCCCCAAGTTGCTCAGGCAACGGACCGTGGCGTTGGAGATGTTGGCTCGCAGAGAGCCGGCAGGATCCGTGTTCCGATAGAGAAAGGTGAGCGGGTCGCAGACGACCATCTCGCACCAGACCCCAATTCCCATCGGTGCGCCCTCCTCTGAGTTGACGGGCTGGCTACGCAGGTACGTCTGATCGAGGCGCAGATCGACGACATGCTTCTTGCCCATCAACGGGACGAGCATGGCGAAGGGGCCCATGGCCATCCACGGTGAGTAGATGCCGGGCTCGCGGAGAACCAACCGTACCTTGCCGAAGAGCTCGAAGACCACGGCCTGACGCTCTCGGACGATCACGTAGAGCGCGAACACTCGAGCCAATAGCAACGCTATCGGCATCCCGACCAGGCATACGAAGAACGTAAAGCCAGCCGTCGTGACGAGCGTGACGAGGCTGGTGATGTCCAAGGTCATCGCTGTCCTCCGGCGATCGTACTCGTGGTGGGTGTCGTGACAATCGTCTCGCGCGCGTACTTGTGAAGGGCGACGCGTGCATTGCGCACGTAGGCATCGACGGCTGCTGGGCCGCCCAAGCCCGCGAGCTCACGTAGCTGTGCCGCGAGCGTCAAGAGCGGTTCCACGTCGGCCTGTGCGTTGAGGGTCTCGATCTCCACCGCTCGCCTCGATTGGACGATGCGCTGGTCAGCGGCGGCGCGAGCCAGGCTCAGCTCGCTCGATACGTGGTTGTGGGCGGTGTTGATGGCGGCCAAAGCCGAATCCACCTCGTGTGGGGGATCGATCCCTGTAATGAGCGCCGCCTCGAGCTGAATGCCGTAGCGAGCCGAGGCCGCTGCGCACTCCTCGTCCATCCTTTCGTTCAGGTCGCGCAGGTTCTTTCTGAGATCGTTGATGGATATCCCCTGCACCACCTCGTTCGCGTCGAGCAACGGTTCGTCCGAATTAGGTCCACCGGCGGCACGCGGTGCTTCGAAGTTAGCGATGCGATCTCGTAAGATCGAGATGAAGTATCCCATGACATGCGCGACCGGATTGTGTACACCGAAGAGATACGCGTAGAGGTTGCGTTCGGAGACCGCGTAGCGCAGCTGCCCCGTGAGGCCCGTATTGAGCTGGTCCTTGGTCACCGCTTCGAGGATTTGGCCGTCGGCATTGGCATGATGATCCTCTGGATCATAGGCAATCGAGACGGTTTCGGTGGCTACGGCGGCGCGGTGCACCGATTGCCAAGGGAACTTCCAGTAGAACCCAGGTCCCATGACGCGCAATTGAGGGTAGTTGTAGCGCTCCCGCTCCTCAGGATTGAGTGCCTGCGCGATGGGGTCCTGCAGGGTACTGACGCCTGCTAGTCGTTGGGCGCGACCGAAGGTGCAGATGACGGCGCGCTGGTTCGGCCCGACCGTGTAGAAGCCGCCCAGACCGTAGCGAACGAAAAACCACAGGACGAACCCGAGCGGTATCCCCAGGAGTACTTCCATCAGACCACTTTACGCTGAGATTCGCCGTCCGATAATAGGGGGCAGGTGTGCGACTTCCTCGCCGCGGAGTGTCTCGACGGTCGACGGTAGGCGCACCCTATGGCGAGGAGGAGGCGGGGTGAAGACTGGTTGGCCGGAGTCCGCGTTCGTCCTTTGGGGCCCCGTGGATTCCCAGGAACAAGAGGATTTCGTGGACGAGCTCCGGCGAGAGGTCGCGGCCGATGTCCTCCGCGCCGATTCGCGTGGGCTCCGGCTCCGAGATGCAGTTGAGCGCATGGGTGACGCAGGGGAGGACACGCACGCGGTGCTGTCGGCAAAGGGATTTCGAGAGCCATTCCTTCCACTGAAGGATCTCGCGCGGCTCCACGTTGTAGTCATACTCGCCACCCAGGACGAGCAGTGGACGGCCGAGCTCATGGGCGTAGCGGGGGGCCCGCTCGGCAGCACTCAGCCACGAGCGCCAGACTTCAGGTGGCTGTCCGAGGATCGGCTCGCCCAAGTGCACACCGCGCCGCAACGCCCGAAGCTGGCTCGCTGCTTTGGCCAGGATGGCGTGCTCTCGCGTTGCTTCATGCCCCTTCCCGATCCGTTCGAAAGCCCATCGGATGCGCTCTGCTTGTTGTGCCACGAGCTCGTCCGGTGTGCTGAACGGCGCGGCGAGCATGACCCCGGCTCGCACGCCCGCGGACCGCGCCAGCAACTCAGGGATCAGCTCGCCGCCTTGACTGTGTCCAATATAGAATAGTCGCTGCGGATCCACGGCTGGGTCGTCGGCTAGCCGTTTGAGCGCCGCCTCGGCATCCCTGATGTACTGCTCCGTCGTGAATTCGTGTCCGGCGAGGACGTAAGGCACATGGGCGTACCGATTGCTGCACCCCGCTGTTGGGCCGCACGTTCGCTTGTCGTAACGGAGGACCGCGTAGCCGTGGTGCGCCAGTGCTTCCGCGAGCTCACGATAGACCGCAATCTCGAAGCCGAAGCCCAGCCCCAGCTGTCCTGGCATCGTCCCGTCGCGAGACATGGGTCCGGTGCCATGTACGATGATTACCCCTGGGTGCTGAGTTCCCGACCACCTCGCGGGCAGCGCGATGGTGCCCTCCAGACGGGTGGACCCCTGATCGAAGGTGACAGGCACGTCCGTCCGCGGAAGCAGCACCGCACGGTCCGATTGCGGCGTGGCGGTGAGGGCTCGTTGGTGCTCCTCGTCCGCGAGTTGCGTGTGAGGGCCCGAAGGCTGCACAGGGAGCGGTGCGGCTACTGGGCCAGGCTCGCGCCCGGGGGACCGCACTGCTGGCGCTGAACAGGATGCGGCCAGAGCGGCAAGGACGAGCAGGATTCGCGACACCAACACAGACTCTAGAGTGTAGTGGCGGTGGAGGTGGCGCCAATCCCTGCTTCCTCCGAGCGCTTGCTGACAGCGCCGTTGCAGCTCGGCCCAGGCAGGCACATCAATGAAGACTGGGTAGCCGGTCGTTGGCCGAGATGGCGCCGAGTTTGGGAACGCATCTGCCGATACGGTGTACCATTTACATCCGTGCCCGGACTGGTGGCGGCCAAGTCAAAGCGTGACACCGTGCTTCTACCCGTCAGTCACGGCTTCGTCACAAACTCGGGGTACGGGTCGCGCAATGGCAAAAATCCTGGTGGTCGAAGACGAACCCGATCTTCAACAGGTTCTCGACTACAATCTCAGTCAGGCTGGACACAGCGTTTTCGCGTCCTTGAGTGGCGCTGGAGCCCTTCAGATCGCGAAGGAGGAAATCCCCGACCTGGTCCTGTTGGACTTGATGTTGCCCGACATCTCGGGCACGGAGGTGTGCAAGGCCCTGAAGGAATACGGACCGACCAAGCACATCCCAGTGGTGATGGTGACCGCCAAGGGAGAAGAAATCGATCGCGTTGTGGGGTTCGAGTTGGGGGTGGATGACTATGTCGTCAAACCATTCAGTGTGCGTGAGCTCTTGTTGAGGGTTCAAGCTATCTTGCGGCGGGGCAAGGCCGAGGTCGCCGAATCCGAGACAGTGATCCGGTTTGGTGAGCTCAAGGTGGATCGCGAAGCACACCGGGTTTGGGTACGGGACGCGGAGATCGAGTTGACGGCGCTGGAGTTCAAGCTGCTCGTCACCCTGTACGAGCGTCGCAACCGTGTACAGAGCCGGTCCATGCTCCTGGACGACGTGTGGGGCATCCAGGCCGACATCACGACGAGGACCGTGGATACCCACGTGAAGCGTCTGAGGGAGAAGCTGCTAGCGGCTCGCGACTACATCGAAACGGTGCGGGGGGTTGGCTACCGCTTCGTGGGATCGCCCGCTGAGGTTGGCAGTTGAAGCTAGGTATACGCGCCAAGCTCTTCTTGTTGTCTTTTACGGCCATCGCGCTCTCGATTGGTGCCGCCTACCTATTCATGCGCTCGAGACTCGACGAGCTGCTGACGCGTCAGGTTGCCGAAGAGCTGACAGTGAGGGCTCAGCTGCTCAAGAAAGACGCCACGGAGCAGCGGGCTGATCTCGACGACCTGGTGCGCTGGGATGCCATGGCAGACGCATGGGCTGCTCACGCACGGGTACGAGCGACCATCATCCGCCGTGATGGGGTCGTCTTGGGTGACTCAGGAGTGCCCCCTGAGCTGCTCGCCTCGGTCGAGAACCATGGAGCACGCCCCGAAGTCGTGCGCGCCATGACGCACGGGCACGCGGTCAGCCAGCGGTTGAGCGCTACGGTCGACCACCGCCTCCTGTACGTGGCCGTCCCATTTCACAGGGACGGCCGCGTTGTTGGCGTGGCGCGCGTTGCTCTCGAACTGACCCAGCTCGATGCCGCGTTGCAGGAGCTCACTCGTGTAGTCACCCTGGCCATGGTGATTGCTCTTGTCGTCGCGGCTTTCCTAGCGACGGCAGCGTCCCAGGTGGCCTCGCGTACGGCCCGCGATTTGACGGCTGCTGCGCGTAAGATGGCATCAGGGGACTTGTCGACGCGAGCGGGGACTGGAGGGCATGACGAGTTTGCTGCCCTCGGACAGGCACTCGATACCCTTGCCGAGAACCTCTCGCGCTCTCTCGCGGAGCTTCGGACCGAGAGGGACCGGCTTGGAGGAGTCCTCGCTGGTATGCAGGAGGGCGTACTCATGCTGGATGCCGATGGCAGAATCGCGCTTTTGAACCCTGCGCTTCGAGGCATGCTTCTGATACAAGGGGACTGGGAAGCACGGCTCGCACGGGACGCCATCGCGCACCGGGAGCTGGTCGAGTTGCTCGATGGCGCGCGTGTTGCTCAGGAGCCGGTCGCCCACGAGATCGCGTTGGACGGATTGAAGCCGCGCCGTCTGCTGGTCCGAGCCGCGCCGCTGGATGGCGATGAAAAGGGCGTGTTCGCCGTGTTCGTCGATGTCACGGAGGTGCGCAAGCTCGAGACCCTGCGTAAGGACTTCGTTGCCAACGTATCGCACGAGTTGCGGACCCCAGTGACCGCCATTCGATCCGCCGCCGAGACGTTGGGAAGTGTCCTGCAAGGTGACCCGGCCGCGGGCCAGCGCTTTGTCGACATCATTGACCGCAACGCCGCCCGACTCAGCGGATTGGTCGAGGATCTGCTCGACCTGAGCCGCATCGAGTCCCGAGAACTGACCTTGAATTTCGAACCGATCGAGGCTGAGGCGTTCTTCGGCCAGATCATCGAGCTCTTCCGTGAACGTTCCGAGCGCCGTGGCATCAGGCTCGTGAACATGGGTGGTGCGGTGGCGAGCGAGTTCCTTGCCGATCCGCGGGCACTCGAGAACGTCTTGACGAACCTGGTAGATAACGCCGTCAAATACGCTGGGAGCGGCGCCGAGGTTCGTCTGGTTGCTCGCGATGCAGGTGACGCAGTAAGAATTGGAGTGGAGGACACGGGGCCCGGCATCGAGCCGCGCCACCTACCTCGGCTCTTCGAGCGCTTTTATCGCGTCGACACAGGTCGTTCCCGAGAGCTCGGCGGTACCGGACTCGGGCTCAGCATCGTCAAGCATCTCGTAGAAGCAATGGGGTCTCAGATTCTTGTGCAGAGCCAGCCCGGACAGGGCACGACCTTTGGTTTCACGCTTCGCAAGGTGAGTCCAGAGCGGGCCGCAGACGGAGCAGTCGCGGTGGCGCCTCGCGGTGTGAATGCGGACGGCTGAAGGTTGAACAACGGACGGGGAACGTCACCCTTTCTCCTCTTGGTCACGAAAGTGTCACCTCGGCGACACTTTCTGGGGTTCTACTCTCCGCCCGCTCATGAACGCCACCAACACTGCATCGCATCGTCATCATAGCGTCGCCTTCTTCACCGTGCTGCTGGGTCTCGGCACGACCATCGGGAGCGCCCACGGGCAACCTGCACCACCGTCCCGCGCGGACCAAGTGGCCAATGAAACGAGCGAACGCGCGTCGCAGCGTGCGCCAGTTGCCGCCAGCGTGCCTGCTGCGGAGGCGGACCCCGAGCCCCCGTCAGCGATGGCGCCCCAGGTGGACACGCAGGTCCCGAGGCCCGTCGCCGCAGAGCTGGAGGGCAGAGCGGCGATCGACGACGCGCCTCGGGCGACCCATGCTGATCCCGCGATTCCAGAGACGGTAGATGTCGGAATAGAACAGGAGAACGCCTCCCCAAAGGGCCTCGAGGTCGGAGAAGGCGGGTTCGTTGTGCTTGGCTCCCTGATGCAGACGTGGATCGTCGTTCAGCGGCAACAGGGCCTGCAAGAAGCGCGCGATACCTCATCGACATTTCGACTGCGCCGGGCCGAGATCGACCTTTCGGGCGAGCTGATCCGGGATACCGTTGCATTCGCGCTCAAGATTGATCCAGCAAAGACGCTGCGCTTCGGCTCCGAGGTCCGAGAGGTCGAGCCCGCTGCTGCCCCCGTGGAGCCCGACCAGAGTGCAACCCCCGGCGTGGTCGTGCCCACGCCCCCTTCCGATACCAGCGTGCTGCAGGACTTCTACATCACGGCGCTCACCGACTATGCCGATATTTCGGTCGGCCAGTTCAAGATCCCGATCAGCTATGAGGGCTATGGTTCCTCATCCAAGCTCCTATTGCCAGAGCGCGCTGCCGCGTCGAAACTCTTTGGCGACCAGCGTGACGTCGGTATCCGTGTCGAAAAGCACCTCGGGCCGGTCTTCTACATGGTTGGTCTCTACAACGGCACCGGCCTCAATCGCCTCGACGACAACAATCAAAAGGACGCCTACCTGCGCCTCGAGTACTCGCCGCTGGACGCACTGATTGTCGGGGCGGCTGCTGGGACCAGCCTCATCGAGCGCGACGAGGAAGACTCGACGAAGGACCGCCTAGAGGCGGATCTGCGCGTGCAGGTTGCCGACACGCTGCTCCAAGCGGAGTATCACCACGGCTGGGATGGCGCGGCGTCGAACGATCGCATGGAAGCGCACGGCTTCTACGCAGCGCTGGCCTACATGCTACTGGATGTGATCCAACCGGTCGTGCGCGTCGGCTATGTCGACCGCGACATCGATATCGACGAGACTCGGTTGTGGCAGTACGAGGGTGGCCTCAACTACTACCTGGCCGGCAACGGGCTCAAGTTCCAGGCGGCGTACACCTATTCGGATGAAGATGGTGAGCGGCCGCTCCATACGGGAATTGCTGCGATTCAGCTGAAGTACTGACGAGTCGCACGCGCCCGTACCTCCCCCCGGTGAACCCGGTGTATAGTTCCGGCATGACCCCGGCCTTGAAGCGGGCACTCGACCAAGCGGCGATCTGGCATCGCCATCAGCTGCGCAAGTATCCCGGCGTGGAGGTCCCCTACGTCAGCCATCTTGCGGCGGTCGGCATCCTCCTAGCTCGATACGGCTTCGATGACGAGGTGATCATGGCTGGCGTACTGCACGATGTCCTGGAGGACACGCCGGTGACAAGCACGGAGCTGCACGCGACTTTCGGCGCCAGAATTGCCACCCTCGTACAGCTCGTCAGTGAGGAGGACAAGAGCCTCCCTTGGGAAGAGCGCAAGCGCCTTGCCCTCGCACAATTCATGCGCAACCCGTGGGAGGCACAAGCTATCACCGTTGCGGACAAGATCGACAATCTCCGGTCGATTCTCGTCGTCGTTCGCCACTACGGTGACCCTTGGCCACGTCTCAAGCGGACGCGAGCGGAGCAGATCGCCGGGTTCCGTGCCTTTGCGACTGCCGTCTCATCGCTCCCGGCGCACGCCCTCTTGGGTGAGTACCATCGGGCCCTCGCGGACGTGGAAGCCGAAGCCTAGACTCGCCCTTCGCCTAGAGCCCAATGAGTGAGCACGACCTCTCACAGTGACGCGGAAGGTGGGTCGAGCAGATCGCGGCCTCAGAGCGCTTCGCCTAGCGGCCCTCGTCCCACACTCGTCCCACAGTCGACGCCTCGGCGTCGGGGAGCGCTCGCCGTCGAGTCTGTATTGGTGCGAAGCTGTGCTCGAGGATGGGAGCCATTTCGCGAGGTCGCTGGGCACGTTTGACCAGCATGCTAGGGTGTATTCGTGGCACACCATTCGATTCGTCCCTCGCTACGTCCGAGCCTCCCCGCTTGTGCAATGGTCACTGCGTCCTTGGTTTGGGGGTGCGGTGCGAGCGACGGTGGACGAGCCGATGCGGCAGACTCCGCCGAGCCGCAGGATTCACTCGTCCCGCCAGCGGATGCAGACGACGAGGATCCTTCGACGGCAGACCCGGTCGTGGACAATGGCGACCTTGCGGGTGTCGGATGCGAGTCCCATGCCGTTCGCCAATGCACAGTCGATCTGGGAACGTACAATGGCGTCCACAGCTGTGCTCAGGGCGTTCAGTACTGCGACGACGGGCAGTGGGGACCTTGCAGAGAAGGGACCATGGAGGACCAGTGACGGAACAGGCTGCGGCCGCTTCGTCTGGGGCGCATCCCTGAATCCGGCTTCAACTGGACGACCGTCGGTGGTCACAGGTCGCAACGGCCTGGACGGACGCGCACTCCGTGACCAGCCCACGCAGTTCGGCTAAGGTCGCGCCGCATGGCCAAAGGCGCCGAATGGGCCGTTCCCGAGCTGCCGTTTCGACTCGATTTCAGGGTTGCTGGTTCAGATATCGACGTTTGGGGTCACCTGAACAACGTCGCGTGGGTGAGATGGGTGCAACAGGTGGCCGAGGCCCACTCGGCCGCTGTGGGGTTCGACCTCGCCAGGTACCACGAGCTGTGCGTGTCCTGGGTCGTGCGCCGGCACGAGATTGAATACCTGTCGCCGGCGTACGAGGGAGACCGAGTCACCGCCGTAACCTGGATAGGCGGGCTTGGGTCGTCGAGCTCTGAACGTCGCACTCTGTTCAAGAAGACAGAAGGCGGCGAGAGCCTGGTGCGTGCCTCGACCTTGTGGGTACTCGTCGACGCCAGCGGTCGTCCCACCCGGATCCTCCAGTTGAAGATAAGCGGCCAGTCGGGTGGTATGCTACATCGAGATGCACGGATCCCAATGAACGGAGCCCAGCACATGGGGCACGAAGGCTCGATTCTCACGGAGGATGTCGAATGAAGTGCAGCAGCACCGGATGGGCGAGAGCAGTTGGGTTCTGGGCAGCAGGCATGGCCCTATGCGGGTCTGCTGGGGCTCAAACGACGGGGGATGGTCGCTCGTACGACGGCCCGCCGACGCTCCTCGGCGGCAAGCCCCAGCTCGGTGGCTACGGAGGGCTCACCGTTGCTTACTCCCGGTTCGATGGTGATGACGGTGTGTTGATTGGGGGGGAAGCGGCACTTCTCTTCAACCACCGGCTGGCCCTTGGGGCCGCTGGGTACGGCTGGGTCACGGAGCCCGAGGAGTTCGAGGGGGCGGACGGAATCGATCGGCACATGCACGTGGGCTATGGGGGCGCGGTCGGGCGGTACGCTTTCTTCACGGACAGCATGGTTTACATGACGGCAGGCCTTCTCATTGGTGGCGGCGCGGTGGTCATGGCCCCAGAGGTTATGGGTCGCGGCGACGCCATCGACGATGACGATATCGACCGCTTCTTCGCGATCGAGCCTCAGATCTCCGCCCACGTGAACTTGACGCGCTGGATGCGGCTCGGCCTCCAGGGAGGCTATCGCGTGACCGCGGGCATCACGAAGTTCGGGTATGATGACGGAGCCATGAGCGGTCCCGTCCTGGGCGGCACCATGCAGTTTGGGTGGCTCTAGGTGCTGCTCACCAATGAAGCCTCGCGGGCACCCTGAGGCTCCACGGGCTGCGCTGGAGCCGAGGACGTGCGAGACTCCCGCTCGTGCCAAACACCTCCCGCGTGGACCGAAAATCCTGGCGTCTTCTGCACCGAGAATCGCGGCTGGTCGTCGTCGCCCTCTGGGGGCTTGCGGCTTCGGCGTGCAAGGGTGACGCTCCGCAGCCGTTCGAGGAACGGGCGACTTCAGCAGGGAGCGCTGGCGTTCCCGGGGGTGGCGCCACGTCCGGAGGGAACGGTGGCAGTCCAGGATCATCGCCAGCAGCTGGCGTCGCCGGGACGATGAGCGCCGCTGCTGGCGCTTTCCAGGACCGAGCGGGCGCGCCAAATGGCGCCTCGGGCAACGGTGCCTCGCTCCCCGAGGCAGGGGCGGGTGGGCGAGGCGGCGCGACCCACTGGGGCCCCGGCGGTGGTGGACCCGTCGCCACGGGAAGCGAGTGCGCTTCCGATGACATGTGCGCGTCACAGGACCTTTGTGTGTTCGACGTTGGTGCCCATGTCTCCGTCTGCCGCCCGCGCTGTCTGATTGCTGACGCGGGACGGCGTGGTTCGTGTGAAGAAGGACAGGTGTGCACGCTGGACAGCTCGCTGGCGCAGGCATCGTGTCACGACCTCTGTGGGTCGGAAGCATTGAGCCCCGGCGGCTGCCCAGGACAAGACGCATGTCGACTGCTCCCAGAACGCGAGCTCACCGGCGGGGGGGCCATCGACGGAATCTGCGTGCGGCTCGGCTCTCAGCTCGAGGGGCAACGCTGCACTGAGGGCGATTGCTCGGAGGGTCTCGAGTGCGTGGGTGCGGCGGAGGGCCTGGGTGTCTGCGCCCCTTACTGTGTCGCTGGTGGGTCGAGCGACGGACCGGGCAGCTGTGCGTCGGACGAAGAATGTGTAGAAGTCGGTGAAGGCCGCGGCGGATGCGTTCAATCCTGCGAGCTCTTCGTGGAGGAAGCGTGTCCTGGAGAGCTGGCTTGCGTTCCCGCGCTGGCCGCGGGTGAAATGATCGGCCGCTGCGTAGCGCAAGGCGAACGGGAGCGCGGAGAGGAGTGTCAGTCCGGCGACTGTCAGGCAGGACTCGTCTGCACGCGTAGCCCATCGCTATTTGGTCCCCCCAACCCCACCTGTGAGCCTCTGTGTGCGGCGGGTGAGTCGGGCGTGTGCTCGGATGGCGAGTGCCTGCAGGCTCCGCGACTGCCCACCGGTGTCGGTGCGTGCTATGCGACGTGTGCCTTCGGCGAGGCGACGGCGTCTGCCGGCTGCGGGGTGGAACAGTGGTGTGCGCCTGGCGCCGTGGCTGCCGATGTGGGCAACTGCGTTCCCGTGCTGGGCACTGCCAGTGCAGGCGAAGCCTGCGTCTCTGATGCTGAATGCGCCGCCGGATTGTTGTGCGACTGCCCCTCCAGCGCTGCGGGCGCGTGTGCCAGCGAGGCCACGTGTCAGGCGATCTGCGGGCTAGGGGCAAGCCCAGAGGCCGCTGCGGGGTGCCCCGCGGGGCAGACTTGCGTCCCCGAGGTGCACGGGGGGACGCTCCGTCCCTATGGGATTTGCCGCGAAGTATGCGGGGCCGGGTCCTGCGCTGAACCCGCCGAGACTTGCTCAAGAGCCGTTGCTGAGGATGCTTGTCTCGACATTCCGCTGCCTTCACTGCAGATCGGGCAGCCCTGCTCGCCGCCAGCGTTCCAGCTCCATGACCGCTGCGGTGCGACGGCTATTTGCGAGTTTGATCCAGCTGTCTCACAGATAGTCTGTGCCGAGCTGTGCCGAGTAGCTCAGGGGGAGATCGGGGTCGAGGGTCACCCGGACTGCAACGATCCGAACGCGACTTGTGAGGAGATAACCGCGGACCTCCCGTTTGGCTTCTGTATCGGCGACGGATCCTGAGTTATTCGCTCTCGAGGCAGCTGTAGTGGATCTCCCAGTCACGAAGCTCCGGTGCGCCCAGCAGTCCGATAGTATTCGTCGCAGGGGTGAGCTCGATCCGCAGCTCGAGGTGCCGGTAGCGAATCTGCCGCAGTTCCCAAGGCGCATCCGCTTCGGTCGCGAGCAACGCAATCAGCGCGGGACAGTCCGGGTGTTGACTGAAGGCGTCGCACCGCTGTGTATCCTGCCCTTCCTCGTCCTGCGCTGCCGAGGCGGTACCCGCCATTTCGAAGGGAAAATCCACGAGCGCTTCCTCCGTGGGCGCGGTGCGGACCTCGAAGCGGATCGAAGAATTGCCCGGTGTGGTGCTTGCCCAGGTAAGTAGGTCCCACTGTGGGGTTCTGCCCTCCTCGCACTCCGCATAGTAGTGCTGGACGAACACGGTCGACTGGTACGCGCTCTCAATGCACTCGCCTTCAGCCACGTAGTAGCCATCGAAAGCCAGGCCCGTGGGGCAAGTGTTCGGGCAGAGGACGACCTGCTCGCCGTCAGGATACCAAGCGTAGCTGTGCGACGTGCACTCGCTCGCCGAGGCTGCTCGCGGGATCACGTAAGCGGACCCGTCGGACGCCTCGATAGCCGTGAGTCTCGTGATCTCGTCCCCGGCGACTTCCCCGAACAGGAGGCTGCAGGTCGCTTCGTCGAGCGCAGCGTCGAGCAGCACTGAGGGCAAGCACTCACACTCGACGGCGGGATCGTAGGCCGTCCAATTCTCGAGGGCGCTGCACTCTTCGATGGGAGCGATAGCGACGGCGTTGACAGGGCGGTCAAGCAGGCCCTGGGCACAGCGCTGATTGATGCAGCTCCCCGCCGGGATGGGCGTCGTGGTCTCACAGCTCCCCACGTAGGCGCTGGTGAGGGTAGCGTCAGCGATGGGATCCAAGGTGCCGATCTCATAGGACGGATCGAATAGCGCCAGTTCGATACCCGAAGGGGCTGGCTCCGTTCCGTGATTGCAGACCAGCAAGCTGCCTGCACACGGCATTCCCAGGGCCACATCGAAGCTGGCGCAGGTCTCGTCGACCTCACCGGCTGGCCAGGGCGTGCAGGTGCCAGTCTCTACGGGTGCCGGAGGTGACGTGGGGCGCGCTCCCATATTGCATCGAGGTCCGCCCGTCGCGTGGCACATGGTGGCGCCATAATTTGATCGCAGGTTGTTGATGCCGGGCTCGAACTTCATGCCATGGGCGTAGACGACGCCGTTGAGCTCCGTGTTCGGTGCGACATCAATGCGCCCGTTGGGAGCAATGAAGACACCGGCAATGGCGCTTTGGACGTCAATGTTCCACGTAGTGTCCGGATAGAAGAACCATCGAAGCTCTGTAAAGGGGACGGGCGCTGGCGACACGTCGATATGGGGCGCGAGGGTGGCGGCCTGGCAGAGATGGAGGTCGATGCCCGCCGGTTCGTAAGTTGCTATCTCGAGCCGGGAGGTCGAGTTGAGAGTCAAGGAGTTGAAGGTGTAAGAGCCGCTGTCTGTCAGGGTGAGGGTGCCATTGACGCTAACGTCCCCATAGTCTCCGGGGGCCAAACTATGGGACATTCCCGCGTTGACGATCACGTCGGGTGCCGTTCCGCTATTCGCGCAGGCGCTCGGCGCGGGAGCGCTCAAGCTTGGAGTCGACGTGACGACGCTCTCCGTCAGCTCCGTCCAAGAACCGCTCATCTGCCCTGGCCCGATGGGTGGGTGCGGGCTGATCACCTCTCCCCACAGTCTCCCAGTTGGATCAGCGACTGTCACGCTGGTGCTCTCGTCAGCGGTGGTCTCGGGGTCGTCGAGCTGTCCGGCTACCAGCACCGGGGGCGGCGACGGAACGAAAGGTGGCCCGAAATCGGCGTCATTGGCCAGCTCGACGTTTCCGGCTACCGTGGCAGTTCCGAGCACGTTCGAATTGTCGAGCTTCAAGTCCCCGCCGACGGTGAGGTCGACGCCGAATAGGTTTGCCGAAGTAACGGTTAGATTTCCTCTGGCGCCGATCCGTCCGTGAACCTTGGCACGCTGCCCAATCTCCAGGTTGGTGTCCGAGTAGGCGGCATAGCCGCAGAGCTCGGCGAAGCCTCCGAGACTGGGCACGGTCGCGCTAGATGTTACCGGGGAACACTCCGAGGTGGTTGTCGTGAGTTCGACGCACCTCGTGTCCCAGTACGTCTCGCAGCAAGCCGGTTCCTGAGCGCAGACCGCGAGCACACAAGGATCGGTGCATGTAAGGGCGGAGCCCTTGCTGCAGAAATGGTGCTCGCAGGGCGTGGGCCTCACGTCACAGAAGGCGTCGCAGACGCTCTTCACCATGCCGACGCAGGTGGCGTCCCAACCGGCTGAGCCTGCGGCACAACAGCTGGGCCTTGCCTCACAGATAGCGGCCACGCAAGGATCCTCCACTCGACACGCCTCGCTGACGAGGGCAGGCCCCTGTTCGCATTTGCTGTGCGCGCAGTCCGGCGCGGTCAATGGCCCTTCACAATAGTGGTTATACTGGCAGTCGTTCCCCCAGTAGCATCCGTCTTGTTCGGGAGCGGAGGAGGGAGAGCCTCCACTGAGCCCGCTTCCCTCGTCCAGATCCGGTACGAGTGGTCCCTCGGGGGGCGCCTCGGCATAGCGGTAGCAATCCGGGTTGCAGGGATTCTCATCGATGCCGCAGCGCTCTGGAAGGGTGAACGCCAGCCAATTCGCGCCGGGCCTCCTACTCCAGGCGCTGGGGGCCTCGCGCCGGACTACCGTGCCGTCCTCACAGGGGCCCCAAATCCCGTCGATGCATTGCCGTGTCCCTTCATAGCAGGCGAGCTCCCGCTCGTTGGCCGAAACCGTAACGTAGCAACTCTGGACAGCGTGGACCTCGCAGGAACTCCCCGAGCGCGATGACGCCTCGCGCTCTGGGGCGGGGCCTCCGCCGAATGAGCCCGCTCGCTCGTTCGCGTTGGAGCACGCGAGGAACCCCAAGCCAAGGACCGCCACCGCCAGGTCGCGAGCGACGAGGCCCCCGTTCCTCGCTCTGAATCGTTCCGTGCTCATGCTCCGTCTCCCGCAGGTCAAGGCGAACTCTCGATGGTCGTGGCGATCGCGCACCACAATGGTGCACGCCCCTACAGAGACGCCGACAGGGTAGGCGCGGCTAATCGCCGAGCATAGCAGACACGCCCCTTCAGGCATCCCTCGGAGGCATATTGCGGCCGGGCGGCCGCCATCCAACGAGAGAGTGCTTCGTCAGAAACGGTCGAGCTGCCCCAGCAGACTCTTGCTGATTCCGGTGCTGATTCCGGTGCTGATTCCGGTGCTGGGCCGGAGTGCTGAGCGAGTATCTTTAGAGGAGAGATTCGAGCCCGAGCCCAGGGCACGGAGGTGCCCGGAGCCCGAGTTCTTCAAGAGCATGGCGACCATGCGCAGCAGAAGACCTCGGGCGCGAGTTCGGAGCGGATCATCGGCGAGTTCGAGTACTGCGCGTCAATGATGGCGGAGGATTCGGTCGCTGAGCGACGCGCGAATCGGTAGAAGCGCGCCTGTCGGCAGCAGCGAATTCGCCAGCTCTCTCCGCGATGTTCAGAAGGGATGGTGCTGGCGGTTCGCCGGAGTTGGTTTGCCAGGTACGCGCGGCTGCCGCTCTCGATACAGATGCCGGTCGATTGCGCGCTGCGTCTCTCGGGTCGGATTGGAGGGGATGACAACTTGGAAGTCCTGCTGCTGCACTTGCTGCACCAGCGCTTGTGCATCATACGCTTGAGCCCCAGCAACATACGCATCCTGAAGGTTGCTCAGCAGCGCTGGCGCCAGCTTCATCTCATGGGTTTGTCCTTCCGAGAGCGCGAGGCGAATTGTGTTTCCGAGTGCGTCGACGACGGTATTGGATCCTGGTGGAGAGACCTTCGCGCGAGCGCCCAATGGCCCTTTCCCCTCTCTTCTGGTGCCCGCTGCGTCCTGATGCGCCCGCATGCTCGTGGCGTCGATGGGTAAGCCGACGGCAGCTCTCGCCAAGGCGCGCCCGTCCGCAACACCCAGAGCATGGCCTCAACCATTGCTCGATGTGGCTTCCCATTCTCGACCGCCAGTCCTCGTCGCTGGTGGCAGCAAAGATTCGAGCTTCGACCACTGCCTGTCACACAGCCTGACCAACAGCTCCACTACCAGGATGGAAACACTCTCTGTTCGATGGAAAGCTCGTCTGTTGGACAGAGTACATTTCCCCCCAACAGCTCGGGCTCGGGCTCGGCGTTGAAGACACTGGCTAGCCCGAGTAGTCAGCCGCGAGGGCGAAAATGAGAGCCGCGCTCCAGTTCAAGGCCACTTCGTTGGTCCAGTACGACGCTGCCTCGTCCTTATAGTCGGCCCAGTCGGCTCCGTTCTCCTCGCGGTTGGGTCCGCCCACTAGGAACCCCGGCCAGGGGCGCGTTGGCACGTCGTCGGTGCTGCTCGGCCGGTGGTGCGGGTTCTGTGGTGGCGCGATCCCTACCCCAGTCACGTAGCTTCGCGCGACCGGATTGCGTCCAAACGCGTAGTCGACCTGCTGGATCGCCACGTCGAGGTATTCGGGCTTCGGGTCGAGCTGGTAGGCGACCAGTGCATTGGCAGCCGACCCAACCACCGCCCCGTTGATGCCCCAATAGGGGCCTCCCCTGTAGCCGATGCCCCAAGGATTCTCTCTTGCATTGGTGACCATGGAATCTGCCAAAGCCAGCAGGCGATCCGTCAGAGTTGCGACGGTCTCGTCGCTCCTCCCCTCGCGCGTACTCATGAGGTACGTGAACACGCCCAAGTTGCCTAAGTCGGCCCATCCGAAGTTGACTCGGAGGAGATCTGCCGAGACACGTGCCTCGAAGTCCGCGAGTGCGTCGAGGTTGCCTGTGGCGGCCCATAGCTCTGCGGCCGCCCAGGCGCGGTCGTCAGAGTCGTCAGTTTGGTACGCGCCGGTCCCAAATTCGCTGAGGTCGGGGCGGATTGGCTCCGGATTGGCAACTAGGAACGCATAAGACTGCTCGGCGGCTTCGAGGCAGTCGTTGGCGAAGTCCGGGTCATACTCCGCGTAAATGCGGGATGCCTGAGCCATTGCGGCCACGAAATCCGCTGTCGCCGCGGAACCAATCGGCGAGAAGTAGCGATGCCCACTGTCGTTGCTCGGCATGACATCACCCTCGAATCCGAGCCGCGTGAGCTTGTGGTACACGGCTCCATCGTCGCGCTGCATTTTGAAGAGCCAGTCGAGCTCCCACTTCACTTCGGCCAGGTACGCGGGCAGATTCCCCTCTTCGGGTACCTGGAAGTGTAAGCTCTCGCGGTCGAGACGGCCTGGAAGCAGCTCCCACGCGGCGAGCATGAAGCCTGCCGCAAACGCACCGTTCACCACGTATTTCCCGTAGTCGCCCGCATCATGCCAGCCCCCGGTTCCATCGCGGGACTCTTCGGATGCGCCCTCTCCGGCCTTGGACATGAGCCCGTCGCCCAGATGGCACTCGCGGTGGGAAAAAGTCGTGTCTTCATGTTCCAGGCTGACAGCCGTACCGCAACGTTGGCCCGTGATCCCGAGCATCGCCGTCCTCAACGCATCATCGAACACATCTTCACTGATCTCGAAATGGAGCGCAGTGGCGTAGGTGGGATCGAGGTCATCATACTCCAGCGTGTAGGTTCCCGGCTCCGTCAGCTCGCTGAAGTCGACTACCCAGACGTCCTGCTCGAGGGATTCGTCGTGGACGGGCTCCGACGGGGTTGTCCGAAAGACCACCTCGCCCGCGTCATCGAGGATTCGCACTTCATCGACGTCGAGGAGAAGTGTCGCCAGCTTGGTCCTGTCCGGATGATAGCCGACCGAGTTGAATGCAACAGTGCGCTCCACCGTGTAGACGGCGTCGACGCAGCGGCTGCTGGACATCACGGTGCCCTCGGGACACGTCCCGGTGAAGACCTCGGGTTTCTCGACTGCTTGAGAATTGCCGCTGTCACAAGCGCCGAGAAGAGCCGGCAGAGCAACGGTGGCAGTGACGCGCGCGAGTAAGTGCGAAGAGCGAAGTAGCATGGGATTTCCATCCTCGAAGGGCAATACCGTGGGACGAGCAGCCTGAGAGATCCGAGCGCCGGGAGCTACTACGCGGTTTCCTCAGTCTTCGCGCCACTTGACGGTCGCGTTCGAATTGGTGGGGGCGGGAGTGCTGCTGGGCGTCGGGCCGAGTGCTTGCAGCGTTGTACGGGACATGGCCTGACCTGCCGCCAGCGCGTTCTCGGGAGCCAGCGCAATAACGCTAGCATGAGCGCGGAATATGCAAAGCATCGGCGGGGGCAAGAGCTGGCACCCTGCCTCGGGCGGCGGGTGGTCCTGCCCTCGCGCTCAGCCGAAGCTAGGTTTCGCGTCACTGAGGTCTGCGGCGCGAGCAGTGGCTTCTGCGACCCGCCGTAAGTACTCATCGCGGGTCACCTCGATGGCACCCATTGATGCCAGATGCGACGTCAGAAACTGCACGTCGAAAAGAAGTACACCGGCTTGCGAAAGCGAGCGAATTGCCGCCACGAGTGCGACTTTGGAGGCGCCGGTGACAGCGTGGAACATACTCTCCGCGGCGAACAGGGCGCCGACCTGGACCCCATATAGGCCCCCGACTAGCTCACCCGCACGCCACACTTCGAGACTGTGTGCAGCGCCAAGTCGATGCAGCGTAGTGTAGGCGCGAACCATCTCGGGTACTATCCACGTTCCCTCCTGCCGCTCTCCGCACGCGACGATTACCCGCTCGAATGCCTGGTTGAACGTGAGCTGGAACTCCATACGGCGCGTCGCACGCCGAAGACTACGCGAGACGTGTAGGTTCGGGAGCTCAAGGATGGCGCGGGGGTTCGGAGACCACCATAGAGGAGGCATCCCCTCATCGAACCAAGGAAATATGCCGCAGCGGTACGCTTCCAAGAGCCGACTCGGCTCCAGATCACCCCCGATGGCGACGAGGCCTTCGTCGTCGGCCGAGCGCGGGTCAGGGAACGGCTGCGAGCTTCCAGGAACCAGGAACAGGGGAGCACGTCTGCCGCGCACCTTCGGGACTCTACGAGCACCGCACGGGGTTGTCGAAGTTGGCCGGCGAGTGGTGCGCGAGGCCCACCCGGCGCGCCAGCCTGCAATCCAGATTCCAGCCCGATTCAGCTCGGTCCGTAGGTAGGTTGCGTCTGGTCCACAAACGCGCGAAACAGGTCGAATCATGGTTTCCGAGCAACCATCGCCAAAGCCGGTCGAAGTCTCTCCAGAATCCCCCCGGGGAGTGAAGATACGTCGGCGCAGTTTGGTCATTGCGTTCCTTGCCGCTCTTGGTTGTGTTGGCTTGGCCTACCTCATCGGGTGGGGTTCCCAGAGACACCAGCTCAATACGGTCAGAGAAGGCCTCGAAACAGAGGCTGCCCAGCAAGACGCGCGGATAACGGAGCTGGAGGCACGCGTGAGTCTTCTGGAGGCTCGTCGGCTGCTCGCGCTGAGTCTCAACGCCATGGACGAGCGCAACTTCGGCATCGCAGCGAGCCACCTGCAGAGCGCAGGGCGTGTCCTTTCGAAGTCAGCAGCGGGTACGAAACCGTCGGAGATCGCCCAGGAAATCGCGGCTTTTAGGCTCGTGGCCACCGAGAATCTAGCGCAGCAACGGCAACCCATCCTCAATTGGAGCAAGGCGCTCGATGAGGTAATAGCGCCTCCGAAGTAGCGGTGTGCCGCAGCCTGGCTCGCCCAGCCAACGTCACCCATGCAGCGTACTCTGCGCCGTTTGCTCGCTGCGGGACCCAACGTGCTGTTGGTTCTTGGGTTTGCTGCTGCTGTGCTGTTCGGAGAGCGGGGGTGTGCGCGCGGTACGGGTGATCCCACTTGGCCCGTCGCTGGCGATGGTGTCTCCATCACCCGTTACGTCACTACCGGGGGGCGTCACGGCGCACCAGGAGACTGGATCCTTGCCTCGAAGCGAATTGAGGTGATGATCGCGGACGACGTTGGGAGCATGGGAGCTCACCCACGGGACGGCACGGTGCTCGCGGTGAAGCCGGGGTCCGGGGAGGCGGGACCTCTCCGGGCGCTGGGCAACATGGTCTGGGTTGGAGGACGAGAGTACGAGCTCGAGACGCAGACGGTTGCACCCGACACGACGCAGCGCGCTCCCCGCCTCGCGATTCAACAACGGGTTGTGGGCCTCCCCCTCGTGTTGACGACGCTCCTCACCTTGGGAAGGGAGGACCCCTGGTTCGAACTGGTGACTTCGGTCGAGAATCGTGGGCGGACGCCGATTCGCGGGGTTGCCTTGGGCGACCGCTTGGCGTGGCCCGGTGCCGCTACGTTTGCGCCCCGCGTCGGGTTTGCGGAAGAACCACTCACAGCGAGTGTCCGTTGGATGGCTCGCCTTGGTCATCGCTATGCGTACGCGCTGGCCTATCCTGACGGGCCCTTCGAGGTGACGTTCGAGTTCGACCGGGTGGGTCCGACGCAACAGACCGCGATGGTGCGCCCCATGACCCTTGGTCCCGGCGCTCGCTTCGAGCACCGCCGCATCTTGATGGCGGTTCGTGGCGGGATGGCAGAAGTTGCCGAGCTCGCGTGGCCTGCGGTGTCACGCCCCATAGGATACGTCGAGGGGCAGCTCCAGCCGCCCCCTTCGTGGGCGCTCGTACGCGCTCTCCACGCCGACGGACAACCCGTCCTCGAGGTGTCCGCGGACGCCTCTGGACGTTACTCATTGCCATTGCCCGAGGGGACCTATCGCTTGGTGCTCGAATGCCCTGGCGGTATTGATGAGCAGTCAGTGGACGTCGACCCCACGGGGCCGCCCGTCCGTGGGCTCCTGATTCCCCCCGCTCCGGGGCGCTTACGTTTCAGCGCCGTGGACGATGGGGGGCGCGCCCTGCCAGTGCGATGGCTCATTCGTGGCGTTCCGCCCACGCCAAGCCCCGACTTTGGCCCAGACGAACGCATAGATGGCGCGAAGAACGCCGTCTATACCGCGAACGGATCGGGCGAAGTGGAGCTGGCTCCGGGTACGTATCGTGTCTTGGCAACCCATGGGCCGGAGTGGTCTGTGGCAGAGCAGGATGTCACGATTGCCGTGGATGTCGGACGCGCGGTGCGGGCTCAGCTAGTGCGTCAAGTGTTGACTCCGGGCTGGATATCAGCGGACTTTCACGTCCACGCAGCTCCGAGTCCGGACTCGAGCGTGGCACTCGAGGACCGCGTGACCGCGCTGATTGCCGAGGGCGTGGAGTTCGCGGCTGCCACGGATCACAACCACACGACCGACTACGGTCCGACCATCGTGAGCCTTGGTGCCGTGAAGGACCTGGTCGCGGTGCCAGGTATCGAAGTAACCACCAAGGATTGGGGACATTTCAATGCCTATCCTTATCCCGTGGATGCTGGAGTTCCGCCCTACGAGAGCTTGACTGCCTCCGGAATCTTCGCCGGAATCAGGCAGCGGGCGCCAGATGCCGTCGTACAGGTGAACCACCCGAACATGAAGCACATCGGCTACTTCATCCACGGCGATCTCGACGTTCCGCATGGAGTCTACCGGCGTCCGGGCTTCGACCTTGGCTTCGATGCGCTGGAGGTGGTCAATGGCTTCGAGCTGGATGAGCCTGGGGTCCTCGCCCAGAACTTGGCGGATTGGTTTGGGCTCTTGAATCGTGGTTTCCGGTTCACGGCGGTCGGTAATTCGGACTCCCACCGCCTCGTATATCAGTGGGCGGGCTATCCCAGGACGTATGTTCGCGTGTCCACGGATGAGGCGGGCACGGTGGATGCAGCCGAGGTCATAGCCAGCCTACGCGCCGGGCATGCGATCATCTCCGCCGGGCCTTTCGTCTCCGTCCTCGTCGACGGCGTAGCGGGCCCCGGCGACCTCGTGACGACTCAAGCGGACGGCCCAGTGCTGGAGGTGAGCGTACGTGCCGCGGATTGGGTTGACGTCACCCGCGCGGAGGTCTGGGTGAACGGCGAGGTGGTGGCGCAGAGACGCGCGCCGGGCATCGCCAGGCGCCCCGTGCGCCTCGAATGGCAGCTGCCGCTCGCGCTCGAGCGGGATTCGTGGGTGGTCGTGGTGGTTCGCGGCGAGAAGCGACTGGACCGCGTGCTTCCTGGCATCGCCGCGGCTCCACTCGCCATCACCAACCCCATCTACGTCGATGTGGATGGGGATGGGGAGTGCCGACCGCTGCACGAGATCCCATTACGACTGGAAGACCGGCCTGATAATGTTCAGGAGGAGCTGTCGACCTCTCCACTGACAGGGGACTGAGCCGCGGCCAAACGCAGGAAGCGAACCTGGCCTCGTGCAACGATGGATGAGGAGCGGGAGTTCGTGATGGTCGCCTCCCACAGGGGCGACCGAGTGCTGTTCAATAGCGGTCGTGCGGCGACCAAGAGCCGATCACCGTGGCCTGCTGAGCCGAGGAAGGACGTGTGGTTCTCGACCCCGACCGCCTTGTAGCCGTCAATCCCGCCCAGGGTGGCTCCCACGGAGCAGGTGGTCTCCACGAGCGTCGAGTAGACTCCGCCGTGAACCATCCCGTGGATTTGCAGGTGCCGCGACTCGACCTCGAGTTCGGCTTCGACGAGGCAGCCGGATGCCGAGAGAAACCGCATGCCAACGACGGCATCGTACCCGGTGGGCACAGCAATGAAGCTCTGCAGCGGATCGCAGGAACTCGATTCCATGAGACGCACTGTATCATCGGACGCCCCGGCTGGCGCACGCTGAACGCATCGGCCATAGTCCGCGCGCCATGTCTTCACTCCCGCAGGCAGTCGCCCAACGCCGGACGTTCGCCATCATCTCCCACCCGGATGCGGGTAAGACGACGTTGACGGAGAAGCTGCTGCTCTTTGGGGGTGCCATCCAATTGGCCGGCGCCGTAAAGGCTCGAGGGGAGCAACGGCGAGCCCACTCCGACTGGATGAAGGTCGAACGCGAGCGCGGCATCTCGGTGACGGCCTCGGCGATGACTTTCGAGTTCGACGGCAAGATCTTCAACCTGCTCGATACGCCCGGACACCAGGATTTCAGCGAGGACACGTATCGCACGCTGACAGCGGTGGATTCGGCGGTTATGGTGCTGGATGCGGCCAAGGGCATCGAGACTCAGACACTGAAACTGTTCGAAGTCTGTCGCCTCCGAGATATACCAATCATCACATTCGTCAATAAGCTCGACCGGGAAGGCAGAGAGCCCTTCGAGCTATTGGACGAGATCGAACACACCCTCGCGCTCGAGGCGACGCCAGCGAGCTGGCCCATAGGGATGGGGAAGAGTTTTCTGGGATGTTATGATCTCACGCGAGATTCTCTTCTGCTGGTAGAACGGAAGCAAGGCCGCGAGGCGCAAGGAGAACTCTGCCAAGGCCTCGGAGACGACAAGCTCGATCGACTGCTCCCCAGCGACGCCGTAGCTCGCTTGCGCGAAGAGGTCGAGATGGCGCGCGGCCTCTGCCCACAGTTCGACCTGGATGTCTATCGCAAGGGGGGCATGACGCCTGTCTTCTTCGGCAGTGCGCTCAACAACTTCGGAGTCCGCGAGCTACTCCAGGGCTTGGGAGAGCTTGCGCCCGCACCACGTCCCCAAGTAGCCGCCGAGCGCACGGTGGATCCCGGCGAATCTCCGGTGACTGGTTTCGTGTTCAAGATACAGGCAAATATGGATCCCAAGCACCGGGACCGCGTCGCCTTCGTCAGACTGTGTTCGGGACACTTTCGGCGCGGCATGAAGCTGGCGCACGTGCGCACGGGGACGGTTCTCACCGTCCACAACCCATTGCTCTTTCTTGCTCAGGATCGAGGGCTCGCGGAAGAGGCGTGGGCCGGCGATATCATTGGCCTTCCGAACCATGGCAAGCTGCGTATCGGGGACACCTTGACCGAAGGCGAGTCGCTCAGGTTCGTCGGTATTCCCAGCTTTGCTCCAGAGCTTCTACAGCGGGCGCGGGCCACCGATCCGATGCGGACGAAGCACCTCGGGCGGGCTCTTCAGCAGCTTGCCGAGGAGGGTGCGGCGCGTGTGTTCAAGCCGCAGAGCGGGTCCGAGTGGATCGTAGGTGTCGTGGGAGCGCTCCAGTTCGACGTCTTGGCCGATCGAATTCGGACGGAGTACAATATCCCCGTCGTCTTCGAGCCGACGTCGCTCTTCACGGCGCGGTGGGTAGAGGGGCCCCACCGACAGACTGAGGAGTTTGCCACGGCGAATGCAGGTGCCATCGCCGAAGACCACACTGGTGCTCTGGTCTTCCTGGCGCGGAACTCGTGGCACTTGGATACGACCGCCAAAGACTGGCCCGACCTCACGTTCCTGAAGACAAAGGAACAGACCAGCTAGAGCAGGGGCCCTGCGCAAGGGACGGCAGCGCCTACTTCAAGCGCTGAGCGAACGAGGGGTCCTTGTCCACGTACCCCGGAGCGAACACGTATTGCTGGGCGTTGTTCGCTTGCGTCACGAGGGCATGCATTCCGGCGAGGACTCCGCCGGCTATCTCGCAGTGGACGCGCGCTGCTGTCTTTCCGCCGATGGCCGGGATCGTAAGCTGACGAACGACGCGGTTCGGCCCGAGCTCATCGCAGGTCACGGGGTCTGGCGACGTGAACTCGAAGCGCGCTAGCTGCGGTTCCTTCTCCCAGTAGCGAACGAAGAACCTCTCAGTGGTGCCTGCCAGGCCTCGCTCGCGCGTGCAGAACCGTTCCTTCGACCTCTTGAGAGCTTCGTCGTCTTCCCCCTCGCACTGCACGGTTACTGCCGCGCGGTCGGGTGCGGTGCGGTTCGTGGCGACCCACTGCTTGAACAGGGAGAGTCGCTGCTCCTGCTCCTTCTTCTTCTTCTCTTGTTCGAGTTGCTGCCGCCTGAACTCGGCCTCCTTTGCAACCAGGTCTTGATCCAGGCGCTGCAAGTCGAGCTCGTCCTCGCAGTGGCTGTAGGCGTATTCGCGCCACTGTGTCACGAGTGTCTTGTCCTGAACGTCCGCTGCCTTTCGGGCAGTCTCGAGTGCCTGCTGGCACTTCTCCGGGTCCTTGGTGTTGCACCCTCCCAGCGCGAGCGTGAGCCCTGCCACTGCGGCAAACCACCGGAGTCCGCGTGCGGTCTGTGCCCATTCGCCCCCCAAACAGCCAGCGTCCAGCCTACTCGGTATCATGCTTTCAGCAATTACATCGTTGGCGATCCGCTGGCAATAGACCGGTTCGGCTGTCATCGTTCTCCGCCGACAGCTCCGGATTGGGCGGTGGTCTGAAAGCGTGTGAGCTTGGCCGAATATCGGGCCGGGATCTCTTGCGCGGTATCCTCTGACTTCCCCGTACTGTCACTCGGCGCCGCTGTTCGGCACTTTGGTGAAGCGTGCAGGAGCGGCGGGGCGCAGCTCTTCACGTTCCTGTCCCTCGTCCTCCTCACGTGCATCGTCTTCTGGGACGAGCGCCAACGTCCCCACTCCACGCCAGGGGGCGTCTTGGCAGCGAAACGTCAGCTCGTCGCCCACCCGTCGCACCTGGAAGTGCGTCACTACTCCTGGCTCGCCCGCCACGCCGACGCGGAGGCTGCCCTCGAACTCGTCCAGGACCACGTAGCGACCGCGGAGCTGTACGGCGCGTCCGCTCGCCGTCACCTCCTGCCCATCAACGGCCACGACTAGCTGTTTCAGCTCTGCCGCCAGCATATCCGCGAGCATCGGCTCCAAGGGGAGCTCCGGATGGAACTCCGTAAGAAGCCATTGGCCTTCCAACATCCTCGCCGATGCGTCGAGTCGTGACGCTTCGGCATCACGCGGCGGCGAACACGCAATGAGCAAGAGGAGGAGCGCCCCAGTCGCCAACGTCCACAGTGCTGATAGCCGCCCGACACGGGACGGTTCTGGAGTCCCGTGTGGAGCGCCGGTCGTTGAGGCCCCCATCTGGATTGCCGTAGGCACATTGATCCGCACGCTACTTCGAGGGAGCGGGCGCCGGGCCGGTGCGCGGGGGTTCGGCATCGCACTTCCGCGCCAAACGGAGCGGATGTCCCACATGTGGTGAGCGCTGCCCGGGAGCCACTTACTGAAGTGCGGAAAAAGGCGCGAAGTCCGCGTTGAAGGCGCTTTCGACCGCGAGGTGAAATATGCCGAGTGAAGAGCTACCAGCGGAGCGCGGCTTGTTGTAAACGATCCAGTCATGAGAGTTGCTCTAGGTTCCATCATCGTTCTGATGCTGGCTAGCGCGTGCGGGGCTTCTGCTCCCGTTCCAGCTGCTCAGCGAACCGAGACGCTGGCTGCCGTGCGCGCTGCCGAGGAGATTGGGGCGCCCAACGTCCCAAAGGCTGCCCTTCACCTGAAGATGGCTCGCGACCAGATCCAGACCGCGGAAGCGTTGATTCGCGACGACGAGAACGAGCAGGCCACACTCGTGTTGTTGCGTGCGCAAGCCGACGCCGAGCTTGCCCTCGAGCTTGCGAGAGAACAACGGCTCAGGAACGAGGCCGCCGAGGCCAGAACCCAAATTGAGACGCTGAAGAAGGAAGCACAGGGCGAGTAGCCCGTGCCGAGGACGTGAGAGAGGAGCAGCCAAAATGTCGAACACTCTGCGTACAGCTCTCGGGCTGATGGTCATCGTCGGGGCTACGGGACTCGTTGCTTGTGGTACCCCGAAGCCCTCCAAGGAGCTCGTTGAGGCACGAAGTGCGTACAATGAGGTATCCAAGAGCAACGCCCAGCAGCTGGTCCCCGACCGCGTGCTGACTGCCAAGCAGGCCCTCGATCGAGCGGAGGCGGCGTTCGAGGAGGATCCGGGGTCATTCGAGGAACAAAGCCTGGCGTACCTTGCGCACCGAGAGGCCCTGTTGGCAATGACGCTCGCCGGACAGGCGGAAGCTCGGAAGAACGCAGAAGACGCCGAATCCGAGTACAAGGAGCTTCAAGACCAATACCGCAAGCTCACGCAAAAAGAGCTGGCGAACGCGCGCCAGGCTCTGGAGGAGAAGGGCTCTGAGCTCGAGCAGGAGCGCGCTGCGCGTATCGCGACAGAGAAGAAGTATCAGGCGGCCATGAAGAGCCTCGAGGAAATCGCGAAGGTAAAGGAGGAATCGCGCGGCATGGTGATCACCCTGAGTGGCGCCGTGCTGTTCGCGAGCGGAAAGTCTGACCTCCTCCCGATTGCAAGGGAGAAGCTCGACAAGGTCGCTGAGGTTCTCCAGGAACAGGATCCAGCAAAGACCTTCGTCGTCGAGGGGCACACGGACTCGGTCGGTTCCGAGGAGAACAACCGGCGCCTTTCTCAGGAGCGCGCCGACACTGTTCGGAGTCATCTGGTGAGCCAAGGGGTACCTGCGAATCAGATTACCGCCGTTGGCAAAGGTGAGAGCACCCCGGTTGCTGACAACAAGACGCCGGAAGGGCGCGCAAACAACCGCCGTGTCGAGATCGTGGTGAAGTAGTAGCCGTCGCTGTCTGCCTTTGGATGAAGTCCGGACCGCGTGGGCGTTTCCAGCGGCCACGCGGCGCCGCTCCTCGGGGTCCGGATCCTTGCTGACAGGCGTCAGGAAATCACGGGTGGTAGGCTGGCCGGGCTGCCGACGAGGGCGAGTTCGGCGTCGACGCGTTGCGGATGCTGCGTCATAACGACACCCGCGACGGAGGCTCGTCTTCCCCAGTCTCTCCGGAGAGGTGCAGTGTCTAGACGCATCTACATGGATAACGCGGCCACGAGCTTTCCAAAGCCCGCGGCCGTCTTCGAAGCCATGGCGGACTACGCCAAGCGGCTCGGGGCGAGTCCTGGCCGAGGCGCGTACCAAGAGGCGCGTGAGGCGGGGCAGCTGTTGGATCGCTGCCGCGAGCGAATCAACCTGCTGATCAATGGCCAGAGCTCGCGTCACGTCATTTTCACTCTGAACACGACGGACGCTTTGAACCTGGGCATACGCGGGCTGCTCCAGCCTGGCCATCACGCCATCACCACCTGGCTCGATCACAATTCCGTATTGCGGCCTCTGAACGCGCTGGCCGCGTCTGGCGTCGAGCAGACGCGCATCCCGTGCGATCCGACCACTGGCCTCGTGGATCCGCGGGAGATTGAACGGGCAATTCAGCCCAACACGCGGCTCATCGTCACGCTCGCCGGCTCCAACGTGACAGGCACGGTACAGCCGTTTCGAGAGATCGGCCGCGTCGCGAAGGATCACGGCATCCCCTTCTTGCTCGATGCGGCACAAGTGCTCGGTCACCTTCCCCTCGACGTGCAGCGAGATGGAATCGACCTGCTGGCCTTCCCCGGGCACAAGGGGCTGCTGGGTCCGCTCGGGACGGGGGGACTCTATATTCGCCCGGGAGTCGAGCGGCAGCTGCGGACGGTTCGCGAAGGCGGCACCGGATCGGTGAGCGAACTGGCTATTCAGCCGGATTTCCTGCCGGACCGCTACGAGGCGGGAAGTCACAACGCCATCGGCATCATCGGGCTCTCAGAAGGGGTTGGGTGGATCTTGGAGCGTGGTGTGGAGAGCATCTGGCAGCACGAGCGAAGTCTGACTCGGAGGATGCTGGAGCGGTTGGATGTGGGAATCGACGGTCTGAAGTTGTACGGGCCTCCCACCCTCGACCATCGCTGTGGAGTATTCTCCATTCGGGTGCGCGGCTACGATTCGCCGCAATCACTGTCGGATGCACTGGAGCAACGCTTCGGCATCCTCTCGCGTCCTGGGATTCATTGTGCACCGCTAGCTCACCAAATGCTCAAGACCGATCAGCTCGGCGGCACCACGCGATTGAGCTTCGGGCCATTCATCACGGAGGAGGACGTGGACTTTGCCGCCCACGCACTCACCCAACTCGCCAGGGCGCGCGGACGTCTGGCGTCCTAGCGTGCAGCGTTCGGGAGCTCGCCGCGTGTCCGGGGCCCCAGACCACCTCGGGACCCCGTGACCACCAGCAGCGCCGAAGAGACCCTCCCCGAGACGTTGGGGAATGGCAGGTACGCGGTGACGAGGCTGTTGGGCCGCGGCGCTCAGGGACAGACGCTCGAGGCGGTGGACAAGCTCCAGGGCTGTCTCGTCACGATCAAGCGCTTTCGAGTCCGTGGTGCTCGCGGGTGGAAGGACGTGGAGCTGGCCGAGCGCGAGGCGCAGGTCTTGTCGACCCTCAGCCATCCGAGGCTCCCCCGCTATCTTGCCCACTTCGAGGAGGAAGGTTGCCTCTATCTCGTCACAGAAAGGATCGAAGGTCAGTCGCTCGATAGGATTGCCGGCACTCAGCCCCGGCTCGGGCGAGCCTGTCTTCTGCGGCTGCTCAAGGACTTGGGCGAGGCCCTCGAGTACCTCCACTCGCGAGCTCCACCCATCATCCATCGGGATATCAAGCCCTCGAACATCCTTCGTCGGGAGGACGGTTCCTTCGTCCTCGTGGATTTCGGGTCCGTCCGAGATCGTCTGCGCCCAGAGGGCGGAAGCACAGTGGTCGGTACCTTCGGATTCATGGCGCCGGAACAGTTTCAGGGGCGCGCGGTGCCAGCGACGGATATCTACGGATTGGGGGTGACGGTTCTTCAGCTCGCTACAGGTATCTCACCGGAGCAATTGCCGCACCGAGGGCTCGCCATCGACGTGAAAGCAAGTGCTGGGACCTTGCTCCCGCCCGCTTGGGTGCAGTTGATCGAACGCATGGTGGAGCCCGATCCAGACGAGCGCGTCGTACACCTGACAGCGGAGCTTCACGCGCTGGAGTGGCAGGAAGCCGCCCACGAGCGAAGCTATGTATCGGCCCCGAGTATGGGCGACCAGCACGGTCGCGCGCGTACGCGCGCAGCGCCATGGTCGGACGGAGAACGAGGTTGGCCAAGCGGTTCGTCGCGAGTTCCCCCCTACGACGCTCCGGCTTGGGAGCGAGGCGAGTTGGGGGACCTACTCTCGTTCATCGCGCAATCCCCGGCGCGGAAGGCAGTGCTGGTCGGTTTGGCGATCGGGCGCATCGTCGTGCATCTCGCGCTGCATGCGTTGCTTCCGGCGGTGCTACTGCTCCTGAGCGTGTTCTTCGGTCCGGCGTTTCGTCGCGCCGCGGGGGCCGTCAACCATGGGGGTGACCTGGCGTGCGCAGCGATGCGGCGTGCCTCTCTGGGGATTCGCGCCCACTCCAGGCGGCGGCGCCGCGGTCGCCACGGAAGGCGGGCTCGCGTTGACGACAGAGGTCCGCAGCGGCGCACTCGGGTGGACTCGAGCTCGGAGTCTGAGCGTGACTCATGGCCCGATTCCCACGCATCGGAGCGGCGCCGTCACCGGTGACGACAAGGAGCGATTGGCCGCTCAATCGGAGCTCGAGTTCCCATCTTTCCGGCGCGGGCTCAAGTCTGGAATGACGCGCGCGACGCGTGCCTGAACGATTTCCCTGACGAGCGACCACAGCGAGTCATCGTCCTCGGTTTCAGCGAGGATGCCCAACGGCAACTGGAAGCCGCCCTTGTCAGCACGACCTCCGCCGTAGGGGCGCCCGTGTGGATCCGTTCCGAAGGCGTTCTGCATGAACGTCGCTGGGTCCACGCTGGGGCTCGTGGTGCGAAGTGAGCCATCGATGCGACCTTCGACGATCCCGTACACCAGGACGGTATCGATGTCCTCACGCCTCAATATGAAGTCAGCTGCGGTCGGGATCGCGTCCCGATTGACGGCCGAGACTCTGCCGACCCCCGCAAGCGCGAAGTCCCGAATGACCTCGATCTCGATGAGCGCCCGCTTTACGACCTTCATTGCTTCGGCGCTGATGGTGCGGCGGCCAAGCCGGCTGAGGATATCCGAATCGCAATAGGGCTTTAGGTACGCCGCCGCCCTGAAGTCTGCCGGAGATGCCAGAGTGAAGTCGTCCGTGTCCGTTTGTAATCCAAAGAACATTGCAGTAGCGATTGTTGCATCGCTCCGGCCTTCGCCCTTCAAAGGCGCTAGTCCCTGCTCCATGTACTGCGCGTAGAGCGTACAGGTTGCACCCACGTCCGGCTGAACGTCGACGAACGGCGCGCGAGGCATCGTTCCGGGACGATGGTGATCGACGATAGTGAGCAGCTCAAGGTGCGGAGGCAGCAGAATGGTGGCCTCGCTGCTGCTGGCATCCACCAGGGAAAGGTAGCCGTAGTCCGCAAGATCCTTGGTTTCCGTCACCTTCAGGAGAGGAACGTTCAGCAGCTTCACCAGCGCCCGATTCTCAGAGCGCGAGAGCGGCAGAACGTGTGCAATGGACGAGGCGACCCCGAGGTGCTCACAGATGCGCTGGTGTGCAAGCGCACTCCCTATCGCATCAGGATCGGGGTGGCCCCCTAGCAGAATCACCAAGGGTTTATCCTTGGCTTGGGACAGCACCTGCTCTAGTTCTTGCCACTTATCCATGATTGAGTCGCTGTCAGCTCTTCCAGAGAGCCCCCACGTGGTCGGTCGGCGTCTCCCAAGCGTCCACCTGCAAACATATCTTGCGTCCCAGGCCGCCACCCGTTGCGTTGTTGGCTGAATGGATTACCCGGCCAGTGGCGGCGATGCGCGTATCGGTGCCGCACTCGGTACGGGAACTTCGGTGACGCCTGGGGACAAACAACCGGGGCGAAGCATGCAGCGTAGGAGCGAAGCTGGCCAGCGCTTGTCAAATCACCTGACATTTCAGTGGCTTGCCAACAGCGTTCAATGCTTCGGCAGCACGAACGAGTGGTATCGAAGACGAACAGGGTGGCCGGTTGCTTCGCTCCCGGCGTGGGTGCACGCGATTGGCTGCGCCAGCGCGCGGCTGCCGTACTCCGACCTCCCGCGCAGGACATATGCTTGGGTGTCCGCCCCGCCCGCGGAGGCGTACTGTGTGGTGACCCTCTGGTTCGGCCACCGCAACGTGCTGACAGGTGGGGCCCCCAAGCGCAAAAAAGGATCTTGACCGCCAGCGCCGAACGTCGCAGAAGTTACGGGCCATGTCAGCGAGAGCCCCAGAGCAGCACTGCGCCGCGACTTGCGGTCGGGTCGTTCCGGTGGGCTCGCTCGTGGGCAGCAGCATCGTACTCGTACTCGGCGTAGTAATTAGCCAGGGTGCGGTGGCTGTCTAACGCTTCGCTAACGAGCCAAGACCAAGCCCCCGCACCCTCAACCGGTGCGGGGTTTTTTTTTGATCCCACATGCCGAGTAAGCGGCCCACCAGGAGACGACAAGTGACGGCAATGAAAACCGAGCCCACGACATTTCAACCGGATCCCAGCGAGCAGTCCACGGCCCAGGATGTCCGCATTGGCGCCCAAATCATCTGGGAAGCCTTGATGCGGGAGGGGGTGGATGTGGTGTTCGGGTATCCCGGCGGTGCCATCATGCCCGCATACGACAGTCTGCCAGGCTACCCGATTCATCATGTGCTCGTCAGGCACGAACAGGGGGCCGCGCACATGGCGGAGGGTTATGCACGCGCCTCCGGTAAGGTTGGCGTCGCTGTTGCCACCTCGGGGCCGGGAGCCACGAACCTCACGACGGGCATCGCCGATGCGATGTTGGACTCCATCCCCATCGTTTGCATTACTGGGCAAGTGACGTCAACGCTGCTCGGAAGCGACGCCTTTCAGGAGGTGGACATCACGGGAGTCACCTTGCCGATCACGAAGCACAATTTCCTCGTGACGCGCCCCGAGGACATTGCGCCCGCCATCAAGAGAGCCTTCTATATTGCGAAGTCTGGACGTCCTGGTCCTGTGGTCGTGGATATCACGAAGGACGCCATGCAGAAGAGCTGCGTTCTACTATGGGATGACGGCCCCGTGCAGCTTCCGGGGTATCGTCCCGAGTATCACCCCTTGCCCGACGAGTTCGCCCAAGCGCTGGCGATGATCCACGCGGCGAAGCGCCCGCTCATCCTTGCTGGCCACGGCATCATCAAGGCGAACGCCTCTGCAAAGCTCTTGGAGTTCGTCACCAAGAGCGACATTCCGGTCGCGCTCACCCTTCTGGGCTTGGGCGGCTTTCCAGCCTCCCATCCTCGCAGTCTTGGTATGATGGGCATGCATGGAGAGGCCTGGGTCAATACTGCGATCCAGGAATCGGATCTGCTCATCGCGCTCGGGATGCGGTTCGACGATAGGGTTACAGGTAACCTGAAGACCTATGCAAACAAGGCAAAGAAGATTCACGTCGAGCTCGATCCCGCCGAGATCAACAAGAATGTCAAGGTGGATCTGCCGCTCGTCGGCGATGTCCGCGAGATACTTTCGCTACTGACACCGAAGGTGGAGCGTCGCGATCGGACCTCGTGGATCGAGCGAATCGATGCGCTGAAAGGCGAATCAGCGGTCATCGACATCAAGGAGTTGCCGGATAGCGGGGTCCTGTACGCCGCCCACGTCATTCACGATCTGTGGCGAGCGACTGAGGGTAAGGCCATTGTCGCCTCCGACGTCGGGCAGCATCAGATGTGGGAGGCTCAGTACTACAAGCACGACTATCCCAAGAAGCTCATCACTTCTGGCGGCCTTGGTACCATGGGTTTTGGCCTTCCGGCGGCGATCGGTGCCCGGTTTGCGTGTCCCGACGAGGAGATCTGGGTCGTTTGCGGCGATGGAGGATTTCAGATGACGGCCGCAGAGCTTGCAACCATTGCCCAGGAGGACATCAAGATTAACATTGCCATCATCAACAACGGATACTTGGGTATGGTGCGGCAGTGGCAGCAGTTCTTCTACGAGCGCCGCTACGTGGCGACGCCCATGAAGAGCCCAGACTTCGTGAAGCTTGCCGAGGCTCACGGGCTCAAAGGCATCCGCGTCACCCAGCGGAGCGAGGTCGATGCGGCCATCGCCGAAGCAATATCGAGCAAGGTGACCACGCTCATCGACTTCCGTGTCGCACAAGAGGACAGCGTGTACCCGATGGTCCCAGCGGGTGCCGACCTGGACCAGATGATCAGACGGCCCACTCAGGTTCCGGCAGCGGCGGGCCTGGACCACAATCCCATCTTCGAGACCGGACAGGACAAGTGACAATGAACTCGTTACGCACCTTCGTTGCTTACGTCGAAGACCAGCCGGGCGTGCTCAATCGCATCGCGTCCCTATTTCGACGTCGAGGCTACAACATCAACTCGCTGAACGTCGGTCGCACGCACGAGCCAGGCATCTCACGAATGACGTTCGTCGTTCAGGCCGATGACGACATGGGGCGGCGTATCGCCGCCAACCTGTACAAGCTGGTGAACGTCATTAGCGTCGAAGACATCACGCACGCGGAATCCGTGACGCGTGATCTGGCGCTGATCAAGGTGGCAGTGGGGCCGGAGCAGCGAGCGGAAGTCTTGCAGCTTTGCGAGGTCTTTCGAGCTCGTGTCGTCGACATCGGGCCAGACTCACTCATCGCGGAGAGCACCGGATCGCCCGACAAAATAGAGGGCTTCTTGCGCGTCTTGCAGCCCTTCGGCATCGTGGAGATGGTCCAGACGGGCCGCATCGCGATGACCCGAGGAGCTGAGGGACAAGCCGCAAAGGCTGCTAGGATGAGCGTCGCCCACGGTGGCATATCCGCCGCCTAGTGATCGCTCGTAATCAGGTTGGAGACGCCAAATGACCAGTTCACAGGATGGCGTAGGAGAGTCCGGTTCCGCCTACGTACGTGTTTTTGATACGACTCTGAGAGATGGAGAACAGTCGCCGGGTGCGACCCTGACCTCTGGCGAGAAGCTGGAAGTGGCCAAGGCCCTCGCCCGCCTCGGCGTCGATGTGATCGAGGCAGGCTTCCCGGCGGCATCCCCCGACGACCTCGAGGCCGTCAAACGAATTGCAGCGACGGTGGGTTGTGAGCCCGTACCAGGGAGGCCTGATCCGCGCCTCCCTGCCGTCTGTGGCCTTGCGCGAGCGAACAAGAAGGACATCGACCGGGCCTGGGAGGCGGTCCAGCAGGCGCGCTTCCCACGCATTCACACCTTCCTGGCTACCTCGCCGATACACAGGGAGCACAAGCTCCGCATGTCGAAGGAGCAGGTGCTCGCCAGAACCGTCGAAATGGTGGCCTATGCGCGCAGCCTGTGCGGTGACATCGAGTTCAGCCCGGAGGATGCAGGTCGAACCGAACCGGCGTTCTTGTACGAGGTGCTCGCAGCTGCCATCGAATCGGGAGCGACGACTCTAAACATTCCGGACACGGTCGGGTACACCTTGCCTGACGAGTTCGGGGAGCTGATCGCCGGAATCATGGCCAACGTGCACGGTATCGGGCGCGCCGTCGTGTCCGTGCACTGCCACAATGATCTGGGTCTTGCGACAGCCAACACGATCGCCGGAATCAAGGCGGGGGCGCGTCAGGCGGAGGTAACCATCAACGGTATCGGGGAGCGCGCGGGCAATACCTCGCTCGAGGAGGTCGTCATGACCTTGCATACTCGGCATCCCGTGTTCGGCCTACGGACGGGCGTGGACACGACCCAGTTGACGAGGACGAGCAAGCTCGTGAGTGCCCGTACCGGTATCTTGGTTCAGCCGAACAAGGCGATCGTCGGTGCCAACGCTTTTGCTCACGAGGCCGGTATCCACCAAGATGGCATGTTGAAGCATGCCGAGACCTATGAGATCATGCGGCCGGAGACAGTAGGAGCGACGAAGTCGCAGCTGGTCCTCGGGAAGCACTCCGGGCGCCACGCGTTCGCCGTTAGGCTCCGAGAACTCGGCTATTCCATGGCGGACCCGGGCGTGGACGCTGCGTTTCAGCGATTCAAGGTCCTTGCAGACAAGAAGAAGAGCATCACCGACGCCGATCTGGAAGCGTTGGCGCTATCGGAGGAGGGCAAGGGCTTGGAGCATTATAGGCTGGAGGGTTTGCAGGTTGCATGCGGGACCTTGGGGATGCCCACGGCGACGGTGCGGCTCAGGGATCCCCAGGGCGTCCTGCATACGGTGGCTGCCGTGGGGACGGGGCCAGTCGATGCTGCGTTCAGCGCCATCGACCAGATCGTGCGGATCCCGGCGGAGCTCCTCGAGTACAATATCAACGCCATCACGGAAGGTATCGACGCTCTGGGCGAGTCGAGCGTGCGTCTACGCGCTCGGGACGTAGATAACGCGGTTCATGCACAACGTTCGAGCCAAGCAGCGGTCTTCCATGGCCATGCGGCGGACACTGACGTGATTGTAGCCAGCACCAAGGCGTACTTGGCTGCGCTCAACCGCCTCATCACGGCGTTCAACACCGAGCACTGGCCGGAGCGTGCGCCCATGTCGGAACCGCCAGCGGCAAGGACGGGAGTCTGACGCGATGGTTGAGTCCTCCCTGCCGAGCGAGTCGGCGATGCTTGCCGTCTACGATACGACCTTGCGCGACGGGACACAGCGCGAGGGGATCTCTCTGACGGTTCGCGACAAGCTACGCATCGCCAAGCGCTTGGACCGTTTCGGCGTCGCCTTCATTGAGGGGGGGTGGCCCGGCTCGAACCCGAAAGACGTCGAATTCTTCGAGCGAGCGCGGGATATCGACTGGCAGAATGCGACGATCACCGCTTTCGGGTCTACACGCCGCGCCAAAGATGGACCGGAGTCGGACGCTAGCATGCAGGCCCTCATCCAGTCGGGCGCTGCCGTGTGCACGATTTTCGGAAAGACTTGGACGTTGCACGTCACGGATGTGCTCCGAATCTCGCTGGATCAGAACCTGCAGATGATCGAAGACAGCGTGCGCTATCTGTGCGCCGAGCGGCGCCGGGTCGTCTATGACGCCGAGCACTTCTTCGACGGGTACGAGGCCGATCCGATGTATGCTGTCGAGACGCTGCGCGCAGCGGTGCGTGGTGGTGCCGAGGTGCTGGCGCTCTGCGACACCAACGGTGGCAGTATGCCGTGGCGCGTCGAGGAAATCGTGCGCGACGTGCGGGGCAAGCTCGGCGAGGTTCCTCTCGGGATCCACGCGCACAACGACAGCGGTTGTGCCGACGCGAACACCTTGGCGGCGGTACGCGCTGGTGTTCGCCACATTCAGGGAACGATCAACGGTTACGGGGAGCGCTGTGGGAATGCGAATCTGACGGTTCTGATGCCAAACTTGTGCCTCAAGCTGGGGCTTCGATGCGTTCCTGAGGGGGCCCTCAAAGAGCTCAGCGAGCTCAGTGATTTCGTGGCCGAGGTAGCCAATATTACCCCCGATCACCACATGCCGTACGTGGGACGCAGCGCTTTCGCCCACAAGGGCGGGGTGCACGTGGCAGCCATGCGGCGCAGTGGCGAGAGTTACCAGCACGTCGATCCGGAGTTGGTCGGGAACAGAATGCGTGTGGTCGTCAGCGAGCTCTCCGGTCGAGGAAATGTCTTGAGCAAGGCCGAAGAAATGGGGCTCGACGTCGACCGGGGTGCAGAAGTCGCTGCGCTCCAGGAGATCAAGGAGGCGGAGGCCCGGGGCATTTCGTACGAGAGCGCGGAGGCCAGCGTCGCATTGCTCATCAAGCGACGTGCCAAGGACTACAAGCCCCTCTTCAGGGTGCTGGACTACCAAGTGCAGGTCGGCCAGCGAGCGGGTTCCGAAACATTCGCCGAAGGCGTAGTGAAGGTGAAGGTTGGCGATCAAGTGTTGCACACGGCTGCAGAGGGCAACGGTCCGGTGGGCGCGCTCGATGCCGCGCTGCGTAAAGCGTTGCTGCCCGTCTACGAGCGTACGGCAGAAATCCATCTCGCTGACTACAAGGTTCGCATTCTTGACAGTGCGAAGGGTACAGAAGCGATTACCCGCGTGCTGATCGACAGCCGCGACGCGCACCATTCCTGGAGCACAGTAGGGGCGTCCGCGAACATCATTGAGGCTTCCATGCAGGCCCTGGTCGACAGCATCGAGTACGGGCTCCTGGTTGGGACCGACGCGGCTGAGGAGTCGGCGATAGGCGCACACGGCGTGGCGCCGAGCCAGCCACCAGTTGTGCTCGCCCACTCTGCGAGGCCGGTGGAAGCCCGTTGAAGGCCAGACTCGCCCTCCTCCCTGGCGACGGCATAGGTCCGGAGGTCGTGCATCAGGCGCGCCTTGCACTGGTCGCAGTGGCGCGACGCTTCTCGCACGAGTTCGAAGTGGAGGAGCATCCCATCGGAGGCGCCGCGTTGGACGCTGGCGGTAAACCCCTTCCATCCCGGACGATGCGGGCCTGCCGGGCGGCAGACGCTATCCTGCTTGGGGCCGTCGGTGGCCCTCAGTGGGCTCAATCGGTTCGAGGTGAGCAGCCGGAGGATGGCCTATTCGGGCTTCGTGTTGGTCTGGGACTGTTTGCGAATCTGCGTCCCGTCAGCGCCAATCCCCACATAATGGATGCGTGCCCCCTGAAGCGCGAACGCGTGGAGGGTGCAGATATCCTCGTCGTTCGAGAGCTCCTCGGAGGGCTTTATGCGGGCCAGAAGAGACTCGAAACGACGCCGGAGGGCCTTCTCGCCACGGACTCCTCGAGCTACCTGGAATGCGAGATCGACCGAGTTGCGCGAATCGCGTTCCGTGAGGCGACCAAGCGACGGGGTCGCGTTACTTCGGTCGACAAGGCCAACGCGCTGGAGACGTCGAGGTTGTGGCGGCGTGTGGTGACGCGAGTCGGGGAGGAGCACACAGACGTGGTGCTCGAGCATCAGCTCGTTGACTCTTGCGCGCTGAGGCTCGTGAGCGAGCCCCGAAGCTTCGACGTGATTCTCACCGAGAACATGTTTGGGGACATACTCTCTGACGAGGCGGCAGTGATCGTCGGCAGCCTTGGTATGCTCCCGAGTGCATCGATCGGGGAATCGTCACGCGGTTTGTATGAGCCGGTACACGGCTCCGCTCCAGAGCTTGCAGGGCGCGGTGTAGCAAACCCCATCGGGACCATCTTGAGCGCAGCCCTGCTGCTACGTCACAGTCTCGGGTTGCATGCGGAGGCTGCTGCGCTGGAGCAGGCCGTCGAGGGCTGCCTACGGGACGGCGTGAAGACCCGGGACCTTGGCGGCAGCCAATCGACCCAGACAGTTGGTGCGGCAATCATCGCGCGCCTGTAGGCGCCCGTGGTCCGGTGCTGTGAGAGGTGTCGCACCGCGGCCCCCTCCCGAGCCGCGGTGGGTTTGCCAAACGCCTCTAGTTCTCGCCGCGCCCGGACACCCCCTTGGTGTCCGCCGTGATGGCGCGTGCTGCCTCCTTGGGACGCAGCGCGCGCGTCGCTTTGCCTGCGCGCCATAGCTCGCTGTTGCCGAGCTCGTTCAGCTCTTTCTGGAGCTCCGCCTGGTAGTTGGGTCCCCCCGTCGACTGCAGTACACGCGTCGTTTCCTCGCCAGAGGACACGCGCCGGTATAGCTCCTTGAAAACGGGGAGCGTTGCCTCGGCGAACTTCGGGCGCCAATCAAGGGCGCCTCGCTGGGCTGTCGCCGAGCAGTTCGCGTACATCCAGTCCATGCCGTTCTCTCCAACGAGCCGAATCAGGCTCTCCGTCAGCTCCTCGACGGTCTCGTTGAATGCTTCGCTCGGAGAGTGGCCGTTCTCCCGAAGGACCTGGTACTGAGCGTCCATCATCCCTGCGAGCGCCCCCATCAAGACTCCGCGCTCACCCGTGAGGTCGCTGTAGACTTCGTTCTTGAACGTCGTCGGAAAGAGATACCCAGAACCCACGGCGATTCCCAAGGCGATGGCTCGTTCCCGGGCTCGGCCAGTGTGATCCTGCTCCACGGCGAAGCTGGAGTTGATCCCGGCCCCCGACAGGAAGTTACGGCGCACGCTCGTGCCCGAGCCTTTCGGCGCGACGAGGATCACGTCGACCGTGGCGGGCGGAACGACGCCCGTTTGGTCGGCATACACGATGGAGAACCCATGGGAGAAGTACAGGGCATCCCCAGGGTTCAGGCACGCCTTGACCTGAGGCCAAATCGCCTTCTGAGCCGCGTCGGAGACCAGCATCTGGATGATGGTGCCCTTCTTCGCGGCTTCTTCGATGTCGAACAGAGTCTTACCCGGTTCCCAACCGTCGGCCACTGCGCGGTCCCAATCCCGCTGAAACTTCTTTGATTGCCCGACAATGACGTTGAAGCCGTTGTCACGCATATTGAGGGCCTGTGCAGGCCCCTGGACCCCGTAGCCGATGACGGCAATGGTTTCACTCTTCAGTACCTCGAGCGCCTTCGTCACGGGAAACTCTTCCCGGGTGATGACCTCTTCCTTCACGCCGCCGAAATCGATGATCGCCATCTCGCAGTAATCTCCTCAGCTTCCGAGTTCACGTACCCTGCCGAAGCGACGGCTGCCGATGCGCTCGAGAACGCGCGTCTGGTGCGCGGTCGTCGGCAAACAACCGGTGCGGGCTGTTGCCTGATCCGACCCATCGGTAGGCGGTCCCGCCGCAGGGGCGCGAATTATCGACCTCGGAAGGGTGCTGAGCAAGCCGTTATGTGCCGGCCGATCCCTGCGTGATCCCAGCCGGACGACCTTCTGGCCCGGAAAGCGACAGAACGGCCCGTGAACAATGCGTCACACGGGCGACCGGTCAGGTTGGCGCATTTGCTCCCGACGGCGTGTCCCCTTGAATCAGCGCCTGGTTGCGCTCGAGCTCGCGGGCGGAGAGACTGCTGCTAAGATTCCAGCGCAGGGCGGTTACCCGGTCGAGTAAGCGTCGCCTGGCTCGGATATCCGTGTCAGCACACACGTAGGGGGGTCACCTCCAAGCAACCACCCATCTGAATGGCAAGCGCAAAGTCGTTGGCAGGCCGTGATCTCTCTCCCCTCCCACTCATTCCGACGGAGGATGCTCACCTGTTGGATGAGGACACGGTTCACCGCCGCATCGACGTTCAGGCCTTGTTCGATGCGGCGGGGAGCAGAACTGCTGCCTCATTGGCGCCCATCGACTCTGCGGAGCAGCGGACGCCGAGTTCCACGCCGGCAGGTTCGGGCCAAGGCGTCGAGCGAAACGAGTCCATGGGTCCGGACTCGCGTTGGTTGCTCTGGTTGATTGGCGGCGCTATCGCCATCGCAGCGTCGGCATTTGCTGCGGGGTTCGCCGCCGCGGCGACATGGAGCCGAGCGAGGCCAGCTTGCACTTCGCACTCGGCGTCCGCGCCAGAGGCGCCACGGCACCACGGTGCATTGGCCGGATCCGCCAGCGCCGAGGAACTGGAGCCGTCAACAGCCAACGCTTTCGCTCCAGGGCAGGCGGAGGTCGAGGGCAGCGTCGACCAGGCGCTGCGTGTCTTCTTGGCGGCTCAGCGGGAGGAAGCCCGAGCCCTGGCCGAGCAGGTCGAGGCCCTGAGCGGGCAACCGCCGAACAAACTGGCCGAACAGGCTGCGGCTCTTCGAAGCATCGTCGGGCGCGTGACGGGCAGCGCGCCGGCGATGGAAGCGCTGGCGCGCCTCCGAACGCCGCTCGCGCTGGACCTCCTTTACGCAGTTCGTGGTGCGAGCGTGCGAGACGCACCGCCCGCACGGATGGCTGAGGCGCTGCTCGAGTCGAAGGAGGTGCGCGGTGCGGCCAGTCCAGCACTGAGGCTCTTGCTGACGGTGGACCGGGACAGGCCTCCGTGCGAAATGGTTCTCCGGTTGCTTCCGGAGGTCGCTGAGCAGGCGGACGAGCGGATCGTGCCTGTGTTAGCGCGGTTGAGCCAGATGCGAGCCTGTGGCCGCGATGGGCGCAGGTTCTGCTACCAGTGTCTCCGCACGGCGCCAGCAACTCGCCGTGCGATGCTGAAGGCAGCCCGTCGCGAGCACCCGCTTCGATGAAGCTCCGCTTCAAGACGCTCCGGGGTGGACCGGTTCCCTCGTGACCAGTCCACCCCGGCTTTCCCCTAGGGCGATGGGGCTCCGGCAGCGTCCCGCAGCATGCCTGATGGCAAGCTGCCCTTTCGAACGGCGAGAGAGGCCGGCTCGCGCGAGGTGGGCGGGACCATCGCGGAGGTCTTACGAGCTATCTGGCAGTTCGACGTACCGGGTTGGACGGGGGTCCATTCGGGCGAACACACTTGTCGGATCCTCGGTTGGGGCAGCCCAAGCGACTCCGTCGAGCGCGCCGTGCGGGCGAGAGGCCGACGCGCTTCGGCATTGCGCGGTGCGCTCAGCGTGCGCCGGGAGCGCCCGCCGCCGCGCCGCACGGCATGCCGTTCGAAGGGACCTTGAGTAGCCATTGTGTTCGACCGCTGTGTGCCTTGTGCAATTGACGGGCCACCCAGGGCTCGTCTCGTGACAGGAGCATTTCCTCGGGATTTCTGGCTGTCAACCTGCCAACGCAGGCTCCTGGCTGTGCCACTCGCGGCCAACTTAGCGGCTCAGTGTGCCAACTGCTCACGGCAGCACCCTTCCAACATCGATCCGTATAAATGGTCGGGCGACCATTCTATTCGAGAACATTTGCACCAGTGCGAATATGAGAAAAGATGGGCTGAGTGGCGCCGGTCAACGCAAACAAGCATGCCCGGTGGCAGCTCTACCGGCTGCTCGCCGAGCCAATGCGTCTGCGTGTATTGGCGCTCGCGTCTGCCCAAGAGCTGAGCGTGGGAGAGATCTCCGAGGCTCTGGAGCAGTCGCAATCCAATGTCTCCCGATACATCGCGCCTTTGCGCGATGCTGGACTCGTGGCGACGCGCCGCCATGGGAAGCACGTGCTCATCCAGGCGGTCATCAGCGCCCGACGCGATCCCGTCGTCGCGGACGCTTTGGCGGCGGCTCAGCGCCTCTGCGCAGAGGATGGCAGTCTCTCCCGGGTCGATAGGATCATCGCTGCCCGTGATGACAATGGCCGGGCGTTCTTCGAACGTGTCGATGACGGACAGAGGCCGCCCCAGCTGGCCGCCGAGCTTCCAAGTTATGCATTGGCGATGGGTTGGCTGCTGGAACGCCGCGGCTTGGCTGTCGATGCCGGCACGGGCGACGGCGCTCTCCTGGACCTACTGGCGCCACTCTTCGAGTCGGTGATTGCCGTCGATCGGAGCGAAGCGCAGCTGGCGCGGGCACGCCAGCGAGTACAGAGCCGAGGATACGACAACGTGAGGCTGGTCCACTCGGGTGCCGAGGGCGAGGTGCTAAGGACGGAGGTGGGCACAGGAGCCGATCTAGTCATGGCTTCGCGGCTCCTCCATCATGCCCCATTGCCGCGCGAGACGGTGCGGAGCCTCGCGGGCCTCGTCGCACCAGGTGGGGCGCTGCTCATCTTGGACTACGCGCGGCACGACGACGAGGCGTTCGGTGAACACCAAGCGGACGTGTGGCTCGGTTTCGAACCGGACGAACTGCGGGAGTTCGCTGTCGATGCAGGACTCGCCGCGACGCGGGTCGAACCTGTTCCCCAGTGGCTTTGTAAGAGCCCCTTGGATGGCCACCTGCCATGGGTGGTGCTCGTCGCACGGCGCCCAGGCAGGGAAGAACCCGTAACTGCCCGAATCAGACAGGAAAAGACATGATACAACCAATCGAGAAGACGGACCAAGACCATTGCGTGAAGGATATGGGTCTCGCGGCGTGGGGGCGTAATGAGATCCTCATCGCCGAAAAGGAGATGCCAGGTCTCATGGCGACGCGCGAGAAGTACGGTCCAGAGCAGCCGCTGGCGGGCGTTAGGGTGTCTGGTTCGCTCCACATGACCATACAGACAGCGGTTTTGATCGAGACGCTGCAAGCTCTTGGGGCCGACGTGCGTTGGGCTTCTTGCAATATCTTCTCCACTCAAGACCATGCAGCCGCGGCCATTGCAGCAACCGGCACGCCCGTCTTTGCCTTCAAGGGCGAGCAGCTCGCCGAGTATTGGGAGTTCACGTATCGAGCTCTGACGTGGCCTGACGGCCGTGGCCCACAACTCATCGTGGACGATGGCGGGGACGCAACCCTACTGATTCACCGCGGCTATCTCGCAGAGAAGAACCCTGCGATGCTGGAAGAGCCGACGGACAACGAGGAGGTTCGCTTGCTCAACGCGCTGCTCAAGCGGGTCCAGCAAGAGGACTCGCAGCACTGGCGCCGGGTAGTCGCCGAGTGCAAGGGCGTCAGTGAGGAGACGACGACGGGAGTGCACCGCCTCTACGAAATGCAGAAGCGCGGAGAACTGCTCTTTCCCGCCATCAACGTCAATGACTCGGTGACGAAGAGCAAGTTCGATAACATTTATGGCTGCCGCGAAAGCCTAGTGGACGGAATCAAGCGGGCCACGGACGTAATGATCTCTGGCAAAGTTGCCGTGGTTTGTGGCTACGGCGATGTTGGTAAGGGATCGGCTGACGCTCTTGCGGCGCACCGCGCGCAGGTCTGTGTTACGGAGATCGATCCAATCTGTGCGCTCCAGGCTTGTATGGCTGGGTATAAGGTTGTTACTGTGGAGGACGCCCTTGCTTATGCAGATATATATGTAACGACTACTGGGAATCGAGATATTATCCGGATCGAGCACATGGCGAAGATGAAGGATCAAGCCATTATCTGCAACATCGGGCATTTTGATAACGAGATCCAGGTTGCGCAGTTGCTCCAGTATCCCGGCATCCGACGTACTCAGATCAAGCCTCAAGTCGATATGTTCACCTTCCCGGACGGCCACAGCGTATTCCTCCTGGCCGAGGGAAGGCTCGTGAATCTGGGCTGCGCGACAGGCCATCCCAGCTTTGTCATGAGCAACAGCTTCACCAATCAAACCCTTGCTCAGATTGACTTGTGGCGTAATCAGGGCAGGGCGGTAGGCGTCTACCGGCTCGACAAGCAGTTGGACGAAGAAGTGGCGCGGTTGCACCTCGCGAAGCTTGGCGCAAAGCTCACCACGTTGACGCCAGATCAGGCCGACTACATCGGTGTGCCCGTCGAAGGGCCGTACAAGACCGAACACTACCGCTACTGACCATCGCGGTCCGGGGCCGTCCTCGCTTCAAGCGCTTGGCGGCCCCGAGATGTAGAAGGTCCACTGGCTGGAGAGCTCGTCTTGGCAAAGGGTTCCCTCTAGCGTAGATGTCGGAGCATGCGCCGCGTCTCCATAGCGAAACCCGGCGGTTACGACCGCCTTCAGATTATCGAGGAGCCAACACCATCGCCAAGAGCGGGCCAGGTGCTCGTGGAGACAGCAGCCGTCGGGGTGAACTACGCTGATTGCATCGTCCGCATGGGCCTCTACTCGTCCGGAAAGAAGTACATCGGTTGGCCCATCACTCCCGGTTTCGAGTTCGCGGGGCGTGTGGCCTCCGTTGGGGAAGGGGTCTCTGACTGGCGTCAAGGTGACGAAGTCCTGGGGTTGACGCTCTTCGGGGGCTACTCCAGTCACGTCGTCGTTCCGAGCCATCAGCTCTTCCGCAAGCCTGCTGGGTGGAGCATGGTTCGTGCCGCCTGTTTCCCGACGGTTCACCTGACCGCTTGGTATGCGCTCTGCGAGATTGGCAAGCCCCGGCGCGGGCAGCGCGTTCTGATCCACAGCGCGGCTGGAGGGGTGGGGACTGCGGCGCTCGGGATCTGCAGGCACCTCGAGATGGAAGCAGTGGGGGTCGTTGGGTCCGCGCACAAGGTTGAAGTAGCCCGCGCCGCGGGCGCCGCAGCTGTCATCGACAAGAGCACGGAGGCACTCTGGGAGGCGGCGCGCACACATGCTCCGCGGGGCTACGACATCGTGCTCGAATCGAGCGGTGTCGAGACGATACGTGGGAGCTATCGCGCACTGCGTCCCACTGGCAGGCTCGTCGTCTTTGGACTCTCCACGATGCTACCGCGGGGGGGGAAGCGAGTTAGCCGCTGGAAGTTGCTGATCCATTTCCTTAGGATGCCCCGCTTCAATCCAGTCTTCATGGTGGACAGCAACAAGACGGTTGCCGCCTTCAACCTGTCGTATTTGATCGAAGAGCAGGAGCTTCTCGGCGAAGCGATGGACCAGCTCTTGGGATGGGCGGCCCATGGCAGTCTCGTCGAGCCGACCATCGCGACCTACGCATTGGAGGATGTCGGCAGGGCCCAGGCCGATCTAGAGAGTGGGAGTACCGTGGGCAAGCTCGTGCTCATTCCTTGATGTCAATGAAAGCCGCCGCAGGCGTCGAGGCCTTGCCGGGACCGCGATGGGCGGACTATTCTCAACGCCATGGTCAATCAGCACGAGCCGCCCCGAGGCGGGAACAACCCTCCTGGATACGGCGCAGGTGATGGGAATGCCGGTTGGGATCCTGCCGCTCACGGATCGGTGACGTCGGGCGGTGGTCCGCTCGCTCCACATGAACGTCAGAATGCCTTCCCGATGGAAGATGTGGAACCGGGCAAGGTGCTGGCGGTACTGGGCTATCTCATCTCGCCAATTTGGATTGTCCCGCTGATAACGCGCGACAACGCGTTTGCCTTGTTCCACGCCAAGCAGGCACTCGTACTGGCGGTCGTGGCAGTGGTACTCTCGGTCCCCATTGCCATCATCGCGGCCATTACGTGCGGGGTTGGTGCGGTACTATATTTGCCTCTCGTCTACCCGTGGCTGATGGGCCTCATGGCCGCAATCCAGGGGCATTACCGTCCTATGCCGTGGATTGGCCAATTTGCGGAGCGCTACTTAGGCGGATTGCAGCCGGATCAGCGGCAAGGGGTCAATCGCTGAGGCTCCAAGCCTCGCTCCCTCGGGTGGCGGCTCAGACGCCGAGGGAGGTCTCGACCAACCGTGCGGTCTCGAGCAGAGGATGGTCGGCGGGGACCGTTCGCTTGATACCAGCCACGCGCTCGAGCGGCACTGCGATGCAGTCGGCTCCTTGCACACCCACCATGACATCGTACACCCCTGCTGCCAGCAGCGAGCTCGCCATCGTGCCGAGGCGTGTGCAGAGTAGCCGGTCGAAGGGAGTCGGTTCGCCGCCGCGCTGAACGTGACCGAGCGATGTCACTCGAGCTTCGACGTTCGTGACCCTCTGCAGCTGCCGCGCGATGCGACTCGCCACCGGTTCCTGCACGAGATGGACTTCCTCACCGTCCTCCTCGTTGAGCATCACAGGTGCGGCGGCCTCCACCGTTTGGTCCTTCTTCTTCGCTTTCTTGTGGTTGGTACTCTTCACGGACCGAGCTCCTTCCGCGACGGCCACGATACTGAACCGCTTGCCGCGTTGCCTCCGCTCCATCAGGTGGCGCGACACGACTTCCAGGTCGTATGGAATCTCCGGGATCAGGATGACGTCAGCGCCCCCGGCAATGCCTGCACCAAGGGCCAGCCAGCCCGCGTCATGGCCCATGATCTCGCAGACGATGATTCGATGGTGGCTCGTCGCCGTCGTGTGTAGGCGATCGATGGCCTGCGTGGCGATGTACATCGCCGAGTCGTAGCCGAAGGATACGTCGGTCCCGGCGATGTCATTATCAATGGTCTTGGGGAGGGTTATTATTGGTATGTCGCTGGTTTGCCGTAGCCGCAGCGCGTTCTTCTGAGTGCCATTGCCGCCAAGGCACACCAGGCAGTCGATGCTCATGCGGTGCATATTCGCAACCGCTACCCCAGTCATATCCATGACCTTGCCGCCCATGTTCATCTTGTGAGGCTTGTCACGCGTCGTGCCAAGGAGCGTCCCTCCCTGCGTCAGCAGCCCGCTGGTAGTCATCGGGGAGAGGGGAATCGTGCGGTTCTCCACCAACCCGCGAAATCCGTCCTGGATGCCGATGACCTTCATCCCGTAGTGAAGGGCTGCCTTGGCCACGCCACGGATGCAGGCATTGAGACCGGGGCAGTCCCCCCCCGCCGTGAGAATGCCGATCGCCTTGGTCTTCGTCTCCGCCATGACACCTAGCTAACTCCAAATTGGGTTGTGAGTCCATTGGCTGACGATGAACCCTCATCGTCCGGGGGAGGCTGAGCGTCTCGTTCGCGCCGCGGTGGTCGCAAGTACTGTGGCAGCTCCGGATGGCGCTGGGTGGTCGTGCCGAGGCTGCACAGTACGTCCGCCTTGGTGAAGGGCTCACTCGCTCGCGCCCGTCCTGCCCCGCGCCGACCCGCGCTGAGAGCACGTCGCGCTTGTACGTAGGTGAGTGCCGCGACCGCGGCGAGCACCACACCGACCAATCGGAGTACGAAGAGTCAGGGAGAGAAGTCCTGCCGAGGTGTGCTAACGTCTTGCCCCGGCTGACTAGCCGCGAGCCGTCTTTTTGGGCCACTGGAAGGGCCCGGCCCCGCCTCCGGTCCAAATGACGTATTCCCGGTGAACGGGTGCAGAGCATGCGGGTACTAGGCAGCGTTTTCCGCCCCAGCTCATCGACAGAGGCCCAGGCCGTCCCGCGCCCGACGTCGAATGTGCTATGTCGCTCCAGGTTTCGGGACCAGAAACGCAGAGACTAGCTTGAACAGCGAGGGCCCGCGCCGCCAGGTGGCAAGCAGGGTCGCAGGGCCAGCGCAGGATGCTACTGGCGCCGAGGGGCGCCCAAAGAGAGTGTTCCCATGTCCAATCAGTATAGTTCGATCGTCAAGACCCTTCTGGGTTTGCCCATTTTCCATTCGGAGTGGGTGCTCTACTTGCTCCTCGGGTTGTCCCTCCTCTCCATCGCCGTCATGGTGGAGCGCTGGTTCTTCTATCATCGGCGCACCATCGACATCGATACCGTGCAGCACGAGTTCTCGAAGGCACTGGACGACGGCGACTTCGAGCGAGCCGCCAAGACCCTTTCCAAGTACGATGTCTTGGAGACCCGCGTGGTGCTAGAGGGGCTCAAGGCCTACGAAAAGGGGCCTGAATCCGTCGAAGACCTCATCGCCGGTCGTCTCGGTCGTGAGCGGGCCGTCTATGAGCGGCGACTTGGCTTCCTGGCCACATTGGCCAGCAACGCGCCCTACATCGGCCTCTTCGGGACGGTGCTTGGGATCGTGCGAAGCTTCCGTGACCTCGCCGACAACATGGCGGAGGCCAGCTCTGCCGTCATGGCGGGCATCGCCGAGGCTTTGATCGCTACCGCTGTCGGTCTCGTCGTCGCAATCCCGGCAGTCATTGCCTACAACGTGTTCAAGGCACGAGTGACGACGGCGGTCACCGACTGTCAAGCGCTGGCGCGTGTGCTCCTCGCGCAGCTGAAGGCCGACAACCTGGGTACGCAGGAAGGCTGATTGCCGTGGCGAAGCTCGAGGATCCCGCGAAGAACGACGAAGGCTTGCTTGCCTCGATCAACATCGTCCCATTTGTAGACATCGTGCTCGTATTGCTGGTCATCTTCATGCTCACGTCTGCGGCCATCGTGAAGGCGAGCTTGAAGGTGGAGCTTCCTCGTGCTGCCAGCGGTGGCGCCAAGGTTCAAAGCACGATCAACTTGGTGCTCACTAAGCAAAACGAGCTCTTCGTGAATGGAAATAGGGTTTCCAACATGCAAGACGCGGCTGCCATCGTGAAGCAAGAGGTCGCAAAAGATCCGAAGACGCAGGCCGTGATTGCTGGCGACAAGGGCGTCGTCTATGGCAAGGTCATCGATCTCGTCGACATGGTCAAACAGAACGGTGTGACTGCTTTCGCCCTGGACATCGAGCGCAAGGCCAGCACCCTCGGAACGGGTGACCCCCCATGAACCCTTCTGCGCAAGCGAGCAGCGCCGAAGCGGCGCGGCGCGCGCGCAGCGTCTCGGGCTACGTCGCCCGCCGTGGCTCGTTGGCGGGCCGCAGGAGGCGCTCCCGCGGTGCCGCGCGAAGTCGCGTCAAGGCATATACGAAGCGGCCCCTCACTCCTGAACAGCGCCTGCGGGAGACTCCGCGACGGCGCTCCTTGGGTGGGCGCGTCGCCGCGGCGGTGGCTGCCGTCCTCGGTTCGGCGGCGGCGCATCTGGCCATCCTGGCCATTGGGGTCGTCACGGCAGCCCTCGCGGTCGACACAGGAGCGTCCGAGGTGGATCGGGTCACGATTCAGGTGCGCGAGCATCAGAAGCCCGAGCCCAAACCCGAGCCCAAACCCCAGGAAGCCGAGCCGATCGAGGCGGTTCCAGTGCAAAGGGCTGCGCCGCAAAAGGTCGAGCCGGAGCCCTCCAAGGAGCAGCCCGATGAGCCCCCGAAGTCCGCGCCGCTGCGTGTCGTGGGCATCAGTCTCGAGTCGACGGTGGAAGGGTCAGGGGGGCCTGCTTTCGCGGTCGGTAGTACTCGGATGGGCGAGACCGCAGAACGGGCAGCAAACCCGAACGACAAAGAGGAGCCTCGCGCAGAGTCTGCCGTCAGCCCCGACGCACAGCCCACGCGCCCCGCGGCGCAAAGCAACCGCGTCGCATCCCGCATCCCAACGGCCAAGGTCGAGATGAGGATGCCCAAGCGCAAACGCTCCCTGGAGCCTCCCTACCCGGCCACCCTCAAGAGCCAGGGCGTCGAAGCGGACGTTACGGTGATGGTGACGATCGACGAAGCGGGCAGGGTGACGAGCGTCAAGCTCATCGCGCCCTCCCCGTATCCCGAGTTCAACGAGGCGGCCCGAGCGACGGCCCTCGCGCAAGAGTATGAGCCAGCTTTGCGGGACGGGACTCCAGTGCCGTACACGCTCACCTATCGGTATCGGTTCCGAGTCAAGGACTGACACTTCGTGGGGCCGCAGAGGGTGCTTTCGCTCTCGACCCGGCTCTGGTATGAACCGCCCCCTATTGTATCGAGGAGTGATGAAACGTATCGACCTTCGTTGGGCAGCGACGCTGGCGCTGAGCACGGCGCTCGGCGGCTGTGGGGGAGAGGAATTCGATCCCTTTGGCCGTCTGACGTCGTTGCGCGTCCTCGCCATCCAGAGCGAGCCCGTATCGCCGGGGCCCGGAGAGACAACCACTCTGATGCCATCGCTCTACATACCGGGTTCGCACAGCGAGCCTACCTTCAGCTGGAGTTGGTGTCCGGTGCCTGGCAGCAGTTACGATGGATATCCCTGTGAGTTCGACGAGGAGAGCCTCGGTGCACTTACTGGCATGATGGACATCCCTCCGCTCGACCTAGGGGAAGGTGAGACGGCAACACTCCGGAACCCGATGGCCTCGGATCTGCTCCCGGAGCTCTGCGCAACATCCTCGGGTGGCCCGGAGGCATTCTCGTGCGATGAGGACTGGCCTGTGCAGGTGAAGCTGACGGTCGCGACAGACGAGGACGAGGTCGTAGCCGTCCGTACGCTCTACCTCCCCTTCGAGCCGCCCCAAGAGGTGAATACCAATCCGACGTTGGAAGGTCTGGAGGTGAGGCTGAATGGGGAATGGGTCGACGTCACGGAGGAGTTCGATACGCCATTGCCTCGTGATGAGGCCACGAAGCTTCGGGCAAAGGTGTCGGAGGATCAGGCGCAACGCTATGAAACCAGGAGCGCGGACGGAGGGAGTGCCCGGGAGCGAGAACGGCTCACCATCAGTTGGTTCGTCGAGACCGGGACGACCAAGTTCGAGCGCACGGGATTCATCGATGGCACGACGACGATCGCGACCTTGGCGAATAACGAGTGGGTCCCTGAGCGCCACGAAGACTACCCCGAGGACACGGCCGAGATCCTCCTCGTGATTCGCGACAACCGCGAGGGCGTGAGCTGGCAGCGCTTCTCTGTGCGCCTGGCGGAGGAACCATGAACCGGACTTGGCACCTACTCCTTGGGATCGCCTCCGCTGCTTCCTGGGCAACCCACGTCAGCGCTCAAACCACGGAAGGGCTGCGTGGCCCCGAGGAGAAGCCACAGGAGATTCAGGCGGCGCAACTCAGCAAGCTGCCCAAGCAGGTGAAGTTCGTGAAAGCCGAGTACCCGAACGCGGCTGCCGAACGTGATATCGAGGCGGAAGTCGTGCTGCTCCTCGATATCAATGCGGAGGGGCTCGTGGATAACGTCGGCATCGTGCAATCAGCGGAGCCTGCCGGGTTGGGGTTCGACGAGGCCGCCATGGCCGCGGCGCTTGAGTTCGAGTTCGAGCCTGCAGAGCTCGCCGGTAAACCGGTTGCCGTGCAGATCACGTACAGGTACAAGTTCACGCTGGAGCCCAAGGTGGAGCCGAAGCGCGATACCGAGCCCGCACCGGCGCCAGTGTCGGCGGCCGCTCAGGTGCCCGAGTCGGAGGTTACCGCGACGGAGGCACCCGCGCCCGGCGTCATCAACCTGAAGGGGGTCTTGCTGGAGCGAGGTACGCGAGTCCCGATGCCTGGCGTCATCGTGACGGTGTTCCGCGGGGAGGGGGACGACGCAGTGGGTTTCGAGGCGACCGCGGACGAGGAAGGCGAGTTCCAGTTCGTCGATCTTCCTCCCGGTGCCTGGAAGATCCTGATCGAGGCTCCCGGGTACTATCCCTACCGAACTACGGAGGATATCGCCAAGGGTGAGGCTTTGGATGCAACGTACTACGTGGAGCGAGGTACCTACAATCCGTTCGACGTGACCGTCACCGCAGAGCGGCCGAAGAAGGAGGTGAGCCGCACCGTCATTACTGCCGAGCAGGCCGAGAAGGTGCCCGGAGGCATTGGGGACCCCCTGAGTGTCATCCAGAATTTCGCCGGCGTGGCGCGGACCGAGAACCCGGGCGTCCTAGTGGTTCGCGGTTCGGATCCGACGGATTCGAGCACTCTCATCGAGGGCACCTTCGTGCCCATCCTGTATCACTTTGGTGGCCTGCGTACGGTCGTTCCGGCGGGGATGCTGGACAGCATCGAGTTCTATCCAGGGAACTTCTCGTCGGAGTACGGGCGAGCGACGGGTGGTGTCGTAGACGTCAAGCTGAAGAAGCTCGAGCCGAAGAAAATTGGCGGCTACGTCGACGTTAGCATCCTCGATACGAGTGTTTATCTCGAGGCTCCGATCGGGGACAAGGCTGCAGTCGCCGTAGCGGGCAGGCGGAGCTACATCGACTTCATCATCAACGCCGCCGTGCCGGATGATGCGCCCGTCGATTTGCTGACGGCGCCGCGCTACTACGACTATCAAATACTGGGCCGCTATCGTCCAGAGCCGGCGCACGACATCCGCGCCATCTTCTTTGGTTCGGATGATCGCTTCGAGCTGCTCTTCGAGAATCCTGCCGACATCGATCCCGCGCTGACGGACAACGACTTCTCCTTCTCGACGAGCTTCTACCGCGGCATTATCAGTCACCAGTACGTCCCCAACGAGCGCTTCAACAACACCCTGAAGCTCTCCCAGGGCAAGGACTGGGTGAACGCAGAGTTCGCTCAGTTCACGGTAGACATGGACTTCCTCACGACCGATGTGCGCGAGAAGGCCCATTACGAGTTCGACGAGCACTTCGCCATGAACGGCGGCTTCGACGTGAACTTCACCAAGGCAGACGTCTTCCTGGAGATCCCTCGCCTCTCGTCGGAAGGACAGGAGGGAGGACAGGGCGAAGGAGAAGGGGGGCTGGAAGATCCGGTCTCGGATGACCTCGAAGGAGGAACGGCTTGGTATCCCGGTTTCTTTGCCGAACTGGAGTTGACCCCGGGAGCCGGGTTCCTCCTCATTCCGGGGATGCGAGTCGACTACTTCGGGCTGTCGGAGGCCTGGAGCGTTCAGCCGCGACTCACAGGGCGTTGGGAGTTTGCGGAGGATACGGTGCTCAAGGGCGGCTTGGGGCTCTATACGATTGAGCCCCAGTACCTCGAGCTGAACGAAGGCTTCGGTAATCCCGATCTCGAGCCCGAGCGGGCGATTCACTACTCGGTAGGGGTCGAGCACAAACCACTGCCCCAGACGACCCTGGATGGAACGTTCTTCTACAAGCGCCTGACGAACCAAGTGAGTCCAACCGATCGCGTCGTGATCGAAGACGGTGGGAGGGAGCGCCCCCTCTTCTACGACAACAACGGAAGCGGTCACGTGCGGGGACTGGAGCTGGTGGTCCGTCAAGACCTCTATTCCGGACTTTCGGGCTGGATTGCCTACACCTTGTCCGAGGCGACAAGACTCGATTCGGGGGAGACGGAGGAGAGGTTGTTCGATTGGGATCAGACTCACATCCTCAACGTAGTCGCGGGCTACGTACTGCCTCGGAATTGGATGGTGAGCACGCGCTTCCGGCTAACGACAGGGACGCCACGAACCCCTGTGATCAGCGCGGTTTATGACGCCAGCGACGACGAATACGAGCCAACGTACGGTCGGGTGAACTCGGCCCGGAACGGCACTTTCCACCAGCTCGATGTTCGTGTCGATAAGCGATGGATCTACGATGCGTGGACCCTGACGGCGTATCTAGATATTCAGAACGTCTACAATCGTGAGAACCCCAACGGGATCGAGTACAACTACAACTTCCGTGAGTCGCAACCGCAGCAGGGGCTACCGCTCCTTCCCATCATCGGCCTGCGAGGAGAGTTCTAGTGTCGCGTTCGAACTACCATCGTCGGAAGCTCGCCGTTTTCTTCCGAGTTGCTCTCGCTCCGCTCGTTGCCGCTTTGGTCCAGGGAGTGGCCCCGTGCAGCGTGGCGGCCCAGACATTGGAACTACCGCGATCGCGCCAGGGCTACTACATGGGCGCCGGATACAACCTAGGGCTGACTCAGCTCACTGAGGAAGACGACAATCTCGGATGGTGGCTCACGAGCTCACTATCCTTGCGCGCGGGTCAGATGGTCACGGAGCACCTGGGATTGGGCCTCGGGATCCACCTCGGAGGGGCCGCAGAGGAGCCGGAGGTTGCCTCCCTCTCCGGCTTGGATCTCGAGGGTCAGTGGGAGCTGTTGGAGAACCTCGCCCTGCGCGGGGGCGTCGGCTTCGGCATCATTGCACTGCAGAACGAGGACGACCCGGACGAGCCGCTGCGGGGCTCCTTCGGTGGCGCATACTCCGTTGGTCTCGGCTACGATTGGTTCCCACGCAGGCCGAGCATCAGCGGTGGCTGGTCCATCTCCCCGGTCGCGATGTTCCGGTACTTGCCGGGCGACCCCGTGGCCGCGAACGTGTTCACCCTGGGTATTGAGCTTTTGTATTGGACTGGGCTTCCCAACAACGAGCTAGAGCTCCCGCCTGGGGTCGGTTACGAAGACGATTGAATTGCCGAAGTGCGATCAGCGTGAGCGCCGTCACTCAACCCTTTCTCAAGGACGACGAAACGCAGGTCATCGCGTCGCGGAGCTCCGAACCGTGGGTCGCCGTAAGGGAACGCCTCGTGTTCTCCGGTGCGGATATAGCCACGCCGCTCGTACCAGGCGATCAGCTCCTCGCGCTGTTCAATGACCATCAAGCGCGCTCGAGCGATTCCCGGCACCGATAGAGCAGTAGCTTCGGCGTCCGCCAGGAGGCGACTGCCCAAGCCTCTTGCCTGCAGCGTTGGACTGACCGCCAACATGCCAATCATGCCAGCCGCTCCCAGGCACCGGACGGTCACCGTTCCGATGATGGCTGCGTCGCAGGGCGACGTCGCGATTCGGATGTGGGCACCAGGGGCCGACAACAGGCTCAGTATCTCGCGGGCATCGGTGCGCTGTCCATCCAGCAGCTCTGCCTCGGTGGTCCACCCTTCACGGCTTGCGTCGCCGCGGTAGGCGCTGTGGATGATTTGAACGAGGGCGTCAGCATCTGCCACGGTGGCGTCGCGAAAGACAAAGGGAATCATCGTGAGTGCTCTTGTTGGCGATCAACGCTATCACTCGCGGCGGGTCTGCGAAGGCGTGGAATGGCATCGGTCTGGGTGCTGCGCCAGCGCCTTCTGGCTACGGATAGCGGTGCCGCGCCGCTTGCGGGTGTGCGTGTGTGAACGAGACTCGGGCATTGTCGCAAGATTTGCGTGATCCCGCGGAAGTCCCAATCGGGGAACGCTTTAGTGGCTTTCCGGCTCAATGACCAGGTGGGGACGTGTTACACTCATGTTTCATCGCTGCCCGCGGAGCTGTGGGCGGAGATCCGGTTGGTGCGCGGGCGCTTGGAATGCTGAGCGGCTGGGTGGCCACCACCCCCATTCCAAACCGAAGTGACTCATCTTCGGTCCATACGAGGTATTGGATTTGATTACTGCGCGACAGGAGCGGTTGGCACAGGCCCTGGACAAGGATAGTACACCTCGTAAATGGAGGGACTACAAATGGCAGCTGCGCCACGCAATTCGCGACATTGGTACCTTTGAACGTGTCCTGGGAGTACGGTTCGAGCCGAAACGGCGTCGACAGTTGGAAGCTACGCTGCTGAAGTTTCCATTATCCGTGACGCCCTACTACGCTTCCCTTATAGATCCGTCGGACCTCGAGAACGATCCCGTCTTCAGGCAGAGCTTCCCAAACCCCTCGGAGCTCGTGATGCAGAAGGCGGACATGGTCGACCCTCTCGCGGAGGAGCGCGACTCGCCGGTGCCAGGTCTCACTCATCGGTACCCCGATCGAGTCCTCCTCCTCGTGAGCAACATGTGCTCAATGTACTGCCGGCACTGCACGAGGAAGCGTCGGGTCGGGGACAGGGGCACCAATCCGGATCAAGACAGCATCCGACGGGCGATAGACTACATCAGGGCCACATCTAGCGTGCGCGATGTGCTGCTCTCAGGCGGGGATCCCTTTCTGCTGCCCGATGACCGGCTCGATTGGATTCTTGGGGAGCTCCGCGCGATCGATCACGTCGAGGTGGTCCGTATCGGGACTCGCACACCAGTCGTCCTTCCGTACCGCATCACGCACGAGCTCGTTCGGATGCTCAAGAAGCACCATCCCCTGTGGCTCAACGTGCACTTCAATCATCCTCGAGAACTCACCGCTTCCGCCACGGAGGCATTGACGAGGCTGGCGGATGCTGGCATCCCGCTCGGGAACCAATCGGTGCTACTCGCGGATGTCAACGACTGTCCGCGTATCATGCGAGCGCTGGTGCATGGCCTGGTGAAGCGCCGGGTCCGCCCGTACTACCTCTACCAATGCGACCTCTCGGAGGGGCTCACCCATTTTCGAACACCCATCGGCAAGGGAATTGAAATAATAGAGAGCCTGCGTGGTCACACTAGTGGATTTGCAGTGCCTACATATGTTATCGACGCGCCCGGGGGCGGCGGCAAGATCCCCGTTTCCCCGAACTACATCGTGTCGTGGTCTACGAACAAAGTCATTCTGCGTAACTACGAGGGAGTGATTACGACGTACCGCGAACCCGATGCGTACAAGCCGGTGCTGTGCGACCGGAACTGCGACGACTGCAGGCTGCAGCTGAAGCTCGAGTCCGCCGACGAACGGAACGCCGTCGGCATTGCGAAGCTGTTGGCTGATTTCGATGAAACCATCTCACTACGTCCGGCGCCGCAGGAGGGAGCCTCGGACGCTTCAGCGCCGCCAATCGTGCGAGTCAATGGCGGTCCTGTCCACGGGGAAGCAGATCAGTATGACCCCGAGTGACGTTGTGCAGACCTTCGGGAGAAGCGTCGTTCAGCACGGACGCTGCAACGACCGCGCGTACTTGATGAAGCTCGACTCGTTGGACATGCCGAGGATCATCGAGACCCTCGACGGACTAGCGGCGCGCCATGGGTACTCCAAGATCTTCGCGAAGGTCCCCCGTTCACAGCTCCCGGCGTTCGAGCGCGCGGGATATCGGCTCGAAGCCCTAGTGCCGGGGTTCTTCGCGGGACTGGAGGATGGAGCGTTCCTGGGTAAGTACATGACCGAGGAGCGGAAGACCGACCCCGCGCGTCCCACCATCCTCGCCAACCTCGAAGCAGCGCGCAGCAGGGCTGCGGTGCGGGCGCCTGCCTTGGACGGCAAGGGCCCGCGGATACGGCTCGCGAGCGAGCGAGACGTAGACGCGATGGCTCACCTCTTCCGCACGGTGTTCACGACCTATCCTTTCCCCATCCAAGACCCAGAGTACCTGCGGGAAACGATGGAAACCCACGTTCGGTACTTCTGCATCGAGCATGACGGCGAGATCATTGCCGCCTCTTCCGCCGAGATGGATCGCTCCAGCCGTTGTGTCGAAATGACAGACTTTGCGACATTGCCGCAGCAACGAGGACGGAGGTTGGCTGCTCACTTGTTGGCGTTCATGGAGCGAGACCCGGCGATCGCCATGTACCGGAATGCCTATACGATTGCACGAGCGTTGTCGGTTGGTGTGAACGTGACGTTTGCTCGATTGGGGTACACTTTTGCGGGTATCCTCACCCAAAACACGAACATATCGGGACAGATCGAGAGCATGAACGTCTGGTACAAGCCACTAAGCGCGTCCCCCGTGCTCGGGTCGGCGGTCGCGGGAGCGTCCTGCTAGATCGTGGTCGCTCGAGCCGTGGAGAGTAGGCCACGGTGCCCCGCGCCCCCTCGGAGCCTCGCAGAGGCACGGGCTCGTGGTAGTATTCGCATCCAATGCTCAAGGTGCTCATCACGGACGACCAGCCGCACGTGCTCGACGCGCTGGACCTGCTGTTCTCGATGCGTGGAGGACTCGAGGTCGAGCGGGCCCGGTCGCCGCGCGAAGCTCTCTCCGTCATTGAGGAAGGCGGGATCGGGGTGGTGGTCCACGATATGAACTTCTCCGAAGGGACTACGGGCGGCGAAGAGGGGGCAGCGCTCTTCCATAGCATCCGTGGTCTCGATCCTGACATGCCGGTTATCCTCATGACGGCCTGGGCCTCTCTCGAAGCGGCAGTGGAGTTGGTGAAGCAAGGTGCTGATGACTACCTGCAGAAGCCCTGGGACGACGAGGTCCTGTTGCGGAAGGTGACCAACCTGCTGCGTGCCCGAGAGCATCAGGCGACGGCCGCCGAGCATGTGTTGCGGACAAAGGAGCCAAGCAATCCGCACATCAACCGCTGTGGCCTTCTCTTTCAGAGCGCTGCGATGCACAGCGTCGTTTCGCTTGCCTTGAAGGTTGCCGCCTCGGATGTGCCCGTTCTCATCACGGGGCCGAACGGTTCGGGAAAGGAGAAGCTGGCCGAGATTGTCCAGGTCAACTCTGGGCGTCGAGGCGCGCCATTCGTAAGGGTCAACGTAGGGGCCTTGCCGGACGAGCTCTTCTCGGCGGAGCTGTTTGGAGCAGAGGCGGGTGCATTCACCGGGGCACGGACGCGCCGTATCGGGCGTTTCGAGGCAGCACACGGAGGCACGCTGTTCCTGGACGAGATAGGGAACCTGTCGCTCGAGAGCCAGGCCAAGCTGCTTCGAGCTCTTCAAAGTGGCGACTTCCAGAGGCTGGGCGCGAACCAGACGCATCGGGCGGACGTGCGGGTGATTGCGGCGACGAACACAGACATGGCCCAGGCGATCCAGCAGGGCACCTTCCGCGAGGACCTGTACTATCGCCTGGCGGTCATCGAACTCCAGGTTCCGCCGCTGGCGGAGCGACCGGAGGACATCCCGCTGCTCGCGCGATCGTTCGCTGCCGAGTTCGGGGGTGAGCTGGCAGCCGAGAGCCGGGACCGGGAACAAGGGCCTGAGCCGGTATTCAGCGAAGCCTTCGTGCGTGCGCTACGGCGCTACAGTTGGCCGGGTAATGTTCGCGAGTTGCAGAATCGGATCCGGCGAGCGCTCCTCGTCGCCGAAGGCCAGCCACTGGAGCCAGAGCACCTTGGCCTTCCCGCACATGCGTGGGGAGGGCCCGCCGCGACGGGTGGATGTATTGCGGTAGAGGGCAGCGTTGGAGCGTCGGTGTTTGTGCCTGGAGACGCCCGTGCAGGTGCTCATCCGGCTCACCATGACGCGGAGCGAGAGGCAATCGAAGGGGCTCTGGCCGAAGCGGCATACGTGGTGAGCCGTGCCGCGGAGTCGTTGGGGTTGAGTCGACAGGCGCTGTATCGGCGCATGCAGCGTCTGGGCATCAGGTTGAAGCGCAACGTCGACGGTTGAATCGAACTCCCAGGCAGCGACAAGGGAGGGATGGGATCATGTTGTTCCCACTTGATGAGCGTCGCTGTGTGCGTGAGGCCTACGCCGCGCAGGCCGAGCACCTCTGTCGGCTTAGGTGCGGGTAAGTGTCAACGCAACGGATTGGTGCTGCTGGTGCAGGGAGTCCCTCCGTGGCAGGACCATGTAGACAGCGCTCCCGCCACCTTCCCGGTTCTTGATCCGAAGCGATCCGCCATGGCCCTCGACGATCTCACGACAAAGCGCGAGTCCTACCCCGCTCCCGCCCGGCTTCGTCGAGTAGAACGGCAGGAGCCCCTGCCGCAGCGCCTCTTGACTGAACCCGGAGCCGCGGTCCAAGACCCCGATCTCGAGGCTCCGTTCGTTCTCGCGGAATACGAGCTCGACCTGGTCCATTTCGCCTCCTGCTTCGGTCGCGTTCTTCAACAGATTGATCAGCGCCTGCTCGATCTGTACCTCATCGAGCCTGTCGTCGCACCGCGGGGGCTCCTGGATGCGAGCCCTAGGATGCATCTGCTGTAAGCGGTCGACAACACTTGGCCAGTCCACTTTGTGCGGCCGCGGCTTGGGGAGGCGCGAAAGCCGAGCGTATTCACCAAGGAAGTGCTGCAAATGCTTGGTCCGTTCCTCGAGCCCATCCAGGACTCGACCGAGATGGGGCAGCTTGTCAGGGCGTCCGGTGATGAAACGGGCCGAACTGACGAGGGAGGACATGCTCGCGAGTGAGTTGTTCAGCTCGTGGTTGATGACGCGGATGACCTTCTTCAACGTCTCTGCCTCGTGCCGAGCGACTTCCCGCGTTAGTGGATTGAGGAGCAGCCAGGTGTGGGGAGCGTTCGCGAAGGATACATCGCGCCGGAGCAGCTGGAAGGTTTGTGGCGCACCGTCTTCTTCCAGCGTGAAGAGTGCGTCGGTGGCCCCGCTCAGGGCCTCACAAACCGGAGCCGGCGCGCCGTCGAGCAAGCGGAGGAAGTTTTGTCCTTTCGGATCCTTGTCGGCGAACAGCAACCTTCTTGCGGCCCGGTTGGTGTAGCGAATCCGCCCATCGTGGGCAAAGAGCAGAATGGCGACCGGGACTTGTTCCGACACGAATTCAAGGGGCAGCGATTCGCCAGCAGGCCTTGTGTGCCGCGCGCCAAGGCGCCACCCAAGCCAAATTGCCGCCGACAGAGCTACCGCCGTCATCAGGATCCAGGGCAAGGAGTCCATGGGACGACATTAGCCGATTCGCCTCCTTGATGGTTGAAGGCGTCGCGGCGCAGAAGAAACCTGTGCCATTCGGCTGAGGGGTCAGTCGCCTGTGAGGCGCGCCACGTGTTACGGACGTGCCGGCGTGGTACCGCCTCGATGTCTGAGGAGGACCGCTGTCGAGTTGTCCCGACCGCCGTGCTCATTGGCGAGGCGCACCAGCCTCTCGCAGACGTCCTTGCTAGGGCCCGGACGCTGCAGCTCTGCCGCAATCTGCTCTTCGCGCAGCTCGTTGGTCAAACCATCGGTACAGAGGAACACTGCATCGGAGGGCTGCAGCTGGACCTTGACGAGGTCGGGGACCGGGCGAGAGTCGCCTCCGCCCCCGAGGCAATTCCAGAGGATGTGATGAAGTTGAGCCGACTCCGAGAGAGCAGGGCCCCCCATACGCTCCACTTGGTTTGCTAGCGTGTGGTCGTTCGTCAGTTGCAGGAGCTTGCCATCTCGGAGGAGATAGCAGCGACTATCTCCCACGTGGGCGACATAAAGCGCTGGTCGGGCCACGAAAGCCAGCGTCAGCGTGGTCCCCATTCTGGGGGCGCCGCTGGTCTCGGACTGTGCTCGGATTGCGTCGTCAGCGGCGAGGACAGCGGAAGAGAGTTTGCTGCGCAGCCCGTGAATGGACGTCCGTGCGTCAGTGGGTAACGATTCCAGCATAGAGCTAGCCCATGGCACGACGTGCATCAGGTAGTTCGCTATGGCGTCCACAGCTGACTGGCTCGCGATGTCCCCTCCACCATGCCCTCCCATTCCGTCGGCGACCATCAATAAGGTGCCGAATGTTTCATTCGTGGACCATCCGGGGTGCTTTGGCTGGGCCGTGCCATCTACGATCCTTATTGACCGTTGGAACGTCGCGATCAGGTACGTGTCCTCGTTGGCGGTACGCTGAAGCCCCACATGGCTGAACCCGCCAGCGTCGCTGCCTGCCTCGTCGGGCCTGCTGGCTGCATGCGTGCCGTGTCCATTGGAGGGTGCTGTGAACATACTTGGCTTCCTTCTTCAACTCGAGCTGATTCCTGGAGCAATACTCGGGCCAGAGGGTCTCGACCGCTCGGTGGCGGGATTTGGCTGCAAGTGGGTCGCGCCCCGACGGCCCCTGGTTCTCAAAGGGGGAGTGTGGATGGCCCGTTACTTGCTGTGAGCAGCGCGTGCTTTGGCCCGTGGAAGGACTAACCCATACCGAGCGACTCCTTCGACGCATGGTACCTCGGGTTTCTTGTCGAGCCCCGCTTCCATCGCGTGGCAACTTGCCACACGACGCGCATCGGGTGTGTCCGAACGGGTCCTCCACGGGGCGCCATGAGCCATGGCTGACACCATCTCTCCATCACGCACGGGTATGACACGGGTCCACGACAATGACAGCAACCTCTCCTCTGTCTCCTGAAACAGGGCTCGTGAAGGTGCCCGAACCGGAATCCCAGGGCATCGGTGGTTCGCACCAGCGTGCGTTCCGACGTTGTGTCGTGATCGTCAATCAGGCGGCGGGCGGGGTCACCGCAGCCTCTGAGGAGATCAACAACCTGGAGCAGCGGTTGCAGTGCGCCCACTGGAAAGCCCAGGTGCACCTCGTTCCTCCGGAAGAGATCGAACGGATCGTGCGGCTGCAGCTTGCCGAAGAACCCACGCTGGTCGTCGTGGGCGGCGGTGATGGCACAGTCCGAAGCGTCGCAGCCCTCCTGGCTGGAAGCCATCACGGGCTTGGCATCTTGCCGGTTGGCACGATGAACCGATTCGCGCGGACCCTGGGCATCCCTCCCACGATAGAAGAAGCGGCCCAGGTGCTCGTAGGCGGGCACGACGCCGAGGTGGACCTCGGGGAGGTCAATGGCCATGTATTTCTGAACAATTGCCAGCTTGGCCTTTATCCGGAGCTCGCCCGAATCAGAGAACGCCGCCGGGTCCGGCACCGGCATTGGCCCAAGTTCCTGCGTTGGATCGTGGATACGGTCGCCGCCCTCGTCATCGCCTTGCGCTCCTGGAGGCTCATCCACCTTCGTGTCACCACGGAGGGACGGCGGGTGCACTATAAGGTGCCGGCCGTGCTGATCGCCAACAACGGTCCCTCCGTCAAGCGGGACGTTACCCAGGGGATGCTCGCCGTCTACATCCCCCAGGTCTCCGGACCGCTTTCACTGGCGGCGGTGACACTCCGAGCGACTCTCCTCTCTTCCGACCCCCCCGAACCACTTGAGGTGCTCAGGGTGCAGGAGATTCGGCTGGATGTCCCGGCGCGAACTCCCGTCGCCGTCGATGGCGAAGTGATTCGCATGCGGTCGCCGTTGGTGTTGAGGAACCGCGCGGGTGCCTGCAGGGTCCGCGTGCCGACACCGCCTCCGAGTCTCGGTTCCGAGTAGGATGGTGCGTCGACTCGTCCAGGTGTCTGACCTTCACTTCGGTGCGCTTCGCGCGGAGACGGTGGAACCCCTTCTTCGGCACCTTCGGAGTCTTTGCCCGGACGTCTTCGTCGTCTCGGGAGACTTGACGCAAAGGGCCACGCGGGCCCAGTTCGTGAGCGCACGGGAATTCCTGGAGCGCGTTCCCTGTCATCGGCAGGTCGTGGTGCCCGGAAACCACGACGTGCCGTTGTGGAACGTCTGGAAGCGCTTCGGTGAGCCGCGGCAACGCTTCGACAAGCACATCTCAGGCGAGCCATTCCCCACCGCCATCGACGAAGAGCTCGCGGTGGTGGGGGTGAATACGGCGCGTTCCTGGGCGATCAGCAACGGACGCATCAATGCCCGCCAGTTGATGGAGGTCGCGCGGAGGTTTCGTGAGGCGCCGCCTGGTGCATTGCGCGTGCTGACGTGTCATCATCCGTTCGTGCTGCCCGAGGGCACGCCTGCCAAGGAGCGAGCCAGACGCTCCGACATGGCGCTTGGCAGCCTGGTCGAATACCAGGTCGACATGCTTCTCACGGGCCATCGCCATGTCCCCTGGGTCAGCAATCTCGGAACTGCGATCCCGACCGTCCACGGGGGCACAACGACGTCGAGCCGCACACGGGGTGTCGAGAACTCCTTCAACGAACTCCTCGTCGATTCGACCGAAGTCACAGTGCGGCGATTCAGCTGGCGCCCAAGCCTGAAGGATTTCTTGGTCGATGAGCCTTCCACGCGGGTATTCTCCCGCGACGCGGTGGGCAGGCTTACGCCGTCGTTGCCGGCGCCCCAGAGTGTCCGGTCGCTGTGACGACGAACACCCCGGGCACGCTTATTGCGACCCACCCGAGCCATGACGCTGGGGTCATGCTTGGTTCGGGACGTGCCTCCGCCTGTGGATGAACTCGCTGTGGACGAGCGATTCCCCAGCGGCGCCTCGCGCCTGCTCGCACTGCATCGCTGCCACGAGAGCGAGCTTCGCGCCATGGCTCGCGGTTTCCCGCTACGTTCCGGGGCGCGGGTCGCGGACATCGCATGCGGGGACGGCACATGGGCGATGGTGCTAGCCCGGCGGGGCGCGCGTGTCGAGGGGCTCGCCGCGACCCCCGCGTTCGTGGAAATGGCGGAGCATCGCGCGCAGAGAGCAGGGCTCGAGATCTCCTTTCGCAGGGGGAGCTCGTGGTCCTTGCCCTTCGCTACCAGCGAACTCGATGGCGCGTTCTGTGGCCAGAACCTGCACACGCTACCCGACCCCGAGCGCGCTCTGGAGGAGATGTGCCGGGTCGTCAAACCTGGTGGTTGGGTTGGCGTGATCGAGCAGGACGCTCTCCAGTGCCTCGTGCTGCCGTGGCCGCCCCACGCCGAGTTGACGTTACGGGCCGCTGACTTCGAGGTGAGGCTGACCGGGTGTGGCGGCGCGCGGCCACCTGGTTCTGGCGCGCGTGAGCCGTCTTCCCTGTCGGTCGAATGCCGCTTGGGACGTGCTCTGGCTCGCGCGGGGTTCAGCTGCGTTCGGCAGCGGCGCTACGCGACTCACCGTCGAGCTCCTCTTGCTGCCGGGGAGCGTAGTTACCTCGAGAAATACCTCGAGGAGCTCTTGGGTGTCGCCTCCGCTCCCCTAGACGTGCACAGCCAGCGTGAGCTCCGACGGCTGACACGCAAGGGAACCCGTGATTACCTGCTCGATCAGCCGGGCCTCAGGGTGACCTACGTGGACTGGATTGCGCTTGGGAGCGTGCAACCGGACACGCGGAGCGGCCGCTGAGTCGCTCTTTTCGATCACTATGCCGCGCGTGGCGACCTGCCAGCACTGGGACGCTCTGCCACAGCACTTCTGGGTGAATCGACGGTGATGACCACGGGCATACTGTCAGGGGGATATGGCACGCAAGTTGCTGTCGAGTGGCCTGCCATGCAGACCATCACGATCGTCGAGGGGGGCGCAATCAAGTCCGAAGCCCTGTTGGCGCCAGCGCCCAACCTGCGCGTACTAGTGCAGACGGCCGACGAGCCGTTGCAGAGCTTCGTTGCGCGTGTGCTGGCAAGAGTCAGTTCTCTCCCCGAGGGGTGCGTCGAATCTGCCAACCTCTTCCTCAACAACGACACGGAGCCGGCACGATGGCTGCTCCGCGGGCAGCTCGCAGAGGAGCTGGCTCGGATAGTCGCGAAGTGCCCAGGCCGTCTGGGGCAATTGACCTTACGGGTGGAAGCGCGGCACTCGATGCAGCTCGGAGCCCTAGCGATCATCGACAAGCTGCGGCGCTTGGCCCTATCGAACCTGGATCTCTCGGTGATTTGTACCGAGCCGAGGACCGTTCAGCCCACCACCCTCAGGAAGGCACGAAAGGCTGCCTGGCAACAGGAACAACGCGCTATCGCACGCTAGGCGCCTGCTGGGAGCCCCTCTGCGCTCGGCAGCCCATGCCCCCATGCGGCGCCCAACGGCAGGACGGCGCGAAGCGGCGCCGTGCGCCCACCGTCGGAGGCCGCGTCTGTCGCGTCAACGCGCGCCGGGCCCGGACGCGTGGATTTCCTCCGGCTTCTCGAAACCAGGGACGAGCCTTGCCTGCCGCATTCCGGGGCGCGCGAATTGTGGCACTGGGTCCAAGCTGACGGACCGCCCTGTGCTGGCGGCGCGGTGTATCGCGTTGACCACCCTGACGTCCGCGATGCCGTCGTCTGCTCCGGGCTCGGGTTGCGCGCCACGCAGCACGCAGTTGGAGAAGTGCGCCAACTCTGGCGCGAACTGATCGCGTTTCCCAAACTCTGCGGTCCGCGACACGTGCTTGGTATTCACCGAGTAGCGGGTGCCCTGGGCATATTTGTAGGCGCGCTCCATGCACAGCTGGCCGCGGGTTCCCACCAACCTGTATGTGGAGACACCTTCAGCGCCAAAACTGCACGTGAATGTCGCCAGCTTGCCTCCAGGAAAACCGAGAGTCACCGCCGCCATCTCCTCGGTTTCGGCGAAACGAGCATCGTCGCTCTTGGCTGTTACGGCGCTCACAAGCGTTGGTTCGTCCTGAAACAGATACCTTGCCGCGTTGATACAGTACACGCCCATGTCGTAGACTGGGCCCCCGCCCTTGTCGGTCGAAACAAGTCGCACGTCCCCGGCCTTTACGGATTGTGAGAACACGGAGTCGAAGAATCGCACCTCGCCGAGCTCGCCGCTCCTCGCGATCTCGATGGCTTCCAAGTTGGCGTGCTCGAAGTGGAGTCGATAAGCAATCATCAGTCGTGTGTCGCTCGCCTGCGCGGCCTCTGCCATCTTCCAACACTCCTCCTCGGTGACAGCCATTGGTTTTTCGCACAGCACATGCACACGCGCTGTTGCTGCTGCCACCGAGTACTCACAATGGAGGTGGTTGGGTACCGCGATGTAGACAGCGTCGATGTCGCCGCTGGATAAGAGGCGAGGGTATTCGTCGTAGTCGGTGAGAATTGGCACCTGGTACCGGGAGCCCAGCTCATCGAGCTTCACCTTGTCCCCGGAAACGAGCGCTGCGAGCTCTGCGTTCTCCGCCTGTCCGAAGGCGGGCAACACTGCGACCTGCGCAATGTGCCCCAGGCCTACGACCGCGAAGCGAACCTTTCTATCGGTGGTCTGGACGGCGTTGGACTGAATCATCGGCGTTCCCCGTGAGGGTGGCGGAGCGAGTTCATGGGTCGTCATGCAAAATTGCAACGCGCGTGCCGAGGGTCTGGGCGGCTGCTCGAGTCATCCCCGCACGGGCCGCACGCACGGGCGCCACGCTGTGTCAGACCGCCCAGTACGGCCCAGCATTCCATCAGGTCGCCTCGAATGTGCTGGAGCGTGATCATGGTCCCCCCGTGCAGCGGCATGCCACTTGCTATCCCGCGGTCCGAGGAGCCGGGCATTCACGTGAGGTGTCAACGTGCGTATCGTAGTCACAGGAGCAACAGGAAACATTGGGACTAGCGTCCTAAAGAGCTTGGCAGGTGAACCTGGGGTCGAGCGAGTCATTGGGATAGGGCGCCGCTTGCCAAGTGAGAGCATTGCGAAGGCGGAGTTCGCAGCCAGGGACGTCGCGAAGGACGAGCTGCTCGATGTGTTTGCAGGGGCCGACGCCGTCGTGCATCTTGCGTGGTTGCTGCAGCCCCGCCGAGAGGAGGCTAGACTGGAATCAGTGAACGTGGGAGGCAGCGCCCGCGTTTTCGATGCGGTGGTGAGGGCGGGGGTGCCGCAGCTCGTCGTGGCATCCTCCGTGGGTGCCTACTCCCCGGGGCCGAAGGATCGCCGGGTCGAGGAGAGCTGGCCCACGTGCGGAATCGCCTCCTCGCTCTACTCTCGACAGAAAGCAAAGGTCGAGCGCGCCCTCGATCGCCTCGAAGGGGCACACCCCGAGCTCAGGGTGGCCCGGCTCCGTCCAGCACTCGTCTTCAAACGCGAAGCGAGCTCGGAGATCCGCCGTCTTTTCCTGGGGCGGCTGCTGCCGCTGTCCGTGCTCCGCATTCCGGCGCTGCGACTCGTGCCGAATATGCCGAGGTTTCGCTTCCAGGCCGTGCATTCTCTCGATGTCGGAGAAGCCTTCCGCTCGGCTGTCGTCCGTCGTGCTCATGGGGCCTATAACATTGCCGCAGAACCGGTTCTCGACGCCCGCCAGATTGCCGACGCCCTGGGCGCCAAGTCCGTGAGGGTGCCACGACTTGTTTTCAGAGGCGCCGCAGCGGCAGGCTATCACCTCAGGCTTCAGCCAACGGATCCCGGATGGGTCGATTTGGCACTCCAGGTTCCTCTCATGAGCACCGAGCGCGCGGCCCGAGAGCTTGGGTGGTCTGCTCGACGAACCTCGACAGAAGCGTTGGCAGAGCTCGTCCACGGAATTGCGCGGAGCGCTGGTGCACCGACGGCGCCCCTCGAGCCGGAAGGTAGCCGCTGATCGGCTTTGTCGGGCAAGGACATGACTCTGGCGATTCTCACGGCAGCACTCCTCTCCATGGTCCTGGCGTGGGCGCTGGGTAGCTGCAAGCCGAGGCATAGCGTCTGGCTGGCAGCCGCTGCCGGGGTGATACTCACGGCCGCGTTGTCGTGGGCTTGGGTGGCCTCCACCGCCCCCTTGGTGGATGCTCAGTGGCTGCCTGGGCTCGGTAGTCGTTTCACGCTCGCGATGGACCCACTCGGTGCGCCCCTTGCTATCTTTGCGGCTGGCCTGAGCGTCGTGATCCTTCTCTTCACGGCTGGATATATGCCTCACCATTTGCACGAGCAGAGACGGCCCTTGATGGCTCAGGCCCTCTTCTGTGGCGAAATGCTGGTGTTCGTTGTCGCGATGGTGGTGCTTTTCGTTGCCCAGGATCTACTCTTGATCTTCGCGGCTCTCGAGGCGACGGCACTGGCGTCCTTTCTTCTCATTCAGTTCGATCGCCAGAAGCGCCAGGCTCGTCGAGCGGCGCTCGTGGCGCTCGTCGTGACGGCAGGGAGTTCATTGCTGTTTCTGACGGGCGTCCTGCTCGTTGCGCGGACGGCTGGGACTACAGTGCTCGCGGATCTCGGTGGTAGGCCGGAGGCGCTCCCAGCATTCTCCCTTGCTGGGGTCTTCATGGTGGCAGGTGTTCTGGGGAAAAGCGCTCAGGTGCCACCGCACTTCTGGCTGCCCCGGGCCATGGTTGCCCCAACACCCGTCTCAGCATACCTGCACTCGGCCGCTCTCGTTGCCGCGGGTGTTTTCGTCATCAGTCGGCTCGCGCCCCTGTGGCGAGCGAGTCCCTGGGCGACCGATCTACTGCTGGTCACGGGCATCGCCTCCATCACTCTAGGCTCCGTCCAGGCATTGGTGAGTGACGAGCTCAAACGTATCCTCGCCTACTCGACCGTCGCGCAGTACGGCTACATGGTCGTGCTCGTCGCCCTGTCGAAGGGGAACCGCCCGGAGGAGGTGATGCTGATGCTCGTAGCGCACGGCCTCTGCAAGAGCGCACTCTTCTTGACAGCCGGCACGGTTACGATGGTGACCGGCGCAACAAAGCTATCAGAGATTGGTGGATTGCGCCGACGTATGCCTTGGCTCGCGACGGCCAGCAGCGTTGCAGCGGCGGGGCTTGCTGGGCTGCCCTTGTCGGTCGGGTATTTCAAGGACGAAGTGTTCTTTGCCGTCGTGGCGGACCGTGGAGTTACCGCTGCCGTCCTTGGGGCGACGGCAGCGGGGTTGACGCTCGCGTACACGGGGCGTTTCTGGTTCGGACTCTTCCATGGTCCGCAAAGCGGGTCTGCCGCGTCCCGGAAGGAACCATCACTTCTCCTGGTCCCGATTTCGCTGCTGGCTGGCTTAGTCATCCTGGGTGGGATTTGGACCGAACCCCTGCGCCACGTGCTCGCGGGCGCGGCCCAGCACCCCGAGGGCTTTACGCTGAAGTACCACCTGTCTGGCCCCTCGTTCTGGATGGCTCTGACGGCGTGGGGCACTGGTGTAGTCATCCTGGCGGGCCGCCGCAGTCCTTTTGCCGCGCGACTTCGTGGGGCGAGCGCGATGCGGCTGATCCCGCCGAGCCTGGGAAGGATTCGAGAAGGAGTGGCCGAGACCCCATGCCTGGTGGGAGCATGGACCCGCGCGCTGGAGCACCAGTTGGTGAGGGCGCCGGTGCTCATGGTCACACTGCCATGCACGATCCTCTTTCTGTTGGCGGTCGCGGTGGATGAGGGGCCCACTCTCAGGCTCGAGCTCCCTTCCGTCGACCAGTGGCCCTCCGCGGTCGCAATCTCCCTGAGTGGTACGGCAGCCGTCCTCACCGCGACCGCTCGCTCGCGGATTGGGCTGGTTCTCATTCTCTCGTTCGTCGGATTCGGCCTGGCCGTGACCTTCGCGCTGTCTGGAGCTCCCAACGTCGCGCTCGTGCTAGTGGTCGTCGAGACAGCGTTGACTGTCCTCTTCCTCTCTCTGCTGTGGAGGACGCGCCCCAGCGTCCTGGCGAAGGCCAACCGAGGGCAAGCTTCTTGCTCGGGCGCACGTTGGGCGGGGAGCGCAGGTTTCCTCGTGGCCTTTGGCACCGCGCTCTACTCGCTGGAGCGACAGAGTCGCAGGACGGTCGCTCAGGACCTCGTGGCTCTCACGGATGCGGCGCACCAGCAGGACGCAGTGACGGCGATACTCAGCGATTTCCGCGGCCTGGATACTGCTGGAGAGCTGACCGTGCTGGCGGTCGCGATACTCGGTGCGCGCAGCGTTGCCTGGGGACGATCATGATCGAAGCCGTTGCGAAGCTAGTTTATCCTTGTGCAATCGTGCTGGGCATTGCCCTCTGGGCGAAGAGCGCGGGTGCCGTGGGGGATGGCTTCAGCGCGGGCGCTGTCGCGTCGGTGGGAGCAGTCGTGCAGTTCGTCTGCCTCGACCACGACCACGCTGCGCGTGTGACGGGCGCGCGTTGGGCTTGGGTCTACGTTGCAGCCGGGCTCGGCGTCGTGCTCACTGTGAGCCTCGCACCGGTCTTCTACGGGTTGCCACCCGTATGGCATGTGCCGCGGCCAGGTGCCCACGTCGGGTCGTTCTCTCTCCTCAAGTTCCACACTGCAATGCTCTTCGACATGGGAGTCGCCGTGCTCGTCTACGGCGCGGTGGTCGGATCGTTCGATCGCATATTCCCACCACTACGAGGTGATTCCCCGTGACTCTGGTCATTGCTCTGGCCGTGGGCGCGATCTTCGGAGTGGGCGTACGGCACATGGCAAGCCGCGACGCGATCACCATCGTCGCGGGCAGCCTACTCGTCGTAAACTCCGTGATCGTGCTGTTGGTCATGGCAGGCTGGCGTTCGACGACGGCGCCGCTGCTGCCGGCCAATCCGCAGGAGGTTTCCGACCCGCTCGTGCAAGCGCTGGCGCTGACGGCAATCGTCATCGGACTCGGGACAACGGTGCTCATGCTGCGGATAGTCTTGGCCGTGGAGCGAACTCATCGCTCAGTAACCCTCGATGACGTAGCAGACCGAGTGCCCGCGAACGCGGAGCGGGTCGGTGAGGAGAGTCAGTGACTGCCTTGCTGCCCCTCGCGGTGCCCTGGTTGCTGACGGCCGTCTTCTTGGCTCTCAACGGGCGGAGTCGCTGGGTCTCATGGGCCGCGGTGCTGGTGCTCGCCTGCGTCGTTGCAGCGGACATCGGCTTGTTGCTGCACCAAACCATCGGGGCTGCCTCCCCACTGGACGTGGTGACTGGAGGGTGGCCCCGCGGGGTTGGGGTGCGTCTGCGGGTGGACACCTTGTCACTGTTCGTAGCGGCAATCTCTGCGGGTGTTCTTCTCGCCGTTACGGCGCACGAGGCGCGCAGCCAAGTGCGTTCCCGACTGCTCCCGGGCTTGATGGTCGCCCTCTGCAGCGGCCTTCATGGTGCATTCTTCACTGCAGATCTGTTCAACTTCTACGTCTTCTTCGAGGTGTGCGTCGTCTCCTCCTTTGTTCTCGCCGCTTATGGCTATGGAAAGAGAGAAACACGGGGGACGTTCGTGTACGTGGTCGTCAATTCTTTCGGCTCTGTCCTGTTTCTCCTTGGAGTGGCAGCCGTCTACTACGTTGCGGGGACCCTGGACATCGCGGATCTCTCTGCCCGCGGCGGCAAACACAGCTATTGGCTCGCAGCGGTGCTCGTCTTCGCCGCGCTGGCGATCAAAGTGGGGCTGTTCCCGTTCCATGGGTGGGTCCCCGTCCTCTATACCCACGCGCGGCCTGCCGTCGCGGCCGCGCTGGCGGGCGCCCTGGTCACTCTGGGTGCATACGCGCTGCTGAGACTTGGGTTCACCGTCTACGACGCCGAGCGCGCCGCTTCATCGACGGTGCTGGTCGTCCTTGGTTCCGGAGCGGCATTCTATGGCGCTGCTCTTGCGATGTCGAAGAAGCGTCCGGAGGAGATAGCAGCGTACCTGGCGGTTGCCCATTCCGGATATCTCGTGGTTGCCCTCGGGGTTGGCGGAGTCCACGGAATGATCGCGATGGTCTTGGGGATCGCAGCTGGGGCGCTCGACAAGGCTGCCATGTTCCTGTCGCTCGACTCCCGCACGGCGGCGCGCGGCCGTATCGTCTTCATTGCCGTGAGCAGCACGGCGGGCATGCCGCTGACGCTCGGCTTCCTATTCAAGATAGAGCTGATTCTGGCGCTGCTTGCTACTGATGCTGCTGCTGTCTACCTCGCTATGGTGTTGCCGAGCCTCATTGTCCTTGTCGGTGGCGCATTCGTGATGTGGCAACGGACAGGTCATGGCGCGCACGCTCCCAAACACCCGGGGCGGCCTTGGGCGGCGGCAGCGCTCGTCGCTTCGACCCTTGCGTTGGGAGCGGTGCCCGGGCCGGTGCAGGGCGCAGCGTCTAGTGCGGCGGTCCACTTGATTGGAGGTAAACCGTGAGAAGTGCGTTGGGATTACTCTCGTTTGCCCTGCTGTATGTTGCAGAAAGTGGCGATTTTTCTGTTGCTAATGCGGTGATTGCTCTTCTGGTGGGAGCACTGGGTCTGATGCTCTTCCGCGCAGGCAGGCCGTTGCGTCGGCATTCGCAGGACTTCAGGATCAGCCGTTGGGCGCGCTTCGTCGTGGCGCTTGGGAGCAGGCTGTTTAAAGAGTCGTTCCGCGTGCTCTTGGTTACACTGGGGATCGTGCCATGGCGGCGAGTTGGCTACATAAGGGTGCCTTGTTACCCGCGCTCCGGGGCTGGAGTGGCGCTGTTCCAATGGTGCCACACGGCTACTCCGGGCAGTACCTTCGTGATCACGGAGAGAGCACGGCGTGTGATGGTGTTCAGTCTTATCGATGCTGCCGATGCTGAAGCATCACGGAACGACCTTCTTGGATTTTATGAGCGCGAACAGCGTTCCGTAGCGCCGTAGAAGGATGGCCGCATCATGCACGATGTCGTCTATCGGGTCGTCGTTCTTTGGCAGTTGGCGCTCGCGTCAGTGTTGACGGTCTATGCCGTGGTCACCAGGCGGGCCATTCATCGCGCCATGTCGCTCGAGGCTCTCTCTGTCGTGGTGGTGGTGGTCCTCATTGCCCTTGCGATTCGGCAGCGGAGTCCCGACTACCTGGATGTGGCCGTCGCCATGGCGCTTCTAGGATTCGTACAGGCTGTCGCCGTCGCAAGGCTCGTCTCCAAACGCAAGGATCTTCATGAGTGACTGGCGCATGATTGCCGCTGACGCGCTGCTCGTTGCCGGTAGCCTGGTGATGACGCTGTCGGTCAAAGGGTTCGTCACGTTCTCTGATGCGAATGCGAAGATTCACTCGTCCACGATGGGCGCTGTTTGTGGCGTATGGCTGTTCGTTGTCGCGGCCGTCGTGAGTGGTCCGCTGCCTCTGTCGATCCGAGCCGTCATTCTGGGGCTGCTGGTCTTGCTGACGGCTCCGGCCGGCGCTCACGCCCTGGCGCGTGCGGTGTGGCTAGGGCGAACGTCTGAGCGGACGCCGGAGGAGCTTGCCGACGGGTCTGCGCATTCCGAGGCGAATGCAGACGAATCGCTCTAGTCCCTAACCGGGCAGATTGATGGCGGGGTTGGCAAGACTTGGATGGCTGTTGCCGACTGGTGCAGGCAATCAGCTTTCAGTTCTCAGCCGTCAGCATCTGCGGGAGCACCATTGTGCGGATGTGCAGGCCGG
>JAEWRL010000034.1 GCA_023398955.1 Pseudomonadota bacterium
AGCAAGCTCCACGCCCAACTCTGCTGACCCCACCACAACCGAATATCGTCCGTGGGGGAAAGGGGGAGGTCTATCCACGGGGCCGATCAACCCACGATAGTGGCCCCCCATGCGCTCGAAAACCCCAACTCCGCCCATCCAAACCCTTCATGGGGGGGAGCGCGCGAAATCTAGGTTGAAGACACTCCCCAATAGGCTGGGCTCGTCACAGTCGTGGAGACGGCCCGGATCTGTTTAGTGACTGTGGACTCGCGTTCTCGCGTGCCGAACGGGAGGCTCCGCAACCCGATGACACCCTGGCTGGCTAGCGTTCTCCCCCACAGGTCGTCCAGTTCCCGCTGAGCGCAAGGAGTGACAGCGCCCGCAGACAGCGCGGGAAGTACTCCGCGTCGTGGCTCCCGGGACTCGTCGGGATCCCCTTCAGCTCCGCCGCTAGAGCGTCTGCGGCAGCCTGACTGTGTGCCATCGCACCGACGCTCCAGGGTCCGATGTTGATAGCGGTGTGGTCCGCGTAGCCATCGTGGGAGGTGTCCAGGCTTCCGTCCAGGTGGTACCACTGGCCCAGCTCGGGCAGCGGCTGCGACACGACCCAGGCCGTCACCTTGTCGACCCACGCCTTCGCTTCCCGGTTCCCCCACCACAAGTAGTCCGTCGCGATGCGCCAAGGAGTCCGCGCAGCATCATCCCCGTAGTCGTCAGAGAAATCGAAGGTACACCCCTCGACGGAGCCGCCCGAGGTCGACCCCCAGTTGCGCACCAGCCCTGTGCTCGGATGTGACGCGCGCGCCAGCAGCACGTAGCTATCGTCGGCGAGCTTGTTCCAGAACTCGGCGCTCTGCGGCACGTGCTGGGCGAAGGCACGGTAGTAGCCTGGTGCGAAGTAGGAGTAGTTGATGCAGCCGTTGTTGTCGAAGAAACTGCTGTCACCTGGCTGCAGGACGGCAACCGAACCGTCCCACCCGATCATGCTGGCCTCCATGGCGTCGATGATACGCGTGGCCTCGGCCCCGTAATCCCCGCCCCACTTGCAGCTTGCCATGAGCAGAGCCATCGCGACGTCCAAATCCGCGTCGGAGGCCGCATTGTCCGGGTACTCGTTGTACTTCTGCTCCCAGTGGGCGTCACACCCATACCGCAGCCAATGCATGAGCCCGTATTCGTCGAGCGCCATGTCATAGTATGCGAACAGACCATCGAACGCAGTACGGTCGTCGTGGGCGACGGTGAGGAGCATGCCGTATCCGATGCCCTCGGAAACTGTGGCGTCGAGGCGCGCATTCTCCCACGGCACGCGGTACACCCCGCCACCACAGTCCTCGAGGTGAACTGCCTTCCAATCCTCGTAGGCGCGCACGGCGTCGTCCCAACTGACCGTGGCCGGAGCAAACCCGTAAGGCAGCGTGACCGGTTGCCCCCCAATCCCTGAACCACCTTCGCCAGACCCGACCGTTCCCCCCTGGCTCGAGCCACCGGCACCGGCTCCGCCCAGGTGAGCGCCACCGCTTCCGATGTCGAGACCTCCGGCACCAGAGAGACGACCGCCGGCGCCGTTCCCTACGGCGGGACTGCCCCCTGCAGCAGGCGACGCACTGCCGCCAGCCGCGAGACCACCGCCGCCACTATCGACCGGCGCTGCGCCACCGCTCCCGCTGGAGGGAGCTTCCTCGTCGGAGGGTTGGCCGCCAAGCCCTCGCCAAGGTGGGTTTTCCCCGCTGGGATCGGCCCCGCCGGCTCCCGTGACCGGGCCTCCGCCGACACCGTTCGCCAGCCCACCACCAAGACCGGAGCCACCGCTCGCGGGGGAGCCATCGACGGCGGCCGCGCCTCCCGTACTGGGGATGGCGAGCGGGTGCTGGGGAGAGACGTCCTCGGTGCACGCGAGCACCCAGGCAAAAAAGATGGGACCGAAGAAATGCGGGCGGGACACGAGCATGAGGTCAACCAGTAGGTGCAAGGACGCACGCACGGCATGGCGCGAGGGTCACCGTCATTGAAGCGCGACAGCTCACCGAAGCACGAAACCGCGATGCTGGCCATAACCGGATCCGCGGCGCTGCGCAGGAAACCGAGCGGGAAAGGACGATCGTTCTCGAGTCCGTACAGGCGAAACGGATACTTCTAGCGTGCCGAGGGAGGCCGGGAGCCCAACTGCTTGCCGATGGCCAAGCGCTGCACTAGCACGGCCGCCATGACCCTCTTTCGGCCGTGTATCGACTTGCATGACGGGCGGGTGAAACAGATCGTTGGGGGGAGCCTGCGCGACGGAGCCGCGCCACGCACGAACTTCATCGCCAAGCACGATGCCGCCTGGTTCGCCGAGCTCTACCGGCAGGACGGGCTTCTCGGCGGCCACGTCATCCAGCTGGGGCCAGGAAACGAAAACGCGGCTCTGGACGCCGTGCGCGCTTGGCCCGGCGGATTGCAGATCGGCGGCGGCATCACGCCCGAGAACGCGCGGCGCTGGTTGGACGCCGGGGCCAGCAAGGTCATCGTCACGAGCTATCTCTTCGACTCGGACGGCCTGCTCCCAGAGAGGCTCGAACGTCTGCTCGGGATAGTGGCACCAGAGGAGCTGGTGATCGACCTCAGCTGCAGGCGGCGCGATGGTGGATGGTTCGTGGCCACCCAGCGCTGGCAGGTCGTCACGACGACGGCAGTCGACGCCAACACGCTAGAACGGCTTGCTCCTGCTTGCAGCGAGTTTCTCATCCACGCCGCTGACGTCGAGGGGCTGTGCCAGGGCATCGACGAGCCGCTCGTGGAGCTCCTCGGGGATGTCTCCCCCCTTCCATGTACCTACGCTGGCGGAGGGCGCAGCTCGACCGACCTGGAGAGGGTAGAACGCCTGAGTCGAGGCCGGGTCGACCTCACCTTCGGAAGCGCCCTCGACCTTTTCGGCGGGCAGGGGGTGCGCTATGCGGACTGCGTCGAGTTCAACCGCACACGTCGCGCCGCCATCGCCTGAGCCGGCAGCGGCGAAAGCAACGAGTCTTCAGGGGTCAGGCATCAGGCATCAGCTCGGAGTTCAAAACCTGGTTACTGACGCTTCCCGAGGCACGACGAACCCGACGAGCGAGCATGCCAAAGCTCAGCGCCGCGCCGTCGCGGGTTCGTCCCCACCTTGCACGAGCATTGCCTGAGCGACCCTCGCAGCCACCGCGGTCCCCACCAGGCGACGCGCGAGCGTCAGGGCGAACTCCAGAGCGCTCCCGGGACCACAGCTCGTGATGATTGTCTCATCCTCCACCACCCGCTCGTCGACGCGAACCGCGCTGGGCAGCTCGCACCCGGGATAGCTGGTCACGTTCTTTCCGTGCAGGACTCCAGCAGCCTCGAGCGCGATGGGCGCAGCGCAAATGGCAGCGACGATGCGGCCTCGCTCCGCGGCAAGGGAAGCGGCACGGCGCACCCGCTCATCGTCACGGAGATGAGTACTGCCAGGCATCCCGCCGGGCAGCACGACCGCATCGAACTGCAGCACGTCGATATCGTCGATCGATCGATCCGCCACGATCGCTATCCCGTGGGATCCGACCACGGTCAGCTCGCCGAGCGAAGCCGTCACGACCACCACGTCGGCGCGCCGCAGCACGTCGATGATTGTTACCGCCTCGATCTCCTCGAACCCCGTGGCCAGAAATACTGCTACGCACGCCATCGTCTCCTCCAGCTTCAGTTCCTGTATACCGTGGAGCCCACTCTTCGTCGGAGCAAGGATGCCATCCGTCATGGTGCCCGCTTCACCAGGCAGTCGACGAGACTCAGCTCCACGGCGCGTCCCCGCGGCACCGCCAACAGCAAGCCGTTCTCAGTACGAAGCAGTGGCTCCGCAACTCCGATGGCCGGCTCGGAACGTAGATCGCCAGCGACACGCCCCTCGGACACGAGCCCAAGCTGAGGCTGGCCGTCGACGGCTGGCAACACAAGCCACGCTTCATCGTGCCCAGGTTCAGCCGCCATAAGGACAGGCACGCCAACGCCGGCCTCCTGCTGCTCCACCTGCTGGGTTACCATGCTGCCGTCGGGGCGCACGTGCGCGACGTGGACCAGCCCGCGCTCACTCCCGGGGCCGTGGCTGGCTTGGCGCCAGGCAAGCACGGCGCTCTTCGCCATCGTCAAGTCGAAGGCGAAGATATGCTCTGGCCGTTGCTGAACGGCGAGCGGGACGCCCGTCGGCACTGCCAGGGACGAGAGGCTGCGAACCTTGAGCATCGCTGGCCCGACATCCAGCGTAGGATCGTCCTCAGTGCGGCCAGCATCCTGCCCAGGCCGCGCCTCCACGCGCTCGAGCCACGCCACCCAGAAGCCACTCGCGCCCACCGCGAGCTGCGGCGACTCGCCCCAAGAGCCGTCGGGAGAGACCACGAGCGGCTCGCCGCGCATGATGTCGGGATTGGCGCTCGAGAACGCAACGGCATGGATCGCACGCGCTCCCCGCACCATGCGGTCGAAGACGATGACACCGCCCTCACGGCTCAGGGCGACGTCGAAAGCGGCGGACTCGTCCCATCCCTCCGAGACGTCGAACCCCCAGTCCACGTCGGGCTTCGTCGTGGCGTCGCGAATGATGGCGAGGCGCAAGGTTGCCCCGGCCGCGTCAGCGTCGGGCACGACGACAGCCACGGTGCTGCCATGGCTCGCCACGCGCGGGGGCGCGGCGTCTCCGTGCACTCGACCCAAGTCGATGATCCGCCCACTTTTGGCGTCGGCGCCGACGATCGCGAGCTTGGCATGCGATCCGTCGCTGAGGGGCTCCAGCATCGCGACCGCGAAACCCTCGCCCAACCGCGCAGCACCACCGACCTCGATCGCAAAGGGGACATCCAAGGCGTGTTGGTCCTCTTCCTCGTTCGGGATTGGGCCCGGTGTACCCAGTGTGAAAACACCTTGGGCTTTTGCATTGCTACAGCGAGCAGTAGGACGCGATGCAGCCTGGGTGCCAGCACCCGCTTCCTGCGAGCGGGTCTTCGAAGCCTTCGAGCTTCGCTCGCACCCCGAGCAAACAGCTGCCGAGGTGAAGAGGAGTAGGACGATAACGGCACGAATGCAGCGCATGGGCGAGCATCCCATACCAGCAGCCGCCGCCAGCGCCAACCGGATGGCCAACAGGCCCAATCTCTGTTCAACTGAGCGGCACAGCCTGGGTGCGCGCAACCGGCAGCAGGAATGTGCTACGGCAAGCAGCGCGCCGAGCGCCGCTCGTCCATGCCTATGGCCAATCTCGAGCTGACGAAGCCCTACGAGCCGAACCCGATCCTGGCAGCGCTGTGCCGCCGCTTCTTCGTGAACATGCGCGTCGACGAAACCTGGGTGCGGAATCTGCGTGCGCGCACCCAAGACTCCTCGTTGGTCTACGTCCTCCGCAGCCTCAACGTCGTCGACTTCCTCGCCCTCGAGTACACCACGCGTCGCTATCAGCTGCCCCGCATCCGCTTCGTCAACGATCTGGGCCTTTGGGTGCTCAATCCCCTCGGGAAGGGCTGGCTGAACGCCCTGCTGCCCCGGAGAGGGCCCAGCCCGACCGAAGAGCTCCGCGACGCCCTCGCGCAGGGCGGTTCCGCGGCCCTATTCCTGAAGCGCCCACCTAGCGTCCTCGACATGGCATCGGTGTCCCGCGGAGGCCGTGGAGTCAAGGAGGGAGATGAGCTCGTCCGCGCTCTGTTCGAGGTGCAGCGGCATCAGACCAAGCCGATCCTGGCCATTCCCCTGCTCTTCGTTTGGACCCAGCATCCGGACACCCGGGGGCGCGAGGCCATCGACTTCCTGCTCGGTCCCCCGGAATGGCCTACGGCTGCGCGCGCGGCAGCGCAGGCACTCTCGAACTTCAAGCGAGGGGCCTTGCTTCCGGGTGAGCCTCTGGACCTTGCGGAGTTCCTCCGTGGCTCCGAGCATCAATCCGACGAGGTGCTCGCTCGACGAGCGACGTATGCCATGTTGCGTCGCCTCGAGCGCGAGCGTCGCACGGTCACGGGGCCCGCGGCTCGTGACGTGGACCGCGTTCGGGACGAGATCGTAAGAAGCCCCCGGCTTCAATCTGTCATCGCTGACCTGTCCGGCGGGGATGGGGAACAAGCCTACATCCTGAGCCAACGCGCAGGTACCATGCTGAAGGAGCTACACGCGCGCCCGGAGCCGTTCACGCTGCGCGCCCTCGAGGCGATCATGGACCGCGTCTTTCACCGCATCTACGCGGGCTGCGAGCACCTGGAGAGCGACTTCGAGCGCTTGCGGCGGGCTAGCAAGGAGGGAACCCTGATCCTCCTACCCAGTCATAAGAGCCACATCGACTACCTCATCCTATCCTACACCTTCTTCGGGGAGAGGCTCCAGCTGCCCCTCATCGCCGCTGGCGACAATCTCGACTTCTTCCCCATGGGGCCTATCTTTCGGAGAGCCGGCGCGTTCTTCATCCGGCGCTCATTTCGCGGTGACCGGTTGTACGCGGCCGTCGTCGACGCCTACATCCGACGCATCATGCGCGACGGCTATCCCATCGAGCTTTTCCTGGAGGGAGGACGGAGCCGAACGGGAAAGCTGCTGCCTCCCCGGTTCGGCCTGCTCAGCATGATCCTCGATGCCGCCCTCACCCTCCCTCACAAGAAGGTGTTTTTCGTCCCAGTCAGCATCGGCTATGAGAGGGTCATCGAGGCAGAGAGCTATGAGCGAGAGATCACTGGCGGCGAAAAGGCCCAGGAGGATGCCACCGGCCTCCTGCGCTCCTCTCGTGTCCTGCGACACCGCTACGGCCGCATCAACATACAAGTGGGCCAGATTCAGTCGCTGGAAGAGTTCCGGACCGAGCTCGACATACAGCCCGACACTCCCCTGAAGCCGGCGCAGCGGCGCGTCTTGGTGACTCGTATCGGCAACCGCGCGATGGACGAGATAAACCGCGTCACTGCGGTCACCCCCGGGGCGCTTGCAGCCCTCGCCCTCTTGACGCACTCCCGCCGCGGCCTGGGTCATGAGGCGCTGATCGACCGCTGCAGGAAGCTGCTCGGGGCGCTGTCGAGCGTCGGAGCGCGGTTGAGCAGCACACTGGCAACACCCTCGGGAACGCTCCGCCCCGCAGCCATCACGGAGGCCCTGCAGATGTTCGTGGCGGCCGAACTCGTCGAGTCACATCGAGCGGCCCCAGGGGACGAACGTCCGAGGCGAAGGCGCCGGCGTCGCGCCGCGGGGGACGGCGTCATCTACACGATCCCGGACTCTCGTCGTTTCTCCCTCGACACGACGAAGAACATCATCGTCCACTTCTTCGTGGAGCGCTCGCTGGTTGCACTGGCTCTCGGCTCGAGCAGCACGCTGCAGGCCACGGAAGCAGACATCGGAGAGCGCGTGCGATTCCTTTCGAAGCTCTTCAAGCGTGAGTTCCGCTTCCGCTCCGACGCGCCATTCGAAACCATCCTGAGTGATGTCCTGAAGCTCCTGGAGAAGGACAACGTCATTGCCCGGTCTCCGGAGGGGCTCGTGACTCCCGGGGTTGAGCACGACGGCTGGAGCGGAGAGCGGTGGCTCAGAACCTACGCCTCAGTGCTGCGGAGTTTCGTCGAGGGCTACCAGGTGGCAGCGCGAGCCCTCACCAGTCTGCTCGTTCGCCCCTTGTCCGAGAAGGAGCTGCTGCGACGCGCCATAGCAACAGGGAACGAGATGTACTTCGCAGGAGAGCTCGAGCTGCGCGAATCCGTCAGCAAGCCGATGCTGCAGAACGCTTGTCGCGCGTTCTTGGACCTGGGAGTATTGCGCTCCTCGGGGGACGCTTACGAGCTCATGCCCGAGTACGCCAGTCAGGAGCCGCTCGAAGAGTTCGAGACCAGCATCTCCTTCTACCTCAGGGAAGCACGATGAAAGGGCGCTGCGCACCCAGCCGTGGCACCCCGTTGCTTGCGGCCACAGTGGCCGTGCTTTCCAGCGGCTGCCTCGCTAGCCCCTCGCCCCTCGCGCCCCAACTCGGCGGCTCGGTGGGCAGCCCGAGCCAAGGCACGCTGCAAGGCGGCGAGGAGCTTCCGCGGAAGGGTCCAGGCTTCGAACGGTATCGGCCTTGGGGACGCGCCCATTGGGGAACGCCAGCGCTCGTTCGACTCGTCCAGGAGGTCGCCGCCCGGGTGGAACTGGAGGCACCCTCGGGAGCGCCCCTCGTCGTCGGCGACCTTTCCGCGAAGCAAGGCGGACGGATTCCGAGACACTCCTCCCATCGCACTGGTCGCGACGTCGATTTTCTCTGGTACGTGACGACGCCAGCAGGTGTGCCGGTCCGGAACCCTGGCTTCATCCACATGGGGCCCGATGGTTTGGCCCCACTTCCCGGAACGGACGGGTACCTCAAGCTCGACGAGCGGCGGCAATGGCTGCTCTTCAAGGCGCTCCTGACGTCTCGAGCGGCGAACGTTCAATGGCTCTTCGTCAGTCGGCCCGTGGAGGCCATCATCATCGATTACGCGCAAGCCCGCGGGGAGCCCCTCGAGCTGATCTGGCATGCCGAAAACGTCATGCGACAACCGCGCGATGCGGCGCCGCACGCTGACCACGTGCACGTCCGCATCGCCTGCTCCGAGGATGAGGCCGTTCTCGGCTGCTATGGTGGGGGTCCCCATTGGGAGTGGCTGCCTCCGTTCTCTTCTCTAGCGCCTCTGGCAGCGCAGGATCTGGCTGCCATCGGACTCGACGATCCATGGCTGCCCGAGGAGCTCGCCCCGAGCGCCGCAACCCTCGCGCAGTCGGCTGGCCAGTGAACCACGCACGATGACGAACCCCGACCTCGCCTCCTCTTCTCAGGGGTATCTACTACAAGGGGACTGCTTGCCCTGGCTGCACCGTATCGCGGAAGGCAAGAAGCCCCGGTTCGACCTGGTGTACATCGATCCCCCCTTCAACGCTGGGGGGGCTCGTGGCTTGCGCCATGGGTCCGGCACCAGGGCGACAGGACGCGTCGCCTATAGAGACCAATGGGGCGGGATCGAGCGCTTCCTAGAGATGCTGCGGCCGCGGCTTGCTGCGGTGCGCGACGTCATGGCCCCCTGCTCGAGTTTGTGGCTGCACCTCGACCACCGCGCAGTGCACGAAACGAAGGTCATCGCAGACGAGGTCTTCGGACGCTCACGGTTCGAGGGAGAGATCGTCTGGGTGCCGGGAAACGGAGCGCGGCGCCGCGGGGGACCCAGCGTGACTCATCAGACCATACTCATCTACTCCCGGGAGGGCACCATGGTCTGGAACGTCGACGAACCATGCTTGCGCGAGCCTTACGCGAGCACGAGCCGGAAGATGCACTTTCGCCATGTCGACCCAACAGGTCGCCGCTATCGGGAGCGCAGCATCAATGGCAAGCTATATCGCTACTACGAGGACGAGGGTCGGCTCCTCGGAAGCGTTTGGAGCGACTGCGGGGCCATGCGCGCCAATACCCCACTGGTCTCGGAAACCACTGGATATCCGACACAGAAGCCCGAGAAGCTCCTCGACCGCATCATTCGTGCTGCTTGTCACCCCGGAGGTTGGGTCCTCGATCCGATGTGCGGCTCTGGAACGACAATGGCAGTAGCGGCGAACCTAGGCCGCCGGTACTGTGGGATCGATGAGAGCGCCGAAGCCATCACGATCAGCGGCGCTCGCTTGCAGAAGCTCGGCCAATACTCTCTAGCAGCCTTTCCGCAGCCGGCCCCGGCATGATGCCGGCCCCGCGCGGGCCTGCAAGGATCAGCCTGCAAGCCCGTCGCCGCTCTCCGCAAGAATAGAGGGGCCCTACCTGGACTCGAGGGGGACGTAGGAGCGCTTGGTCGGCCCCGTGTAGACCTGTCGTGGTCGATAGATCCCGAGCTCTTGCCGCTCATTGACCTCCTTCCAGTTTGCGATCCAACCAGGCATGCGTCCGATCGCAAACATCACCGTGAACATGTTCAGGGGGATGCCAATCGCGCGAAGGATAATACCCGAGTAGAAGTCCACGTTCGGGTACAGGTTGCGGTCCTTGAAGTACGAATCCTCGAGCGCGATGTCTGCCAAGCCGCGTGCGAGATCGAGTAGCGGATCCTGCGCCTTCAGCTCACGCAAGACCTTTTCCGCCGCAGCGCTGAGGATCTTCGCGCGGGGGTCGAAGCTCTTGTAGACGCGATGGCCGAAGCCCATCAGCTTGACCTCTTTCTTCTTCACGAGCTCGACGTACTTCGCTGCAGGGATTTGCTCCCTGTGTATGCGATCCAGCATCCGGATCACTTCCACGTTGGCGCCGCCATGCCGCCAACCCCACAGGGCGCAGACCCCAGCAGCGCAGCTGGCGAATAGATTGGCACCACTGGAAGCCACCATGCGAACCGTGCTGGTCGAGCAGTTCTGTTCGTGATCGGCGTGGAGCAGGAAGATGAGGTTCATCGCCTGCACGACCTCCGGTGACGCGTCGTACTCGCTGTACGGCTTGGAGAACATCATGTGCAGGAAGTTCTGACAGTATGAATACTTGGAATTGGGGTAAATCAGCGGCTGTCCAATGCTGGCCTTGTACGAGGCCGCTGCGATGGTGCGCACCTTGGAGAGCAAGCGAGCCGCCGCGGTCTCCAGGCTCGTGCCATCGGTGTCGTCCAGAATGTCGGGGTGGTAGCAGGAGCACGCATTGATCATCGCCGACAGAATCGCCATGGGAGGCGCTGTCGGCGGAAACCCGTCATAGTGATTGAAGAGCCCCTCGTGGAGGAGTTCATGCTTGCAGAGCTCGAGCCGGAAGCGCCTCAATTGCTCCTGGGTCGGCAGCTCACCCCAAATGATCAGCCACGCTGTCTCGATGAAGCCGCTCTTCTCTGCCAGCTCCTCGATCGGGTAGCCGCGGTACCTGAGGATGCCCTTTTCGCCATCGATGAAGGTGATGTCGGACTTGCACGATCCGGTGCTTCGGTATCCTTCGTCGAGCGTGATAAAGCCGGTCTGCGCACGCAGCTTCGTGATGTCGATGGATGGCTCGTTCTCCGAACCGACATAGACTGGTAGCTCGATTGTCTTTTCACCGAGATCCAGTTTCGCAACCTTGGGGCTGGCGTCGTTCATGTTCTCCTCGATCCGTAGCTCCAGGCGCGCGGGGCGGGCGCGATCGGGAGCGTAGTTCTTGAGCCTCTGGCTGAAGGGGTGTGGTTCTAGGTTTGACGATGGTTCCGGAACGCTGGGATGACGGAAGGAGTCGCGCACCTAGCGCGGCCCGCTCCGGCAACTGCCCCCTCGAGTCGAGGTCCTGACCCACGACCCCAGCGAGCGCCGGCGCGCCATTCTGCCATAGTTTCGTTGACGTGAGCGCTCGTAGAGCGCCGGAAAGGTGTAGGGCCTGGCGCGCAATACACCAGAGGCAAGTCTCGGGAAGTAGTGCGTTTTACAGATTTGGGCAGGGCTGGGAGGTCCCGTGGGCGCAAAACCGGGGGATCAGGCCTCCGGTCCGCCAGGCGGGCGAGGCACAGCGACCGACCAATTCGCGTCCTGCTGCTCCGGAAGTGCCTCGGCGGTTAGTTGCGCGCCGCGCCATTGCACACCTGAAAGGCAGGTCGGCCTCTCGCGCGCTTTCCCCGATCTCCGGTTGTCGCTTGTTCCCGCGACGTGGTAAAGCGCCGCCCAACTATGCGTGGAGTGATTCAGGCTCGGCACGTGGTGACTCACGCCCCCTTGCTGGTTCGGCACTTCGGACTCCGGGCTTACGTGAAGTGCCTCTGTCGAGTGGTGCGCCATCCAGCTCGGTCGACATTTCTCCAGGCCATGTGCTGCAGTGAACACGGGATGCGCTCCACCCCCGCGGATGAACCCTGTGCGCGGTCGCGGAGCGCTCGCCCCTAGCTTGCCCGAGCAGCGTGCTCGAATGACCGAGCTTCGCGACAAGCAATGCGCCCCAGAGTCGTAGACCTCTCGGCAACACCGGTCACCCTACCCAGGCTCGTGGGGCTCTCGACGGCTCAGCCTGCTCCATGGCGCAGACGAGCGAGGATTTGGTTTGCTGCCTGCTCGCCTCGGTCGAAGGATTCTTCGAACAGCGCCATACCGGAGAGGTCCGTGTGTGCGAAGAACACCCGACCCCGCGGTTCCGCCGCCCTCTCCCGTCCCCCTCCCCACATGAACCCCACGCGTGGACTCACCATGGCGTGGCCCCACCGCCAGACGTCGAGCCGCGAGAGCCGCCGTCGCACGTCGACGGCTCTCCCCAGATCCCCCAGCACGGCATTGGCAAGCGATTCGTGGTCGGCGCCGTAGAGCTGGTTACGAGCCACGTTGGGCTCAGCGTCCACGAGTGCGTTGTAGTAGGTCCAAACCGTCGGCCCCCGCTCGCGCAGGGTCTGATGCGTGGCGCTGACATATCCGAGACTGGGGCTGTCGAAGAGTACATTGTCCCAAGCCCCCCCAGGCCCCTCCGCCTCGCTGCCCGAATCCAAGTGCAGGTTGGCTACTAGCCATGGGCTATAGCTGAACTCGTCGAGATAGGTGGGGCGTGCCTCGCGCAGGGGCCTCAGAATTCGTGCCGCCACGAACTGCGGAACGGCGAGAATCACGTAGCGAGCGTCATAGCGTTTCAGGGCCCCCTGTCGAGCGTCGAACACGGAGAGCGCTACCCCCTGATCCGTCGGAGCAACGTCCGTTACCAGCGCGTCTAGCTTCAACCTCGAACCGAGCGGCTCGGTGAGGCGGCGCACCAGGTATCCATTCCCCTCGGGCCAGGTCAGGAAAGGTGCTGAGGGCGCTCCAGCACGCGGCGTCCGCGCCGTGAAGTAGAACAGCATGGCCCAGGCGCTCGTGCTGTTGGCGCGAAGCCCGTAGTCGTCACGGCACGCATAATCGACATACCAGCGCAAGAACGACGAATCCAATCCCTCCGCCGCAAGCCATTCCGCGGCGGAGATTCGGTCCAGGTCGCGGACCTCCGCTGCTGCCGAGCTCCGTCTCATCGGAACCGCGAACGCCCGTTTGCCGGTGCCGTCACGCCACGCGACCCAGTGGTCCAGCTTCCTCTGGAATCGCGCTAGTTGGAGTCGATCCTCGTGCGTCAGCAGTGTGGCGGGCGAGAGGCCGGCGTGCCAACGACCACGAGCGAACAGGCGCTCCTCGGGCGCGCGCACGAGCCAATCCTCTCGGATGACCTCACCGCGGACGGGATCACTCTCAAACCCGCCAATCTCGGCAATGAACTCGCGCAACGGACGGTTCTCGTCATCCGGCTGCGGCAGGTAATGTGCACCCCAAGGGTACGAGACGACGCCGTCCGTTCCGTAGCACGAGCTGCCACCCGACTGCCCTTCCAAGTCAAAGAGAACGAAGTCGAGCAGGCCGCTCTGCCTCAGGCGTCGTGCCGCCACCAGACCGCCGGGGCCAGCTCCCACGATGGCGACAGTGACGGACTCCGCTTTACCCGCAGCTCGCTCGACGGTGGCATCGCGCAGCCGATGCGCCAGTCCGACATTTGCCCCACGGATGGAACCAGGGACACCTTCTCGTTGGTTCTTACAGGCCACGGCGAGCGGCAGCCCGAAGAACAGACGCAGGAGGTCCCGCCGCGACAGCTTCACCGTCCCGCTCCTCCCTGACATGAAGCTCGCTTGGGCGGCCCGCCCCAGCTCTCCGCCCTAGTCGACACAACAGTAAGTCGTCGGGTCACGCGCCTCCACCGTCCCGAGCGGCCCGCCACCACTGGGTTCGCAGGTTCCCGTTGCTTCGACGCGGATCCGGAGACGCCGGTCGTCTTGGCCCGACCCTGGCGGCCGCGGCTCCTTGACCTCCGCGCAAGAATCCTCTCCCGGAGAGAAGCTCGTGAAGACGTCACCCACACAGCCCGAGACTCCAGGGAAGTCCACGACCTCGCCATCGCAAACCGCTGTATCTGCGGCCGCTCCACAAGCACACGGGGCGCACCCTCGGCCATCCTCGTAGGAGGAATAGTAGACGGACTTCCGATAGTCGGACGAGGGACAGTCGACGTCACCAGGGCTGTAGATGCAGACCTCGAAACCGCGGGGCGGCCTCGGTGCGCACAGACCCACGCCGCAGCCGTCCATCGGCCCAAAGGCGATGCCGCGTGCGCAGGTGACCGTCTCGACTTCCCGTGTCACCGGCGGCAGCTGAGGCTCTTGCCGCTCCAAGACCTCACAGCTCCCGCCGCTGACTTCACTGGTAACGTTGAGCAGGGTCGGCGGCGGCATGCTCCCTCCTTGATACGTGAGGACGATCGAGTTGCATATGCCGTTGAATACCTCGAACCCGCACCCCCCCCCGCCGCCCGGAAAACAGTCGCTGCCGAGCTCCGAGCACTGGTCGCCCGTGTAGTAGCGAGCCACGAGCGAGCAGCTGGCCCCCACGAGGTCGCCGCACTCGCATGCCGCGCAACTGGCGGGCGACGCCTCTGGCTCGGCGTGCACCTCCCGATAGACCCCCGTGTAGACACCCACGTCGTCGCAGGAGTCGGGAGGAGAGTCCGTGTCCCCCGCATAGACGGCCACCGGCCCCGTCCAACCTTCGGCAGGGAGCAAATCGGCACAAACGCAGGACGCCGTGTCCTCGCAGTCGATCAAGCCATCACCGTCATCGTCCGTACCGTTCCCGCACAGCTCGTCGCCGTCCCCACACTCGCACTCGGGATCGGCACAGTCCACGAGCCCGTCCCCGTCATCGTCGCGCCCATTGCTGCAATCCTCTCCACAAGCGCAGTCGTCCACGTCCGCGCAATCCACGAGGCCATCACCGTCGTCGTCCTCCCCATTGCTGCAATCCTCGACGCACTCGCAGTCGTCTACGTCCGCGCAATCGACGAATCCATCACCGTCATCGTCACGACCGTTGTCACAATCCTCCTGACAGTCGCAATCCGGGTCCGCACAGTCCGTGAGCCCATCCGCATCGTCGTCCTCGCCGTTGGAGCAATCCTCGGAACACATGCATCCCGGATCCTTGCAATCGACGTCACCATCACCATCGTCGTCCTTACCGTTGTCACAGAGAATGGAGCCATGCTCCCCGTCGCGAGCAAACGTGTACTCGGGAAACGAGCAGGCCTCAAGCAGGATGGCAATGACGACACCAAACGCGCAGTGGTAAGCGCGCTGCCGCGGAGAGCCACGGTACCTAGAAGCCACCACGCACCTCGACCCCCCATTTCCCGGACAGCGCACCAACCTTCAAGGTCAGCGACCGGGAAGACGTATCGAGGACCGGCACATTCGGTGCGAGAACCGTGAATCCGAGCACGGCAGCGCCGACGCCGACGACACCTGCTCCCAGGGCGATGGGCGCCAGCACCGAGTACGTCCTCCCGCTCGTGTAGGTCTCCTCGTACTCCTCCGAACACACCCTGCCCGTGCAACCCGCGTCGAGATCGTCTATCGCCTCCTGGCGCAAATAGAGCAGGACGCCCCCCGCAGCCAACGACGCCGTTCCAGCACCCGCGGCCACCCAGGGCCACCAGCTCCGATCGCGACCAATCGTCGGAGCGGCGGGCGGCAGCGGAGGAGCCAGGTCAGACGCATCCGGTCGACCCTCGAGATCGAGACGCTCGATCATCCCTTCGCGAACCTGTACGACGTATTCGCGGGAAGTGCCATCCTCGAAGGTAACGACCACACGATGCTGCCCGGGGTCGACCGGCAGAGCAGTGCCAAGGCTGTCCTTACCGATCTCCACGCCGTCGAGCAGAATGGTCGCACCGGCAATACTGCCAATGGCCGTCATCTGCAGCTTTGGTACCCGATTCTCCAGCGACTCACGGGCTTCCCGAATCTCGGAGAGCTCGCTTTCACTGATGTCTGTAGCTTCGTACTCGGCGAGGCGATAGTCGCCAAGCGCCTCCGTGAGCCGACCGAGCTTCTCCTTGTTGCGGGCAATGTGGAACCGCACCTGAGGGGTCAGACGAACTCGCGCGACGGACTCGAAGCGCGTCAAGGCGCGAGCCCAGTCACCGGCTGCTTCCAAACTGAGCCCCTCCCGATACTGTCGCCGAGCCTCCTCCAGCACGTCCTCGGTGGCGACGGCCTGCGCGCACGCAGCCAGCTCGACGCACGAGACTGCCAGCGCTACGAGGACGGGCAGCGCGACGCGCAGCCAGAATCGCCGCGCGCGGAAGATGGTCGACAAGGAGCTCACGGGGCGCGGGAGTTTAGCACCCGAACCCCGAAGCCCTGCAGCGTTATTTCGCCATGGACTGCCGCAGCGCGACGCATCCGGGCACGAGCGAGACCGAGTTGGGCAGTTTGATGCGTGGCTGCGCGTCAGAACCCCTCGAAGCAGCACAGGACGGGGCTCACCCCGTCTGACAGAGGAGACGCTCAGCTTCGCCAACCAACCTCGAGTAGGCATCGAACCTTTGGTCAGCGACCTCGCCGCGCGCGCGCGCCCCACCACCGCCACGCAGGCCAGGCAGCGGGGTCCCGGTCGGTCGGGATGGTGGAGGAGGCGGGGCGGACGAGCGGCTCGCAGGACGCTCGAGCTGGCTTACCAGATTCGAAAGCCGATGCGCGCGATCCACCCGAACACCTGCATGCGTCTCGAGCAATTGGACAAACGTGTCGAGTGCCTCCGAGCTGCCCGGTCTTCCGAACTGCGAAAGGTCGGTGTGTCGAGCGTCCACTCGGGCGATCCAACGGACCGTGATGAAATGCACGTCCACGGCTGCATACGCGTCGAAATCCGACGGTGGCGTCTCGCGGAACACGCGAGCATCGGCAGCGGCGCGGAACGTGCCGCTGCCCGCCGCCGGCCCAAACGCAGCGCGAGACCAATCTCCGACCCGAACGGCGCCTCGAACGAGTAGGAGCAGCGCCTTGTAGTCGACGGGAAGAGATCGGCGACGGAGGTGCAGGACCACCTCCGCGTCGCGGAGGTCGACCTTCCGAACCTCGACGACGTGGCGTTCTGGATCGGAAGCAACGTCGACGGATACTGCCACGGCATCGACCCCGGCCCGCCGCAAGCTAGCTGCAAGTGCCCGTGCCTCAGGCTCGTTGCCGATTGCACGCAGGACCCCCCACGTCCCCACCTTCACCCGGGTTCGCAAGTCATAGGGTCCGAGCCCCGTGTCGCGAGACAATAGCTCGAAGAACTCTGCGCCGGCGTCAGGTGGCGCACGGACCGCGACTAGCACGGGCCGGACTCCGATCGGGTTTGACGCCCCAAGCGGGACAGCACCCGGGCAACCGTTTCTTTCTTCCGGTTCCCAGCAATCCAAGGGCTGCCGGGCCTGTTTACATGTGGCCGCTTCAACTCCACGCTGGCAACAGAGTACACTCCCAGGACACCTGCAGCCACCCTAGGGAACACTGCACCTGCCAGCACTGGAGGTACGACAATGTGGGACTTTTCCAAACTGCTGGGGTCACTCCTGGCCACAGCGGCCTATTCGGGCCTGGGGATCGTCATGTTCGCGGCGAGCTTTCTGCTAATCGCGTGGGTATCGCCGTTCTCGATCACCAAGGAAATCGAAGAGGACCAGAACACGTCATTGGCGCTACTGATTGGCGCGGTCATCATCGGGCTCAGCATCATTATCGCCGCGTCGATATCCGGGTAGGCCGAGAACGGGAGACGGACCGAGTGCGCCACCATCGCCCGCTGCCAGCGTACCCGACGAACGTCAGCTCATGAGCAGCGCGGCGCCCGTTCCGACCGCGACGGCTCCCGACCCGGACCACGCTGCGCGCCACCGGCCGCCGTCGGCCCGCCTGTTGCTCTTCATGGTGCTCGTCATCGCCACGACCGGCCTCGTGTACGAGCTCGCGATGGCGACCGTTGCCAGCTATGTCCTGGGTGATTCGGTCCGGCAGTTCTCAACGATCATTGGCATCTACTTGTCTGCCCTGGGCCTTGGAGCCTACCTTTCCCGATTCGTCGAACGCGACTTGGAGCTCCGCTTCATCGACGTCGAGTTGGCTGCTGCGGTGGTCGGCGGTCTCAGCGCGCCGTTACTCTTTGCGGCCTTCGGGTTCACGTCAGCATTCCACGGCATCCTGTACCTGACCGTCCTCGCTGTTGGCGTATTGGTGGGAATCGAGCTGCCTCTGTTGATGCGGATACTTCGGCGCGACCTCGCCTTCAAGGACCTGGTCGCCAGAGCGCTGATGTATGATTACGTGGGGGCACTCGTCGGCTCCCTCGGGTTCTCGCTGGTGCTCATGCCGCGACTCGGCCTCGTCCGTACCTCTATTCTCTGTGGCATCCTCAACGCCCTTGTCGCCCTCGCGTCCACCTGGCTGCTCGTGCCGCGCAGCGTCGGACGCGGCCGCTCCCTGCGCATGGCCCGCGGCGGCGCCCTGTCGATCACCGTTCTTCTGGGCCTGGCGCTCGTGTTCGCTGAGCGGTTCCGCTCCTTTTCCGAGAACCGTGACCATGGCGCCACTCGCCTCTCGGTGCAATCCGAGTACCAGCGGATCACCCTCACCGACGAGGGAGGACGGCTCTCGCTTCACCTGAACGGCGCGCTACAGTTTTCGAGTGACGACGAGCGCCGGTATCATGAGGCGCTCGTCCACCCGGCGATGGGAGCGGGAGACAGCCGCCGCTCCGTGTTCATCGGGGGCGGCGGTGACGGGCTGGCTGCGCGCGAGGTCCTCCGCTGGCACGACGTCGGTCGCGTGGTGCTCGTGGACCTGGATGCAGAAGTCACGTCGCTGGCGACGAGAGATCGTCGTCTCCGCGCCCTCAATGAGGACGCGCTCCGGGACCCGCGCGTCGTGGTCGCCAACGCCGATGCCATGCAGTGGCTCGCCGCTCGAGAAGACCTCTTCGACGTCGTCCTCTTCGACTTCCCCGATCCAAGTAGCTATAGCATCGGGAAGCTCTTCAGTTCGCGGATGTTTCGGCTCGCCGCGGCGCGCCTTGCACCAGGGGGCAGGCTCGCTATTCAGGCCACCTCCCCGCACGCCACGCGGAACGCCTATTGGTGCATCATCTCCACCATGGAAGCAGCCGGGCTCGAGGTAGCCCCCTACCGCCTGTTCGTGCCAAGCTTCGGGGAGTGGGGCTTCGCTCTCGCGACGACGAGCGGCAATCGACCTCTGCTAGGCGAGGAGCCGCCACCCGCGGCTTCCTACCTGTCACTCCAGGCGATCGGGATCCTGACCACGTTCTCACCCGACACGGACCGTGTCGCGGTCCGAACTCAAACGCTGGAAGCCCAGGAGCTCGTGGGCTACTACTTGTCTGCGCAGGCACGCGGTCACCACGCGACGAACTGACTCGCTGGCGCTGACAGGCAAGACGGGCCAGCATCCGTGCTCGAGTGTTCGTGCCGAAGAGCCAGGCGACCAACCGTGCTCAGAAGCCCGGGTCAGGCAGGGGGGGCGGCACGAAGGTGCTCCCGAGGGGCGCAGCGCCATCGATATCGCGCCTGTCTTTCCCGTTGGGCGTGCGCGCCAGCTCCCCGCCCCGCACCTTGCGCTTCGGCACGCCCTCTCCCTTCGCCCGAACTCGTTCGCTGGGCCCGGAGACGACGGGCGCAGCCCCTCCTTCTGGCAACCCTCCTCGTGCCGAGGGCTCGACGTTCCGAGCGGGCAGCGGCGAGGTCTCCAGTGCCGGCTCATTCTCCGGCGCGTTGGCGCTCGCTGGCGCGATGGGGCCAGCCACCTCCACCATCGGACGCCTTCGAGAGCCGAAAACCCCAACCATCAGCGCCAATGCGACGACCAACGCCGCGACGAGAGTCCAACGCCAGCGCCCTTTGCCATTAGCGCGCAGCGCGGCGATACGCCCCCCCACAGAGCCCAGGGCCCCTCTGGGGGTACCTCCCAGATCGGGTCGGGTTACCGTCGTCGCCTGCTCCTCCGGATCCAGACGCGCTCGAGACGACAGCACGTTCTGAGCCCCGAAGGCGCGCTGGTCTGCGAGTCTGACTGCCTCTCGAAGAGCGGCGCGCCTCGCGTCGCCCCCTTCTCCGAACAGCTGCGACACGTACTTCCCGACATCCTCCGGTCGAACACGTGGCAAATCCCCGCTGATGAACAGGTCCTCCAACGCCGCTCCCATTTCCGATGCCGTTTGAAAGCGTTTCGAAGGATCGCGCTGCAGGGCCCGCAGCACGATCGCCTCCAGGCGCGCCGGATAGCCTCGGACGTGCGTGCTGGGTAGCGCCACCGGACGCTCCGAAATGATGTTCTGCAGCGTGGCGATGTCTGTCTCTCCGCGCAGGGGGTGTCTCCCCGTGGTCACCTGATAGAGCACGATTCCCATAGCAAAAAGGTCCGTGCGTCGATCGACAAGCATGCCGAGCGCCTGCTCGGGCGACATGTAGGGAGGCTTCCCCTTGACTTCACCAACGCTCGTGTTGGGGCTGCTGCGCCCGGCGGCTTTGGCAACACCGAAATCTACAAGCTTTACGACACCGTCGTAGCCGACCAGGATATTCTGCGGGGAAATGTCGCGATGCACTAACCCGACAGGCTCTCCATACTCATCCTTCAGCTCGTGAACGGCATGGAGCCCGCTGCAAGCGTCCACGAGGACCTTGACCCCGATGGGCAGAGGGATTCCTCCCTGCTTGCTGGCTGCCCAGCGCACGGCGCTGAGTGGTTCGCCGTCCACCCACTCCATGACCAGATAGAGCAGCTCATCCTGCTCGCCGAGGTCGAGGATCTCAGCGACGTTCGGGTGGCGGATTCGGGACGCGATGCTCGCCTCATCCAGGAACATCTGCTCGAACTGGGGTTCGTCCGATACCGTAGGGAGCATCGTCTTGACGGCGACAGTCTTGCTGAAGCCGTGCGACCCCTTCAACCGCGCTGCCCAGACGCTGGCCATGCCTCCCTGCGCAATTGGCACGAGGAACTCATAGCGCCCGACGGACTGTCCCGGCTGTATCTCTGCGACGGTCTTCATGAACGGCGAGCCCGCACCCTACCAGAGGGTGAGCGTATCATGATGCACTTGACGCGCATTTCCAGTTTCGCCGTAACGGGCACCCAGACACCGATGTAGGACAAGGTGTCTTCCATCCACTAAACCGCTGACGCGCGAAGCGTTCTTCGCTAAGTGCTGAGTCATGCGAGTGCCAAGGATGAGCGTTGTGCTGGGGGCGCTGCTCGTGTTGCTGCTCTCGGTGCGGGGAGAAGCCGCCGTAAACGACACCGCGGCTGCCCCTTCGGCCAATGACGATCCGGCGCGGCGCGCCATGCAGCAACTCGCGCTGTCGATCCAGCGCTTCACGTTGCCCAATGGCCTGCGCGTCGTGTTCAACGTCGACAGCTCGTCACCGACCGTCGCGGTCAGCGTCACCTACGACGTTGGCTCGAGAAACGAGCAGCGAGGGCGCAGCGGTTTCGCCCACCTTTTCGAACACATGATGTTTCAGGGGAGCCGCAACGTGAAGAAGGGCGAGCATTTCACGCTGCTCGCCGCGCGTGGCGGGGAGCTGAACGGCACGACTTCCGCCGACAGGACCAACTACTTCGAGGTGGTGCCGTTGAACGAGCTTGCCCTTGCCCTGTGGCTCGAGGCTGACCGAATGCGGTGGCTTGACGTAACCCCCGAGAACTTCGAGAACCAGCGCAGGGTAGTCCAGGAGGAGTATCGGATGCGGGTTGCAAACGCCGCCTACCGTCCCGCCATGATGCGCCTCGAAGAGGTGACCTACCAAGACTACTGGCCCTATGCGCACCCAACGATCGGCTCGATGTCGGACCTGGACTCCGCCCGGTTCGAATGGGTCCAGGATTTTCACGCCCAGTATTACGCGCCGAACAACGCCGTGTTGACGGTCGCGGGAAACTTCGACCGCGACGAGACGGCGATGCTCATCGAGGAGTACTTCGGCAGTATTCCGAGGAACGACGGCCCTCCGCCCTTCGATCCTCCGCCCGCGCCGCCGCCACCAGACGTGCAACGCTTGCTGGCGGTCCAGGATGCAAACGCCAAGACGCCGGGGCTGTTCTATGGCTGGTTGATCCCACCCACGATGACCGAAGAGCACTATGCGCTGGAGATGGCTTCTCTATTGCTCACGGATGGCGAGAGCTCCGTACTTCACCAAGAGCTGGTTCGGGCGAACCCGGTGGCGCGTGAAGTAGGCAGCTGGACATTCGATCGGCGCGGCCCGGACATGTTGACCGTCATGGCGCTTCTGACGCAGGAGGCCAGCCCGGTCCAAGTCCGCGAACACATCGAGCGGGCACTGGCGCGCCTAGCGCGAGATCCAGTGAGTGACAGGCAGCTGCAGCGGGTCCGGAACCGCATCCGCTCCCATTTCCTGTTCCGCCTCCAGAGCAACATGACCCGAGCCGTCGAACTCGGCGAGTTCGAGCTGCTCTGGGGCGACGCGCGGCTGCTGACCCGACAGCTCGACGGCTATCTCCGGGTCAGTGCCGAAGACATCCGGAATGCAGTGAGAAGCCACCTTCGACCCTCCGCCGCCTCGGTCGTGGAGGTCGTGCCGGCCGAGTCCGATAGCTCACAGGAGAGTCGCCAATGAGATCCAGGGTCCGACTCGAAGCGGCGGCTGCCGCCGTACTGACCTTCGCCTTGTCGCTACTTGCCGGCTGCGGCGCCCCCGGGACGGACGTCCGGGCTCCGACTGCCGACACGGGGGGCGACGTGAGCGACACGGCCCCAATGGGCCCCCCTCCACCGCCTCCTCTGGCGAGTCCCCCCGAGTCGGGGCTCGCCCCAGACGGGCTCCTCCCCGAGGTGCTCGACGACTCGCTGAGCAATGGGCTTCGGCTTCGCACGGTGCAGCGCGCTGGCCTGCCCCTGGTGCAACTCGAGCTGGTGGTGCTCTCGGGCACCGAAACCGATCGCGAGGACAGGGGAGTGAGCCGCTTGACCGCTGGACTGCTCAAGGATGGTGGCGCGGGACCTTGGACCAGCCGCCAACTCGTCGAGCACGCCGAATCGTTGGGCGCCAGCCTCGACATCTCCGCCGAGTTCGACCGAACCGTGCTTTCGTTGGCGGTCACCACACAGCACCTCGCCGCCGCGATGGATGTCCTGGCCGCACTAGCTCGACGGCCGCGCTTCGACGGCGCCGAGTTTCTCAAGCTGAAGGAGAGGGAGATCGAACGGGTCTCCAGCCTCGCCAAGACGAGCGGCACCTGGGGGGCCAAGATGGTCCTCTATCGCGAGCTCTACGAGCTGCCCACGGGTGCTCACCCGTACGCCGCGTATGACTCGACCCCCGATGCGATCCGGCAGCTTCAGCTCATGGATTCGCGCCAGTGGCATGCCGCCCATTTCGTGCCAGAGAACGCAGTGCTCGTTGCAGCTGGCGCGGTGAGTCGAGAGGAAATCCGCGCCGAGGCCGAGCGGGCCTTCGGAACCTGGAAGGGCGCGGCACCGGAACCAGTGGGGTACCCCACTCCGCTCCCACCGAGGTCATTGGAGATCCACGTCGTCGACAGGCCTGGAAGCCAACAAAGCGAGGTCCATGTAGGCCTCCTCGGTCCGGCTCGACACTCCGAAGACTGGGTCGAGCTGGAGGTCGCCAACCAGCTGCTTGGTGGCGGGGTCGCGGGACGGCTGTTCTTGGATGTGCGCGAGAAGCGCTCCCTGGCATACCGCACAGGCTCCGCCGTCCAGGAGCTGGCCCACGGCCCTGTCTCCATCTTCCTGAGCGCGGGCACCCGCACCGAGCGCGCTCCCGAGGCGCTCTCGGCACTGCTCGAGCATATTGATCGCCTGCGCACCGAGGCAGCTAGTCCCGTCGAAACAGAGCTTGCGACCAGGTACTTGGCAGATGGCTTCTTGGTGCGCACCGAAACGATTGGGGCACTCGCGGCGCTGGCGACCAAGATCGTCGTGCTCGGTCTACCTCTCGACTACCACGACCAGTTCAGAGCATCTGTGCGGCAGGTTTCTCGGGAGGCGCTGCAGAGAACCGCTCGGCGCTATTTCGCGCGCGACAAGGCAGTCGCTGTCGTCGCTGGCGATGCGGCGCGGCTGGTTGCCCCCTTGAGTCGCATCGCACCAGTGGCAGTGGTCGACCCGCGAGAGGGTTTCACCATTGAGCGGCGTGTTCCCTATGGCCCGGTCGGTGAGTAGGTCCGAGCGCCCGTACGTCCCAAGGCACAACATTTCCGCTTCTGCTGCAAGGGCCCCGTCGACAAGGTGTTGGTTTGGTGGGGACAACTGGTTGCTGCTCGGTGGAGTTCTTGTGTTCAGTTACCGCCCGGGCCGTTCAGGTGGCGCATAAGTTCAGTACCCATGCGCACTTAGCCAATGTGGGGCGCCACCCCTTGTGGTTTTTGGTTGCGGCACCACAACTTGTTGGGGTAAGGCTCCGTTCCACACCGACCCCGGGGCGCTGTTCATCGGCGCAGGTAGGCACGCGATTGCACCTACTGAACGCTTCTGGGACGGCGTGAACAATTGGTACTGGTCCAGCAGTCGGGACAGTAAGGCATTCGCAAGAATGCGGCCGGGGCGACTCCCCGCACGAGCAGCAGAATTCTAAGGGTGGTGGTGCTGGCGGACGAGGATTGCCTACGGCACCCATTGATCAGGAGAGGTCATCGAATGTCGCAGTCCACGATCTTCGGCGAGCAGAGCCAGGAGTCCAAGAACGGGAAGCAAGGAGCAAAGAGCCGCAGGCCTGCCAAGAAGGGCGGCCTCTCCGTTCCGCGCCGCTACACCGATCCATCCAGAGACCCGAACGACGACGTGGTCTGGGAACGCCGGACCAGCGTCATCACCAACCCCGACGGCAGCGTCGTCTTCAAGATGGAAGGCGCCGAAGTGCCGGCTGGCTGGTCTCAGCTCGCTACGGACATCGCTGTATCGAAGTACTTCCGTAAGGCTGGTCTCCACGGCGACGCTGGCGCCTCGGAAACGAGCGTTCGGCAGGTGGTTCATCGAATTGCGCGGACCATTCGCAGCGCTGGCGAACGCTCCGGCGGCTACTTCAAGACGATCAAGGACGCCGATGCTTTCGAGGCTGAACTCGGATGGCTCCTCACGAACCAGTACGGCGCGTTCAACTCGCCCGTATGGTTCAACTGTGGCTTGTTTCATGAGTACGGGATCGAGGGCTCCGGCGGCAACTGGTTCTGGAATCCAGAGACCGACAGAGTGGAGGAGACCACGACGGCTTACGAGCATCCTCAGTGCTCAGCCTGCTTCATCCAGGCGGTCCAGGATGACCTCATGTCCATCTACGACCTGGTGAAGAGCGAAGCACGCCTCTTCAAGTATGGCTCCGGCACCGGAAGCAACTTCAGCACCATTCGCGGAAAGCAGGAGAAGCTCTCCGGAGGCGGCACCTCCAGCGGTTTGATGAGTTTCCTCGAAGTATTCGATCGCGCCGCTGGCGCTACCAAGAGCGGAGGAACGACACGTCGCGCGGCGAAGATGGTCTGTCTCGATATGGATCATCCCGAGATAGTCGACTTCATTCAGTGGAAGGTTCGCGAGGAGCAGAAGGCTAGGGCCCTCATGGCTGGTGGGTACGAGAGCGACTTCAACGGAGAGGCATATCGTACGGTCAGCGGTCAGAATTCGAACAACTCCGTTCGGGTCACGGATGATTTCATGAGCGCTGCCCTCAGCGGCGGCAAATGGCAGACGCGCGCCCGCACGAGCGGTCAGGTCGTGGACACCTACGAGGCATCCGAGCTCTGGCGAATGATCGCGGAGAGCGCGTGGTCCTGTGCCGACCCCGGAGTCCAATACGACACGACCATCAACCGCTGGCACACTTGCCCCAACTCCGGTCCGATCAATGCCTCGAACCCGTGCTCGGAATACATGTTCCTCGATGACAGTGCCTGTAACTTGTCGTCGCTCAACCTAACGAAGTTCCTTCGCGACGACGGCTCATTCGACGTCGATGGCTATCGTCACGCGGTCGAAATATTCTTCATTGCACAGGAGATCCTGGTCGATTTCTCTGCCTATCCGACACCTGGCATCGCCAAGCACTCGCACGAGTATCGTCCTCTGGGACTGGGCTACGCGAACCTGGGCACTCTCCTGATGATCCTCGGCATCCCCTATGATTCGAACAAGGGGCGGGCGGTCGCCGGAGCGTTGACGGGAATCCTGTGCGGCCACGCCTATGCCACGAGTGCGCGGATGGCAGCGTCGAAGGGACCTTTCGAGGGATACGGAAAGAACCGGGAGCCCATGCAGCGAGTCATGCAAATGCATCGCGACGCTGCCTATGCCCTGGATCGGGACGAGTGCCCCGAGCAGCTCTGGCGTGCCGCCTGCGAGGACTGGGACGACGTCGTAACGATTGGCGGCGAGCACGGGTTCCGAAATGCTCAAGCCACGGTGTTGGCCCCAACCGGCACTATCGGTCTGCTGATGGACTGCGACACAACGGGTATCGAACCGGACTTCGCTTTGGTGAAGTTCAAGAAGCTCGCGGGCGGAGGCTACTTCAAGATAGTCAACCAATCGGTGCCGGTCGCGCTGAGGCGCCTCGGGTACACTGAGGCCCAGATTCAGGAGATCGTGGCATTCGTCTCGGGCACGAACACGTTGCTGGGAGCTCCGCACGTCAATCGAACGTCCCTGCGCGAGCGGGGTCTCACGGACGAAGAGCTCTCGAGCATCGAAGCTGCCATTCCTAGCGTGTTCGACCTGAACCTGGCATTCGCCCCATGGGTGCTTGGGAAGGGCGCCTACCAGCGGCTTGGGGTGGACGCATCGAGAATGGCCCAACCGGGGTTCTCGCTGCTCAAACACTTTGGGTTCAGCGCTGCGCAGATTGCTGAAGCCAACGAAACTATCGTAGGGCGGATGACCATCGAGGGAGCGCCGCACTTGCGTCCCGAGCATCTGCCGGTATTCGACTGCGCCAATCGATGTGGCAAGACGGGCAAGCGCTACTTGCCCGCGATGGCGCACATTCGCATGATGGCCGCCGCCCAGCCATTTCTTTCTGGCGCGATCAGCAAAACCGTCAACCTCCCCAATGAGGCGTCGGTCGATGACGTGCGCGAAATCTACGAGCAAGGCTTCAAGCTCGGACTCAAGGCCGTAGCGCTCTACCGTGATGGCTGCAAGGCGTCGCAGCCACTGTCGACATCGAGTTCGGACACCAAGCAGGAAGAACCAACCGCTGCGAAGGCCGCCGTCGGGCCAGCAGGGGAGAAGGCGACTCACCCCGAGGGTGCGCGGGTACGCCTGCCGAAGAAGCGGCGAGGGTTCACCCAGGAGGCTCATGTCGGAGGGCACAAGGTCTTCCTTCGAACAGGAGAGTACGAAGACGGCACCTTGGGCGAGATCTTCATCGACATGCACAAGGAAGGCGCGGCATTCCGCTCGCTGATGAACTGCTTCGCGATGGCCGTCTCGGTGGGGCTCCAGTACGGAGTACCGCTCGACACCTACGTCGAGCAGTTCACCTTTACCAGATTCGAACCCCACGGCGTCGTCTCTGGTCACCCGAACATCAAGTTCGCCACCTCGATCGTGGACTATATATTCCGTGTTCTCGGGGTTGAGTACCTGAAGCGCTATGACTTCGCCCAAGTGAAGCCCGTCGAAGAATCGGTGGGCATCGACGATCCGACAGGGCGGCAGCTCGAAGACGAGACTCATCCAGCTCCGAGTCCTCAGACCGAGATTGCCAGCGCGGCGCCGCCACCCCTAGCCCGTGCGGGCGGCTCCGATGCGCACCAACACGGCGCCTTGGACGCGCAGCTCGAGGAGATGATGGGGGATGCGCCCGTGTGCGACTCGTGCGGCCACATCACCGTACGCAACGGAGCTTGCTACAAGTGCCTCAACTGCGGCAACTCCATGGGCTGCAGCTGACAGCATTCGGCGTTCCACCATGTCCCAAGCGCTGGGAGCGGATAGCTCTCGGCGCGTTCGGGCTGCGCATCCGCTCATCTCGCGTCGCGCATCATTGGCGGCGCGCAGCGTTCGGGTTCGCACTGGGACTCTTGGTAGCCTGTGGACGTGATGAGCCCCCCGCTTCGCCAGCAGCCTGCGAGGAGTCGATGGGCCCGGTGCTGCGCGTCCCAACACCCGTTGCCCGCCCGGTTTCCCGAATCAGCGCCGAGTTGCGAGTTCCAGTGTCCGGACTCGAACGCTTGCTGGAATCGAGGGTTCCTCTGGAACTCGCGAAAGGACACCGCAACATCGGCCTACCGGGGCGCCTCAGCTATGCAATCCGCCGCGGCCCCTTTGCTATCGCTCTCGACGGGGCAGATCTCGTCGTCACGACGCCCGTTGCCGGCAAGCTCTCGCTGTGCAAGCCCATCGCAGGCTTCTGTCCCGTCTACGGACGGTGCGCGCCCCGACTCCAGCCGATGGTGCGCGTACCGTTGCGATTGACGGACGCCTACGAGTTTGAATCCAGCAACGTCGCGGTGCCGCTCGTGGAGGGCTGCCGAATCGGCGGTTTCAGCGCAGACGGCCAGATTCGTGCTCGAGCGCGCGACGAGGCAGCCACCATCCAGCGGCAGATCGAGGAAGCGCGGCCAAAGCTGCGACCGTTCGTCGATGCGATCCTTGCATCGCTCAGAGAGCCGCTCTCCCTTGGCCCATTCGTGTGCCTCTCCGCCAAGCCGGGACGCATGGTACAGGGCCAGCCAACGCTTGTTGATCGCACGCTCTCGATGCGCTTTGCCGTGGATGGATACCTCGAGTTGGAGCGGGAGTGCCGAACGGTCGCCGCGAAGGAGAACGGACTGCCTCCCCTGACCAGCGGCGAGGTCCCGCGGGATTCCATCGTCAGGTTGCCACTTCGGCTCGACTGGTCAGAGCTCGCCCGTGAGGTCAAGGTGCAGATTGCACACCAGAAGACTGGGCTTCGGGTTCGCACTCTGAAAGCCATTGGTGCTAACGTGGGCGGCCGCTCGTTGGTCGTATTCACTGCGGATCTGGCCGACCACTGCGGTAACGTCTGGTTGTCGGCGGAGGCGCACGTGAGGGCAGCAACCTCTCGGCTCCACCTCTCCGACATCACGGTGCTCGACGCCAGCCTTCCCCAACCGGCAGTGGCCAAGCTCCATCGGGCCCTCCGGGACGTGGAGGTGCCCCTGCCCGTCGACCTGCGCATACTGCACGCCCTGCTCGAGAAGCACTTGAACGAACTCGTCGCGACACACGCCAATGGAGAACTATCCGTCGACTGGTCCTTGCAGCCTCTCGAAGGCAAGGTGCTCATCGAAGAGGCATCGGCACTGGTCGTCCTCGTGGCTCGGGGCCGGGCCGTCATCACTGTCCTTCCTCCGACTGTCGGCCCTTAGGCATAGTCACCCTACCACTCCCCCAAACACCGAGAGGCCGTCCGGCCACAACGAGGATCAGCTAATCGCGCGCCCCATCAGCTCCTCCGGAGTTCGGCTGGACGCATTTCCGCTTGTCCGCAGGGCTTTCGCCAACCGCCCCCCCTGTAGTAATTAGGAAATCCAAGTGATAGCGGATACCGTCCAAGAGCGGCTGCCTCTGCGTGCCATGCGGCCAAGCCAGTCGGACCTGAGCACCACCATTCTGGGGCGAACTGCCCGCTTGTCGCCCGCAGCTGCCACCCTACTTGAAAAAGTGTGAGCTTTCATCGGAGCACCGAAATGAAGAAACTCGCCATCGCCATCGCCATCGCCCTTCCCCTCCCCCTCCTCGCGGGCGGATGCAAGGAAGACGAGCCGCCTCCGCCTCTGCCATCGGCAGCTCCTGAGCCGGCGGCGCCCACTCAGGATCTCACGCTCGTGGTCGAAGAACCGGTGGTCGATGCGGGGGCGGATGCTGGCCCGGCAAAGAAGTACACGGGGACTGCCAAGCCGAAGGGGAACCTGGCCAATTGCTGCGCTGCCCTCAACCAGAACGCTGCCAACGCCCCCGAGCCCACCGCGACCTATATGAAGCAGGCAGCAGCAACCTGCAGCATGCTCGTCGGCCAAGGACAGGGGGAAGCAGTCATCGCAGCCGCGGTGAGCGCGGCTCTGAAGGGCGCTTCCATTCCCGCAGCCTGTCAGTAGACAAGGGGGGTCGATAGCGACTAGCTAGCTAGGGAGTTTCTCCAAAGGAGGCCCTCGGGCTTGAGCTTGAAGCCGCCTTGGAAACTCTCCCTAGCCTCGTCTCTGGAAGTGGTCGAAGCCACCAGCGAGCAGCGAAAGGACACGGCCACGCTGTTCCAGCACGGCACCCTGCCCGTCACGTACGCTGCCGATCACGCGAACCCACCGTGGCCGCTTCCGACGCGGTCCGGACGCAACAAGAGCGTAGTCCTCGCCGCCGAGCAGGGCCAGTTCGAGGTGGCTCTGACGCAGACGCGCCGCCGCAGCCCGAAGCATCTCTGGAAGCGCCGCTTCCAGGAGGTCTTGGTCCACCACAAGCCGCACTCCGCTGGCGGCAGCGAACTTCGGCAGGTCCGCTTTTAGGCCATCAGAGATGTCCATCGCCGCCCTGGCTCGACCGACAAGTTGCCGCCCCTCTTCCAGCAAGGCTTGCGGCCTTCTCCAAGCCTGCACGCAGGTGCGCTCGCCTGCAGACCACCGGACAGGTGCTGAGCCGCTGCGTTGCCGAAGGAGCTGCAGTCCCGCGGCGGCCAGCCCCACCCCTCCAGTGAGCCACAGCTCGTCGCCGGGGCGCGCCGCATTGCGAAGCAACGGGCGCCGCGATTCCCCGAGCACCGTCGTGGTAACCTGCCATCCCGGACCGCGCGCCACATTGCCGCCTATCACTGGGCAGCCGCAACTCTTTGCCGCATCGGCCTGACCACGCGCAAACGCCGCGAGAGCGGCTCGGGAGGTGCCCTCCGGCAAGACCACGCTGGATAGGGCCGCCAATGGTCGAGCACCCATGGCAGCGATATCGCTCATGGCCGCGTGGTAGGAGCGCCACCCTACATCCGCTGGGGTCAGCCACCCAAAGTCAAAGTGCACGCCTTCGATGCTCGCATCCACCGTCCAGATCAGGTTGGCCCCGGACGGTCGAAGCACTGCGGCATCGTCGCCAATCCCCACTCGGATCCGACCACCCGCCGGCAATGACCCTAGCCTTTGCTCCAGAAGGGCTATGGCCTTAGCCTCCGTCAAGGTCGCACCGCGAGTACCGTGGGTTCGGTTCGCTCCCCCCCCCATCCCGCTCCTCCCCGAACGGGATGTGCTCACTCGGCGCCCACCGGCTTGCATCGGAGTCTCACCACGAACACGACGCCCGTCGGCGCGTTGCTCTCGATGCTCACCGTCCCGTCGTGGGCATCGACGAGCCGCTTCACGATCGACAATCCGAGGCCAGTTCCCCCTTGTTCGCGGGTCGAGCTCCCGTCTACCTGGTAAAAACTATCGAACACTTTGCACCGCTCATCCTCTGGGATGCCGATCCCCGTGTCGGCAACGCGGAGCTCTATTGCGCGCCGCTTTGCTGGCGCCAGCACTCGTGGCGCGTCGTCCTCCTCAGGCTCCGACCATTCGTAGCTCGAGGCGGAGACGCAGATGGCACCTCCCGCTGGGGTGAACTTAATGGCATTCTCGCCCAAGTTGAGCAGGACCTGCCGCAGACGACCGACATCACCCCAGACCGTGGGGAGCCCGGGCTCGATGATCGTATTCAGTTGGACACCCTTCTTCCGAGCCGCTGGCAGCAGCGTATCGCTGACATCCTCGATGAGTCGAGCGACCTCCAGATCGGACTTCCGAAGGCTCAAGGTACCGCTTTCGAGCTTCGACAGGTCAAGCAATCCCTTGATCAAATCGAGCAGCTGTTCGCCTTTGTCGCGGATCGTCTGAACGAACTCCGCCTGCTCGCCCAGAAGCTCGCCAGCAATCCCAGCCGCTAGCATCTCACTGTAACCGATGATTGATGTGAGCGGCGTCCGGAGCTCGTGCGAAACCGTCGCCAGGAAATTGCTCTTCAGCCGGTCGAGCTCCTTCAATCGGTCGTAGGCCTGCTGCAGCTTGGCATTCTTTTCGCGCAGCTCGCGGTAGCTCTCGCGCACCGATGCCATATGCATGTTGCTCGTGAGCAGCGCACGGTGTCCGCTGAAGAGGATGAGGTCCAGGGTCTTAGACAAAAAGTTGGCGATGCGCTCGACATCGGCACCATCCAAAGGGCGGAGCTCCATCAGCTTCTGCCGTGCTTCCTCCGGCATCGCACCCGAGGCGCCGTCCAACTCTACGGAGAAGCTGGACACTTCCTTTTGTCGGTAGGGGCCAACGATTAGCCTGCCGACAGGTCTTCCGTCGTAGCCGACGCTCGCAATGTAGTATCGGGCCCCGGTGAACTCAGTGATGATCTCACTGGCTCCGAGTGCCGGAGCGCTCCTCTTGATCGTCTCGATGGCCAGAGCCAACCGTCTGCATCCGTCCGGGACCTGCTCCCAGTAGCGATGGACCGAAACAGGAGGGGTGACGTCCGCAAGGAGTCCGGCCTTCAATCCATAGATTCGCAGGGACACCCCGAAGAGCTCATAGAAGGACGCCGCCATCTCCCCAAGAGCTTCCCGGTTCACCAGGTCCTCCAGGCTGAAGTCCCCGCCCAGAGTGAGCTCGTCCAAGGAACGACCGACGGACGAAGCGCTCATGGTCCCACCTCGGGCCGCAGCACTTGCGTCGCGCCTCCCACGCACGCACTGATGAGCGTGCTCACGGACACCGTGGCACCCAGCTGGGTCGCGACCTCCGTAAGGAAGGCATCGGTATCGAGGCCAAACTTAGCGCAAAGGTCGTGTTCCGCGTCGAGCGAGCTCCACGTCAGGCTCAGAAGCCCCATGAAACTCTCTATGACCCCCACCCCTTCGGTAGCGATAGCGAGGTACACCGGCTCTCGTCCGCTGCTCGCCTGCTCCGCAATGTCCGCTTCAGTGCGGGCATCAGGGAGATCGCGCTTGTTGAACTGGATCACCAGAGGCATTCGACTCAGTCGGATGCCGTTCTGCTTGAGGTTGGTCCTCAAGTCGAGGAAGGACTCCGTGTTGTTGTCCGTCTCGGCGACGCGCGAGTCGGCAACGAAGACCACGCCATCGGCTCCCTGCACTACGAGGCGACGAGTCGACGCATGAATGACCTGACCCGGAACGGTGAAGATCTTGAGGCGGACGGCGATGCCTTGACCGCGAAATGTCAGCGGAAGTAGGTCGAAGAAGAGGGTTCGATCATCTCGCGTCTCGAGCGTCATGAGACGACCGCAAGTCTGCGGCGATGCTGCCCGGTGCAGGGCCGCAAGATTCGTCGTTTTGCCGCTCAGAGCGGGACCATAGTACACGAGCTTGATCGTGAGTTCACGGGTCACGAAGTCCAACTGCACGCGCTACACCTCTGTCATTCTGAAGGCACCACATCGGGAATCGGGCAGCACGGCACGTGCTGCGCCAGGGCGCTACGGTAGGTTCAGAATACTGAGTCGTTGGCTAGCTCGCCAGGGTTCTCCCACGACTCGCTGCTACCGGCACTCCCCCGTCCCGGGCCTACAGCCACATCGCTACTCAGACATGCCTCGCGCTCCGCGCGACACGAGAATACCCGGTGGGGCGAGACGCGGCCGGGGAGCACACCTACATGTCCCGCTGCTCCCAACGCAGACGGGCGTCCGCGATGGCCTCCACGACGCGTTCCCGAGCCGGGCCGCCGAACACAGCCCGACGCTCGACCGCCGCGGCGGGATCGAGGACTGCCACCGCCTCAGGACTGCCGAGCGCGGGGTGTGCCGACTCCAGGACTTCCTTCGGGAGCTGCTCCAGCTGGACGCCCCGGCCCTGCGCTTCTCTGACCAGCCCGCCGACGATGCGATGCGCTTGGCGGAAAGGCACTCCCTGGCCAGCAAGCCAGTCTGCCAGATCAGTGGCGCACAGATATCCTCCACGCAGGGCATCCCTCATGCGCGGGGCGTCGAACCGAGCGGTCTCGAGGGCCCCCCTCATGGCCACGAGGCACTGTCGAGCCGCCTCGAAGGCTTGGAATGTCGGCTGCTTGTCCTCCTGCAGGTCGCGACCGTAGCCATAGCCAAGGCTCTTCTCCAAGATATACAGGGTCGTCACGCTGCCCACGAGAACGGCGCTCTTTCCGCGAACGAGCTCCGCGACGTCCGGGTTCTTCTTCTGCGGCATCATGGACGAGCTCGTCGCGAAGCCATCACTCAACTCGACGAAGCCGAACTCCTGACTGGACCACATCACCAACTCTTCGCCGATGCGGGACAGGTGAATCCCGAGTATGGCGAGACCGCTTGCGAGCTCCATCAAGAAGTCTCTGCTCGCGGTCGCGTCGATGGAGTTCCTCATCGGCCGCGCAAATCCCAGTTCGGCCGCAACGGCGAAGCGGTCCAGCGGAAACCCCGTGCCCGCTACTGCGCCGGCCCCCAATGGTGACTCGTTGGCTCGTCGGGCTGCGTCGGCGAGCCGAGCCCAATCCCGCCAGAGGCCTTCCTGCCACGCGAGGAGATGATGGGAAAGGCGGCTCGGCTGCGCGCGCTGCAGGTGCGTGTAGGCAGGCATGAGCACGTCAACTTCACTCTCGGCCCGGTCAACCAACGTCAGCGCGAGGTCGCGGATCCCCGAGAGCACGTCCTGCGTTCGCCCGCGCACCCAGAGACGCATGTCGGTCGCAACCTGATCGTTGCGCGATCTTCCCGTGTGGAGTTTGCCGCCAACGTCCCCTACGATCTCGGTGAGTCGCGCCTCGATGTTCATGTGGACGTCCTCTCGCGCCGACTCCCATTGAAAGCCCCCGGTCTCTATCTCGTGGGCTACCTTGTCGAGCCCTTCGAGAATGGTGTCGCATTCTCGAGAGCTCAGTACCCCAGCGGTACGTAGGGCGCGAGCGTGTGCTGTGGAGCCTGCAATGTCCTCACGCCAGAGTTCCTTGTCCACGTCCACGCTAGCGTTCAGTGCCGCCATCGCTTCGTCCACCTGCTGTGGGAGTCGTCCCCCGCGTGCTACGCTCATAATCTGATGCTCCGTCGGTCGAGAGAAGCCAAGCCGCTGGCGCCCCCCGACATACCGCTCAGCGACCTCGGACGCAACGCGGCCCGTTTGCTGCCCCCGCGCGGCGAGCCGCATGGTCCCTGCTACGGCCACGCGGCCACGCTTGTGCTAAATCCGGGCGAGGCAGGATCTCGATGGTGACGATAGACGGCAACACGACCGGTTTGGGCCCGCAGGCGCTCCGCGTACTGGAGCGCATCTTTAGGCGCCGTGTTCCCCTCGACCAGGTCGCAACGCCTGAACTGGTTCGCTCTCTTGCAGAGGCCAGCCGGGAAACCAAGCGTCAAGTGGGCGCCTTGGTACATCGCTCCGGCGAGGTCGACCGCGTCATCGTCGGGGACGCTTCTGGCCTGATGCTACCTGATATTGGGCGCCTGCGCGCTGCCCAAGGCCGCTTTCGGGCGCTGCGCCTCGTGCACACCCATCTGTTTGGGGAGCCCCTCACGCGCGACGACCTGACTGACCTCACGCGCCTCCGCCTCGATCTGGTCGCCGCTGTCTTGCTGAACCCGGAGGGCGAACCCCGATCGTTCACCTGGGCCTACAACGTACCGGCTGAAACGCTGGACGGTAACGGTTACCGCATTGAGGGCCCGCTACCATGGGGCCAAGGGCTGCCCCACTTCGGTGACCTGATTGCATCGCTCGAGAGCGAGTTCGCGCGCCAGGCGCAAACCTGGGGCGTGAAGGCCAAAGATGGCCGCGCGATCCTCGTCCACGTCTCTGCGAAAGACAAGGGAGCGCAGTGGCGGGCAGAGTCACGCCTTGCAGAGCTCGAACGGCTCGCGCAAACGGCTGGTGTCGCGGTGGTGGATCGCGTGATCCAGCTTCGCGACAAGCCGGATCCCAAGTACGTGCTTGGCCGCGGCAAGCTGGAAGAGGTCGTCATCGCTGCCATCGAGCTCGGCGTGGAGACGCTCATCTTCGATTGCGATTTGACGCCAGCCCAGGGAAGCTCGATTGCCCAACGCACCGACCTTCGCGTCATCGATCGGACCCAGCTGATCTTGGATATCTTCGCACAGCGCGCCACAACGCGGGACGGGAAGCTTCAGGTGGAACTTGCCCAGCTGAAGTACACCCTGCCCCGGCTCGGTGCGAAGGATGACGCCCTGAGCCGGCTCACAGGCGGAATCGGAGGACGGGGACCAGGAGAAACAGTGCTCGAGATCGGGCGGCGCCGCGCACGAGAGCGCGTTTCCCGCCTCGAGAAGGAGTTGCAGAACCTCGCCCAACAGCGTTCGAGACGCCGTGCGCGCCGCGACGCTTCGGGCACGCCCGTGGTGTCCATCGTCGGCTACACGAACGCTGGGAAGAGCACGCTGCTCAATGCATTGACGCAGGCTGGAGTCCTTGCCGAAGACAGGTTGTTCGCCACGCTCGACACCAAGTCGCGCCGATTGCGTCTCCCCTCCGGGCTCCAGCTCGTCCTAGCGGACACCGTCGGGTTCATCCGAGACATGCCGAAGGATCTGCTCGTCACGTTTCGCGCGACGTTCGAGGAGGCCGCACTGTCCAGCTTGATCATCGAAGTGATCGATGCCGCGGATCCCGATCATCATCGCCATAGTGAAACCACCGCCAAACTGCTCCAGGCACTCGGCATCGAAGGAATCCCACGCCTTCGTGTGTACAACAAGATTGACAAGCTCGACGCCACAGAGCGGCAGCTCGTGGTCAGCGAACTCTCGAGCGTGGCAATCTCTGCGCGGGACCCCCGTTCGCTCGGGCAGCTCCTGCTCCGCCTCGAGGGGGAGTTGGGCGCGCTCGGCTTCTCGCCTACCACGAACTATGCGAGCGAACAGGTGAGCTTGTCCGGTGCGGGCCCCGAGATGGGCTGATTGCACGACCCAGCCTCAGAACATGGTTGCCGGCCCGTTTCAACCGTCGTCACGCCTCGGTCGGCGATTACAGTCGAGCACGGCCTTTCGAACGCGCAGAGAGGTTGGCGTCACCTCGACCAGCTCGTCCTTGTCGATGAACTCGAGCGCAGTCTCGATGCTCAGGAGGTGTGCGGGTGCAAGGATCACGTTCTCGTCCTTGCCGGCGGCACGAATGTTCGTCAGCTTCTTCTCACGGGTGACGTTGACATCCAAGTCGTTGGCCCGATTGTGCTCACCGATGACCATTCCCTCGTAGACATCGGTGCCCGGATCGATGAACAGTACGCCGCGCGGCTGTAAATGAAAGAGCGCGTAGGGTGTCGCCGTGCCAGCGCGATCAGCGACGATGGCACCATTCCCGCGCCGCAGTCGGGCTCCTCGGTACGGCTCCCATGCATCGAACATCGTGTTGAGCAATCCGGTGCCCCGAGTTTCCGTCAGGAATGCGGAGCGGAAGCCGATGAGGGCGCGGGAGGGAACCCGGAACTCGATACGCGCCCGTCCAAAGCCAAGATTGCTCATCTTGACCATCTGGCCCTTTCGCTCACCAAGGCGCATCGTCACGGCTCCGACGTATTCGTCCGGAACATCGACGACGACACGCTCCACCGGTTCGCAAACCTCGCCGCCCACATCGCGTGAGACTACGTCCGGCATCCCGAGTGCAAACTCGTACCCTTCACGCCGCATCGTCTCTGCGAGCACCGCGAGCATGAGCTCCCCGCGCCCGTGGATGATGAAGGTATCTGGTTCGCTGGTCATTTCGACACGCAATGCCAGGTTCCGCCGCGCCTCCTTCTCGAGGCGAGCCCTGAGATGACGGCTTGTCACCCACTTGCCGACTTTGCCTGCGAACGGCGATGTGTTCACGACGAATCGCACCTTGATCGTCGGCTCTTCGACAGTGATACGCGGAAGCGCCTCAGGTGACTCGGCGTCGGCCAGGGTATCGCCTATTTGAACACTATCGAGTCCCGAAACGGCGATGATATCTCCGGCAGTGGCGGATTCGACCTTCACCCGCGCCGTCCCCTCGAAGGAATAGAGATTGCTCGCCTTGGCGAGCACTGCACCCGCTTCTTGGACGAGAGCGACAGGCTGCGACACCTTGACGGTGCCACGCATGACGCGTCCAATCGCGAGTCGTCCAACGTAGTCATCATGTTCGATGTTGTGGACGAGCATCTGGAACGGCAGCGCCGTGTCCCCCTTCGGTGCAGGGACGCGCTCGACGATCGTCTCGAACAGAGGAAGGAGGTCCTTTCGCTCGTCACCGAGCTCGCGACTCGCGATACCCGCCTTTCCGATGGCATAAAGCGCGGGGAAATCGGCCTGACCGTCACTCGCCTCCAGATCGCAGAACAGGTCGAAGATCTCACTCAGCACCTCGTCCGGACGAGCGTCGTGGCGATCGATCTTATTTATCACGACGATGATCGGTAGGCTGAATTCGATTGCTTTCTTGAGCACGAAGCGCGTCTGAGGGAGCGGCCCCTCGGCCGCGTCAACGAGCAGCAGGGCACCATCTGCCATCTTCAGCGTCCGCTCCACCTCGCCACCGAAATCCGCGTGGCCTGGTGTGTCGATTATATTGATGGTGTACGGACCCCATTTGACGCTGCAGTGCTTGGCGAGAATCGTAATCCCCCGCTCGCGCTCCAGGTCATTGCTGTCGAGCACGCGGTCCTGAACGGTCTCGTTGGCGCGAAACACGCCAGTTTGGCGCAACATGGCGTCCACGAGAGTGGTTTTGCCATGGTCCACGTGGGCGATGATGGCGATGTTTCTGAGATGATTTCGGCTCGTCTGGGTCATGCGGGCGGGGGCTTCTAGCACAGCTGCGAAACTTCGCCCGTTCCGTGATGCCGCCGGGCCACGGGTCGCGATCCTGGACAATGGCGACCCATGCCGCAGCCGCGGAACTGCAGTGAACGCCGCCAGGCCCCCTTCAATGACCCACGGGTGCTGGCGCCGCCATCGTGTAAGCAACGGCGGCACGACGCTTACGGTTGCTCAGACGAAGCTCGCAGCCCGGATCGACGACCGCCACGTCCCCAGAACCCAGATGCCAGACCTCGTCCTCCACCTGACATTCTATTTCCCCCTGCTCGCAGGCCACGTAGCGCCGCGCGCTTCGACCCCCATCCGCGTGACGGAGCCGCGCACCCCCGTCCAACTGGATCCGCTCCAAACACAGTCCCGGAAGCGGTTCAGCGAGGAGCTCGCGCACCTGTACATGGTTGCGGCGGTGCGACGCGAGAGCAGACGCTGCGTACTGCCGAACTGGCTGGCGCGCGGGAGCGATGAGTTGCTCAATGGTCGCCTGCAGCGCTGAAGCCACCCTCATCATGACGGACAGTGTCGGGTTCGCTGCTCCAGACTCCAGATGCGCCAGAGTGGGTCGCGGAACGCCAGAAACATCAGCCAGCTGCTGCTGCGTGAGACCACGAAGATCGCGCAAACGGCGCAGATTGTGAGCGAGATTCGTCGGGGGATGGTCTGGCATGTCGGCACGTTATCATTGATCATTGCCGGCAAACCAGTCACCCGCACTACTTTCGACCCGCCATTCGCTCGATACCCACCACTTCATCCCAGGCGCTTTCGTGACCATCATAGTGCACGAGGTAGCGATCCGCGGCGACGACCCCGACTATCGTTGCACCGTAGGTGGTACCCCGCCAACGCACCCGAACTCGGTCCCCGACCTTGAATGGGCTGTTCGCGGCCCGCTGCTCCGGGGTGGGCTCCCTCGGTGCGCACGCGAACCGGCGCTCAGTATTCGCCCGCGCCGCCTCGCTTTCCAGAATGCGCCCCTTTACCTTGTCCACCGTTACCTCGCGGATCCAGACAGCGTCACACCCTTGGAAGTGCACGACTAGCTTCGTCCGTCCATGCTTCTCTTTGATGAAGGCTGGGTACACTCCCTCGTCGTACTCCACCAGCACGTGCTCCCCTACCCGATACCCTTCTTTGCAACCGACGCCGACTGCGAAGGCCAAGCACAGACCGCCAATGCTCAGATGCTTTCGCCGCACGAGCCGCAGCGTAGCGCCCCGGGGCGAAGCTGCAACGGCGGCCTCTGCTCCTAGCAGGGGAGCCGGACCTGACGCTGGCGCTCGACCGTGCGCGGCCCCGGCTCAACCCTCAGCGGGGCGTGGCGGCAGGGACTCCGGCGAGGAGGCGCGAAGTTCCCAGCCGGTTCGCAGAAGCGCGGAGCTCCCGCGGTCGATCCACTTGGCGATCCGGGCGCGCGTGGTCCGGTATGCATACTCGAGAATCTTCCGCCGGGCAGCAAAGCTTGCTGGATTGTGAAGAAAGAGTATTGCATCGGTGGGCTCAGGCTCGATCAACAGGATCGCGGCTCGCGACTCGCGCTCGATGCGTCCCAAGGTATGGTGAAGTGCCGCATGACTCGCGATACGCCCCGCTTGACTCGAGACCCACATGAGTCCCTTATCCACGAGGCCTCCGCGGGCACCTTGACCGTTCGTGCCTCCAGCCGTGACGACCGGCACCAGAGCATTGATGACCACCAGGACATCAGCCCCTTCGGCCACGGCCGCCTCCAAATGCTCAGCCTGCGCAGCACCAGCATCGAAATAGTAGCGATGGCCCATGCGGACCGGTGAAAAGAAGGGCGGCAACGCCATCGAGGCGATGCAGGCGCGCGTCACCGGTTCGTGCTCGTAGCCGGACCGCCCGAATACGACGCACTCGCCCGTATCCAACTCGTGGGTCAGAACTCGTAGCGGGCGAGGCATGGCGGTGAAGTTGTTGGGGACTCCGCGTCGGACGAAGAAGTCTTCCAGAAAGCGTTCGTAGCCATCGAGCGAGTACACGCCGGGCGGCAACGAGTCATAGAGCTGGTCGAGCTGTTCCCACAGGACGGCTGGCGACGGAGCCTCCCGCCCCGGGCGCAACAAGCCCGTGAGGCCGCGCTGGACCGCCCCGAGCCCCGAGCCCCAGGCATGGCGCCAGCCCGTAACGTCCATGCGAAAGAGGTGCCGCCGCTCCAAGGGAAAGTAGTCGTCGGCGGGGTCGAGGATCGCGCGGTAAATCCGTTGAACGGGGCGCCCACCCGCCAGAGCCGCGGCAACGCTCGCGCCGCTCGACGCGCCCATATAGATGTCGAACTCGTTGACGTGAACTCCCGCGACGGCGTCCTCCAGTGCTGCGAGGGCGCCAATCTGGAACATGGCTCCTGTGGCCCCTCCGCCTCCCAAGCACAGGGCAATACGCGACTTGATCATGAAATGTCCTCCGCGCGCGCACGCGCACTGTCAGCACTTCCCCGCGCCACACGATAGGCGGCATACGAAGCCGCCGCCACCCCGACCCAACCAGCTGCGGCCCAGCCCCAACTCACCACGAGAGTTCCCGTCCCTCCCAGCATGCCACGGCTGGCAAGGAAGAAGGTCGTGGCGCTATACACGACGTGCATGCACAGGGGAGGTAGAACCGATCCGGAGATTGCGCGAAGCTGGCTCAACAAGGCCGCGAGCAAGGCCACCGGAAGCCAGCTCTGCACGTCTGGGTGTGCCACGACGAAACAGATGCCGGACACGACTGCCGCCACGCGCGCTCCACTCGATCGACGCAGAGCCCCGTAGATGGCTCCCCGGAAGAAGAGCTCCTGGAAGAGGGGAGCGGCGCACCCCAACATCACCAGGGCCGCCGCCGCGTTGACGGCCGAATCGCTGTTCAGCAAAGCCGCCCGCTCCGCGAGCACTCGGCTCGGCGTCGGGAACCAGCTCTCGATGACTTGCGTCAGCGATGCCATAGGCACATGCACCAGCACGCCCATGGCGGCGGCGATGGGAAGGATCTCGACCGTGGTGGCTCGCAAGCCGAGAGCCTTGCTGCGAAGGCTCGAATCTGCGTGCCGCCAAAGCAGGAGCAACGTTCCAACGGCGTGCACGGTCGCCAGCCAACCACCCATGAAGACGGCATCACCGGCCAGGCTCGGCTGCACCGAATGGGCAGCCGCAAGTCCGCCAACCAGGATCGCGACCATGGCGAAGGTCCAGACGAAGGCATGAAGCAGGCTGAAGCTCTTGTCCATCTATCGACCACGCAGGTGCGGCACCACACCTCGTTTTGCGATGGTGTCTGCCATCCACTCGTCTGATGTCGCCGGATAGTCGATGGTGTAGTGGAGCCCACGGCTCTCTCGCCGGCTCGCAGCCGACGAGATGACGAGCTCAGCAACCGTCAGGATGTTTCGCAGCTCCAAGAGATCGCGCGTCACCAGGTGTTTCCAGTAGTATTCGCGGGTCTCTTCCTCCAACAGTGCGATGCGGCGAGCGGCTCGTCGGAGCCTGGCGTCGGTCCTGACGATGCCAACGTAGTTCCACATCAACCTTCGCACTTCGTCCCAGTTGTGCGTCACCACGACGGCTTCGTCGCTGGCAACGGCAGATCCGGTATGCCACTCGGGGACCTCGGGCACCGGGCTTGCGCGGAGCTCCGGGATGAGCTGCCCCAGCTTGCTGGCAGCGCGACGGGCAAAGACTAGGGCCTCCAGCAAGGAGTTCGAGGCGAGTCGGTTGGCTCCATGTAGCCCCGTGAATGCGCATTCGCCGATGGCCCAGAGCCCCGGTAGGCTGGTCCTTCCATGTAGGTCGGAAGTGACTCCGCCGCACATATAATGCGCCGCAGGGACGACGGGGATCGGACGGGTCGTCACGTCGATGCCGTACTGGGAGCAGGTCTCGACAATCGTCGGAAAACGCTGCTTCACGAAGTCCGCCGGCTTGGAGGAAATATCTAGGCAGACATACTCGGAGCCGGTGCGCTTCATCTCATGATCGATGGCCCGAGCAACTACATCGCGCGGCGCGAGATCGGCCATCGGATGGTGATGCTTCATGAATGGTTCGCCGCTCGGTAGTCGCAGGATCGCACCCTCACCTCGCAGCGCCTCGCTGATGAGAAAACTCTTGGCTCTTGGCTCGAACAAGACGGTCGGGTGAAACTGAAAGAACTCCATGTTCGCCACCTCTGCACCAGCTCGGTAGGCCATGGCAACGCCATCACCAGTGGCGATATCGGGGTTCGACGTGTAAAGGTAAGCCTTGCCTGCCCCTCCGGTGGCCAACACGACGGCCCGGGCGAGCACCGTGTGCACGATCCCCGTCTTCTCGTCCAGAACGTAGGCGCCCACACACCGGTCCGGACCACCGAACTTCGTCAACGTGATGAGATCCACTCCCATATGCCATTCGAGCAAGCGGATGTTTGGCGCCTCGGTGACAGCCTGGGCCAGCGCACGCTGGACTTCCCTCCCCGTGTAGTCTCCAGCATGAACGATGCGGCGCTCGCTGTGCCCACCTTCCCTGCCCAGGCGCAGCACCTCTCCTTCCACCGAGAACTGCGCTCCGAGACCAATGAGCCAGCGAATCGCCTCTGCACCCTGGTGCACACAGATGTCGACGACGATATCGTGACAGAGTCCAGCCCCCGCTCCCCGTGTGTCCTCGGCATGCTTCTCGGGCGAGTCATGAGTGGACATCACTGCTGCAATGCCTCCCTGAGCCCAACTCGTGGCTGTATCGTGCTGGGCACGCTTGGTGACGAGGGTAACGTCGCCGTGCCGGGCGGCTTCCAAAGCAAGGGTCATGCCGCTCACCCCGCTACCAAGCACAAGGAAATCCGTGACTAAGCGCATGGTCGGGAGCGTACACGCTGGATGCCGGATTGCCGAGCCGTCGTGAGTCGACAGGCAGAACCCGTTGACGCCGTCTCCCGCAGGTTCTAAGGCCAGAGCTCGGCACCCCGCGACTGGCCAGCAGGCCGCCACCTGCAGGCTCGACGCAAGAAGGCATGGAGGTCTCGTGTTGCGAGTGCTCGTTGCTATCAAGCGAGTCCCCGACCCGGACAACGCGAACAAAATCAGGCCGAGCGGCGACGGAAAGGCCTTGGACACGTCCAGCGTGAGCGAGGTCACCAACCCTTTCGACGAGTTCGCACTCGAAACCGCGCTGCGGCTCACCGAAGACGGCCGCTCGCCGAGGGATCGCCTCGGAGAGGTGGTCGTGGTGACCCTTGGAGCCACGAGTGCGGAGATGAGCCTGCGCGCAGCGCTGGCATTGGGCGCGGATCGGGCGATCCGTGTCGAAGCAAGCGACGACGACCTCGATGGACACATAACAGCACTGGCACTGGCTGAGCTGGCGAGACGTTTGGATCCACAGTTGATCGTCCTGGGCAAGCAAACAGTCGACGGCGACACTGGACAGGTCGGGCCACAGCTCGCTGCACGCCTCGGCTGGCCCCAGGCTACAATGGTCTCGGCTCTCTCCCACGAACACGGTATGTTGCGGGCGACCTGCGACATCGACGAAGGGAACGTGGCCCTGATGCTCCACCTACCAGCGGTCGTGACCGTGGATGTTCGTGTCGTTGGCGGGGACAGGGTTCGCAACACCCTGACGCCTGTCGAGTTCCGCTATGCGGACGGCGTGCGCTTCGCATCCGTACCCGCCATCATGCGCGCAAAGCGTAAACCTTTGACGGTCGTACCCCTTCGCGAGGTCACGACCCATCGCCCCAAGGTTCGCTATGTTGGCTTCGAGTCACCCCCCCACCGTCGCCCGGGTTGCGTTCACGTGACGAACATCAGCGCGCTGCTTGCGAAGCTGCGGGGCGAGGCGAAGGTAGTGTAGTGGCCGAGCGACTCTCGATCCTGGTCGTCGCGGAGACGACCGAAGACGGTGCCCTCCACCCCGCGACACTTGCTAGCTTGAGCCTCGCGAGTGAATGCGCCGCACTCCAGCCCGCAGACATCACGGCTCTGCTACTTGGTTCTGGCCTCCAGACAGCAACACGCAGCCTTGCGTGCCTCGCGCTGCGCGCGGTGGTCGTGTGCGACGACCCGCGACTCGAAAGCTATCTCTGCGAGCAGTATGTCCCGACTGTGTGTGCCGTTGCGCAAGACTACGACGTAGTAATCTCCGCATCGACGAGCCGTGGCATGGATCTCATGCCTTACCTTGCTGCGCAGCTTGACGGGGCATACATCGCTGACTGCCTCGGGGCACGCCTTTCAGGTGGAAACCTCAGCTTCCGACGGGCGCTTTTCGGCGGGAACATCCTGGCTTGGTGCTCCACGACGGCGAAGCGCGCCGTCGTCACGGTGCGCGAGAGCGCGTTCCGGGGAAGCGAGGCACCATATCTCATCGCGGGCGAAGCACCGGTGCGGCAGCAGCGCTTCGTACCACCTGGCCCGCGACCTCTTGGCGTCACCCTGGTGACGAGAACTCGGACCGAGACCGGCCGCCCTCCGCTCACCCAAGCAGAGATAGTGATCAGCGGAGGACGGCCCCTGGGCGCTCAGTTCGAGCAGCTTCTTGGGCCACTCGCCGATTGTATGGGTGGGGCTCTCGGGGCGACCCGCGCTCTCTGTGATGCCGGACATGCGCCACCTTCTCTCCAGGTGGGCCAGACGGGCAAAGTTGTGGCGCCACAGCTCTACATCGCCGTAGGCATCTCGGGCTCGTTGCAGCACACAGCAGGCATGCGCAACTCTCGGACGATCGTCGCAATCAACCTCGACCCGACCGCTCCAATTTTCGAGATCGCTGACTACGGCCTTGTGGCCGATTTGTTCGAGGCGATCCCCGAGCTCACCCGCGCCGTCTCACAGGCATCGGCGTCCACGGACCCGAGCGCTGGCAGGCGGTGGCACCGGCACGGATAGCCTCTCGCCAGCAGTTGCCGTCACCAGCCCTGTCGGCTCCACTCCGCGAATCGAGCCAAAACCAAAACGGACCAGAGAACACGCGCTCACCATGCAGAAGTCTGCTTGACAGCGCTCCCGCTTGAGCTCATTCTCGCGCCCCTTCCGAGGAAACCTCGGGGCGTAGCGCAGTTTGGTAGCGCGCACGGTTCGGGTCCGTGAGGTCGGCAGTTCGAATCTGCCCGCCCCGACAAATAACCCGCGGCGGCCGACACTGATCGTAGCCGTCGTGTTTGAAAAGGCGCGGTGTAGAGGGGCGTGGGTGGGTTCCGCGGTACTCGGGTGCGCCCCCGATGATGACCGGCCCGCCGTTTTCCGTTCTGGGCAAACGCGACTCTTTTGCAGAGCGTGCGTCGTGGTATTCTAGCCTCGCTGCAACCGAGCTATCGGGTTCCCGGAGGAAATCACGTGGCGATTGAAGTTCCCGCCGTTCAAATTCTCATCGTTGATGACGATCCCGCTATCTGCGAGTACATGCGGACGCTCCTCGAGAAAGACGGATTTGCCGTTAAGACACTGAGCGATCCGACTCTTGTCGAACCAGAGATCCGGCAGAATTCGTACCACGTCATCATCCTGGATCTGATGATGCCAAAGCTTGATGGAATCGAGGTCTTGAAGCGCATTCGCGCCGTGGATTCCGACATCGCTGTCGTCATCTTCACGGCGCACCCGAACCTCGACAGCGCAGTCGCTTCCATGAAGCTCGACGCGATCGACTACATCAAGAAGCCCTTCAACGTGGATGAATTTCGCGAGGTGCTTGCTCGCGTCATGAGGAAGAAGGGCCTCGCGAGGACGCCCGAGGAGCAGCTGCACAAGATCATTGGCGACACGATCCGTGCCACACGGAAGGAGAAAGAGCTGACGCTCAAACAGATGAGTCGCCGCACTGGACTCAGCATTTCTCTGCTGTCACAGATTGAACGGGCCGAATCCAGTCCCTCCATCTCAAGTCTCTACAAGATTGCGCTTGCGCTCGATACGAAGATTCAGACGCTCTTCGGAGACAACTGAGCTGCCGCTCTGCTGATGTCTGTGGAAGCTCGAAGCGAGCTCCCCTCGCCCTGGTCCCCCAAGCGGGTGGCGCTCGAAGCAGGACCTCTCGGACGTTCGCACTCACGGCTACGGCCACGGCTCCCGCCGGGCCCACCTGGGGTGCAAGCAACTCGTGTCGCTGCATCACCCTTTGCCTGGTGGCGAAGGTCGGACTTGAACCGACGACTCCGCGCTTATGAAGCGCGTGCTCTAACCGACTGAGCTACTTCGCCCGTTTGGGAGGCGCACTATGGTTGACGCCTTTCCGGCTGTCAAGCGCACCACGCGGGCGCCAACCGTCCTCGCACGAGCATGTGACCGCACGGCCGAAGCAGCTCACCCTTTGCCGTCCTTGAAGCGTTCCCGGTATAGAAGCCGTGCCGCGTCGGCGGCAGACGCTTCCTCGTAGCCGTAGGCATCCCGCAACCTCAGCCACGTGTCCCGGGCGAGCCGTTCCCGCCGCAGATCGAGACCGATTCCCCCCTCCCGCAGGAGGATCCAAACGTCCTGGCACAAGCGGTCCATCGCACCCCGCCGATCCGCAAAAGCAGCGTGTCGCAACTTCTGCAACTCTGCGGCGAAGATGACATCCTGTTGCACATCCTGATCCGGCCGTTCAATCGCCCAGGCTGCCACCCGGCTGATGAGGTCCCTACGGAAGCTCTCGGCTTCCCCGTCGAGGTCGAGCATCTGCTCCACCTCTCTCATGAAGCTTTCATTGGCCGGCTCAGGTACGCCGGTCAGCGGGTTCGGCAAGAGCTCGCCCTTGAGCCAAAAGCTCACTTGAGTCACGTAGCGCCCAAAGAGATCCCTGTAGCGCGATGGTTCGACAATCCCGCTTGCTACCCTGAACTCATCTTCGATCCAATCTACCAGCTGGCCGCGGAGCATCGCCACGATGAGGTTCTGGTCGTGGTAGCCTCCTGGTTCCGTCGCGGTCTGAAGCCAAGGGTACTCGGATGTCCGCTCGCAAAGCTTCTCCAGCTCGGCAAGCACCGCGATTGGGGAGAGGCATTGAAAAGCGGGATTCTGTGCAGCATCGAGAAGCACTCGCTGCATCTCTCGAGGACTCGCTCCAGAAATCCCCTCGTAAACCGGTTCGTTGTCGAACTCCCGATACAGAGAGCGGATCTCGGCCCGCAGCAGCTTGGCAGACTCGTCATCCAACCGCGGCGGGACCGTCCCCGACGCATAGAGCTCCGCCTTCTCGAAGAGCGTGAGGTCGGCGACTAGCTGCTTGACGCGCCCCTCATAGCGCTCCGGGTTGGGACGGAAAAGCCTCGAGAGTACCGCAAATTTCGCTGCGACGCGGGTCGCGTGCGGCGCAACGTGGGTCCGCACGTGGGGTACAATCTGGGCATCATAGATTTGCTGTTCATCGAGGTAACTGCGCAAATACCCCATGCGGATTAGTTCGAGCCTGCCCTGGAAGCTTTCGTACTCCGGATGCTCTCTGAAAGCTGCCAAATGGATCTCGTTGGCACTACCGATGAACACGCAGTTCAACTCGACGATCTGTGCCCGGAGTGAGACCTCAGCGGTCTCCAACGCGCCCTGCAGGTACTTGTATGAATCCAGCGGGCGTTTGAGGAGATCCGAGAACTCAATGACCCCTCCGCTTGCATCCACGAGCTCTCCAAAGGTCTCGTACAGCGACTGGGATTGCAGCGAGGCCGGGAGAGCCATCACACTACGGTCGGCGGTGAGCTGCCTCTCCCCAGCGTCGACCGAGAGCTCGGGCCCGACCGTCACGGCCCCGACCCGATAGCGCCTGGAGATGTAGTAGCGCTCCACTTGCACATGCCGCAGCACTTCCTGCAGCGATCCGTCATAGCTGCTCAGCAGCGCGTCGAACACCTGACGGCTCTTCTGCGACAGTGTTCCGCGAGAAAGCCACTCTGGCGCAGGCTCGTCCGCGTTCGTGGCCTCGTAGAGCTGGGTCAGCAACGACTGCCGCGCCTCGACGGGGATCAAGAACAGCGGATGGTCCCGCACTTCGACGAACAGCCTTGCGTCCAGCTCGTCTTCGGGGAGGTGAGCATAGCTCCCATCCGGCCGCTCTCCCCTACGTCCAGAGAACCCGATCTGACCCCGGACGACAGTGCGCGCAGGGAAAACCCAATGGAAGCGGTACAGCGCTCCTTCGTCGAGACAGCTATAGTGCTCCAGCCCGCGAAGGATACAGCGTGCAAAGGTCGTCTTTGCTGACCCGTTGGGCCCATGGACGAGCACCAGGCGGTTCGCCCGTCCCTCGCGTCCGAAGTTGCAGAGCGCGCGAAAGAACTCCTGCTGGACCTCCTCCTGCGCGACCAGAGCGCTGCGCCGTGAGCTAGTGTTGAATGCCTGATCGAAGAGGCGGTAGCGCGTCTCGCGCCCCCAAGGGCGCTCGACGACGTCTGACCCGAAGTAGCTCACCATGTCGCGCACATATCTCGACGCGTCTCGACCGTGCTGCGAAGGCGCCACGGCAAACAGGTCCAGGTACTCCTGAAAAGAAAGCCGGCGTCGATCCCGCAGGAACTCAGCCTCTATCTGAGCCGAGACGTCTGCGAGGATCGAGCGTACGTTGCTTTGCACCATGCAGCCGATGCTACCATTCGAGCCACGCCAACTCGACGTTTGCCCAGCCGTGGGCCACAAGCGACCAGCCGGCCCTATTTAACTTCTACGGGGAACACCAGCTCACGGCGCTCGATCAAGCACTTCTCGTCAGTACACACAGAGAAGGCCAACTCGCCTCCGACGGACGTGCGCCCTGGCGTTTTCCCTGCGACCTTGACAGGAAACCGCGCTATCGATTTCTCGATGGTGGCCTGGGGCTTGCGGACAAGCGCGCTTGCGGAGGATAGGCCAGAGCCGACCGCTACCCTGAACTTGTGCGGGTACTCCTCGTTTACCTTGTAGCCGCCGCCGGACTTCAGGGAGACCGTGTACTCACCCGTCTCGCCCACCGTCAAGGCCTCGGGTCCGGAGATCCGGATGGAGAACGCCGCGTCCTCGACGGACTCTGCAGGGCCGCGCGTCGCCGCGTGGGTCTCGGATTGTATGGCTACAGCCGGCGGCGACGAGCCCGAGCCTGCGGCAGATTCAGTATCGCAGCCGGCGATGGCAAGCGCTGAGATGAACAGGCAGAGGGCCAACGACCAAAGCGTTCCATCGCACCCTGTCCGTCTGACTAGCGCAGGCATATGCCGCAACTACCACGGCCCGTGGCTCCAGGCCACCGTGGTGGACGCCTCGTGTACCCCGAACGTTGAAGCAGGCTCAGTCGACGCGATCGAAGGAAACCCTAGCCCGGCAGAACCGGAGCCGATGAGGCCTTCCGGTGTCAGGCGCCAGCCATCAACTCTTAGTTCAGAACCCTGATTGCCAAGGCCGATTGCGGACAACCATCAGTAACTCGGGAAGGAATCCTGCCAAACTTGGCGAGGGTTGAACCTAGATTTCGCGCGCCCCCCGGCACGCCAGGTGGAGCGATTGACGCTCAGTCGAGGTTCGACGTTTGGAGTCCAGTGGCGTGTTGGCGCGTGCCAACAGCCGGCTACCCGGTGAGGCGGCCGTGGATAGCGCACGACCTGGAACCGAGTTCGGGCGCCCCAGAGGAACGGGCACGCACGAGAGTCAAAGCGCGGCCCTGGCGCAGGCGCTCGGCGGACAGAGTCGTCGCGGCACCGCGCCTGCGCCTGCGGGTACGAAGTCAGGCTCCGCACCATCTATCAGATCACGCCTTGCTCGCTCGCGTTCAGGAGCTCGTGCGCTGCGACAGGCAAGTGACAGCCGAAATCGTCGCGCACCTGGCCGAGGTCGATGCGCGAC
>JAEWRL010000092.1 GCA_023398955.1 Pseudomonadota bacterium
TCCGTGGGGGAAAGGGGGAGGTCTATCCACGGGGCCGATCAACCCACGATAGTGGCCCCCCATGCGCTCGAAAACCTCAACTCCGCCCATCCAAACCTTTCATGGGGGGGAGCGCGCGAAATCTAGGTTGAACCGATCCGAGTCGGTGACACGGGGCGGCCTGCCAGCACGGCCCGTGCTAGGAGGGAGCACCTGTCTTGAGAACCACCACGCATTCGTCTTGATGTCACCTATGGCTGCCCCCACCGTCTCGACCCAAATCGGCCCCTTGCCACGGTTGGCGGAGACGGTCTTGACTTTCCTGGAGAGCATCGGGAAACGCACGGAAGCAGAGCTCTACCTGAGGCTGTTTCGGCAGCTCCCGCGTGAGAGCTTCGCGATCATCGCAGCCGAGGCTTCTTTGCTCGATCATGCTCTCGGGTCCATTGCGGAGCAGCTGAGATATCTCAAGGAGCTGGGGCTGAGCGCGCCGGTGGCCATCGGTTTGTGGGAGCCGGAGCACGCGCGAGCGGCGGCGCTTCGCCTGGGAGCGGCGCTTGCAGCTATTGGGCTCGAAAGCGAGGTGTTGAGCGCCCCGAGCGCGTGCGCAGCCGTTGTGCGCCGGCTCATCGGAGAATCCAGGGTCCCCGTAATGGTGTTCGATGACGCGACGTTGGCCCCCGCACGCCGCTTCGAGCTGGTTCAACGGCTTGCTCTGGACCTGGAGACTCGGAAGCTGGTCTTCGTCCGTCGCCGTGGTGGCCTCGGTCCCCATGGTACGAATCGTCTCGAGCTGTCCAAGGGGCACGTCCTCCCTTGCCATCCGGCTGGGATTTCCGTCGTGAATCTCCGTACGGACTTGGCTGCGTTGCTGCAGCAGAGCGTATTGTCCGAGGACGACCGTGAGCTCCTCCTCGCGGCAGCTCAAATCCTTGACGGTGCGGGCTCACTGGGGATCAGTGTCACCTCACCCCTCGCGCTGTTGCGGGAGCTCTTCACGGTCAAGGGTGCAGGGACTCTCGTAAAGGCGGGCTCAGATGTACTGCGCTTTGGCGCCTACTCGGAGCTCGACAGGCCCCGTCTGGCGGGTCTGCTCGAGTCGAGCTTTCAAGGACGGATCGTTCCGCAGTTCTTCGACCGGATGCCGCTAGCCGTCTACGTCGAGTCCGAGTACCGGGGCGCCGCCATTCTGGAGCAGTCCGACCTGGCACCTACTCTGAGCAAGTTCGCCGTCGATCCGGTCGCACAAGGGGAAGGCGTCGGACGCGATATCTGGCAGGCTATGGTCAGGGACTTTCACTCTCTGATCTGGAGAGCACGACCGAGTAATCCGATTGTACCGTGGTACGTGACTCAATGCGATGGCATGATGCGAGCGGGTTCCTGGATAGTGTTTTGGCGGAACGTGGGCGCCGACCAGGTGCCCTTCATCGTTCGCGAGCTCAGCGGGCGATCGATCGATATCGTAAGGGCGACGGACTAGGAAGGAAGGCCGGCTCACACAATGCTGTACGTGTTACTGATCGCCGTGGGCGTCCTCGCGCTGGTGGTGTACGTCTATTTCATCATGTTGGAGGTGCCGGGCGCTGCGGAGGAGCGACTGGGTGTTCCGGAGCGGCCCCAAGTGGACCTCGGGGTATGGATGACCGACGATTCGAGCGATGAGGCAGTTTCAGCCGGGGTTCGCGGTCTGCGCCGTGAGCGGCGTTGGCTCCGAGGCGAAGTCCCTGGGATCTTTGGCGGCGGCACCCTGGTGGAACAAGTCCGGTACCGAGATGCTTCGACGGGCGAAATCGTGCGCGTGGAGCCTGAGCGAGTGCGCCGCTTGAAGCGCCAGCGCACTTAGAAATCAGGGAGGCTGTCTGAACAATGATGGCGGCGTCACACAGGGCTCCAGAAGAGGACATAGAGGTAGACAATCGGCGCAACCAAGAGCAGCGCATCAATGCGGTCCAAGATGCCGCCGTGTCCCGGAATGATGCTTCCGCTGTCCTTGATTCCCGTTGATCGCTTGAGGAGTGACTCGGCCAAATCGCCAAGCTGCCCCGCAGCCCCTGCTATAATGGCGAGGAGCACAGAGTGGTGCAGGGGCACGGTGTGAAGGTACGTCGAACCAATGACGACGCCTCCGAGCCCTGCACCTACCATTGCTCCCACCAATCCAGCCACAGTCTTCTTTGGGCTGACAGCCGGATAGAGCTTGCGCTTACCAAGGAACCGGCCGAAGAAGTAACCTCCGGTGTCTCCGAGCCAGGCGAATGCCAGGGCGAGCAGCACGAAACCGGGGCCCGCATCCCGCCTCAGCAAGGCGAGCGTGGTCAGCAGGGCACCGACGTACAACGGGCCGGCAACACCCGCCATTAGCCTGAGTCCCGCTGAGTGCAGGTCGCCCAGACGCCAGAGCGGCAGCAGGACGCCCGTCATGGTGATCACGAGCAGCAGACCGGTGAGCCAACGGGCGTCATGTCCTTGCCAGTACAGGACAGCTGAGGTGGACGCAGTGGTGAGTATCCCCAGAGACTGCGCGACTCGGTCCCGCGGATGCGTCATCCCGAACAGCTCCGCTGCCCCGGTACAGCACGCAGCAAGGACGAGCAGGTACCAACCCCAGTGGGGGGCCGAAAACAGCAGCCAGAGCAGGACTGGAAGTGCTACTACGGCGGTGGCGACGCGAATGGCGAGGTTGTTCTTCAGCACTCCGACTGGTCGTTATCAGGGTGAGGCGCTGCTCACAAGCGCTCCGGCAATGCTGTCACAACTCATTCTCGGGTTACGGCCAGTTGGCCTATGAAGGGGGTGCACTTCGCATGAGGAGTCTGAGGCGCCACCTGCGCAGGCGACGACTGGTCCTGGCCATCGTTGGTCTGACTTCCTTGGGTTGGCACACCGCCAGGACTCGGCCGGGAGAGCATACGGAAGCTGGCATTGCGGAGATGCTTGGCCGTGCCACTGGCGCAGGGGTCGACGCGGAGCACCTATTCTGGGAGCCGAGCAAGGGCGTGCTCGCTGACCTGTGGAAGGGGCGCGCATTGCTTTTCGTGGGCACCCCCCCGCACCAAGAGGTGCGCGACGTGTATCGCGCTTGGATCCGCCTCGCACCCTCGGGGCGTCCGCTCTCCGTGGTCGCGACACGGAACCTGACCGAGACTCCACTGGGTGATGATGCCGGCTTGATTCTGCGCGGGTCCCATGCTGCCTACGCGACCGCTGCCTTCGGCAGGGTTCACTCCGTGAGCTTGCTCGACCTGCGTGGGATTTCCCGAGCGCACTTACCCCAGGGAGCGTTGTCGCGCCTCCGGGCCCGCATTACGGCGTTACAGGAGCAAGGCTCGGCAGACGGTATAGGGCGCGTGGACCTCGTCTTGCGCCTGCCAGCGCGAGGCGTGCGGCTTCGGCTTGGCGATGCGAGCTTGTCGGTTGCTCCGTCCGGAACGGAACAGCCATTCACTTACGAGCTGGAGACGGGGCGCCTTCGGCTCCCGGACGCGCTTCGGTCCCCGCCCCTGGCCAAAGCCGTGCCGCAGATGTATGGGGGAAAGCCCTCTCTGCTGTGGGCTGTGGATACCGTGCGGGCCGAGGTTGGACCAGAGCCGATCGCGTGGTTGGAGCAGAAGGTGTTTGCCACGCGCGACGTTCTTCGCCGTACCGCCTACACCCTGTTTGGCAGTGGGCGTGACGCTGCCGGGGTCGCAGACTTGAGCAGGCGAGGTCTTCCGACTGGTGATGCGCCCCAAGTGCAAGATGGGGAGCCCTCCTGGCCGCCAGCTCGCATACCAAGCCTGTGGCGGACGAGCGAGCCCGGGGAAGGGGGGTGGAGGGCCGTTGAGCATTCTTTTCTCGCAAAGCCTCCCAGTCATCCCGGCGCTCCCGACCCGCCGCCATACTTCTTCGAAACGTACATCCGCCCCGACCCGAGGCGTCCCTATTCGAAGCTTTGGCTCATCGCCATGGATATGCGTCAGCTCGAGCTCGGAATGCAGGCGGGCTATGAGGACCCCAAGCCGCTCACCGGCCCCCCTGGTGATGGGCGGCTCCCTGACGATCCACGGCTCCAGAGCCGCGTGGTTGCCACATTCAACGGGGCCTTCAAGACGACCCATGGCGAGTACGGCATGATGGTCGACAGGCGTGTTCTCCTGCCGCCTGCGGAGGGGGCCGCTACCGTGATCATCACTCAGGACCAGCGCACTGGCGTGGGCACGTGGCCGCGCACCAAGGCTATTCCGGACGATGTCCTCTCGTTCCGCCAGAACCTCGACCCGCTGGTGGCCGACGGTGTTGCGAATCCGTCCGGGCGACGTGTCTGGGGCTGGCAGATCGCGGGAGAGAGCGTGCTGACACAGCGCACGGCCTTGTGCGCGACGCCGGGGGGGCACCTCGTGTATGCGTGGGGTGAAGAGATAGACGGACCTACTCTCGCTCGGGGCTTGCGTCAGGCCGGCTGCGCGTATGCCATGCACCTGGACATGAACCCGGGTCATTGCGCTTTCGTGTACACGCGCGTCATCAACCCTGTGCGCGAGGAATACAAGCTGAAGCTCGCGAAGGCCGCGATGCAGAGCAATCCGGCTCGTTACGTGCGCTGGTCGACGAAGGACTTCTTCTACGCGGCTCTGCGGGAGCCGTTTCCCCCTACACCGCGCGGAATGCGCTGGCAGCTCGATGGTGGTACCCAGCCCCCGCCTGCCTGGCTTCCCGGCATATTTCGGGCGACGAAGAAGGTCGCCTCCCTAGAGATCGAGCTCCTCGCTGTCGATCGCGGGAGGGTGGACTGGCGTCTCGTCGCGGGGCGTCGAGAACCAACGCTGCTGAACGCCGCTCCGATGCAGGTAGAGCTGCCCGCGCACGAGGCCTCCCGCGTGTTGGGGGCAATCAGTCTGGGGCATACGACTGGCGCGACGCGCTACGGGATAGCGTTCCAGGGATTGGAGTCGCTGCCATTGCGAGAAGACTCCGCGACGCTGCTCGTAACGCGTGATGAGTCTCCACGCCTGCTGCGCACGACCGAGGCCTTCGAGCTGCAATCCAATTCCGACGTCGTGCAACTCCCCTGGTTGGCGGAGGGGGGGCAGATGTTGCCCTCAGCCCGCGAGCATGGAGCGCGTCGCCTCCGCGGCGCGTTGTGCGTCACCCCAAACGAGCGGATTCTGGTGGCTCGGACGGTTCACGACACGAGCGCACCGCTAGTGACCCTGCTGCTCGAAGCCGGCTGCTCCGAGGTCGTCGAACTGGACCGGGGCTCGCACCACCCGGCGCTCCTTCACCGTGCTGGCATGGGAGAGCCACCGAAGCTCTCCTACGGCCCGACGGTTCTCTACTTGCTCGCGCGTCATCCCGAGCCCCGGGCGTTCGTCTGGAAGCCCGAGGCTCCGTCGGGAGATGGGTGAAACCTGGGGGGAGGGCGCGTATCGCCAGCCGACGCCCCGGCGCGTATCAGGGGGCGATCGACGCCATGAGACCGCGTAGGCGCTTCATGGCTCGGGAGTGGAGCTGAGAAATCCGGGGCTCGCTTACGCCTAGCTGTCGGCCCAGGTCCTTGAATTTTACGCCCTTGAAGTAGTGCATCGACACGATGTGCCGCTCGCGACCGGGCAACAGCTCCACAGCTCGCGTGAGGGACTCACTGGTGAGTTTGGCGTCCAGGATCGACTCACTGTTGGCGGCATCTCCCGAGGCGAGGCAGCGGCCCTGCTCCCAGCTGCTAACGTCATCGAACCGAACCACGGAAGGTGCACTGCCGTCGTCCTTTTCATTGGCGTTGGCGCGGGCACGCCGCGGGAGCCAGTCCTGGGCGCGGAGCTCATCGAGGATTGCACCGCGGATGCGGACTCGTACATACCAGTCGAAGCTCTCGCTCTGTTCGCCACCCTGCTTGCGGATCGCGTCCCAAAGGCCGCTCATACCCGCGGCAAGCAGGTCGTCGCGTAGCACGTTCCGTGGTAGTCGGCGCTGGAAGCCACCGACGATCTGCCGCACGAGGGGGGTGTAACGGCGCAAGAGATCGGCTGCGAGCGCTTGTTCTGGTTCGCTCGCCCGTGGAGCCCGCCTCACCGAGGTGGTAGCAGGGGAGTGCTTCACCGCGACGCGCCGTTCGGTGGGGGCCTTGCCTCGGTGACGTCGCGCTGGCCGCGGTACCAGGGAGGGTCTCGGCAGAACTGAAACCCTGTCGCTTCGGCTTACATCTTCAACTGGTGGAAGTGACCAACTGGCGAAGTCTTCGAAAGCATCTGGGGGAAAACTGGGAACGGGTGGGGGTCGCAGGTCCATCTCGCCTCTCCTTGCGTGGCTGGGGGCTGTGCAGGAGGCGTGCCACGGCCCAAATCACGCGCTCCCGTGCCCCATAACGAAACAGCGGTTGCTGCCCGGAGGTCGTCGATGACTCAGGGAAGAGTGTCGGCCTCTCGGCTCTACGCCGCGATGGGTTGGGTCGTGGCGTGGAGGTCCGGCGATTGCGCCTGGGATCTTCGAGAGTTGCGGGGCAGCTGCTCAGCTGACCATGTATGGGCTGCGGCGCGGGTATCGCGCGACCCGGGCAACGCCTCGAACTGGGAAACCCCCATCTATTCCTCGCGATTACGCGAGCTTAGATGATGGGTCCTGTGCGACCCTGGCTGGGCGAGCGATGTGGACGCTCTACGTCGCCTCCCGTTGGGAAGGCGGAAGCTCACGTGTCATCGCGTCGACGGGCGTCAGGCAATTGCCAGCCTTACACCTCCCATTACGGGAACCGAAAGCACGACCTTTAGCCCCCCAACCGCCAGCCGTTCACGACGCTCCTGAGAGTTCGCCGTCCTTCTCTTTGGACCAGCTGGCCGGGTACGGCCGCCCACGCCCCATCCCACCGTTTTTTTGCCGCATTGTAGCGGCGAGTGCGACAGTGGCGGAGCGGACTCTGCTCCGCGCGACCACGAGGAAAGATGGGCGAAGGAAAAAACCTGGTCGGAGTCGATATCGGCTCGAGCTCGATCAAGGTCTGCCAGGTGAAGGAGAGCCGGCGAGGGCACCAACTCGTCCGGTTCGGTTACTCACCTTTGCCGCCCCAAACGATCGTGGACGGGCAAGTCATGGACGCGGGTGCTGTCGTTGAGACCCTGGCTCGACTCATGAAGGAGACGCAGGTCCGGCAGCGTGAGGTCGCGCTCAGCGTCTCCGGCCAAACGGTGATCATTCGCAAGATCACCGTTCCAATGATGACTGCGGCCGAGCTCCACGAGCAAATCCAGTGGGAGGCGGAGCAGCACATCCCATTCGACATCAAGGACGTGCAGGTCGATTACCAGGTCTTGCGCCGGCGCCCGGATGCCAGCCAGATGGACCTGCTGCTGGTCGCAGCCAAACGCGACCAGATCGACGATTACGCACAATTGGCGCGTGATGCCAAGCTGAGGCCCATCGTCTGCGACATCGACGCGTTCACGATTCAGAATATTTACGAGTTCAGTCGCGGTCTCCCCCAGGACCGAACGATTGCGCTGTTGAACGTGGGCGCTGGCCTCTGCTCCTTGAACGTGGTCTCCGGCGGGGTAAGCGCGTTTACCCGGGAAATCGCCACTGGTGGTAACAGCATCACCGAAGAGATTCAGAAGCAGCTCGGCCTGCCCTTTGAACAGGCAGAAGTGTACAAATGCGGTGGTCTTGCAGAACCAGGACAGGACCCGGGAATCGTGCCGCAGCAGGTCGTTGGCATCATCGGCTCTGCCTGTGAGTCGATCGCCGCGGAAATCCAGCGGAGTCTCGATTTCTTCATGGCTACAAGCGGAGAAGGCGAGATATCGCGGATCTATCTGACCGGTGGTACTGCGAACTTACATGCACTAAACACTGCAATCGAGCGGCGCGCTCGGATTGGCGTGGAGGTCTGGAACCCCACGGAACGATTCACGGTGGATACGAAGCACGTGAATCCAGCCCTGTTGGCGGCGCGGGCTCCACAACTCGCGGTAGCGCTGGGTCTCTGTCTGCGTAAGGAGAGGGAGGAACGGTCGTGATCCGAGTCAATCTGCTGCCCCAGAAGCGGCGCGTCGAGCGTACTGAGGGTAGCCAGCTCTGGCTCGTCGTCGTCATGCTCGTCATTCTTGTGGAGGTCGCGGGCTTCGTGGTGCTCCACGCCATGAAGACCGAGGAGCTGAAGGCTCAGAATGATAGAAACTCGGAGCTGTCGAATCAGATTGTGCAGTCGAAGAAGGCAGTCGCGAATCACGGCGAAATACGGGAGCAGCTGGCGGAGCTGAGAAAGCTGGAGGAGGCCATCAGTTCCCTGGAGACCGCTCGCACGGGTCCTAGTGCGATGATGCTCGAGTTGGCTCGGCTCCTCACACCTGGGCGTGGGCCGACGATCTCTCCCGAGCGCCTGGACGAACTGCGGCGCCAGAATCCCCTTGCGGTTTACAATCAGAATTGGGACGCTCGCCGCTTGTGGCTGACCTCCTTCGAGGAGAAGGGGCGCTCCGTCGAACTGGCGGGCGTAGCCCGGGATGGGGAGGACGTCAGTGAGCTCGCGCGCCGCATGAGTTTATCTGCCTATTTCTACGACGTGGCCTTGCTGCCCGGCGGCAAGGAGCGAGGCGCGGGTGGGCTGCCCTTGGTCAGGTTCCAGCTCAGGGCCAAGGTTCGATACTAGCTCATCGCCGCTACGAGGACGCTGATGGCCAAACGCGCGAATCTGTCGAACCTGCCCCTTGCTGCCAAGGTCATTGCCGCGCTGGCGATGGCTTCGTTGGTCGCGCTCGCATACTTCTTCCTATTCTTCGGAGACATCGCCGATAGCATCGAAGCGGCTCGGCAGAAGGAGCAAAGACTGAGGCAAGATTTGGCGCAGGCGCGTCGGTTGGAGTTTGAGTACCAGAAGGATCTCACCGAGCTCACCGAGCGCCAGCAGAGGCAGTCGGAGCTGAAGAAGGTGCTACCCAGCGAGAGCGAGTATCCGTCATTCCTCGGTGCCATTCAGTCGGTCGCCAATGTGAGTGGGGTCGGCCTGGTTGCGTGGTCCCCACGTCCGGAGGTCGTCAAGGAGTTCTACGCGACAGTGCCAATGCAGCTGACGTTAACTGGTCGGTATCACCAGGTCGCGAAGTTCTTCTATGGGGTCGGGCAGCTGCCCCGGATCATCAACATGGAAGACATCTCCATCAAGGACCCCAACACCGACGGCGCGGACGTGGCAGTCCGAGCAACGGTGATGGCAACCGCGTTCCGCGCCCTCGACTCGAGCTCCGAGGCAAAGAAGAAGCGCCCGGACAAGCGCGGTGGGAGGTAGTTGCTCGATGAAAGGTATCGCAGTCTTGGTGTGTGTAGCGGTTGGTGCCGTCGTGGTGGGGTGCGGAGAGGACAAAGTGATCACCGGTGCCAACGCTCCAGCGGCCGCCAAAGGGAAGGCTGCCCAGCGGGGAGCGTCACGCGGCGAGGTGGCGGAGAGCGACCTGCCGGAAGGTGGCCTCCCGCCGGTGGACTTCGCGGAGCTCGACTTCGGGGAGAGTGAGCGCAGCCGTGATCCGTTCCGGCCCTTTGAAGAGGCTGTGACCGAGGAGGCACAGCGCAGGATACCCTCCCAGCTGGACGTAGTTCTTCCGAACCATGCGCTCGAGGACTTGAGGCTGACGGCCATCGTTCTCGGTGCGAACCCCTCCCGCGCCATGTTCGTCGACCGAAAGGGCAAGGGGCACACCGTCCGTCGCGGGCAGTTCGTGGGCCGTCCAGAGACCTTTGCCACCGACGGGCAGTCCGGCGCCATCATCGAAGCGCACTGGCGGGTCGACCAGATTCGCGCCTCCGACGTCGTGTTTGTTCGGGAGGATCCGAACAACCCGGATGTTCCGAGCGCGACAAAGGTGGTGTCCCTCCATCCGGCCGGAGAGACCGAGGAACTAGACTAGGTGGTCAGGGACCAGGTGGCCTGGCGCTGGCGTTGCCTCGTCTTCCTCGCACTTGTCTATCGGCGAGCAAACAACGCGAGACACGGCGGCGCGGCGCCTCTCACCGCGTCCTCCGCATCTCTCCCGGACCGAGCTTTGGCTACGTTTTTCCGCCGAACGGTGATACGGTCCGGCGCGTGATTGGTTGGATGAGGAGCCCGGACTGTTCGCCCGGCGGTGCCACTACTTCGGTCGACGAGAGTCTTCGCGCATTTGTTGGTGCCTGCTCATCGCTGCAGGTACCCTCGCACTCTAGCGGTCGTGACCTCCGGTTCAAGCATGCGGAAACGGGGCAACGAACGGAGCTTTGCAAATGAGATGGATGCCCTCTCGATTAGTCGCAAATTGTGGGGTCATCGTGGCGATCGCGGCCGGCTATCCCGCGGTGGTATCCGCTGCACCGAACACGCCTGGAATCCATCGAGCAACTGACATCCACGTCGTCGAAGAACAGAAGACGACAAGGGTTGTCGTCGAGTTCAGCTCGACCCCCACGTTCTCGGCTCGGCTCGAGCGGGAAGCCCTACGCCTCGTGGTCGACGTGCCGGATTCCGAGCTGAGTGGCGCTCCAGAAGCCATTACGGAGCGCACCGGTGCAGTGGAGGGCGTTCTTGCACAGACGTACCGATCCGCGTCGGGCAGCACCACCAGGCTCTTCGTCACATTCGCCGAGCCCTGCGCCTACTCCGTCGAAGTCGAAGGGAACCGGCTGATCGTGAAGGTGGCACCTGAGACGGTTGGCTTGGCCAAGAAGCCGCTCGCGAAAGCCAAGGCGACTCGTCAACTGAGCCGTGTTGCCGACGTGGGATACAAGCACGAGCGTTCGTCCGAGCGCATCGTCGTGCAGCTCTCAACGATTCCGAGGTTCGAAATCATCGAGGAGAGCAGGACGCGTTCGGTCCTGCGGATGGCGGGCACTACTGTCCCGCGGGAGCTCGAGCGGATCCTCGATGTTAGCGCCTTCGCGGGGCAAGTGCGCAGGATCACGACGTATGGTGATCCTCGGTCCTCGGGTCACGTGATCGTAGAAGTCGACCACCGCGAGGGCAGCGAGCACGTCATTTCGACGAACGGGAGCTCCCTCGCGTGGGAGTTCTACGAGGTGGGTGGTATCCCGTCGATGGTTTCGGGCCGAGCCCCTGATGGTGGCGTGGCCCGTCGCACGCGCACGGTGGCTGTCGAACGGCTTCCAGAGGCAGCCGATGCGCCCTCATCCGATGAGGTATTGGAATTCAACGATGTCGTGGAACGGATGAGCGATGCGGCGGAAGCCGGGGCGTTCACTCCAACCCTGCTCGGGCAGGACCAGCGCTACGCCGGAGGGCGCGTCGACCTCGATCTGAAGGATTCGGACATCCACAACGTCTTGCGCCTGCTCGCCGAGATCGGCCGGGTGAACATCATCACGTCCGACAACGTGAAGGGGACAGTGACGCTGAGGATGCGCAACGTCCCCTGGATGCAGGCGCTTGACGTCATACTGCAAACCAAGGGCCTGGGGAAGGAACAGCGCGGCAACTTGATCCGGGTGGCGCCGCTGGAGGTACTGGCGAAGGAGCGGGAGCTCGAAGTGGCGCGACTCAAGTCGGAGGTCGAGATGGCTCCGCTTGAGACGCGACTCATCCCGGTTAGCTATGCCAGCGCAGCGGCCTTGCAGCCAAGAGCGCGGGAGCTCTTGTCGTCCCGTGGTACGGTATCCGTCGAACCCCGAACGAATGTGATCCTCGCGCGCGATCTGGCTGGCAATTTGGATCAGATCGAGGAGCTGATTCGTGCTCTGGATACTCAGACTCCCCAGGTCCTGGTGGAAGCACGTATCGTGGAAGCCACTAGCCGGTACCTCAGAGACGTCGGCATTCAGTGGGGTGGCGATGCGACCTTCTCGCCCGTTACCGGCAATCCCACGGGCCTTGCCTTTCCAAACTCGGTCGGTGTGGCAGGTGGCGCTACGGATGGCGCCACGCCGACGGCCGGGCTGAGCCCATTCAGCCAGACCGTCGAGAACCCGAACTTCGCCGTCAACCTCCCAGCTGCCGTCGGCACTGGACAGGGTGGGGCCATCGGGATGAGTCTTGGCTCGATCGACAACACGATCAATCTAGCTCTGCGCTTGTCTGCCGCCGAGACCTCGGGCATGTTGCGCATCATCAGCAGTCCGCGTGTCCTGACCCTCGACAACCGAACGGCGCGAATCTCCCAAGGAACACTGCTGCCCTATTCGCAGATCAGCGCGAACGGGGTCCAAACGACCTTTCAGGAAGCCAAGCTGCAGCTGCTCGTGCAACCGCATGTGACCGCCGAGGGCAGCATCTCGATGCAGGTCAAGATTAATAGGGACGAGCCAGACTTCAATCAGACGTCTGCCACCGGGGAGCCGACCATTCTCAAGCGGGAAGCCGAGACCGAGCTTCTGGTGATGGACGGCCACACGGCCGTAATTGGTGGGATTTTCTCCCGTAACACCGGGCGCAGCTTGGATCAGGTGCCCTTCTTCGGCGACATCCCCCTGCTGGGTCTGCTTTTCCAGCGCCGTCGTGCCAGTGATCAACGCAGCGAGCTCGTGATCTTCCTGACCCCGCGGATAGTCAACCGTGCCGAGGCGCTCGGACGCTAGCCGTCCAACGAAGGTTTCCGCTGAAGGCAGGAGCAGCGGGGGCGGGGGCGGGGGCGAAGCCTGCGCCCAGTTGGGTCACCGTCGTCAGGATGGTCAGGTCTCCAGCATGCCGCGTTGCCCACGCCGCGGCAGAGGGGCAGGCGACATCTCCGCTGAGCGAGACCGGCTGAGGCGACCGGTCGCTCGATGGGGCGCCGGCTGTGCTCTCGAACTCCGTCAAGCTCGCCTAACATGTCGTTTTTTTTCTGCATTCCGCTTGCACCTTCGTCCCGTGGACGGGTATAGCGAAATGCGGCCGTCGGAGTACCCGTCGCGCAGCGAGGAGGCACCCGGTGAAGGAGCTCGTCCGTTACCTCATTGAGAACATGTACCTGGATTTCCAGGGGGACATTTCCGTAGAAAAGGTGCGGGAGTTTCTCAGGGAGGACGATAGCCGTGAGGCGCGGCTGTTGTTGTCCAAGATCATCGAGGACAAGGGCATCGATGATCTGCTCATTACGTTGGCTGATTGCCTGAGAGAGCACATCCGGACGGGTGTTTCCGAACACATCGTCCACGAGCAACTCAGCCTCTATTCCGAGAGCTGAGCGGTTTCAACGGTTGGGGGGCCGTTGCATCGACGGGGCTGCGCACCACTCACTCCTGACGCGGGCAGCCGAGGGGGCGCACGCGTGGATACCAGATGGAGGGCTCGAGCCGGCCTGAGCTGCCGCCTCGGTGTCTCGTTTTTCGCTCGAAGGGGGGCACGCATGTGGGGCGCTGGCGAGGTGCCGCCCAAGGCGAGCGAATTTCGTGAGCTACATCCATCAGCCACGTCCACGTAGGTGTTGCAGCCAAGAGGTGGCTGCGAGCCGCTTCACAGCCGTGTCGTCTCTCCGCAGGCAAATGCCGCAGGCGGCAAGAACTCGAGACCGCCGCGTCAGGAGAGCTTCGTCGGCGTGGCAATCCAGCGACCGCTGCGGCCGTGAAGCCGCTCCATCGATTCTGTGTGTGCTCGTAGGGAAAGGCGGGGTTCCGCGTTGGTCAGCATTGCCACTTTAGTTGACAGGGCTATTCTCAATCCGCCGGGCATTTTTCCTGAGTTCCCGAGGGCAACAATGGCAACAGAGTTGGCGGCCCGCGAATGGACACGGATACGGCAGGTCGGGATTGGCGCGACGGCCGAGGTATGGCTTGCGCACTCGCAGGACGGGCTCACGGCAGCTCTGAAGATTGCGAAACGGTCCGAAGATGCGACGCGGCTCGCGACGGAAGCCGAGCGCCTGCTTTTCGTCGAATCGCCCTACCTGCCTCGAGTGCTTGACCTTGGCCGGCTCGCGGAGCGCGACTCCCAGCATCCCGGACGGGCATACGTAGCGCTCGAATGGATCCCTGGAACGAGCGTGCAGCCGCGCGCCCTTCCCTCTGAAGTTCGCGAGGCCCTTGCCATGGCCGTTGCCCGTGACATTGGCGCAGCCCTGCAGGCCCTTCATCACAGCGGGAGTACTCATGGGGACGTCAAGCCCCAAAATATCGTCGTCGAGGAGGCCGCTGGCGGAACGTGGCGCGCGAGGCTCGTGGATTTTGGGCTGAGTGACGCCGTGGACGCGAGCACCCCGCGAGGTGGCACCCTACGCTACCTAGCGCCGGAGGTCTTCCGGCACGATGTGGCAGGAGGCGGGCGCTCTCGGGACCTCTACGCGCTGGGTGTGGTGCTCGCTGAGATCGCCAGTGCGCGAGTTGCCGAGGCGTCTGACCCGAAGAGCGCCCTCTCCCATGTGCTGCCCACCGCGGTCGAATCTCTTGCTCGACCGCTACTCGCACACGAGCCAGCGGCACGGCCAACAGCGGGCTGGGTGAACCGAACCGCAGTTCGCTTCGCTGGGCGCCCCTTCGACAGCGAGGCGGAGGAAATGGAAGCTCGGCGCGCTTCGGTGCGCCGAAGTTATCTCGCAGTTCGGCGCGACGAGCTGCTGCGTGCGGCGCAGCACGCCGAACCCCGCATCACCGTTGACGGCACGCCGGGGTCCTGGCTCGAGGCAGCTGTCGCGTTGGCGCAGAAGACCGTTGGACTCCGAGGTCAGCTGCGCCCTTCCGAAGGCGCCGTGATGGCTGATCTAGGGCCACTTGGCCGCTCGCGATGGCTGGTTCACCTGATCGGTGCCCAAGCCGCAGCGTGGCCCTCCATGGCTCGCAGTGACGGTGAGCTCAACAGTCGGCTGGAGGCCGCCGTTGCGCGGCACGAGCCGCGATCGCTCGTGCTCACCGACATTCAGGACCATATGCGCCGGCCGTGTGTGGCCCGGCGCCACAATGCGGTGGAGCTCGCCGTACTGCTGTCGCGCGTGCCCGTCGATCCCCAGGTGTTGGACGAAGCAGAGGCATCTGTCGTCGCTGGTGAAGCCGAGGCCGCTTCGGTGCTGATCCTGGCACGTGCCTTGCGGCTGCGGGGCGAAGTGGCTCGCGCGCTTTCTGTGTTGAGCTATCTGCAAGAGTACCGAGCGCGCGTGGAGAAAGCCGAGCTGCTCCGCCGGATTGGTGCACACGATGCTGCCGGGGCTCTTCTCGAGTCGGTTCCCAGCGCGGCGGAAGCAGACGACGAGGTCCGTGCCAAACGCGCCGCAGTATTGGCACGCATGGCGCTCGACCGCGGGGCATTCGACGCGGCACGAGGGCACTTGGATGGTGCCGCCGACAACCCGGCTTGTCTCGAGGTCAAGGCGCTCCTCGAACTCGCATGTGGTGAGCTCGAAGGCGTGGAAGCGACGCTGGCAGCGAGCGCGGTGGCTCCACTCGACGAAGAGGAAAGGGCACGCTTTGCCAGCATTCGGGGCATGCTGGCGCACGCTCGCGGAGAACACGAGGTTGCCTTCGAAGCCTTTCGGCTAGCGAGTGAGCACGCTGCCCGCGCGGGGGCCGTTCTCGAGGAAGCGACCTACCGAACCGGGGAAGCCGCCGCGGGTGCGGGGATTGGAAGGCTCGGGGAAGCAATCGCCGCAGCGGAAAGGGCAGAGTTGCTCTTCGAGTCCCTGGGGCGCCTTCAGGAGGCCGGTCGGGCAGCGTTGACTCGCACGGTGGTCTTCTCCCAGATCGGCGCCCTTACCGAGGCCCGAGAAGCAGCAGGCGCAGCCCTGGAGCGCGCGCGCAAGGCAGGTGACGTTCGCTGTCGAGGGTTCGTTCATCTCGCCCTTTGTGACGCTCTTCCGAAGCACGAGGCGGACGCTCTCGATCATGCAGAGCGCGCGCGGGCACTCCTCGCGGAATGCCCTGCCGATGGGCTGCACGTAGCGGCGCGCCTCCACGCTTGCGGCGCGCAAGTGGACATTCCCAAGGGAGATCGCGACGCGGCTGGCACCGAGTTCGCGCCCGAAGCGCGCCTGGACTGGTGGCGAACGCGAGCCGAGCGCGCGTTGCAGACGGCGCCCAACGATGCAGATCGGATCGTCATTGAAGAGTTGATTGTTTGGGCAGGGCGCACGGCACCTCCAGCGGTGCGAGGGCCCGCCCTTGCTGCTGGCGCTGAGCTAGCGGCGCGAGTTAGCAGCGGGGACCACGCGCGGCGGCTGCTTGCCGCGGCGACCAACGACGCGAGAGAGCTGTTAGGAAGGGTGCCTGCCGCTCTCCGCGGCGCCCTCAACGCCTCTACATGGATACGCGGCCTGCACGCTCCCCGACCCGAGAGCTGGGCTCCAGAGCAGCTTTCGGAAGTCGAGACACTCCTGCGCGCGCTCAGTCAGCGCGAGCGGCTGAGGCCGCTACTAGATCAGGTGCTTGATGCCTTGGTCCTTTGGACCGGCGTCGAGCGAGGCTTGCTGCTGGTGAGGGCTCCTGGCGGTAGGCTCGTTCCGCGCGCTGCCCGAAACCTTGCGCGGAAGGACATAGCGGGTCCGCAGCGTGAGCTCAGCTACTCCTTGGCCGAGCGGGCCTTGGCTGAAGGCGAGCCGATTGTCGCCGTCGACGCGGCTGGGGAGCTGCCGGACCTTCATGAGAGCGTGCACGCTCTGCAGCTTCGCAGCGTACTAGCCGTTCCGTTGATCGCTCGAGGGGAAGCGCTTGGCGTCGTATATCTAGACGACCGCGTTCGTCGCGGTGCCTTTGGGCCCCGAGAGCTCGCCTGGGTGCGTCTCGTTGCTTCTCTGGCAGCCGTCGCCATCGCCGACGCTAGGGATCAGCTCCTCCTTCGTCGCTCGGCGCGTCGTGCGAAACGCGCTGAGGCGAAGGTGGAAATCATGTTGGCGCGAAGTGAAGCGGATCTCGATCGCGCGGAGCGCGAGCTGGCGCGTCAGCGACATGCGCGGGAGACGCGGTTCCCGTACGAGCAAATCGTGGGTCAGAGCGAGCCGCTGCGTGCGATGCTCCGGGTGGTGGATCGTGTTACAATGGCCGATGTTCCCGTCATGTTGTTAGGAGAGTCAGGCAGCGGCAAGGAACTGATCGCCCGCGCGATACATGATAATGGTCCCCGACGCGACCACCCCTTCGTTGGTGAGAATTGCGGAGCGATTCCTGAGACGTTGCTGGAATCGGCCCTCTTCGGCCACGTGCGCGGCGCGTTCACCGGTGCGTCGCGGTCGCGGGCAGGGCTCTTCGAGGTAGCGGACCATGGGACGCTGTTCCTCGATGAGATCGCCGAGATGAGCCTCGGAATGCAGACGCGGCTGCTCAGAGTACTCGAGGAGGGCACCTTTCGACCGCTGGGAGCGGAGCGGGAGAGTCACGTGGACGTGCGAGTGATTGCGGCCACGCATCGCAACCTTCGAGAGCTCGTCCAGGAGGGCAAGTTCCGGGAGGACTTGTTCTACCGGCTCGACGTCATCAGTGTTCGAGTGCCTCCGCTGCGCGAGCGGAAAGGCGATGTTCCTCTCCTCGCACGACACTTCATCCAACGTCACGCGCCCGAGCACGTACCGCGAATCTCCAGGGCTGCCTTCGAGCTTCTCGAGTCCTTCGCGTGGCCGGGGAATGTGCGCCAGCTGGAGAACGAGGTGCGTCGGGCCCTCGTGCTCGCGGACGACGTGATCCAGCCCGAGCACTTCTCAGCTGCCCTTCGGGACTCCGGGGAAGGCTCGAAAGGATCCTATGGGCTGAACGTCCGGATGCGGGTCGATGCCTTGGAGCGAGAGCTGGTCAAGAGCGCGCTGACACGAACCTCCGGGAATCAGACCCGAGCCGCCGAGCTGCTGGGCCTTTCACGTTTCGGTTTGCAGAAGATGATCAAGCGCTTGGGATTGGCCACGCCATCATCTGGACGCCGGAGAACCGAGCCGCTATCCCCTGTCGGATGAACCGCTATCTGGTCGCTCGGCCATTTCTCAAGTGGGCTGGCGGCAAAAGGCAGTTGCTCGGTGAGATCCTCGGGCGCCTACCCGGGCGCATCAAGACCTACTACGAGCCCTTTCTAGGTGGCGGCGCCGTATTCTTTGCACTTGCCGCCGAGGGTCGCGTCTCTCGCGCGGTGCTATCCGATGTCAACGACGACCTGATAACCGTCTACCGCGGGGTTCGAGACGACGTAGAGGGCGTCATCGCCGCCCTGAAGCGCTACCGCTACGATGAAGAAGAATTCTATAGAGTCCGCGCCCAGAAGCCACGCTCTTTGATTCAGCGAGCGGCGCGCGTCATTTATCTCAACAAGACCGGTTACAATGGTCTCTACCGGGTCAATCGCTCTGGCCAGTTCAACGTCCCCTTTGGCCGGTACAAGAACCCGCGGATCTGCGATGAGCCGAACCTGCGAGCGGCCTCGAGGGTGCTGCAGTGCGCCGAGATACGCGAGGCGGATTTCGAGGCGGTCTGCCGTCAAGCAAGACCTGGGGATGCGGTCTATCTGGATCCACCTTACTTGCCGGTTTCGAGCACCGCGCGGTTTGCCGACTACGACCACCACCCTTTCCGCGAGGCAGAACACAAACGTCTCGCGGAGGCACTGAGAGAGCTCGGACAACGTCGAGTCTTGGCGTTGCTATCGAACTCGGACACCGAGCAGACTCAGCGGCTGTATAGAGGCTTGAAGGTCGAAAAGGTGTTCGCATCCCGCAGCATCAACTCCAACCCCGAGAAGCGCGGCCCCGTTCAAGAGCTCTTGGTTCGCTCACTGTGATGCCTTTTGGTCAGCTCGCTGTGTTGCAGAGGAACCTACTGCTCTCCGAGGTCGTTCCAAGCTGGCGCCCGCGCAGAGGTCTCCATACGACTGGACCGGCGGGCCGTTACTCTCGCTTTTTCCCCTCGTGCGCGCCGGCGTGGTAATGGCAGGGAGCAAACGCTCTAGTTCCGTTTGCCATGATCCGATGAAGGGATTGAATTTTCCCCGCAAGAAGGAGGGCCTGACCATCGAGGTGCCCGCGGCCAGCGCCGATACGCCGCGATTCAGGCGCATTGGAATCATCGCCTTCGTGGGTTTTGCGATTGGGGTGCTTTGGCCGCGGCTGGCGGGTGTTCAGCTCGTGCCACGTCCTCCGTCCGAGGATGGTGGCCACGAATCCGCTTCAGCTGCCCCACCGAAGACCGAAGCCCGCGCCTCGGCTGGTCCTTCGCTGGTGAAGAAAGCGCCGCAGCCAGCCTCCGACTCCAAACCACAGGGTGGGAGCCGCATCATCGTCCGGAGCGCGGAGGTGACGAGCTGCCGCGATCGGCAGGGCAAGGAGCGCAACGACTGTGGCACCCTGAACCTGGACGGGATAGCAGGTCCTCGTATTCAGGCGCTGCGCGATTGTAGCGGGGCGGAGGATGCCCGTGGAACCCTCAGTCTTGGGCTCGAGGCGGATTTTCGCGCAGGACGCGTGGCCCGCGTTCTGCGAGGGAAAAGCACCACCTTGTCGTCGGTTCTCGCGAAACGTCTCGCAGCTTGCGCCGAGAAGGAGTTCGAGAGCGCATCGCTCGACCGAGTGGAGCACGAGCACAGCTCCTATACCGTCTTCTACATCGTCGACTTCTTGGCCCCCGCTGAGGCGGGAACGACGGGCAGGAGGGCGGAAGAGGGACCGGATTCTGCCACGGCTGCTAGCGGCCGAGCGACGGTTGGATGGCAAGTGGCCTTGATTCGTGCACAGCCCGAAGACGGCGAGGTCGTCGCTAGGATCTTGAGTGGTACCAACGTCGTCGTCACGGCGCGGCAAGGAGACTGGTACAGGGTCAAGTACGATGCGAAGGGCAGCGAGGGCTGGGTGTTCAAGTCCGCAATCGGCCTCTGAATTGGGGGAGGGCAGGCCCGCCGATTGTCGGAGGGCGTGCTAGAGTGGCTCGAATGGCGAGCGAGCATCGATCTCCCCCGGCGGGCAAAGCTCCTCTGGACTCGGCTGCCGGCGAGGGCAGTGTTTCGGGGCCGGCTAGCAAGGATGTGGCCCTCATCCACGGCGTCTCCACGGACGGACGCACCTTGTCGATCATCCGCAAGCGAGACGAGACGCTGCAGCTTGCCGCCGCCGTCCCGTTGGAAGCGGGCAAACCGATTCATGGCGAGGTGGTGAAGCTGAAGCCGCGACCGGAGTTCCCGCTCCTCTGCGATGTAGAGGTGCAGGTCCCCGCTCCTGAGGCCGTTGCCGGGGCAGAACGAAGCCCCCGCAAGGGACCAGCGCAGATCGCGTCGGATAGTTATCGCAGAAACTGGGACGCCATCTGGAGCAAGCGTCCGCTGGGTGAGCTGCCGAATTGAAGTGAGCTGCCAGTAGCCAGGGAGGCCGCCGTCTGCGTGATCGAAGCGGTGCCGGGCACGGTCCGGGTGAACGGCCGCTGCGCCGGGTGGATGCGCCAGAGCCCTGCCGAGGACGTCTGGTGCCCGCCTTCATGACCACCTACAATGACTCCCATGCTTCGTTGCCCTAGGGCGCGCCGCGCCGTCAGGGGCTGGCCACTTCTGAGCGCTGGGTACATCATCGGCGGCGCATTAGCCTTGAGCTGTGCGCCATTGGACGGTTCGGGGAAGAACGGTTGTGTCGATAAAGGGGACTGCATCGGCACTCATGTCTGCTGCGACTCGGAGTGCATGCCGCCGGAGCTTTGTTGCGATCAATGCTTTCGCGACGACGTCTACCGCCAGCCCTGTCATCTGCGGGCCGATCCGGAGTCAAGGGTTCCGCTACGCCCGGGACATTATGGTTTCATGATTACGGAGACCGTCGATAGGGTTGATAGGGAGTCGAATGATTCCATGAGCCGACCGGGGTACGACCTGGATTGTTCGGACTCCATCGACAACGTCGCTGATTCCGACACTCGTTGGGATCCGGGGGCGTGCGAGTCGACTGTCCTGGGCACGGAGCCTCCCCAAGACGCGGCCGAAGGAGTCGACAACAGCTTCCTTGGTGACTTCCTTGCCGCCCTACGCGCCGATCTGCCCGCGGAAGACAGGGCGGAGATACGGCTGGGCGACGAGTCCTCACAGATGGCGATTACCATCAGCGAGTATGGCGGGACCGTGCACGATCGCCAGGTAACCGTCTCATTGCTCTACGCGGACCTTTGTGAGGAGTCGGAGGCTGGCGGTTCGAGCAGCCATCCATACTGTCTCCTTCCAACCACAGAGGGGCGCAGCTTCCTTAGCGCGGACGTGACCCCACGCTATCAGGACGATGATGCCTATGTCAGCAACTACCATGTGGTGGCGCGGCTCGAGAAGGATCTCGCGACGCGGGCGATGAACGTCGTGCTCTTCGTCCGCGGACCGACAGGGGAGCTTGAGCCCATTCGCTTGCGCATCCGCAACCCGGTGCTCACTTTCGAGCTCGTGCCCAATGCCCAAGGGGAGATAGTGCATATCACCCGCGGGGTGCTCTCCGGCGTGTGGTTCGAGGACGAGTGGCCGCGGAACCTCGAGTCCTATGAAGAGGCTTTGAAAGACGCGCGAGAAGGGAAGTTCTGTGCTCCACCGACGCCAGTCGTCGATAATCCTCAGGAGGAGAGGGCGGCCGAGCTTGCTGGTGGCGGGGCAGGTCCCGGGATGCAGTCGGGCGCAGGATCCGCTGATGGTGGAGCGGAAGCGTCCACCTCGGATTCTGCCCATCCAACGTGCATCAACGCCGACCTTCAGGCGCGGTTCGGAGCGGAGCCGGTTCTCAAGGCTTGGGCGAGCGCACTGGACATGCAACATGGAACAGGCTCTCAGGTTGGCGCACGCGGATGCAACGCAGTTTCGTTCGCCATCGGATTCGCCAGCGACCTTCTTCCGGTGGCCTTCAGATGCCCGGTGAAGGGGGTGAACGATGCCGAACTGGGCGGCACGATTTCCCGGCCCATGGAGTACGGGGAGTGTGCCTGGCTTCCCTGAAATCCGCTCCGTTGCCTGCTCCTGCGACTCAGAGCCGCGGCCCGCAAATGATCCGTGGGGAGCCACTTGGCGCGTCTTTGGCGCTGTGCCAGAGTGCCGATAGTCTAACGATTTCAGTGTTCTTCCACGCGCCGTGACCATCTTCGAGGGCAAGCCAGACCTTCTCAGGCTTTTTCGCCGTGGCGACCGGTCTGCCCTGGGAACCGTCTACGATTTCTACGTCGCGGACGTATTCAAGCTCGTGCGCCTCGGGTTCTTGCTGAAGGGTCCGCCGCCCTTTCATGTACCGGGAATCATGGATTCCGCGGCCCAACAGGACGCTGTTCAGGACGTCTTCGTCAAGGCATTCGCGGAACGAGCCAGGCTTGCCTACGATGGCCTCCGACCGTACCGTCCGTTCCTGCTGCAAATCGCGCGGAATCAGCGGGTTGACGCGGAGCGAAAGCGCAGGTCTGAGATCAAACTGGAGTCCAATCTCATACCGGCTGGCCAAGAGTCGCGGGGGCTCGGGTCTGTGCATGGAGACGGGCGGAATCCGCCTCCGGACGAGCAGTTGGATTGGGAGCGGAAGCGATCGTCCACGCTCCAGTACATCGACCAGCTGGATGAGGAAGCAAGGGTGTTCGTCAACCTGCGGTTCGCCGAGGAATTGTCGCAGAACGACGTTGCCGAACGGATGGGAATCACCCGACGCCGGGCGCGGACCTTAGAGGGTAGACTGATGGCGGGTCTCAGGAAGCATCTGCAGAAGGAGCTGCTGGGATGAGAGAACGCGAGTCGAACGGATTTGCCGACCCGGCCCCGCGAAGTGACCGTATGACTGACTAGCGCCACTGTGGCTCCACCCATGAAGTCTATCCCCCCCTGTTCCGATGCTCAGCTCGCTCGACTCTTGTCTGGCAGGAACGAGCTGTCCGTCATCGAACGGGAGCGGCTGCGTGAGCAGATTCTGAATGCGACGAGCACTGGCGTGCCATCGTGGCACCGGTTTCTCGCTCCCCGTCCCGTGGTTCTCGGTGCGCTCTCGACCGTTGCGGCCGCCGCCCTCGTCGTACTCGTGGTCCGTGTCGGGATCGAACCGATTCAGTCACCGGATCGCCGCGACGGCGGAGCTCAGCAGCTATCGCAGACGGGCGCGTCCGGTCGCTCTGCGGACGAGCGTGAAGAGTACGTCGCGCGTGGCGGCGTCCCCGGACCGGGTCTACGGCTAGCCTGCGTGGGGCTGGCGGGGCACGAGCGCTGCGAGCGCGGCTCGAAGCTAACGTTCGCCGTCAGGCGGGACGATGACTGGCGGTATTTCTCTGCGTTTGCGCAGGCGCAGGATGGGACGGTCTTCTGGTATTTCCCAGAGCCGGGACCGACGGCGCGCGCCGTGGAGCTGGGCTCCGACGCCATGACAGTCCTCGATTCCGCGGTTGTTCTGGGCGACGAAGCAGGCGGCAGCCTAACGGTGTATGGACTATTCACCAGGGTACCAATGACGCGCGTGGACATTAAGCGTGCGATGGGGCCCACCCTGAAGGGAGATGGCACCGTCCGCATCGTGAAGCGCCGCCTCACGGTGAGGGAGCGCGAATGAGGCTACCGGCTTTGCTGCTCGCGCTCGGCATCACGTTCGCGGCAGCCCCGGCACAGGCGGCCCGCGTGAACTACGCCATCGTCATTGGCAACAATCACAGTCCTGCCGGACACCCGGAGCTTGCGGCGCTTCGCTACGCGGATGACGACGCTGCACGCTACTACGAGCTCTTTCGTAGGGCCGGACGGGATGTTGCGCTGCTAGCGACCTTCGACGCCGAGACTGCGCGACGCTTCCCAGAGGCTTCCGCTCGTAGTGAGCCGCCTCTGCGCTCGAACCTCGAACGGGTCGTTGCGCAGTTTCGTCGCAAGATGGAGCGCGACCTGGCGAGGGGGGACCGACCAGTCCTGTTTCTAGCATATAGCGGCCATGGCGCGGAGGACACCAGCGGTAGGTACGCTCTGACAATGCTCGATGAGGGCATCACGCGGGAGTACCTCTTCGGCTCGCTGTTGCCTCGCATTCCCTCGCCCGTCACCGTCAACCTCATCGTGGACGCCTGCCGCGCCGAGACGGTTTTCGAAGCACGTGGTGCTTTCAGCAAGGAGAGGAACGGGGAGCTCGCAACCTTGGGCGCTGCCGAGCGTGAACTAATTCCGAAACTGGATCTCTCGCAGTACCCCAACGTCGGAGCGCTCGTCGCCTCTTCCACCAGCGAAGAAGCCTACGAGTGGAGTCGGATCGAGTCCGGAGTGTTCACCCACGTGGTAGTGAGCGGGCTCTTGGGCGCCGCGGACATCAACGGCGATCGGCGTGTCGAGTACAGTGAGATCGAAGCGTTCGTCTCTTCCGCGACGCGTGGTATTCCTGACCCCCGAGCGCCCCGTGTTCGCGTGACTCGTCCGGCAGGAGGGGCACAGCGGGTGCTCGTAGACCTGGACGCCCTGGCAGACACCGTCTTGCTGCAAGGAGACCCGCGAGAGATGGGGCGCCTCTCCGTCCAGCTCGACAACGGCCTCTACTGGCTCGAGGCCAACATCAATACGTCCTACGTCTCCCTCGCTCTGCCTGCAGAAGTGCGCGCATTACTGCGAGGGAAGCACGGGGAGACAGTTCTGGACACGAGCGGCAGCCAGTCACTGGCGCTGGATGCACTCCCTTTCGAAGCGGTGTCTCTGGCCAGTCGCGGTGAAGCTCGCCACCCTTGGGAGGAGGGGCTGTTCAGGCTCGCCTACGACCGTGGCTACTATCAAGGGTTTGCGGATAGTCGTGGCATCGAGCCGGTGCAGTTCATCGAGGGACCAACGACCATGGACAAGAGTCCGACGAGCGCGGCTGGCGGTGCTGGACCAGTGGTGCTCGGCGTCGCTGGAGCGGCCCTGATACTCGCTGCCGGTGTGACCGGCTACGTCGCCTTGGATGCCAAGGAGGCATTTGACGCAGCGGTTACCGAGCGCGCTTCCAGCGAAGCGAACCAGCGCTACCAGACGTACGGAACGATCAGTGCGGTGACGGGCGTTCTGGGGGCGGTCGCGACCACCGGAGCCGTCGTGTGGGCGCTGACTCCCAGTGTCAAGCCGGATCAGGCAAGGAACCTCGAGTGGGGCTTCCGTGCTGCCGCGACGTTCTGATCCACTTCCAGCGTCCGAGCCTCACCCCTCACGCCCGAGGAGCTGTTCGACTCTGCTGCGGGGCAATGCAAAGACCGCGTCGAGGCCTTCCAGCCACGCGTAGCGGATAGCGTGACCACGCCAAGCATCGGCTGTGCCAACGACCAGCTCCCGCCCGCAGGCTGCTGGCGCTCCAGGCCTCGCTGTCCGTCCTACGCGTAGAACGGGAGCCGCAGCCCCTTCGTAGGCACGCGGTGCACCCAGGTGAACGATGCCAAGTGGTTCCAGTCCGCTCAACACCTCCTCGAGCGCCCAATCCCCAGCCACGGCGTCTGGGTTCGTGGCAACGAAGGTAGTGCCGGTGGAGGAGAACCGCAGTTCGTCGATGGGGGTGGAGAGGCGAATGCTTGCCAGCTCGGCGGGACCGCACGCGAAGGCCAGGCCGTCGATCGCCAGCCGCCGCAGAGCGTCGATGGAGTAGTGGGGGAGCAGCAGCCGCTCCGCCGTTCCCGGGAGATGGGCAACGTGGCCTTCCGGCGTTGCCTGTCCGACCTGAAGAACCTGCACTCTCGTGCCATCCTCGCCGTCCACGAGGATCTCGAGCTTGAGAACGGGTGGAGTGAGCGCTGAGGGGTTCCTCCTCCCTGACGGGAGACGACGCTTCGCAGTCAGCGACGCGACGGCATCGAAGATAGCCGCCGCCGCGCTTTGGTTCACCTCGAAGTGAGACGGTTCGAGCAGCGAGAACACACCCTGTCGATCACGGGTGATGACCTGCCGGAACTCCCCTTCTGTGACCGAGACGCGGCGGACGTCGTCCTTGCCAAAGGAGAAGATCTCGAGCGGAAGCAGAGACCGGGTGCCATCGGACAAGAGAGCCGCTTGCGGTGCGGCCAGCCACAAGCGCTGTCCATCGGCGACCCGCTCGACAAGACGCCGACCCTCCGTATCCATTTCGCTGAAACGGATGATCTCACGGCTGGGCTCGTCGCCGACTCTGGTCAGGCTCAGCGTCGCCTTACCGCTCCAAACCCGGGAGCTGGAGCTGGTCGGAGCGCGACCTTCTACGAGGACCCCCACCGCCTCGGTGAGTTCGCGTAGGAACTCGTTGCCTTGCTCCAAGGGGACGGGCAGCTCCGCGGGAGAGAGTAGCCGGAACCCCGTTTCGTCGCGTGCGAGGACTAGGCGCTCCCCCTCATGCTCCACCTCGAGTCGCTCCACCTGATCGAACGTAGCCGCGAATAGTCTGCGGTCCGCCGCATCTTCGAGGGAGCGCGGCAGCAGGTCCACGATGTCCGAAGGAACGCACCCCGCCCGCTCTGTCGGCGCGAGGCGCAGCGCCACGGTTCCGGGCCCCTCCGGACAGGCTCCCCCTAGCCGAATCCGCCATGTGGCTGCAGGGGCAGAAGCATCAATGCTCACCGAGAGTGAGTCGCTGGGCTGGGCCCGCTGCGCTGCACTGAAGTCGAGCAGCGGCTGGGCTTCGAGGCGCACAAGCGCCAGCTCGAGGCGACGCTGAACGTCTCGAGCCAGCCGTACACCATCAGGGCCGGCCAAGACGAAGCCTCCATCCTCTTTCCGCTCGAGCCCGAGCTCGGTTTCACCATCGCGGATGACGACGGTTTGCCACTCGCTGGGAGGAGGACCCAGGAGTCGCCGAGAGAGCAGCGCACGTCTTTGCGGGAATAGTTGAGCTGCTGTCGCCGAGGCCAGGACAACGATACCCGGGTCGGGGATCCCATCACCACTGACCTGAACGTACTCGAGCTCGTCGGCGCCCGGTACCCGATTTCCCAGGACCAATCGGTAGCTGATCGGTCCAGCCTCAATGGCAAGGACGGCTCGCGGCAAATCCAGTCCGTACTGCGGTGCTCCCGTCGCTTCGGAGGTCACCCGGCGCCGCGGTGCTGCCAGCCGCAGTGCTGCGAGCCAGGCGTCCACGGCCTCGTCTGCGGCGGGTTCCCCTCCGTCACCGAAGCGCCAATCCGTCCTCCCTTCTTCACCGTGGCGCGTCACCGTGAAGGGCGGGGTGTCCGCGTGCTGGAGGGTCAGCCGACGGATGTCCTCGGGGCTCAAGGCTTGCAGAAGGAGGCCCTCGCGTCGGCTCAACTCGATAGCGCTTGGTCTGGTCAGATCGAAGGCGACCCAGACACTGGCTCCAATAGCAAGCGCCACGAGCACGATGTCCGTGATGGATCCTCGCCAGCGCCAGCTCCCTTCGCGAGGTCGAGATTCGCTCGAGCCACCGGATGGCGCTGCGGTAGGGTGATCGTGGCGGGTGCTAGCTCTCTCGCCGTGCCGATCGCGGTCCTGATTGGCAAGGGGCGTGGTCATGAGCCCGCTCCGCGCCGGTGCGCCAGGCCCCGCCGGGCTTTCGAGCGCCGCCGCCAAAGGATGAGCACCGCCAAGACGGCAGTCGAGCCGGGCATGTAGAGCATTACGTAGCGCCAGACCTCGCCAAGGTCCCCTTCACTCAGTGACAAGCCGACGGGGTGGCTCTGTCGCTTCGGCACATCGACCAGCAGCGAACGAGCCGAGAGCCACGAAAGCGCACCTTCGAAGAACCGGCGAGTTCCCAGGAGAGTCGGATCCCGCCAGTTTCGAGCGAAGGCAATGCTTGCAGGAGCGACGATCATCCTACGGCGTGTGACCACCCTGGCGCCAGGCTCATTGGGTTGGTTCCGGGGTGATGCGCCACGCTCGGCTGCCATTGCAACGGCTGGTGGCGTCGGCTCGCTACGGGTCCCGGTGGCGGGTCGTCCGGCGGTGCCATCCACTAGCGCCCGTAGGTCGATGACCGTGGCTGCGCTCGAGGTTGCCGCCAGGAGTACTTCAGGCAATGTTTCGCCGTCCACGGCACGAAGCGGCTGCGCCAAGGCGACGAGCACCTGCAGCTCGGGTTGACCGCGGCGAAAGAGGGCTCGAGTCACCGCGTGATTCTGGGGCATTGCGAAGAAGGTCTCCCCGAAGCCCTCGGGCACGCGAGCTTCAGGATTCGTCTCCAACACGACCCCGCCAGCAAAGCCGATCCCCGCGGCCTCCGTGATACGAGCAAGGCCACGCTCCTCGACGCGCAGCCGCTCACTGAGTCCCGCGCTCGCTAGGACGAGGACGTTGCCTCCAGCTCGGAAGTGCGCCACGACTCGCTCGGCTGCGGCCGGCGAAAAAGGAACGTCGGGAGCCGCGACCACGGTGAGCGAGCACGGGGAGAGATCGGGATTCTCGTTGCCACCTAGGTCTATCTCGCGGACCGCGTAGTTCTCTTTCTCCAGACGGCGCGCTAACTCCGCGAGACCGGTGGGAGAGACATCGTCGATGGATATCTCCTCATGGCCGATCGTGAAGCACACTGTAACAGGGGTGGGTACGAGCACCTGCCGCAAGCCGATCGTCAGGGCGCGCTCGAGGTGCGGGGATGCTTCCCCGCTTTCTTCGTCGTACGAGACCACGTCGTCGTGGGTGATGAACCAGCGCTGCTCGCCGCGCGCGATGATGATGATAGCATCCGTAACGACGCGGCCGTTCTCTGCCCGTCCCGCCTCGATCCGGTACCGCGTCTGCAACGCCAGAAGCTCTCCTGGATCCCGGTCGGGATCGACGTAGCGAACCTTCACCAGCGGCGCGCGTGCGCGGTATGCTTCCAACATCTCGGCGGTACTGGCGTGGAGGGGATTTGCTCGCCCGAGGAAGACCGTGACGTCAATAGGTTCGGTGATTCCGGCGAGCGTGTCGAGTGTCGCAGCGGAGAGGGTGTACAAGGCGTCGCTCGTCCAGTCGAACCGCGTCGGATGGCGAGCGGAAACCACGTTGATTGCAGCGGTGAGGACGGCAGCAGCAAAGACCCCCACGACGGGCAGACTCCGCCCTACGGTCGCTCGGAGGAGCAATGCTCGCGCGGTGGTCACGCGGCCTCTCATTCGCCCCATCTCCAGGAGTCGACGACTCGAGTCGCGACGAAGAGGCAGAGGAGGGTGGCGCTCGCGTCGAACACCAGGCGCCGCGAGTCGACGATTCCCCGGGAGAACTCATCGAGCTGCGCTTGCATCGAGACGTGTTCCGAGATCGCCAGAATGGGACCCTCGTCGTAGATGAGGTGCCCTAGCCCGAGGACGAACAGCCCGAATAGTACTAACAGAGTCAACAGCAGGGCCACGAACTGGCTGCGTGACAGCGCACTAGCGAGCACTCCGATGGCGAGATGCATACCCCCGATGAGGGCGACAGCAAGATAACTTGCGCCAACGCTTCCCCAGTCGACGACCCCGGTATCCCGCAGAATAAAGACGTATAGAACGGTAGGGGTCCACATTAAGAGAAATGTCGTGAGCACGGCGAGGTACTTGCCCAAAACCACGCCGGCCGCGGAAGTGGGAGCGGTCAGCAAGGGTTCGATGGTTCCGCTTCGACGCTCTTCGGCGAACGTCCGCATCGTCAACGCTGGGCACAGGAGCAACAAGGTCAAGAGCAAGAAGATGGACTGGCCGAAGTAGGCCTGTAGCGGGCCGAAGTCCACCGTGACTTCGGGAAGAGTCGCAAAGTGGAGCACTATCGAATAATAGATTGCGCCCTGCAGGATGAGAAAAACGAGCAGCAGTACCCAAGCGAGCGGGGTGACCCAGAGGGAGAGCATCTCGCGCTTGTAGATGGCCCAGAGCCCTCTCATGGTTCGTCCACCGGTCGGTGCGCGTCTCCGTCCTCAGTCGTCAAGCTGGCGAAAACCTCGTCCAGCGAGGCGACGAGAGGCCGACACTGCCGCACTCCGATACCCGATGCGGCTAGAGCGAAGAAGAGCTTCTCCGTTGCCGCCGCGGTGTCAGTGGTACGGAGCCACTGGATTCTTGCCTGCAGTTCCTGCTGGGACTGGCGGGTGCTCCAGGTCATTGCCTCGGGAATGGACCCCAGAATCCCGTCGGCGACGCCCCCAGGATCACTCAGCGTGAGCTCGAGGCCGCCCGGTTGGCGGAGGTCCCGCAGTTCATCGAGCGTGCCTTCCGCGACCTTCTGCCCACGGTGGATGACGATGGCGCGCTGGCAGATCGCTTCCACCTCACTGAGAACGTGAGTACTGAGGAGCACCGTCCGCTCGCCGCCCAGTTCTGCGATGAGCTGCCGCACTTGGCGAATCTGATTGGGATCGAGACCCGCAGTGGGTTCATCGAGGATAAGCAGAGGCGGGTTCGCTACCAATGCATCTGCGAGCGCTACGCGTTGCCGAAAGCCCTTCGAAAGATGGAGGATAGGGGTCTCCGCGACTTCCTCGATGACGGCCTGTCGCAGCACGTCGGTGACGGCGCTCTTCCGACGTTGCCGGGAAATACCCTTCAGCTCCGCTCGAAACGCCAGGTACTCGCGCACCCGCATCTCGGGATAGAGAGGAGCAGACTCCGGCATGTATCCAAGGCGCTTCCGTGCCGCGAGCGATTGCCTCTGGACGTCGAAGCCCGAGATGCGAGCGCTGCCCTGGGTCGGCCCGATGAATCCCGCTAAGATGCGCAGGGCCGTCGTCTTGCCGGCGCCGTTTGGCCCCAGGAAGCCCACGACGCTCCCGCGAGCGACGTGAAAGCTCAGATTGCGAAGCGCGGTGACAGCGCCGTAGCGCTTCGTTAGGCCATCGACCTCAATCATTGCGTGCGCATCGTAGCGTGGAACCCGAATCGATGCAGGCTTGGAGGCCGCGAGGCGATGACCGGCCCGACTCCGGGAGCCACGGACTACTGGTCCTACCCGCCCGGCTGGTGCATCGCTGGTCCACTGGGGAGGAGATCGCGGGCGAGCCACGCGGGCCAGCGCGCAAAGCAGCGGAGGTGCTTGACAGCTCTCCGCGTCATGGTTCATCGAGTAGCCATGCGCGCGAAACCGACGGTGGAGTCCCTGAGCCCCTATGTTGCGCCCCTGGAGGGTAGGCGGGGGTTCTTGCGACTCGATTTCAACGAGAATACCGTGGGCCCGAGCCCCAAGGTCGTCGAGGCTGTCCGTGCGCTTCCCCCCGAAGCCTACGCCGTGTATCCCGAGTACGACCAGCTGAGGGCTCGATACGCCGCCCGCGTGGGTTTGGAACCTGAGCAGGTAGGGCTCTTCAACGGTTCGGATGCAGCGATCCGTGCCGTGTTCGATGCGTATGGAGAGCCCGCGGAGCGCTTCGTCACGACGTCACCGACGTTCGGGTATTATCGTCCGTGCGCCGAAATTGCTGGGATGACTCTGGTCGGCGTCCCCTACGCGGAGGATCTGTCGTTTCCTTGGCAGGGGCTCCGGCGGGCCTTGGATGCGCCGACGCGCCTTTGCTTTATCTGCAACCCAAACAACCCCACCAGCACGTTGGTCGGCGCCGGGGAGATCCTCGCCCTCGCGGCCGAGCACCCAGAGGTGCTCTTCGTCGTAGACGAGATATACGAGACCTACACGGGCGTTTCGGTGCTGCCCCAGGCGCGCAATCTCCCTAACGTTCTTGCGCTTCGCTCCCTATCGAAATCGTGTGGGCTCGCCGCGCTGCGCGTTGGTTTTGCCTGCGGGCCAGCTCCTATCGTCGAGCGACTTGCGCGCGTCACTGGACCCTACGACATCAACCACTTCGGCGTGGTTGCTGCACACGCCGTCCTCGATGATTGGGTGTACGTGGAACGCTACTCCGCCGAGGTGGCAGCTGCGAAGGCCTGGACGCTGGATGCTTTGCGAGAGTTGTCGGTGCGCGTCTACTCAGGAGGGGGTAACTTCCTCCTGGTGTGGCCCGGATTGGACGTCGTCCAGGTGGAAGTGGCGCTGCGACAGCGTCGGGTCCTGGTCCGCAGTATGCAAGGCAAGCCGATGCTGGACGCCTGCTTCCGACTGAGCGTTGGCACTCGTCCGCAGATGAAGACGTTCATCGAAGCGTTTAGGGCCGTGCTGGGCCGCTGAGTGATCCTAACAGTCGACGCGGAGTACCCGTGCAGCAGTAGCTTCGGCGCTGCCCTGAGCAGGAGGAGCCGTTACTGAACTCCGAGGACCTGCACGCCGAGGGCGTCGTAGGCCGCCCAGGGTGCGAAAACTATACTCCCCTGCTTTCCATGCAGGCCGATGGCACTTGGCTTCTCTTGCCCATAGTGAAGCAGCCAGGGGATGCCGTACCCAATCGCTCCGCCCAGCACGGCGCCAGCGATGACATCCGACGCCCAGTGTTTGTCGGCCGCTATCCGGAGGACACCCGCCGGATAGCGCTGTGGTTGCTGCGACGCCACAGATGGCATAGTCTGCCCAGCCTCCGCCATAGAGGGGCAGGTGGAGGCGGTGGGCGCAGGTCAAGCCCGCTCCAACCGCTCCCATGGAGGTGTGTCCGCTGATGAATGAGGGTCCGCGCCGCTCCGCACAGGCGTTCTCCGCATCCGGATCGTCGCTGCACCCGTACTTCGAGGGCCGAGCACGGCCCACGACGCGGTGTAGGCCCCGCGTGACGAAGAAGCCGACTGCGGCAGCCTGCCAATTCAGCAAGGTGCCCTGGCCTGCAACGTCGAGGTTCCAGTCATCCGTGAGCAGTGGGGTGATGACCATATCCAACCATGGGAAGTACTGGTTGCCGTGCCAGAAGAAGTCACTGACGAGGTCGGCGCGCGTCCGTCCCGCCTCCGTGTCAGAGCGGACCGCCCTACGGACGGCGGAGTCGAACAGAATGGGACCGTTCCACCGATCGTCGGGGAAAGGGCCCGCGAGCTCGAATGCCAAGGAGACCGCATAAACGCCCCCTGTTGCGAAGTACTCCCAGGTTCGAAACTCTGGATAGTTCCACTGTAGGCGATGAGCCGGTTCGGCGGTGGCAGACCTGCTGGGCTGAGGTGTTCCTGTTGTTCCAGTGCCAGTCGCTGCAACGGCGGTTGCCGTCGAGCCGATGATCGGTCCCAGGATTACCAACAGCGCCCCGAGAGCGATGCGTGCCACGACGCTGACGCGACTCACCATTGGGAACAAATGAGGGAGATCCTCTCGCGCGTCAACTGGCCGATGCAGGCAGGAGCGCAGAAGGCTCCACGGGGGTTCGTCATGCCTTTGAACGCTTACCTAGAATAACCCGAACGCCATGAGTTGAATCGTGTCGTTGGTCGCCATCGGCAGGAACGTAATGGAGCGTGCCGCCGTCTCGAGGTGTGTGTCGGCGGGCTCGGGACTCACGCGGAACTCGCGATAGTACAGCAAGGTGGGGACCAGGTATCCGGAGAAGTAGCCCATCGCATGGCCTACCAGGACGTCCGATGTCCAGTGATTCTCCGACGACACCCGCAGCGCGCCAGTTGCCGCCGTTCCGAGGACCGCCGCGACGCATGCCGAGGTGTCCAGGACAGGATTGCCATAGAGCTCCAGTTGAGTATGGTGGGCGCAGATGAGGCCGGCGCTCGTCGCGCTCAGTGCCGCATGGCCACTGTAGAAAGAGCGATAACGCTCCCCGCCGCTGCAATCGAACTCCGTCGTCCCCGCCACGCAGCGCTCGACCCATGGCCGCTCGCGGCTGCTGAGGCGCTTGACGGAGACGTTGAGAAAAGACGTGAGAGCGTAGGCCTGAGCATTGATGGTGAGCATCTGCCAGGCTACGCCGGGCCTCCGGCGTACTCCCCACGCAATTGCCAGGTTGTCGAGGGCCACCGCGTGCGCGACAGAGTACCACATGAGGACGTCGCTGATCTCCTGGGCGTTCTTCCTTCGCGCTGGAGTGCCGAGCGTCAGCCCGTCCCGGATGGGGTCATCGAGGAGGATTGGCCGCCGCCAGCGCGGCCCAGAGGCGGGGTCGACGAGAAGATCGATGCCCAACGCTGCCGCGCCGAGGACTCCGATAGTCAGGTATTCGCGAAGACCCACCTCGCTCCAGTGCTCGTGCCAGTGAAGGCCATAGCGTCCCCGCGGATAGTGGACCTCATCGACGGAGCAGAAGGGGCAGGCCACGTTCCGTTGGAAGTGGTAGCGGTGGTGGTCCGACTCCGCGTGCTTGCTGCGTGTCGGCTCCTTCTCCCCTGCTGGTGGCGCTCCCTCCGCCCGCGCTGCTCCAGGGGAAAGGACGAGGCATGCAGCTGCGAAGAGCGCGGCGATTCGCGTGATGGCCGGTGTCGAACGCACGCGATCGGGCCGTCTGAAGGCTGTAGGAAACGAGGCGTTGCTAGCAGGTGAATCACAGTACTGATTGTGTTGTGACAAGGCTTCCATCCGGCCTAAGCACCAAGTCGCGCATTGACTAGCCGCAGCGCGTGGGCAAAGAGCCGACGCACGGCTCATGCCAATTGGTAACTCCTATTGCGTATTGAGGGCAACGCAAGTCACCGCCAGGGCTTTCGTCGTCCAGTGCAGGGCTTACGGGCGCGTCGCGACGGAACTCGAACGACGGTCCGGTGCGCATTGGTGCGTGGGCGCATTGGTGCGTGGGCGTGTGGCTCCTCGCCATTCTAGAGCACGCTGCGCAGAGGCTCCGGGACCCTGGGGTGCAGGTGGAGGCGATCTCGCTGCCAGGTGGCCCAGGAACGCAGGCGCTCCTTCCACGCTATGCGCGAGGGCCCAGTCTTGAAGTCGATGAGGCGCTCCTCCAACTCGATATGGTGCCTCGCTTTCACGGCCTCCCAGTGGCTTCGGCTCTCCACGTCGACGTGGAGTCGGTTGACCTCTCGCACACCGCCAGGTTTCTCCTGGTCGCGGGGATTGACACAGGAGATCGAGTCAACGACAGCGGCCCGCCCCCGGACGTCCCCTAGCGCAGCCATGTACCACCAATCTACGCCCCAAGCGACGAGGGATGGATCGTAGACCTGCATGAACTCATCGAGCTTGTCGCGACGGAACAAGGGGCAGGTGGTCTCCACGAAGTTGACGTGGCGGAAGAACGAGAGGGGGTAAACGCGCGTGATGCTGTGGCTGATTTTTCCGCGCGCTCGGAACGCAGGTTGGAGTACCCAGAGGTCGTACTCGTCCCGAAGATGGAACAGTCTCTCGATGTGTCGCGGGCTGATGATAACGTCATCGTCCATTACCATAATGGCGCGGTACTGCGACAGAAGGTCCCGGAACTGCTCGTAGCAGTGGTGGAGGTTTGCGAACTTCGCTCCGTCCCGTTCCAGGTAGTAGTCGGCGTCCTGCCTGTGTTGGAACGTCCGATCTCCGTAATACACAACCCATAAGTCATAGCCGCGAGGACGCTTGCACCAGAGGTGCACGTTCGAGCGGTCCCCAGCCGAAGTGAAGACCAGGAAGGGAGAGCGAGGTGCCGAGATGGTCTTCTCGAGATGAGTCATCATGGTGGAAATATATCAACGTGCTCCACTGTTGCCAGTCTCGCGTTCCAGGCGAAGGTGTGCTGCGAAGGGGCTTCCGGCAATTGTTTCGAGAACGATCCGGGGGGGGCTCGGGCCCGCTGCTGCAGAAGAGCACAGTGTGGCGTCTTTGCCGCTGCGGAGCGCGTTACTTGGCTGCGTCGGGGCGATTGAGGGCGGTTCATGTCGGCTCGACGATAGCTGCCGTGGATGCCTTGACGCGGACTGATGCAACCCCAAGTTCATGAACCCATGAACCCATCGTGCCGGCTAGGGGTCCTTCTGGTATTCGTGCTCGCTCTCTGCGGTAGCTCGTTCTGGAGTGGCGCAGTCGAGGCTAAGCCTTGGAAGGGTGCAGAGATAATCACCCATGAGACGTTTAAGTACGGCGCCTTCGAGGCGCGGATACGGGGTGCTGAAGGATCCGGAATGATCACGGCCTTCTTTCTGTGGAAGGACGGCTCTGAGCTGTCTGGCACCGAGTGGCAGGAACAGGACTTCGAGATCTTCGGTGCGGATGGTCGCTACCAATCCCAGGTGATGACCCCCGGAGATCCTCGCACAGAGCACGTTGAGACTCGCTCCCTGGCGACCCCTGCGTGGGAAAACTACTACACCTTCCGCATGGAATGGACGCCGGACTATCTTGCGTTCTACGTCGACGGTCACCTCGTTCGCACGGAAACTGACCCGGTGGAGTACGCAAAGCTCCTCGATCCGGATCGGGCCGAGCCCGCGCAGTTGCGGCTGAGTCTTTGGGCAGGAGACTTCGATTGGTCGGGACCTTTCGATGCGAGCTACGTCCCGGCCGCAGCCTTCATCGAGTATTGTGAGGTATTTGCCTATACACCCGGTGCGGGTCCCGCCGGTGGAGACTTCACTTCGCGCTGGCGCGACGAGTTCGACACCCTGAACCCAGGACGCTGGTGGTTTGCTAACTGGACGTTCGAGTACGCGGTCAACGACTACGTCTCCGGTAATGCGGCGGCGATCGACGGGAAGGCGGTGCTCGTTCTCACGGACGAGGCCAACGTGGGAACTTTTCCGTCGACAATCCCGCCTGACAACCCGCCGCTTCCTCCGGTAGGTGGAGAGGAGCCAGCGCCACCCCCTGTCGTCATCCCGGGGCGAGTGGAAGCCGAGTTCGTTTCCGCTTACGATGACACGACAACTGGCAACCTCGGAGATGCCGAGTGCGGCTCTTCCGACCTGGACGTAGGGATCACGGGGGATGAGGGCGGTGGCTGCAACGTGGGCTGGACGGCGAGGGGTGAGTGGGTCGAGTATGAGGTAGACGTTGCGGCCCGCGCCACCTTCGACGTCGTTCTTCGGGTTGCAACAGCGGAGGACGGCAAGGCTGTGCGCGTCGAGGTCGACGGTACGGATGTCAGCGGGCGCTTGGATGTTCCGTCCATGGATGATTGGCAGTCGTACTCCGACGTCTCCTTCGAGCTGGATTTGGCCGAAGGTGTGCACACGGTGCGCGTCGTTTTCGTCACGGGGCTTACCAATCTCAACTACCTCGAGTTCAGGGAGGCCGATCCCAGCGTCGGGCCCGATCCCGTGCAGCTCCCTGCACGTATCGAGGCCGAAGCTTTTACGGCCGCCTACGACGACTCGAGTGGCAACGAGGGGGATGATGCTTGCGACACCGGTGATGTCGACTCACAGGTGACCGGCGATGTGGACGGAGGATGTAATATCGGGTGGACCGCAGCGGGCGAGTGGACGGAGTACGCGGTCCAGGTCCCGAGTGACTCGGACTATGTCCTGCGCTTGCGGGTCGCCACGGAACGTGAGGACGTGATCGTACACGTGGAGGTAGACGGCGTCGACGTGAGCGGATCTCTCGGGGTTCCGCAGGCGGGTTGGCAGACGTACTTCGACGTTGAGGTCCCTATGACACTGTCAGCGGGAGCGCATGCAGTGCGGATCGTCTACGACTCCGGCTACGCTAACCTGAACTACCTCGAGTTCCTTGACGCGGAGCCGAATCCTCCGCCGCAATGCGACGAGCCGAAGACGATCTATGAAGCTGAGTCCATGGCGGCATCGACGGGCGGGCCCGTGTCGGATGGTTGGAACCTCTGGTCGAATGGCAGTTTGACCGTGGAGCACTCGTTCCACGGCGGCGCCACCGTGCTCGGAGTCTGGGCGCGCGGCGAGGCCGCCGCTGGTGTGGCCCCGCACATGGTGGTTCGCGTTGGCGACCAAGTGATCGGTGAGGTGGAGGTCGCGAGCGAGGAGCACGCGCTGTTCGAGTTCTACTACGATGCACCCGTGGGAGCGCGGACGGTCGCCATCGAGTTTGATAACGACTACTATCAGGGCGGCGAGGATAGAAACCTCATCCTGGATGCGTTGGAGATTGATGCCTGCCCCTGATCGTTGACGATGGGCTCGCCGCGCGGCTTTACCTTCGGCGCAGGGGCGCTGGGCGTTCGGGGCGCGAGGCGGGCTTCGAACGCCTTCGTGGCACGCCCTCCAGAGGCGAGCAACCGTTGAAGCGTCGCGAGTCCTCCGGCACCAGCTGCCCCGCTCCGGAACCAATCAGATCCCCTCGCCCCATGCGCAGCAGCGCGCGCCGCAACAGCGGCCAGTTCTTCGCGTCATGATAGCGGATAAAGGCCTTGTGAAGCCGCCTTTGTTCGGGACTTTTGGCGGTCACGATCGTCTCCGCAGCGGCCTTGACGGGCTTTAGCGGATTCTTTCCCGAGTAGTACATCGCGGTGGCGTTAGACATCGGTGAGGGAAGGAATGCCTGTACCTGGTCCGCGCGGTAGCCGTTCTTTTTCAGCCAAAGGGCGAGCTCGACCATGTCCTCATCAGTGGTGCCGGGATGAGCGGCGATGAAGTAAGGGATCAAGTACTGCTCCTTACCTGCCTGTTTCGAGTACCGATCGAAGAGCTCCTTGAAGCGATCATACGTGCCGATGCCGGGCTTCATCATCTTGGAGAGTGGACCGGGCGCGACGTGCTCCGGCGCGATCTTCAGGTACCCACCCACATGATGGGTAACCAGCTCCTTGATGTACTCGGGGCTCCGGACCGCCAGATCGTAGCGGAGACCCGAAGCGACTGCGATCTTCTTGATTCCCTCGATGCTGCGCGCCCTGCGATAAAGGTCGATGAGCGGCTTGTGGCTCGTAACGAGATTGTCGCAGATGCTCGGATAGACGCAGGAAGGCTTTCGACACTTCGCTTCGATCGTTGGGTCGTTGCATGCCATGCGGTACATGTTGGCGGTTGGTCCGCCCAGATCACTGACGGCCCCGGTGAATCCGGGCACGGCCCTCAATGCGCGAATCTCCCTCAGAATGGATTCCTCGGAGCGACTCTGAATGATCCGTCCCTCGTGCTCGGTGATTGAACAGAAGGAGCAGCCCCCAAAGCAGCCTCGCATGATAGTGATCGAGAAGCGTATCATCTCATATGCAGGCACCTTTGCGGACTGGTGGTCCGGGTGTGGAAGCTTCGCGTAGGGTAGCTCGTAGACGTAGTCCATCTCCGCCGAAGACAGAGGCAGGGCGGGGGGGTTGAGAAACACGTCGGCGTCCCCATTCGCCTGCACGAGACACCGGCCGTTGTGAGGGTTCGATTCCACGTGGAAGATGCGCGATGCGTGCGCGTAGAGTGCGCGATCTGCGCGCACCTCCGACCACGACGGAAGCCGGAGGATAGTTTTTTCCCGCGGGTGATCGCGGCGCTTGCGGCGCAGCTGGATGAGATCTTTCGTGACCGGTGTCGGGCCCGAGGTGGCGCCACAGCCCACTTCCGCACCGGCGAGAGCGGGCGCGGCAGGATGGTGCCCAAAGGCATATGGATCCCCATGAGGTTCAGAGAAGGCGGTGCTGCTGTTGGCTTCGAGCCGATCGAGGTGCTCGACGATGAACTCTCCGGGCTCGGCGTCGGCGGGACCGCGTTGCCCGACGGCGCGGCGGAGCGCGGTACCGCGCACGTTCCGGATGTCGCGGGGGTGCTCGCCACGGGCTATCCGATGAGCGACCTCACAGACTGCCCGCTCTGCGTTTCCGTAGATGAGGAGATCGGCACCCGAATCGATCAAGACGGAGCGGCGCACCCTGTCCGACCAGTAGTCGAAATGAGCCAGACGCCGGAGACTTGCTTCCACCCCACCAAGTACAATCGGCACCCGCGGAAACGCTTCACGGCACCGCTGCGTGTACACGATCGCAGCGCGATCGGGGCGCCTTCCAGGGACGCCTCCCGCCGTATAGGCGTCGTCGCTGCGAGGCTTCTTCTCGCTGGTGTAGTGGTTCACCAGGGAATCCATGTTTCCAGCGCTCACTCCGAAGAACAAAGTCGGCTCGCCAAGTGCCTGGAAAGCGCTGGGCGAGCGCCAATCAGGTTGGTCGAGGATCCCGACCCGGAAACCTTGATCCTCCAGAAGCCTGCCGATGATAGCCATGCCAAAGCTCGGATGGTCGACGTAAGCGTCGCCGGTCACCAGGACTACGTCACAAGCTTCCCAACCGAGCACGTCCATCTCCCGTCGGGAGCGAGGTAAGAAGCGCGCGATACCGAAGCGCTTCGCCCAGAAAGGGCGATGGCCGAAGAGGGAAGGAGGGGGCACGACTCGCGAAGGCTAGCTGCTGCGTTCGCGGTGCGCCAAGTGCTAGAGTCTTCTGCGGATGGCAAAACGGGGAAGCGCTGTCATCGAACGCCTGTGCCCCAGCTCCGGACGGGCACGTGCTGGGGCCCGATCGCGAGTGGCCCCGCGCCTTTCGCGCCACGGAAGCGTCGAGGACAGGATCCGCTCTGTACCGATAGCCGATCGGCGCAACCCCTGACTCGGCGTTCACGGTGTGCCCACCATTCACAGGCGCGGTAGAGGCAATGGCGCCGCAGCATTCCGCACCAAATGGCGAATTTGAGCCCGAATCCCACGAGATGGCCGCTCCCCCTGCAGGAGCCAAGATGAGTGGCACGCCCCGTGCTAAGCCGGGGACATGACAACTGATGCGAAGGCTTGGTGCTCGAGGGGAGTCGGAAGAATGGTGGGGGGACCGGCACTAGCGAGCGGGGTAGTCATCCTCGCTTTGTCCAGCCCGGCGCTGGCGGACGTCGCCGTAATGCCAGCGACGACAAGCAATGTTTCGAAGGCGAAGGCGGAAGCCATCGGCATTCTCCTCGCGGATGCGTACGCATCGGAGAGTGGTGAGCGCACGTTCGATCCATCGGCGACCGGTCCTGCCCTGAAGGAGCAAGGTACTGCGGGTGCGGCAGCGGCTTCCCTTCGAGCGACCGAGTATGTCGCGGTTCGCATCGTGAAGCTGGATGAAAAGTACGTCATCAGCGCTACGCGCTACGCCGCCGACGGTAGCATCATCCATTCTGCGCGTATCTCCGCAGCTTCTCTGGACGACGCAGCTCCAGCGACCGAGCGCTTGGCGCGGGCTCTACACGATCGTTCGAGCATCTCGGAAGCGATGACACTCGACGACGTCACCCAGGAGGAGTCACGCAGACCAAATCGCGTCAAAACGGAAACGGTGGCTGGCATCAAGGCGGGCGTTACCTACGCGATTGCCAAGGATGTCCGCTTCGAGCCCATGACGACGATTTCATACGACGGCCGGCACGAGGGGAATAACTACTTTGTCGAATGGGGCGCTGGGTTCACGATTCCGACAAATCCTGATGGAGACAACGAGGCCTACGGGGGGCTCCACCTGGAGCTTGGTGGCAGCTACTACCTTACGCAGGCGACGACCTCGCCCTATGTTGGGGCTGGCGTGCTGCCGCGGATCCTCAGCGAAGGCATCTCCGTCGCCCCGTACCTTCAGGGTGGGGTCATGTTTTTGCGGCAGTCCTCGACCCGGCTCTATACGGATGTCCGTATCGCCCAGCACGTGTTGCCGATGGATTTCGGTTACACTCTTGAGGAGGATGGCCGCCGCGCCGAACGGAACGACGTCTATCCGACCGAGTTTACCCTCTCGTTTGGTGTAGGCTGGTAGTCCTCCGAGACACCTTGCAGGGCCCTAGGGGCACAGGACAGGTCGTGTGCTCACTCCGTCCTGCTGTCAAACCCTGCACGGAGCTTTCGCCACAAGCCGGACCCGATCATATCATCGGCAACCGCGAGGATTTGTCGAATGAGGGACAGTAGGTCGCCCTCTCCCGCCCAGTGTTCCTCTGCGATCGCGCCGTGACCGGCGTTGATAAGGCTATTCAAGGCATAGGCCGCGAGCGCCACGTCATCCACATAGCCGATGGGCCCGAGGATGGCTTCGGGCATCAGATCGACTGGGGAGACGAAGTAGGCGATCGCGGCAGCCAGCTTTGCCTTCTCAGCGGGTGGTACCCGGGGATCGATGGCGAGACGGCACATCAGGTGGAGGAGATCGGGCGCCACGAGGAGCACCTGGGCGTGGCGGTACCCTGCGCCCCGTTCCTTGAGCCATCCGGTGATACGAGCGCGCAGGGCCTGATAGAAGTCTTCGTGGTGGGCGCGCGGCATTTGAGCGTGGAGTCTAGCCAGTGGAACGCCGGAAAGCCAACTCGCTTCCGCGGCCAGTGAAGGATGGTGACGCCATCACTCTGCGAGCGCTTCCCGCCAAGGCTGACCATCCAGCAGCAGCTCACCAACGACCGCGTGGCCGTTAGCGGTACTCCGAAGACGGATTGCGGCGCTCCGGTTCTGCAGGGCGGTCTCGAGCTCGCGGGCGCGCTCTTCTGGAACGAAGTAGCGCTTGGGCGGCATCAGCGCGTCCGAGCGAAACCAACCGTCACAGGTGTCCGTGTGCGCGCAACTGACCTCACGCACGGATGGGCGCGGATCGGTTCGGGTGCGTGTCAAGCAGAGGCAGCAGCCTGGCGTAGGGTCCTGCTGAGCGCGTTGCCCGAGCGGGCGCGCGGGAGAACCGCCCCAGGGCGCCTTCTGGGTCTGGGAGCAGGTGTTCGTCCCCTGCCACGGCAGCTCGTAGCGGTACTGCAAGTAGTGTCCGTGCAGGAGATCACGCGGGTCGTAGCCAGCTATGGGAATCACCCAGGCTGTCCCGCTCCGCTCGGCCCACTCCGCACGCGCGATGAGCGCGAGCACGCCGATGATTGGAACTGCCACCGCCGCGACCAACCAAGACCTTGCCGTGCGTCCGTTCACGCCCACCTCCGCGAATACGCGATCCTTGGGGTCGAGCGGCGGGTGTCAACCACGGCTCCCTCCGGCTTCGGACGACAGCTCGCGCGCGAAGTGTCGGCGCTTGCGAGCCCAGATCCAAACGAGGAAGAGAGTGAGCACCCCGCCCGTGACGAGGCCGACGCCCGTACTGAGCAGGCTCCCGAAAATCTCGAAGTACACCGTCAGGATCCGTACTCCGACCACGGCCGTTGCCAAGTTCAGCTCCCGTACCAGTCCCCCCTTGTGAGCCACCAATGCCACGAGCAGCCACAGCCCGATGAAGCTCGCAGCGGCGACGATATCCCAGCCCCCGGGGGAGAGAAGGAAAGCCAGGTGGTAGAGAAGGATGCTCGTGAGCAGCAGCGCGCCAGCCGGATTGCGGCTCGGAGAGCGGGGCAAACGCTGCCATACCAGTAGCGAAAGCGCCGACGAGAGCGCAAGCCCGATCCAGAGCGCCCTCAGGTGTTCATCGCGGGTGTCAGCATAGAAGGCGAAGGTGCCAACGCTGCCGACCGCCACCACCTGGACCCACCCCAAGGCACGAAAGACGGCAGCGAAACTGGGCCGCGCCCGGCGGACCCAGTTCGATCCTCCCAAGAGGAGGCACGCGACCGGCGCGACGGGGACCCCGGCCAGAGCGAGGCCCTGGCGCCAGCCGCCAGCGTCGCCCAGTTCGACGAGCCAGAGCGCGTAGGTGGTCTCGACGGCGATGAGCCAGACTACGCCGACGAAAGCGGATCGCGCGCGCGACATCAACAGTGCGGTCAGCCCGCACCACAGCGTCATTGCTTCGTGAGCCTCGCCGCCGAGCTGATACACCTGCCCCACGAGCGCGATTGACGCCAACACGAGGCCGCCCAGCACGAGAACGGAGGCCTCACGCGCGGCTGTCGGACCTCGCTGTGCGAACCAGACCACCGCCGCCGCGGCGACGAGCATCCAAAAGACGTCAGCAGCGAGCTTCGCGGCAGGCGGGATCGCATCCCAGTTGGCGGCGACGATCGCGACCGCTCCGATCGCGATCGCCAAGCTGCCGAGGCTTGCTACTGCATAGGCGAAGAGCGGCCGGCTTCCGCGGCTCTCAAACTCCAGGATAGCGTCGACCTGCTCTGCACTCAGTAATCCGGCGCGGTGCCATCTTTGAAGCCGAGCCTCGAGCGCCATGCCGGTAGGCTATCTTCACCGTTCACGCCTGGGAACCCGGCTCGTGCTCACGACGGTCGGGCCGGGAGGTCGGTCCCCGGCCCAACCCGCCGTGCTCGTGTGGGATCAGGTTTCCTTGATTACTGCACAGGCCATCGGGGTGCCTGAACCGCCGGACGGCTGCTGTGACGCTCCCTGGTCTTCTCCATCGTGGATTACAAGGGCCTTGCCCAAGAAGGAGAGCCTGTCGCCTTCTTTGAGATTGGCCTTCTCGACCGTGATCTCAAGCTTCCCGGTTCCATCCTCGGCGATCTCGAGATTACCCAGGTCACCCAGGTGGCGCTGAGCCTGCGGCTCTGACGGCAAGGCGTGCTTGTGGCCCTGCGGCGCGAAATGGCTCCCCATACTCTCGCCTGGGATGTTCGAACAATCGCCCTTCTCGTGGATGTGGACGCCCTTCTTTCCCGCGGGACCATCCTCTACCCTCACCACCACCCTGACGCCCTGCGGTGTCTCCTCGAATGTCGCGTCACCGTCGATCTTCTTGCCCTCCGCTGCTTGGATGTCTGCCTCTGCGCGGCGCGGTTCCTGTCGCTCTGCCAACGGTTCCGTTGCCGCTCTCGGCGGATCAAGCGGCTGTCGTTCGACGACGGGGCCCGGAGCTTGTATCTCGGTCGGCTCTGCTCGGTCCTGGTCACAGCCGACGCTGGCGAGCACCAAACCGAGGGTGCCTGTGATTCTCCACTGCTTTCGGGTCATCATACTGCTGCCTCTCTCTTGAACTGGTGGATGCCTCACTCTGCGGCGCGCGCCCCGACGCCATAACCGGCCTGGAGCCATGACCGTACCTTGTACAGGTGCTCCTCCTCGGTCCGGCGTGCTGCCTCGAAGCGCTGCGCCACCTCGCTTTCACCGCCGTCTCGCGCAAGCTCGATGAGGCTCGCCCAGGAATCGTTGTCAGTGAGCTCGGCGATGAGGATCGCCTCGAGAGACTGCACGAGGGTTGTGCGGGGATCGGTGACCACCCTCATGACGCCTTCGGCGGCGGTGGCGGCGACATCCGCCGAGGGCGTCACCGCCGTCGGATCGCCGCTCATCTCTTCTATAGTTTGCTCGAGCAACAAGAAGTGTTCGTGCTCCTCATTCATGATGTCCAATATGTCCCTCCTGCTGGGACCACCGTCGTAGCTGCCATAAGCCTCGTGCTTGGAGACGAGCGCCTCGTACAGCCTCGTGCCCGTCCGCTCGAAGGCCAGGCGCTCACCCAGCTTGTCCATGAGGAGGGTTGGCTTGTCGCCACGGGCAGCCTTGAGCGCGGTCTTGGCGATTCCCTTGAGCTCCGCTGGCGGGGGCACACTCCCCACGCCCCTTTGCCCGTCCGCGCTACCTTCCTTGGCGTAGGCGACCCTCACCGTCCCGGCAGCGCTGCCCGCCCCGTGGCTCGTCGGCGCGAACCGTTCCATGCCGCTCGTCATCGCCTCGCAGCGGCCTTCGCTCGAGGCCGTCCCCGTCTGGTTCTTCCCCATTGTTGCGGTTTGTTTCATGCGGACCTCCTGATTTGGGCGGTTTCGAGCGACGTGGGCAGCACTATCTTTCCTGGTGGACTTTGAGTCAGCTCGGTCCCCGGTCGCCAGACATAGTCCGCGGATACCGAGTCGGATGGTGAGCCCTGCGAGTTGAGGTGCTTTCGGGTAACCCTCGTGGCCTCGCTCTCCTGGCTGCGCGGGACGAAATCTGACCCGTTGGCGCTCAGCTGCACCTCATTCTCCAGAACCTGGCGCACATATTCCCGATGGCTGCGGTACGTGATGGGTGCGGGCAGCTTCTCGGGAAGTACCTCGGCGGCGTCGCGGCGCTCGAGTTTCTCGAACAGCGCGGCGACGTGCTGCACCTGGCCGAGCTCGTAGTCGAGGAAGCGCTCCCAGATCGCCTTGATCCGCGGGTTCGTCTCGCTCTCGACGCAACTGTAGTAATTATAGACCTCGTTGGCCTCGTGAAGCAGCCATTTTTCGAGCAACGATTCGCTCGGGTCGATGATGGATTCGTACTGAGTGACGTGCTGCTCCTCCACCGAAGCAATCTCCGCATAGAGCTGGCGGGCTATCGGATCAGTGAAGGTGGGGCCGACGGTCATATAGTAGTCGTGCGTCTGATGCTCGCCGGCCATGATGGTGAGGGCGTGAAATTTGGAGAGAGGATGCGCGCTTGCCTTGTCGTAGGGTCTCCGCAGGTCGTCGTCTGGGTGCCGGTGCTCGAGGGACGTGGGTCGTCCTGGCATGATATCACTGTAGCTCTGGACGAGGTTGTTCGCGTCCTTGCCCTCGACGCGGTCCATGAGCGCCGCATAGCGGTACATGTGATCGAAGTCCTCAAGTAGCCCGAAACGGTACACCGATGCGAGGTAGTCGTCCGGCTCCACCTCTGCCACGGCGGCCGTCACCTCGATCGCCACTTGCTCGAAGCCGATGGTCGTCTCGAGGGGCGACTGGTCCGGTGGGTTGAGCCAGTTCACCAGCGTCTGCTGGTGCTGTTCGATTCGCCTCAGTCGTGCTAGCTCGACCTGCAGCCCCCTGCTGACTCGGGCTACGGCGTGGGAGAAGCGCAACGCCTCCGACTCGATGCCGTTCATCAGAATGACACGGACACGGGTAAAGGCATCGTCGTCGAGTTTGCTGTATGGGGCTTGGACCAGCTCCTTCCAAGTAAAGGCCTGTTGATCAAGGGGCGTCCCCTTGTCTTTGAGTAGGTTTACGCTCATGGTACCTCCGTGGCGCGAGCAGCGGTGCAGGGGGCATGCCAGCGCCATGGGGTCTCGGGGTCGTTGAGTTCACTCCCCGAAAGTGCAATGATTTGCAGACAGTGAAGCCCTCATGCCCCGACGCGAGTGGCGCGGAGGTGAAGGCGTGGCGCATTGACACGTGGCGTCCGCCGTCGCGCGATGCGATCTGGGGCTGGCGGCGCGCAGGACAGCGTCCCGCGGCTTTCGTGGGTCCTCGCCACCCCGGCAATTACGATCATTTCCATTTCGATGTCGCCCCTTGGCGCTATACGAAGATGTGATGTCATCGCACGCGAAGCTTGCTGCAGGGACTAGTGGGGGCGAGGTTAGGATCGGGTCACGGCCACCCTCCGGGCATCGGGGTGGTGCCCGGATTCGGCGCTCTACGTCGCATCGTCCTTGGCCCGCTCCCCGGGCCCCCTGGGTGATGTTCCAGAGTTGGCAGCGCCTGCTCTTCATGCACTGGCGAGTGGACTCCGGGCTTCTGCGCCACCTGGTACCGCCACCTTTGGAGGTTGAAGAGTTCGAGGGAAGCGCCTGGATCGGGGCCACCTCGTTCGAGCTACGAGGACTGCGCCCTCGTGGAATTCCCCCGCTCCCCTTCGTTTCGAACTTCCCGGAGCTAAACCTCAGAACGTATGTCCGTTTCAAAGGGAAGCCCGGCGTTTACTTCTTCAGCCTAGACGCCGGCAGCTTGTTGGCGGTGTGGGGGGCTCGGCTCTCGTTTCGATTGCCCTATCACTGGTCCAGGATGGCTGTGCGGCGCGAGGAGGACTGGATTCATTATGCCAGCGCGAGGCGGGGCGCCCCCGCAGAGCTCAGTCTCCGCTACCGGCCCATGGGACCCGTGCGGCATGCCGAGAAGGGGCAGCTCGAGTACTTTCTGACGGAGCGCTATGCGCTGTACAATGTACTTCGCGGCCGCGTCGTACTCCGCGCGGAGATTCACCACGAACCATGGCCATTGCAGCCGGCAGAGGCGGAGATTAGCCGGAACACCTTACTTGGAGCCCACGGCATTACTGTGAGTCAGAACCAACCGCTGCTGCACTACGCCGAGCGTCAGGACACCATTCTGTGGGCGCCCGTGCCGTCGCTGCGCCGCGTGCGGTGACGCCCTGACGTTCACGACGACCTCGAGCTAACTGGAGACGAGCAACCCGGAAGAGCGGGTCCGCGCTCGCGGCCACCAGGTGGCGAAGAGTAGAATGAGGACGATGAGCTCCGAGAGATCGCCGCCATAGTACATGATTATGGCGGCGTCCCGTAGCTCCTCGGCGCCGTGAATGGTGCCTCTCGGAAAGCCGAAGGCATACATCGACTTCGCGATCGCGGCGTGCGTGCCAATCCCCAAGAAGAGGAAGATGAGGCGCGTGCGAGCGGTGGATTGGGCTGCGCGAGCCGCTGGCTCCAGTGCCAGAATGGACCAGGTGAAGAGACAGCCTGCGAGGATGAAGTGCACATGGACAAGAAGGTGGAGCGTGGCGTCATGTGCCATGGCTTCGTAGAGTGGAGTCAAGTACAGCGCCGCCATACCCCCGATGTTCAGCACGAGCGCGACGAACGGGTGCGTCAGGGAACGAACGGTCCGTGAATGCAAGAGGGCGACGAGCTTCCTCGCTGTGGCTGGCGCGAGATTACGGAGCGTCAGCGTTACCGGACGCCCCGCGACGATGCCGATCGGGCCGAACATTCCAAGGAGGAGGTGTTGCATCATGTGGACGCGCAGATCCCGATGTGCCAGCGGTGCCATCGGTGGGACCAACGAGACCGCTACCGCAATGGCACCCGCCAGGAACGCTACCGCGTGCCACCCGCTCCACGACGCTCCACGAGTCCGCAGCCTCGCGAACGCGAGGAGGTAGACGCACGCCCCTGCGACCACGGCGACAGCCAGGATCCACAAAGCGTGTCCGCTGCTATGCGTCATCGTGCCCCCGCTGCGTGGCGGCGCGGTCAGGCTCCTGCCGCAGCGCGCGATGCGCGAGTATGGCGCCCACCAGCAACAGCGACGCACCGGCCATGTTCCAGGCGATGTCATAGGGCAGCAGGGGGACGCCGTAACGGATCTGGTGCAGTCGGATGAGCTTGTGGTTGACGATGCCGTCAAACAACTGAAAGCCGCCCAGTCCGAGAAAAAGACCCGCCCAAGCCCAGTTGGTGGTGCAAACGCCGCGACGAAGGAGCGAGCCGAGCCAGGTGGCCCCGCTCACCAGTGCCACGAGCTCGGCTGCATGAAGAAACCCGTCCGAGATCAGCCCGACCAGGGGAGTCGACCCGTCGTAGAAGTGGTGCCAGGCAAGGAGCTGGTGGAAGACGATCTCGTCGATAGCTGCCATGAGGCCGACCCCGATCAGGGCTGCCGCCATTGCAGAGTGCTTCGCGTCGGCCAGGCCCGCAGGGTGCTTCGTCCCGACGGAGGAGGTGGAGGCTTTGGTCATGGGGTCCAGCGAGGGAATAGGGGAGGCGGCACGTTGAGGCTGACGTGAGGCCCCAAAGGGCGAATCTTCGGCGCCCCGCCCTACCCGGCAAGCTGCGGGCCAACGCGGGGGCACTCTCCGCCACGTAATGTCCCTGGCCCCGGCTTCACCCAGCTAGGGCTTCCGGGCGACAAGGTGGCCCTGATGCCACGGGGCAATCTGGGGCGTAGCGAGGCGGCTTGGATGCATCCCCGCACCCGAATCCAGTTCGATTGCTGGGCACGAACTTCGCAACACTCGGCGTCGAGGCAGGGCGACCTACACACGGTGAGCTCATGAGAGCAGAGATCGGTAAGAGACGGTGGGCGATTGCGGAAGGCTTCATCCCGGAGTCCAGCACGGGACCCGCTCCGGCCATGACGAGCCACGAAACAGCCTGTATCCTGAACGCGACGGGCAGCGAGGCCGTCATCTCGATCACCGTGTTCTTCTCCGACCGCGACCCCGCTGGCCCGTACCGCGTCACCGTACCGCCTCGCCGTACAAAACACCTGCGCTTCAACGAGTTGAAACACCCGGAGCCGGTGCCCAGGGGGACCGACTTCGCCTCGCTCCTCGAGTCCAACGTGCCGATCGTCGTTCAGCACACCCGCTTGGATTCTAGGCAAGCGGAGAACGCATTGCTCTCTACGATGGCCTTTGGGGAGTAGGCCCACCCTCCGCGCCACACGAGATAACCAACCATTCGACGAGCGAAAAAGATGAAAGCAGCCGTATTCCATAAGCCCAAGGATGTCAGAGTAGAATCAGTGGAGGACCCCAAGATCCGGGACAGTCGTGATGCTATTATTCGCGTTACGTCGACGGCCATCTGCGGATCCGACCTGCATATTTACAATGGTGCCATTCCGCAGCCAAAGCCGCTTGTGCTGGGGCACGAGTTCATGGGGGTGGTCGAGGAAGTCGGGGCGGAGGTGGACAGCCTGAAGGTGGGGGACCGCGTGGTCGTTCCGTTCCCCATCGCGTGTGGCCGCTGCTGGTTCTGCGAACGGTCATGGCCGACGCAGTGCGAGAACTCGAATCCCCACTACGGCCCCGAGGGAGGCTTGCTTTCGCAAAAGGGAGGAGCGTTGTTCGGGTACACGGACCTCTATGGGGGATATGCGGGCGGACAAGCCGAGCTCGCGCGCGTGCCCTATGCTGACTACGGGCCGCGAAAGGTCTCTGACTCGCTCTCCGATGAGCAGGTGCTGTTCCTCACCGATATCCTCCCCACGGGGTACTCCGGGGTGCGGTGGGCGGATCTCCAGCCTGGGGAGAGCATTGCCGTATTTGGCTGCGGCCCCGTCGGGTTGATGGCCCTCAAGGTCGCCAAGAAGCTGGGAGCCGGCACGCTCATCGCCGTGGACATCCTCCCTTATCGCCTCGAGATGGCGAAGCGGCTGACAGGAGCGGAGACCATCAACGCGTCCGAGCAGGACGCCATCGCGCGAATCCGCGATCTCACGGACGGGCGCGGAGCCGACGTCTGTATCGACGCTGTGGGGATGGAGGTGGACAGAAGCGTCCTAAAAAAGGTGGCCAACGTGCTCCACATGCAACGTGGGAGCATCACTGCAGTGGAACTTTGTTTCAGTGCTGTACGGCGTGGAGGCAGGGTAAGTATCATGGGTGTGTACGCGACCGACTATGATAACTTCCCTCTGGGGCAGATGCTTGATAAATCCATACGGGTGCAGACTGGTCAGGCGACTGTTCATAGTTACATCGACGAGCTCATGGGTTGGGTCGAGCGAGGGGAGATAGTTCTTGATGATATAATTACCCACCGTATTCCATTGACGGAGGCATCGGGGGCTTATGATGTGTTTAACAAAAAGCAAGACGGTTGCGTAAAGGTGGTGATGGCTCCCTGAGAGAGTTGCTATTTATAGACATTCAAGGCTGGGGTCAGTGGGTTGAGCGGGCGCTGACGTCTCAGGGGTATCGACGTGGTACTCCTCCTGGCGACGACGAGTTCCTCGAATGGTCCGGCGGGACTCCACTTCTGCTCCAGAGCAGCCATGACAAGCACTGCGGCCTCGGCCATTTCTTCACACCTCTCCCTTCTCGCGATGAAGCGCGCCGCCGCGGCGTGCCAGGCCTGCCCGCTCTACGAGCGGGGAACAAGGACCGTCTTTGGTGAGGGCATGAGGCGCGCCCGCGTCGTGCTCGTGGGCGAGCAGCCGGGGGATCGAGAGGACCGTACAGGGAGACCCTTCGTGGGCCCGGCGGGGCACCTCCTCGACCAGGCTCTCGTGCGCGCCCAGATACCCCGCCAGCACACATACGTTACCAACGTCGTGAAGCACTTCAAATGCGTGCAAAAGGGCCAGCGCCGCCTGCATCAAACCCCTAACGCTCGGGAGATCGGGGCCTGTTTGCCGTGGCTCGAAGCCGAACTCGAGCTGATCCGTCCCCTCGTCGTGGTGTGCCTTGGCGTGACGGCTGCCAAGGTACTGATCGGGCGTGACTTCCGCGCCAGCACAGGGCGCGGCAAGTTCGTGGAGAATGCGCGGGCGAGATTTGTCACGGCTACGGTCCACCCCTCGGCAGTCCTCCGCGCCCGTACGGACGAGGCGCGCCAGCAGGGACTAATGCAGCTCGTGGCGGATCTCGCCAACGTGGCACGAGTTCTCGGAGCGCATCGCCAAACGGGAGTCTGAGCTTGGGCCAAGCGCGTGCCAGCGAATCCGCGGTCGCGCCGGCTTCATCGGGTTCGCTGCCGGCCCAAGAGACAAGCGTGCGGAGTCGCGTCGGTTTCGCGCGCGGAAACGCCTTCAACGTTCACATCCATTGGGAGCGCATCCGCCGGGCGCGTTTAGTCGTTCTCCGTCCAGGGAACACCGTCGACGTTGCACGTGTAGAAGGAGTCGTAACCGTTGATGGTCGTGTGCCCGGCGCCCGTGACATGGTCCGTTGCGGCACAAGTAGGCTTGGCGCAGTCCTGCATCGTGGTGGTGCGGTAGCCCGTCGTGAACGAGGTGTCGGTCGCGGCAGCTTGCGGGGTCGTGACGTTTGGATCGACCGGGGGATGATTCTCGATGAGCTTACACCCCGTCACCTCAGTCAGTGCCACGGGGCAGCTGACACGCTTGGCGTAGACCTTCCAGTTCAGATGATAGAAGGACTCGGGTCGGTTCGACTCGATGCACGAGCGGCGAGTAAGCTCGGTGATCCAGGCTTGCTCGTGGGTGATTTGGTTGCATCCCGCTTCGACCCAGTCGGTGCATCCCGGCGAGCCGAGCGTCTCGGTCGTCACCATGTTCGTCGAGGTCTTGCATGCCGTGCCGTTGCCCGGGTTGCCAGCCGCCTTGATGCCGCCGTCGAAGCGTTGTCCGATCTCCGGGTAGGCGCTGTAGAACGGTTCGAAGCCCTCCGTAGGGGCCATGCAAGCGTTGACCGCGCCAATGCCGCCGGCGCCGACGAACACGTCGAAGCTCTCTGAGGTCGCGCCAGTGTTGAAGGCTTGCACGATGAGCGGCTTTGGCAGCGGCACTGACGAGACCCCATTCTCCATGACCTGTGCCTCGTCGGGCACGTAGGGAATGAGCTGATAGCACTGGCAGCACACCGAGGCGCCACCGGGGTCGTCGAGGATGCCGCCGTCGTTGTCGTGACCCACAACGGCGTACTCGAAGGGCGCCGTTCCGTTGCTGGACCACCCGTAGGTGCTCGCGTCGTCCCGAGCGGCCTGTCGCATCTCGTCGGCGAAGAGCATGAAGCGCGGACAGATGTAGCCGGGTTCGCCCGGCTTGCCCTCGTTGTGTCCGGCAGAGGGGGGCTCGCAGAGACCCGCACATTCGCTGCTGGCGTCGCCCCGAATACAGCCGTCTACGTAGTACTGGTTGATGCAGTGATCGGGGGGAGGCAGTGCGTAGCTGTGGGGGCCCCCTAAACCTCCACTGCCCGAGCTGTCGCCTCCGCTCGCGTCGGCACGACCGCCAGTTGAGCTCGCGCCGCCGAGGCCGCCCGCGCCACCGGAAGCCCCTACGTCTTGGCTGGCGGCACCGCTGCCGCCACCAGGGCTTCCCGACGAAGCGGCGCCAGCGCCACAGCCAGCGAGTGCGGCGCTGAACAGGGTGATGATCGATAGGGCAAGGGAGAACGGCTCGATGTCTCTCGTCATAGGTCACGGGCGGCAAGCAAGTCGGGCGAGAATCTTAGCACGGCCCAGAGCGGCGAGCCTGCCGCCCCTTCGGCTCACCAGAGTTCGTCGTTCTTCGCGATGGAGTCGATGATGGTCGCGCGTTGGTGCAGCTGCTCGCCCAGTTCCCGCAGACGAGCACCGATGTTGGGATCCGAGACGCCGCTGAGATTGTCAAAGCCGAGGCCGCCCGCCACCGCTGAGGCATCTTGGGCCATGAGCTCGAGGGACGTCTTACGCCACCTCGCCGCGAAGAGCCGCAGGACCGTACGCACTGGCGTGGTCTTCGGCATCACGCAGTGGTCGATGGGGACGCTGCCACCGATGAGCCAGGTGTCGGGTCGCGCGAGCCAGAGACCCAAGTGTGGCGGGACTTCGTAGCGGGGTAGGATGGGGAGCCAGGTGACCTGGAGGTGCTCTGTGGCCACGTGACCCTCGATGCGCCTTCGCAACGCTACCCGCCAGCGAACCATCATCAGGGACTCGTCCCTGTCTGCGCTTTCTTGGACGTCTTCCATCGAACCAGCTCTCCGAGGCGCTGTGCGCCCCGCAACGTTGCCGCGAAGCAGGCGGGGCTTCCTCATCGAAGCACGGATCTCCCTGCGCGACGAGCTTTGGGCGCGGAGTCATGTGGCGCCGAAATGGTGCAGGTGTATGTCTCTGCCCATTCTCCCGAGGTCGAGAGAGGGAGCCGGGCAGGGCCACGCGTCACCGCGTCTGCGTGCCTATCGTACTACGGACGAGGCCCTGCCGACCGAGGTGGCTAGCCTTGTGGTTCCAGCACCTCCAGCGTCGTGGAGGGCGCTGTCGTTCGCTGGTCGGGCTCGTAGTAGGGGTAGATGACGGCGCCCCCGTCCGCGGCGCGCACCGGCATCGTCGCCTGGACGCGGTAGGACAGCGCGAGCGATTCGGAGGGGGCCATTTGCGTCAGGTAAAGGTTGAGCTGTCTGCCGGTCATCTCGAAGTGCGACAGGGTTCCAGCGTCCAGGTGCTCCTGTAAATCGTCCGTCACCACGGCGAAGCCCGGCGGGATGCCCAGGGTGACGAGCACCATGTTTGTCGTCGTCGCAGTAAGGTTGTCGAGGGTGACGGTCGCCACGGCGGTCTCGTTCAGGTAAAGCTGCGTCTTGTCGTAGGCGATGCTGACGCCGAGCGGACCCATGGCTGCTGGGCTCTCGGTCCAGGGTTCGTTGTGGGCCGCGATGAGGTTATAGCTAACCCGGCCCGTTCCCACGAACTCGAGGTCGACCTGGTGCTCGCCGGTCGTGGCGTAGGGACCAAGCTCCACAGTCGTCATCACATCCCCCTGCGCTTCGGTGAGCTCGACGGTCGTGAAGCGTTCGCCGTCGACGCTGATTTCGAGCGTCCCCGTCGCTGTCTCGGTGCCACGTTGGCTCGCCAGCAGCAGGGTTCGCAGGCTCCAGATGGTGGCCTGGGTCGAGCCGAAGTTCCCGAGGGAGTCCTTGTTCCCTGCGAGATATGCGAGCGCGCCCGTCACCGTCTCATTGTACCCGCCAGCGAGCAGCATGGCGTGGGCGACGAGCGCTGTGGTGGTCATCGCCGCGTCTGCCCCGTACGAGTAGAATGTCGTCTGGGTATCGCCGCTGTCCCAAGAGACCTCGTCGCCATCGACATGCTTGATCGCGTCGAGTCGCTCCAGGAGCTCACTGAGTAGCGGCTCGTTTGGTGCCGCGATGGCCAGCGCATTCGCGGCCATGGCCAAGGTGTAGCCGTCGTCGGTTTCCAGGTTCAGGTTTTCCGCGACATAGGTGACGGCCGACGAGAGCGAGCTCTCAGTGGCTCCGGCGGATGCCAAGGCCCACAGCACGAAAGCAGTGTTGCGCACCGTGCTGGTGTGGAAGGAGAAGAACTCCGTCTGATCGCCCTCCCAGCTGCCGTCGGAAGCCTGCTGGGAGACGAGCCAGTTGCGGGTTCGCTCTATCATTGCAGCGTCGACCTCGGCGACTCGCGCCATGTCGACGAACTCCATCAAACCGAAGGCCGTAACGGAGAGGTACGGCGCCCCGTCTTGGGTTCCGAACCAGGAGTAGCCCCCGCCGGGATGCTCGAAGGTGAGGAGGCGTTGGTATCCAGTAGAAACGAGCGACTCGGCGCGCATCTGGATCTCCGGTGTGATCTGGCCTGTCTCCCGCATATAGTCGAGCACCAGCACGTTCGGCCACGTCGCGGAGGTGGTCTGCTCGAAGCAGCCTGTCGGTTCCCGCAGCATGCTGTCCATGCCTTCGACGACCTGTGAGAGGTATGCTGGGTAAACGTTGAGAACCAGCTGCTCCGAGCCGGGCACGGCGCTCTCCGGGAAGCTCACGGGGATCGAGAGCTCCCCGGGCTTCAGGGCGCCCGAGCGCGTCACGGGGACGCCCCTACCGTCCGGCACGACGCGGACGGTGCGCGCTACGGCGTCGCTGCGCGCTGCGCCGATGCCGCGAACGGTGAGGGTCCCCGCGCCGACCTCCTCGACGCGCACTGGGAAACGCACGCCGGTGACTTGGGCGGGAGCCAGGGTCACGCTGGCCGCCGTCGCGCCGAGGGCCGTGTACCAATCAGCGGGCTCGAGCTGGAGCTCTACGGTCTGTTCGGTGTCCAGGTAGTTGTAGACGGCGACGGGGAAGAAGATCTCGTCACCGCGCGTCAGCGTGGCTGGGAAGTCGATGTCGACGAAGAAGTCCTGGAAGACGGTCATGCCTCCCTCCATGCTGCCGAGTCCACCGTTCAAGGTGTTGGCGAGCGCCGTCACCCGCCATTCGGTGATGCTGTCGGCTAGGGGTACCTCGACGCTGGCCGTGCCATCGGTATCCGTGATGATGGCTGGGTTCACGTAGAGGGTCTCCGGGAAGTCTTTGCGTACCCGCGCCTCGCCTTCGCCCGTGGGGTCTTCGGAGACGGGGCCGCCCGTCGCGCCTCCCATGCCAGCGGAGGCGCCTCCCACGCCACCGACGTTGCCAGGCATCGGGAAGCCGTCGGCATCGTCCCACGAGGCCGTTGGCGTCTCCAAGCCCAATTCCTCGTAGGTGAACGCGATCGACAGGTCGTCGGCGGTGTTCGCGGCCTCATCGGGGCCGGCGCTCGTCAGCTGCAGGACGTTCGCACCCGAGCCCTGAGTCCAGCTATAGGCGTTGCCCCAGAAATCAGTGAGGGTTAGGCGGGCGACGAGGCGCTCGAAGAGCAAGGTCGGGTAGTACTCGCCGTTGCAGTAATAGTCGCTCGGCGCGCAGCCGCTGGCCTCTAGAGCCGTCTGCTCCTCGACCGCAGGAGGACCCAAGACCGACACGAGGGTGTCGTGAGCCACCCCCATGGGCTCGGCGAGCAGGCTCTTGGCCCTGGTGATGACGCCGGGCCAGCTCGTTGCAGTGACGCCCGCGTTACTGCCCGGGTTCATGGCTGCCAGGACGCCTGCCGCGCGTTCCTGCTGGGCCTGAGCCGCTCCCGCTTCTTCGCTTGGTGGCGCCAGGAGCGCGTCCACCACGTTGAGCGCCGGGGGCCGGATCTGGTAGTGAGGCTGAGAGTAGGCCTCCTCGAGTTGGAAATGGGTCTCCAGCAGGCCAGGCCGCGACTCGATCAGGGAGTAGATTGCCTCGTCGACGACTTGCAGGCCCAGGGCAGCCACAGCTGGCCGACCCTCGGTGTCGGCTACGCTGAAGGTGAGCGTCGCGGACTCGCCGGGACCATAGATGTCCTTATCGAGGCTCATGCGGATGTCTAGGGAGGCGCTGCCTTTGACGAAGAAAGTGCGGCCGCTGCGCACGATGTTCCCGTCGTCGTCCACGATGTACGCTTCCACTCGGTTCGTCCCGAGCAAGGTGGCATCCACGGGTGTCTCGAAGGCGGCCTGCCCGTCCGAGACCTCCAGGGTGCGCATCGCCACCACCTGGCCGTCGTTCAGCCAATCCACATAGGCGAAAGCGGAGTTTGCCGAAGACACGACCTCTACGGCCACGCTCTCCCCCGTGCGGTAGACGGCGCGATCGGTGCGCACCATCACGTGCTCGCCGCCGGGCTGCGCCGAGAAATCGAAGCTCTCATTCAGGGGCTCCCCCGTCTCGGGGGTCACGGTGGCACTGATTGTGGAGGCGCCCGTGGTGGGGGGCGTCCAGGTGATGCGCGCCTGGCCGTACTCGTCGGTGGTCAGCGACGCGAGCTCGCCGTCCTGCGTTGCCAGCTCGATCCCAACGCCGCCGAGGGGACTGCCCATGGGGTCGCTCACGAAGACGAGCAGCGTGTTATCCACCCCAGGGACGAGCTGACCGCCCTCTGGGACGATGCTGAGCTGGAGCGGCCTGGCGGCGACGGGCACGATCTTCTCTTGGGTGACCTCTTGCCCGGCACCATCGATCACCGTGGCGCGCAGGTTGATGAGGGCCAGCCCCTGCTCCAGCGGCAGACCGGCTACCGAGCTGGGTAGGTTCAGGGAGAAGGACCAGCGCCCTTCCGCATCGGTGCGACCCTGCACTCGCGTGAAGAGGGTCTCCCCGATGTCCAGGGTCAAGGCTTCGAGCACCACTTCGGCGTTCGCGACGGGCTTGCCGAAGAAATAGTCCGCCTGGAGGACGCCCTCCGCGGTCTCGCCTGGCGAGTACCAGCCACGGTCGGTCGTTACGCTGCTGCGAAACTTCGGGAGCGCGTAGCGTGCGACATCGACGCTCTTCTGCGTCGTGCTTCCCCGCGCGGTTGCGCGCACTGCGAAGGTCCCCATGTTGAGGACCTGACCGAGCTGGAAGCTCGTCGCGGCAATGCCGAACGCATTGCTCGTCAGCGTCCGCTTCATGATCTTGTTGCCTTTGCCGTCCTCGACCTCGAGGAGCACGGGCTCGTCTGCCAGCGGCTCGTTCCCAGGAGGTACGAGCGCCAGGGTTCGGAGGTGAATGGTCTGGCCAGGCTGGTAGATTGGCTTGTCGGTGGTGAGCAGCACCTTGCCGGCCGCCTCAGTCACTTGCAGCGTGTCCTCGACCGTCGCTGCCGTGGCTTCCGCCTCCGCGCCCGCTGAGATCTCGTAGCTGCCCGGATCATCGAGCACTACGTCGAAGATCGCAACTCCGGTGTCATCGCTCGTCTCGCTGAGGTCGGCAACGACCGCCTCGTCGCGTGCGACTTTGAGGTTCACAGGGTAGTCGGCGAGGGGAGCGAAGGAGAGGGCATCCCGGGTTTGGACGCGGTAGCTCGCGGGTTTGCCCTTGCGGACGTCCGCGGGACCTTCGAGGCGCACCTCGTAGGGTGGGATCACGTAGAGCAGGCTGCGCGTGACTCGCACGCCGTTCGTATTGCCATCCTCGATGCGCACGTTCCACGGCGCGAGATCCGCCTGCGACTCCAGACCCGACGGAAGCTCGAGCTCGGCCGTGAGCACGTCAGCACTGCCCGCTGCGATGTCGTAGTCTGCCTCTGCCTCGGCGATCTGCTGGCTCTCGTCGACACTGCCCAGGGTGATCCTCAGGCTCCCCACTGCGCGCTCGTCCCCCACGGCGCTTACCGGGATGCGTAGCGCGACGCGACCCGAACTAACGGTACCGCGCAGCTGGGCCTCGGCGATGCTCACGCTGCCGCTGCTGGGTCGGTCCGGCTCTCCCGACTCGACGGGCTCGCCGGTTCCAGCAGTGCCAGTGCCGGGACCACCCGCACTCCCAGCGATAGGCCCGCCGCCATTGCCAGCGATAGGCCCGCCGCCATTGCCAGCGATAGGACTGCCGCCATTGCCAGCGATAGGCCCGCCGCCATTGCCAGCGATGGCTTGGTTCCCCCCCTGGTTCCCAGTGCCGCCGTGTCGTTCGTCATCCCCGCAGCCCGCCGTGTGCAGCGACCAAACGATGGCGAGGGCGAGCAGGCGAAAGGAGCGCGATCGAAGGGCTCGGGAGTAAGTCAAGGAAGTGGACATTGGCACAGAGCTCCATGCATGGATGGGGAGTAGCCGCTCTTCAGCAAGCCTCATGCCTTGCGACTGGACACCGACTTTCTTCGCGTGTTCGCCCTCGCGAGGTGTGCCGAGTGCCTCCTTGCGGCACAGGCTGGCACAAGCCGTTGGGTCAGTCCTTGTCGGTCCCCAGTGCCTCTGTTTCGTCTCCGTCGCGGCCATTGGCATCCCCGACCTCGCGCACAGTCTTCTTGCGGCTCTCCCGTTGCTCATGATCGCCACGCCGCTGTTTGCCGCACCATGGGCACTCGGCCGGCCGCGGGAACTGCTCGCCAGATGTGTCACTGGTTTTCGTCCGTATCTGTTCCTGGTGCAAGTATTCAGGCGACAGGGGAGAGGCCGTGCCCCTCATCCAACACCGGCATCGCTGCCAGGGTTCAGTGAGTTTCGGTACACCTGACGGCTCGACGGTACTCGGGCCGCGGAGGAAACGGCAGATGGCGCGCGCACGGTATTTCGAAAGTTCTTGTTTCGTCGCTGGGATTCTCATCGCTGCTTGTGGTGGGGGAGAAGACGGGAGCCAGGGCGGAAGCGGGGGAGCCGGGACGGGCGGTTCCGCGACAGGTGGCGCGATGGGTTTGACCGGAGGCGCGACTGCCGTTGGCGGCACGGGTTGGACGAGCACGGGCGGGTCATCGGCTACCGGCGGCAGCGCGCCAATGGGTGGACAGTCCATGGGCGGTGCGCAGACTGGTGGCGCATCGACGGGTGGTTCTGCCGCGGGTGGCCAGGCGAGCGGCGGCACCACGGCGGGGGGAACGGCCGCAGGCGGAGCAGCGGCGGGCGGAACCTTCGCAACTGGGGGCTTGCCCGGCGGGGGAACTGGCGGTTTGGCTTCTGGGGGCAGTGGCGCGGGTGGAGCGGAAACGACCGGTGGAGCCGGTGCCGGGGGTGCATCGGAAGGTGGCGCATTGCAAGGTGGCGCTGCGGGTCAGGAGACCGGAGGATCCTCCGAAGGGGGTGCAGCCGCAGGGGGCACAGGAATCGCTGGCGGCGGTGGGTTTGGCGGCGCCTCGAGCGGCGGGAGCAGCACGGGGCAAAGTACCGGGTGTGGCACGACGCCCACTATTCCGAGTAGCCAGTACAATAATGGAACGACTATCCCGATCCGGGCGGCCAACATGGATCGTCGGTACATCCTCAACGTGCCGCCCGACTATGACAACACGAAGCCATATAAGCTCATCATCGCCTGGCACCAGCTCGATGGAAACGACAAGCAGATGTATGCTAACGGCTACTATCACCTGCTCAATCTCTCGGGAAACAGCGCGATCTTCGTAGCACCGAACGGGCAGAAGAACGGTGCGCCCTGTAGCGGCACTGGCAACGGCGACGGGGGATGCGGGTGGCCGAACTCCAACGGTTCCGACATGGCTCTCGCCGACGCTGTCGTGGCCCAGATCAAAGAGAACTTCTGTGTCGATACCAATAGGGTCTTTGCTACGGGTTGGAGCTATGGAGGCAGCATGTCTTATGCGAATGCCTGCGAGAGGCCCCTCGGTGGAACGTCTGGCGGCGTCGAGGGATACATCCGCGCGGCCGCCATCTACTCCGGTGCCGTGATGAGTCCGTTCGGTGGTTGTACGCCCAGCGACACACCGGTCGCTTACTACGCCTCGCACGGAACCGGTGATTCGGTGCTGACCTACGATGGCGGCGTGACGATGGCCCAGAACTGGGCTCGAACGAACGGCTGTGCCTGGACGACGCCCACCCGGGCCACCGGCGGTCATGTTTGCACTGACATGACGGGATGCATGGAAGGTTATCCTGTGACGTTTTGCTCCTTCAACGGTGACCACACCCCTGATCCTTCTGATGGAGGCGGGGGGAGTTGGCAATACCAGGTCGTTTGGGACTTCTTCAACCAGTTCTGAACCACGGGCGCGCAGCATTGGTGCTCCTGACGAGCGTGACTCGGAGGCCTCGATGGTTCCGGCTACTCCAGGTTAGGTGAGCCACAATGATGCAGCGTCGGCATCGAGCTGGAGTTATCACCACACGACCATGAGCAGCTCCCCGCGACAATCCCTGCAACTCGGCTTGGAACGTGGGGAGCGTGACAGGGAACGTGAACGTCGTCTCCGCCGGCCGCTCTCATTGGTGGTCGGCCGAGACCGCCGCCACACGAGCGATGGCGATCTCGCGCGGGCCCTGGCCGTCGGCGAGACCTGGGCCGTCGCTGAGACATGGCACCGTTTCGCGCCGATGGTGCTCATGCTGGCGGAGCGCTGTCTGGGGACGCGGTCCGATGCGGACGACATCGGGCAAGAGGTGTTCTTCCGCGTCGTTCGCAAGGCGGACACACTGCGCGATCCGAACTGCTTGAGAAGCTTCGTCTATTCCTTCGCCATCCGTGCGCTGAGGACGGAGCTTCGGCGGCGACGGTTGCGCTCCTGGCTCTTGCTCGAACCCGAGCTGCCCGAAGAGGTGGGTCGCTCCACGCAGGATGTCGAGTCACGCGACCATCTGCGGCGCTTTTATGCACTGCTCGATCGCCTTCCAACACGCGATCGCATCGTCTTCACCCTCCGACGGATGGAGTCCAAGACGATCGAAGAGGTCGCCCAGGAGCTGGGTATCTCGGTCTCTACGGTCAAGAGATCGATGATCCAGGCTTCGCGTCGCCTGTCACGCTGGATCGCGGCCGACCCGGGACTGGCGGGTCTACTCGACGACGGACGGTGGGTGGGATGATGACGAGCAGCGACGAAGCCAGGAGTTCGCGAGGGCTCACTTCGCTCGTTCAGCTGGGAAAGAGCGGTGTGGAGCCGCCCACGCCAGCTGAGCTCGAGCAGGGCCTTGCGGCGCTCAGGACCCGGATCGCGACCGCGCACCTTCGGCGTCGACGCGCGCTTCGGGGAGCGCTGGTTGGAACGGTGCTGCTTCTGTCCGCCGTGGTCGTCCTACGGCTCGATGTGCTCACGAGCGCGCCCTGGTCCAGGGGCAATGTGGCGGCCTTCAGCTACGAAGTCGTGGGAGGCAACATCCTGGAAGGCGGCTATCTCCGCGCGTCCGGCGGCGCGGGCGTCCAAGTGGCGTTCAACGAGGGGAGCCGCGTCCGTTTGGCATCGGGAACGCGCGGTCGGATCCGCTCGGTCGATGATGACGGCGCTCGCATGGCCATTGAGAGTGGGACCGCCCAGTTCCAGATCACTCCCGGCGGTGCTCGGCAGTGGGGGGTCGAAGTCGGGCCCTTCCTCGTGACCGTGAAGGGGACGGTCTTCACCGTGTCGTGGGAACCCGAAAGCGAGCGATTCGAGCTCCGGCTGGCTCATGGGCGCGTCGACGTGAGCGGCCCTGTTTCTGACGGGAGGCTCGCGCTCAGGGCGGGACAACGGTTGGTGGTCGATCTGGCCAAGGGCGAGACTCGCATCATCGAAGATCAGCTTGATGGCACTGTTCCCGAGGCATCGGCGGCGACCGAGCCGGTCGCGGAGGCCCCGAGCCCAGTGCTGGAAGCTCGCGCGGCGGGCGGCGAGCAGAGTGATGCCCCCCCGGTCGAATCCGCGTCCCTGGCATCGCCAAGAGTCGAGAAGGCTCGGCGGGCGCGTCGCTGGGCTGAGGCGCTGGCGAACGGCGATTGGGACACCATTCTCGATGACGTCGAACGCACAGGGGTGGCGGCGACCCTGAACCGCGCGTCGAGCGGAGAGCTCTACGCGCTCGCCGACGCGGCGCGGTATCGGCGTCGCGCCGAGTTGGCCCGCGACGCGCTGCTGGCTCAACGCCGTCGCTTTCCCGGTTCGCTGCGAGCTCTCTTTTTGCTTGGGCGCGTTGAGGAGTCCCGGGGAGGCGGCATGGCAAGGGCGATCGCCTGGTATGACGAGTACCTGGCTCGGACGCCGAGGGGCGTGTACGCCGCGGAAGCCCTGGGGAGGAAGATGACCATCACGAGCAAACTGGGGGGACCGGCGAAGGCGCGTCCGCTCGCCGAGGCGTACCTTCGGCGTTTCCCCGGTGGAAGTTACGCGGGATCGGCGCGGGCCATCCTTCGCGCCCGCTAAGTGGTGACCGTGAACCGCGCGCGCTTCGTCGTTTACGCAATTGCCCTACTGGTGGCGAGTGCGATTCTGTGGGCCGGTCCGGCTCGAGCCACCACCGTCGCGATCGTGGCTCCATCGCGATCGAGTCCAGAGTGGATGGAGGCCATGTCTCGTCTTCGTGGGGAGCTGCTTGCGGTAGGCTTCGATGTGAGGCGCGTTCCCGTTGGCGCAGGACACCAGTGGGGTTCAGGTGAGTCGCGCGCTTGGCTGGAGGCTCTGGCGCGCGAGGAGAGTGTTGATGCCGTGATGGGCGTCGTCGGCGACGCCGTGCCCTTGGCTGTCGACGTTTGGGTCATGACGCGGTCACCTCGACATGTCGATGTCACGCGCGTAGAGCGCAATCCAACCACGGTCAACGCCTCGGCGAGGCTCGCGATCCGAGCCGTCGACGTCCTTCGATCGAGGTTGATCGAGCACGATATGGCCGCGAGCGCGTCGCGCGGACAATTGGCAGCGGACCCGTCGCCGACGGAACCGGACGAGCGGCTCGAGACCCGCGACGCGCGTCATCCTGGTGGCAAACGGTTCGGTGTCGAGCTGGGGGCAGCAGCGCTCACCAGCTTCGACGGCATGGGTCCGGTGATCCTACCCATTACCCAGCTCCATTGGGAGATCCGCCCCGGGCTCGCAATGCACGTAGCCGCGGCGGGGCTGGGCAGTCGCGCTACCGTCGCGGGAAGGTCGGGGCATGCGCAGGTCACCCATCAGTACGGAGTCCTCGGCGGCGCGCATCGCCTCCACGCGGAGCGTCGGGTCTGGCCCTTCGTCAGCCTCGCCGCGGGCGCGCTGCAGACCGCGGTCGAGGGCGAAGCCGACGCACCGCGGCAGGGGCACAGGCACGACGAGTTGTCATTCTTGCTGGACTTTGGGATCGGGGCGGGCCTGGATCTGCCCAAGCCTTTCACCTTGACCCTCGCGGCGCACTTGCATGTGGCCGAGCCCTACGTGGCCGTTCGCTTCGAGGACGATGTCGTGGCCACCACCGGTCGCCCCAACCTGGTTCTGACTCTTGCCTTGGGCGCCTGGCCATGATCACACCCCGCGGAATCGCTTGGATCGGGATGTCGACCGTGATCGTCGTGGGCGGCGGCTGCAATCGGCTCGACGTCGATGCGATTACGGGCGGAGCCGGTGCCGCGGGGAGTGCAGCGAACACCAGCGTGGCGGGTGCCACCAGTGCAGGAGGTAGCGCCGCAGCGGGGGGCGATGTCGCGGGCGCCGGTTCGGGTTCGGATAGCGGCGCCATGGGCGGCAGCGCTGGAGAGCAGAGCGGGCCGACGGGAACCTGCCCCCCGGGCGGCCTGGTCCCCGGGGATACGAGCCGCACAGTGCGGGTTGGCGCCACGACTCGCAGTTACGTGCTGCATGTCCCGGAGGCGAACGACCCGACCCGACCGACTCCGTTGATCGTAGATTTCCACGGCATCGGAAGCACGGGCTTGGACCAGCTGACAAGCTCGCCTTACCCGCCCATCACCGATCCCGATGGGGTGATCATGGCGTTTCCGGATGGCATGAGCGGCCCTCTCGGCAGCGCTTGGAACATGGGGCCTTGCTGCGTGGCCGGAGTCGACGACGTCGCCTTCGCCAGAGCCCTGGTGGCAGATGTACAGAGCATTGCCTGCATCGATCCCCGCCGGGTCTACGCCGTCGGTGTCCTCACGGGGGGCGGCATGGTGTATCACCTCGCGTGCGAAGCGGCTGAGGTGTTCGCAGCAGTGGCGCCCGCGGCGTTCGATCTCATCGAGGAGACGGTGGACGACTGCAGACCATCCCGGCCCATCACCGTGATCTCCTTCAGGGGCACTGCGGACACACGCGTGCCCTATGAAGGCGGTGCGTCCTCGCTGGTGCCAGGCATGCCCATCACGTTTCTCGGTGCCGAAGCGTCACTCCAGCGATGGGCGGCAATCGATGGCTGCATGGGGCCCGAGTCGGAGGACGACGAGAATGGATGCACATCGTACTCGGGCTGCTCTGCCGGCGTCGAAGTCGTGCTCTGTACGAAGGACGGGGGACGTGAGGACCCAGGTGACCCCACCATCGCCTGGCCGGCACTCAAACGCCACTCGCTCTGAGTTGCCCGGCTCGAGCTGCGCGATCGCCTCTGCGGGGCCACGCCGTTGCTCGAAGTACGACGTGGCGGCACGAGTGCGGTGTGCCAGTAAGTTCGTTTTCTTGAACCAGTCTGCGAAATCCGAGCGTCTGCAGACCGTGACTGATTTCCAGGGTACCTCCCTGCGCCGTGGAGCCGGAGCGATGAGAACGAAGCACCTGCCAATGAAGACGCTATTTGCTGGTTTCCTGGCTGTAATCGCTGGGGGCTTCGGGTGTTCGGACGGTGGCAGTGAGGGGGACGACGGTGCCGGTACCTCTGGAGGCTCAGGCGGAATGTCCGCGGGCGGAACAGGGGGCTCGGGGCCGGTCGCTACGGGCGGGACGCCCAACACCTGGGGCCAACCTGCGATGGGTGGAGTGACCAGCGCTGGCGGCGCTGCGCCATCCGCTGGCGGCTCGGCGGAAACGGGGGGGACGGCATCCGGCACCGGTGGCTCCAGCATGGGTGGCAGCAGCACCGGAGGTGCGAGCGCGGGCGGCGCCAACAGTGGAGGCACCAGCATGGGTGGTGCCAATACGGGGGGTAGCGCCGGGGGCGGGACCGACACGGGCGGTAACAGTAGCGGCGGCGCCGGCATGGGCGGCTCCGGCATGGCGGGCAGCAGTAACGGCGGCGCTGGCTTGGGCGGCAGCACCACGGGCGCGGCCGGCTCTGCCGGTTCCGAGGCGGGAGGTGCCGACACCGGAGGAAGTGCCGGCAGTGGTGGGGCGTTTACGGGCACCTGTACGGCATCCCAGGATACGGGCAGAAGGGTATCAGGGAGCGGACCCCACCAGGTCGTCGTCGAGACGAACTCGGATGCGGGAATCGCCTGTGGAACTATCTACAGGCCTGCAGACTTGGGAGGAGACGAGCGGTATCCGATCCTCGTATGGGGCGAGGGCGGCTGCTCTCAGGACGGGCTCTCCAACCAGGCGGCCATGGGTGAGATTGCCTCGTGGGGATACTTCGTCGTGGCGGACGGCACGCCAGGCGCCGTCGGTGCCTGCCAAGGGGGGCAGGATGGGGCAGCCTTCCTCGACTACATCACCTGGGCAATTGCCGAGAACGAGAAGCCCTGCAGTGCGTACTATCAGAGCCTCGATACGGCGAAGATCGCCGCCGATGGGTTCTCATGCGGCGGCCTGATGGCGGAGAATGCCTCCGGTGACCCCCGCTTCACTGCCATCGGGATCACGAGCAGCGGACTGCTTGGTCCGAGTGCTGGCATCTATGATGGGATCCACACGCCGTTCAAGATCATGAACGGCGGACCCGAGGACATCGCCTACGAAAACGGTCTGAACGACTACGAGGAGATCAGCTCCCGCGGCATTCCGATCGTGTACTTCTCCAAGACGACTGCCGGTCACGGAGGAGACTTGTCCCAGGCGAGAGGGGACTTCAATCTGGTCAACCTTGCCTGGCTGAACTGGCAGCTGAAGGGTGACGAAGGAGCGACGGGCAAGGGCTTCTTGCACGGCGCAACCTGCGAGTTTTGCGCCGACAGTGGCTGGGACTACCGGTCGGCGAATATCGACTGAGCCCCGCTGCATTCCGCTGCAGGGCCGCCCATCTGCGCCCCCTCGTCAGGGCGACACGTCTCGATCTCGAGCGTGCCGACATGCTCAAGCGTTCTCAGGGAGTTGTCCCTCCCCTGTAGGCTGTAGCCTTCCCAGGCGGGGGCATCTCCTCCCCCGTCATCAGCGCATGGTCGCACCGCATCGCCGTTCCTGGAGCGGAGCTGCTGGCCCACCGACGTGGATTGTGGTCGGTCTGCCAATCTCAGAAAGGTGGAAGATATGAATATGATGTCTCCCCATGCTCCCATGACCCTCATCGGCGCTCCGGTCGTCCTTTGCGTCAGCGAGGGACCCGCCTATCCGGATTCTGAGCGATCCGGTGCCGAAACTCAGGCTGTTTCGTGATCGGTCCTGGCCTCTGGTGGCATTACTAGTGTAACGCCCTGCTAGGGTTTGGTGAAATCTTACACTGTCCCGCGATCGCAAACCAAGCACCGGCCCCGCGCGTGCCCCCGACGGAGAGACTACTTGGACATCGGAACCATCAGAATAGGTCGTCGCTATCTCGCCACCTGGGGCGCGCTGGTGCTCGCGAGCGCTCCGCTGAGCTGCGGAACGGATCCGGACGGCACCGCTCCCTCGGGTGCCGCGGGGACGGGCTCGGTGGACGTGGGCGGCACCGGCGGGACAAGCGCTTTTCCGCCTGCTGCGGGAGGGGCAGCGCTGTCCAGTGGGGGGGGCGGGAGGACGAGCGACGGCGGTACCTCGGGGACGCGCGACCCCTCGGGGGGAGCTGGGTCAGGGTTGTTCCCCTCGGGCGGTAGCAGCGGCTCGGCCTCTGGGGGTGCGTCCAGTGGCGGAAGGGCGGCGACAGGCGGGGCTCCTACTACACCGGCCTCAGGGGGGGCGTCCACGGGAGGGTGGGGTTGGGGCGCAGGCGGTAGGGCGCCCACGGGCGGCACGAGCTCGGGTGGTTTCACGTGGGGAAGCCCCGGGGGAGCACCGACGACCGCTGTGGGCGGTGCCGAGTCGGGCGGCGCTGCTGACGGCGGTTCCTCGACGGGAGGCAGCTCCGAGGGAGGCAGCTCCGAGGGTGGCGTATCAGCCGGTGGCTCGCTCACCGTCCCGTTGGACCCCGATCGCAGGTTCGTCGGCAACATCACGACGGGCCCCGACGTCAACCCACCAGGGCACGAGTTCGCCCGGCATTGGGACCAGATCACCCCGGAGAACGCGGGCAAGTGGGGTTCCGTCCAGTCTTCGGCCGGAGCAGCCTTCAACTGGCGGACGCTCGACGCTATCTATGACTATACGCAGCAGCACGGCATCATCTTCAAGGAGCATACGTTCGTTTGGGGTTCACAGCAGCCCGGCGGTTCCATCGGTGAGAACGATGTCAAGAACTGGATGAAAGCGTTCTGCGAACGCTATCCGAATACCGCCATCATCGACGTGGTGAACGAGCCTCCTCCGCATACGACCCCTAGCTACGCAAACGCCATCGGTGGTGGCACGAATGGGAATTGGCAGTGGATTACCAACGCCTTCGTCTGGGCGCGCGAAGCCTGTCCAAACGCCATTCTGCTGTTGAATGACTACAACAACATCGAGTGGTCCAACGACAATAACCACTTCATCAACATCGTCAAGACGATCCAGAACGCGGGCGCGCCGATCGACGCTGTTGGCGCCCAGGCCCACGACTTGGATCACGGGTCCGTTAGCTTCAACAATGTTCAGAATATGATATCGAAGCTGCATCAAGAAACGGGCCTTCCTGTATACATCACAGAGATGGACATCAGTACTTCGAACGATCAGTCCCAGCTCAGTGCGTATCAGCAGTACATTCCCTACTTCCTCGAAACCGACTATATTCGCGGAATCACTATATGGGGCTGGATTTATGGGCGAACGTGGAGCCTGGCACCCGAGAGCGGACTGATTCGCGATGGCAATCCACGGCCAGCAATGACCTGGCTCATGGAGACGTTGGGCCGCGAGTTGCCGTAGGATAGCCGATCTTCCAGGGTGCGAATATTCCTGCCGCCGCGAAACCTTTCACGTTCTTGCGCCGTTCATTGCAGTTGATGCAACTACACACTGACTGGCCCTGCGACACAGAAGGAGTACGCGGTGAATAGAGATTTCCGGTCCAAGAGGTGCTTAGCGGCTGCGATTCTCAGCGTTGGAGCTTGGGGCTGCGGAACGTCCTCGGAGAGCACTGGCGAGTCGGGTGGGGTCCAGGATTCGTCCGCGAGCTCTGCCGGTGCAGCAGCAGACAACAGCGGTGGAGGACCAAGCGGTTCTGGGGGGACCAGCACGACGCCGCCACCGGGATCGGGTGGCGGCGCGGGCATGGGTGAAGAGCCCGCTTCGGGCGGCGCTCCCGCCACGGGCAATGGCGATAGCGCAGGGGGTTCCCTACCGGCGTCGGGCGGCAGCTCGTTGGGTGGCTCGACGGCTGGCGGGAGCCCAGGTGCGGCCGGCTCTGCCACGGGTCAGGGCGGCTCCAGGGCGGAGACTGGGGGTTCCGCGAACAGCGGCGGGCAGCCGACGGGAGGCGCGGTCGACGCGACTGGTGGCGTGGTGGAGGTCGGGGGCGGTGCCAGCCAGGAGACCGGCGGTTCGCCCCCTACGTCGGGTGGTGGCTGCACCATCGGACCGTGGGAGTCAGCCGATCCCTCCGTGGCTGGCCCGTTTACTGTCGCGATCGAAGAGGAAGTGGGCCCCGAAGCGGGGGATCCGGAAGAGGATGGGACCGTGCCCCGGTTCACGCTCTTCCGTCCCGAAGACATGGACCAAAGCGGGCTCTGCCATCCAGTCATCACTTGGGGCAACGGCACTGGCGCTACGCCGACAATGTACGGTTCCCTACTTCGTCACTTCGCTTCGCACGGACTCGTCGTGGTTGGTTCGAACAGCACGAACGTCTCTCGCGGCGATCCAAGGCCGATGAACGTGGGCGTCACCTGGGTCATCGAGCAGAACGAGGATCCGTCGAGTGCGCTCTACCAACGAATCGACACGACCCACATCGGAGCGACCGGCCACTCGCAGGGCGCCATGGCTACGAGCCAGGCGTCTGCAGACGAGCGCATCATTACCTCGGTGCCGATCGAAGGTGCCATGGTGCAGCGAAACCTGCACGGCCCCGCCATGCTCTTCTGCGGTGGATTGGACGACCTCGTCGGATGCGATGGAGCCCGAAGCGCCTTCGACGCCGTCGACGCGCTACCCGCCATGTACGCGAACTTCCTCAGTGCCGACCACGGGAGCTGGCTGAGCTTCGGCAACACGCGCAGCGAAGTTGAGACAGCCATCACCGCCTGGATGCGCGTGCACCTCATGGGCGATGATTCCCTGAGATCGTGGTTCTACGGCCCCTCGTGCACGCTCTGCGAGGACAGCGGCTGGGAGATCGATCGTAAGAACATGGACGAGTAGGGCTCCTGGAAGGAGGCACGACAGGCGCACGACCGCGAAAGGAGTCGCGGTTCAACCGGCTCAGTTTCGTTCGTAGAAGGTGATGCTCACGCCTCCTGCCGCACCGCCCGGATCGGAGCTAAGGAAGGTGTTCGCGTTCAAGAACGCGGCGGAGCCCTCTTCGCGGGTCTCGAAGAGCGGGATGAGGGCGCCCATGGGGCCGCAGTTCCGGACCAGGATGTACTCTCCATCGTCGGTGGCCAGCGTGTACCTGGCATCGAGCGTGGCGCCGGAGCCAATGAGCTGGTAGTCGGCGCCTCCGGGCAGTATCGAGCCAGTGATTCTCCCGGTTATCGTGCCGCCTGTTATAGGGATGATGTTGCGTGTCCCTCGCTTGCTGGCACCGACAGAGATCGAGGAGCCGAGTGTCACCGTCTCCGTGAAGACGCTCTCACCGCGACTGCCACCCTCTGTCGAGCATTCCCAAGGCTGGTTCGGAACTCCCGCGGGATCCTCCAAGTGTATCGTCGGGCCTCCTGCCGCCACTTGGGAGACCTCGTAGACAGCGAGCTCGATGGTGCCGGCCCCTTCGTCCACGATGCGCGTTCCTGCGTAGGCCCCGTCGTTGAGCCAAGCGAGGGAACTGGACGATGCTACCTCGAAGTCCAAGACGACCCGAGCCTTCGTCTCACCAGCGGGCTGAAAGCCACACGTTCGCAGGTAGATGGGCGTGCCGTCACTGGCCCTCAGTATGTCGATCTCTTCGACCTCCATCGCGCCGTTCGCCAGGGTTAGCTCGAGGTCGAGCCCCCCCGTGAGGAAGGTGCCTTGCACGCGTCCTCCCGTGAACGTACCGCCCGTGACGTCGAGCAGACGACGGTCTCCGTACTGCGTCCTTCCGACGTCGTGGACGTCACCAATCTCTAGCGTCGCATTGAACACGAGCTCGCCCTGCGTTGGCGGCGGGACGCCGTCCGGCATCCCACAGGTCCATGAGGGGTCGGGCACGATCGTCGCTAGGTCGGCGTCTGCGCCGCCGGTGTTTCCACCACCGGTGCCCGATTCCGCCTCACCCCCGGCTCCAGCCCTGTCGCCCATGCCGCCATCCCCACTGCTGCCGGCACCCCCCCCCGCGCCGCCATCCACCGCTGCTCCACCGCTCGGAGTGGCGCTCGGATCCCCCGCCGAGCCGCCCATCCCGGCGCCCCCCGTCTCTGAGCTCGCGGTACCTCCGGCCCCCCAGGGGCTCCCCCCATCAGAACCCCCGCCAGCACCGCCCACGACGTTGCTGCCGCCCGTGGAGGGGCCTCCTCCGCTGGGCGCGCCTCCGGTCGGTGTCGTTCCGCCGCTGCTGGCCCCGCCGGCGAGGGTGCCGACGGTACCCCCGAGCAGCGCGCCTCCTTGAGCACTCCCGGTGAAGCCACCGGTTGTGCCGCCTGAGCCGATGGCGGAGCCGCCCCCGGTCGCCATGCTCGCCCCGAAACCCCCTGCCAAAACGCCGCTTCCTCCTGTAGAGTCCGCCGTGCCGTTCGCCTGAGGGTCGCTCGAATCACCGCAACCCGCAAGGATGCACGTGCTGGCCAGGGTGGGCAAGAGCAGGCTTCTCCACATGGGTGTCATCTTAGGTGCCGCCCCGCGCCACGGGGAGGGACTTCTTTGTCCCTCCCCGCGGGCAGGTGCTGCTATCGTCGCCAAGGCAGTAACTCAATAGCTGTGGGTCCAGGCCTTTCTCCTCGAGTACTGCCGGTGTCGGCGGCGGTGCCTGCGTCGTCTCGCCGGTGAGCCATTGGTGGACGGCCTGCTTGCCGCGGGCGCCAGACTGGCGGCCTCGAGCGCTTCACGGGTGCTCATCCGCTTCTCGAAGACGCCGCTCGTGCGCCACATGCTCAGTACTGGGAGTCCTCGCGCTGGTACGACCTTCAATGGAGTCAAGACTCGCAGACTGCTCGGGCGGTGCCCCCGTGTCCTGCTCCGTCTTCCCCGGCTGGGGACTCTCGCGGGTGGCCCGCGCTGCACGTGCCCATGCCGCCCGCGGCTGCCACCTACTTGAGGCACGATGCCTCTCCGACGGTGAAACTCTGTGGCGGCGACGAGCGACAGCGGCTTGGATCGACCCATCCGGGGGTGCCTCTGTGAGCTGGCGCCGAACTGGAGAGGAATGACCCATCCGTTCTCCGCAGGGCCCCGAGGACGCTGGCCGTCATCTCTGCCCCAAGAGGGCTCTGTGCACCCGGTCGGAATAGTAACCAGTTTATCAGTGATAATCGTTGACACCGCTATGGACTCGGCTTTAGATTTCGATCACTCAAGAAGCGTGAGTTGGTGCCCCGCCATCGAGGTGCTGCAACCACGGAGGGCTTATGAGCATCGATTTGAAGACACTCCTCGTCGTATGCGGGAGCGTGGGACTCGGGGCATGCACGTTAGAGGCGACCGACGCTCCACCCGACGCAGAGCTTCGCAAAGCACGACAGGAGCTCTCGTCGACCATCTACTATGCGATGAGCTTAAATGTTCGTATCCCAGAAGACTCGGGCGAACGTCATTGGGACAACCGGGAGCCGCACCTCGCGAAAACGATTGCGTATTGGAGACCAGCGGTGATCGCGCTGCAGGAGCTGAGGTCGAGTACGCACAGTAGCCTCCATGGTGCTGTTGAGTCCGAAACTGGGATCGACTACTTCTGGTATTGGGTTGACAGAGGAGACGGCGAACGTATCGCCATTTGGGTTGATAGAGCTTCTTTCTACATAGAGGCATACGGTTATTGGAACGTCTCGAACAGTGCGCGCGATGATAGCTGTGGCCTGTTCGATGATGAGGACTCAAAGAATCGACCGATTCAGTATGTTCGTGCGATCGACCGATTCAATGGGCGCCGAACCTACTTCTTCAATACTCATTTTCCGTCCAAGAACAGCTGCGAACGCCATGGGATGGCTTCCATTTTCGCGGACAAGATTAGCGGTCGCTCGGATCAGGCGGCGCGCGTCTTGGCAATGGGTGACTTCAACGATGGATACGAGTCCAGTGGGCGGCTCAACGGCTCAACGGAGCGCTTGCTGACTGAAGCGGGGCTTCTCTCGACCTATGCAGAGGCTCACTATCCAATGAGCTCATATGACTACCTAACCGTCAATGGCTGGAACAAGACCAGCAGGCGCGGAAGGATGATCGACCATATTATGGTCAACGAGATTGGTGCGACTATATATGGATATGTCGATCGAAATATGTTCACCAGTGCGGGGTTGCGTGTCTGGTGCAGCTATGTCGACTCGTCCGGGTACTGCGGTAGCTACCGGGCCAGTACCCTCGAGCTGTACTCGGACCATTGGGCCGTGGCTGCCGCGATGTATCGCTGAACGGTACTGAGGGGCGGATCGTCGGGAATGCGCGCGGAGCGCGGGTTGCTAGGGGCCTCCGATGGCGAAATCGTGAGGGCGCCGAGGAGCGTTGCGGAGCGCGGGGCATTGGGATTTCCGGTAGTAGAAGTGTGGGTGTCGCCACTGGTAGTGGTGTCGGTGTGTCCTGATGGGACAAAATAATAGTGTTGGTCGAGAAGAAGGAGTGGATTTGTGAAGAATCTAGCTATAGTAGCGGCGTTTTCAGCGTTTGGTGTTGGGGCATGTGCCTCAGCCGTCGACGGCTCCGAAGGAGCCGATGAGCTGATGCCGCCCGAGGCGGTCACGGACGAGGTGGGAGAGGACGTGTCCATGCTGCAACTTGGGGCGCCCGGCACGCAGTACACGATGCGAGAGCGAGGGGGGAGCGGCGGCAGCCCAGCGCCATCATTGAGGGGCTCCGTCATCTATGCCATGCGCGTGAACACTGGAAGACTCGTCGATCAGGTGAACCTTGCTTACTACGTACCGAGCCGGTCGGACAATCTCTACCGTAGCGGTGATTTCTACGATGTCTTGGGACCCATTGGAGGGTCGGGCGGTACTTACCACGACTGGACATACTGTCCTGGGGGCTATGGGGCGGTGGGCATCCAGGGTCGCGCCGCCGATAAGGTCGATGCAGTCGGTCTCATTTGCGCGGACCTGACGAACAGCTCGCGCCGCGTCACGTTGCCGGTACACGGAGGCTCCGGGGGCCAGGGCTTCTACGATGAATGTGCACAGGGCTATCTGATGACCGGAGTGAACCTGCGATCGGGTCGAGTGGTGGATCGGATTCAGGGTGTGTGTCAGAAGGAGAGGTAATTTCGGTTAAGAATCAGGGCCGCGCGGGGTTCGGCTTGGCCCCGCACGGCCATGCCGAGGAGGCTTCGACGTGATTCGCAGGACCGTGCTTCCGCAGAGGGTAGCCATAGTGGTGCTTGTTGCAACTAACGGCTGTAGCAACGACAGTCGCCCGAGCGGCGACCGCCTCTGCACGGTCGTGGCGCCGCTGGTTGGGGGAGCGGCGGCTGAAGAGACTCGCCTCGACGCGATTGGTACGATCGGTACCGTCACCGATACGGGCGAGTTCATGCCCGTCTGTTCGGCAACGCTGATTGGACCCTCGACCGTGTTGTCCGCGAAACACTGCTCCGTGGGGTTCGTCAATGCGAACCGTGAAGGTGGAGGACTCGGTGGCTGGGCTTTCGCGTTGGGGTGGAATGCGCGGGAGCCCTATGCGGTCTACCCGATCGTGCAGGCGATCACCATGGACCCGTCGACCGGCGGGTTCACCGGGTTGGGAGCGGATGTGGTTGTCATGACGACCGACGCTCCCATCGTCGACGTCGAGCCTATTCCGCCGATCGAGAAGCGCATCGACGTCAACCGCAATGGCGAAGCCTTCATGACCTATGGGTTTGGTTCCACCTCGTCGGACGAGAGGAGCTCTCCATGGAGGCGACGCGGTGGCCGCGTCCGACTGTGGGCAGTCTCCGGCAATATCTTCGAGATCCTGTATGGCTCCTACGAGGCGTTCGTGGATGCAGTGCGGTCGGAAGCGCTGCTCGGTGCTCGCGTTCCCCAGTGCGGAACCCTTGCCAGTGAGGACGAGGGACTTCTTTCCGAGGTGTACCGAGCCGGTGAGCTCCAACCCCGTGTCGAGGCCTGGCTCGTTGGAGACCCTGAGGATGGCGCTGCGCAAACTTGCTTCGGTGATTCGGGGGGTCCGTTGGTTGTCGACGCGGAGAGCGACGCTCCGCGGGTCGCTGGGGTCGTATCGTGGAGCTGGCGGTCTGGAGGAGCCGCCTGCGACCATGGGACGGTGTACTCTCTTGTGGACGGCTCTTCGGTCGGCGTGAACGGGGGTGAATGATGGCGTTGGCGCCCACCGGGATTGCCTCGGCTCGGGCGGGGTAGATGACCGGGCGGGGTGTTTGTAGCCGCTCTGGGAAAAGGTTAGCGCGCCCAGGTCGCCTTGTCCCAAGTGGAGAGGTGGGTGCAGTTTGGGGCTGCCTCGACGATGCGGTAGGAGGCCACCTGGGCGTCAGGGTCGCTCAGGTCGTAGAAGTGAAGCCAGAGCTTGCCACCGGCTTCGTTGAAGGCTAGCTGGCGCAGGGGGAAGTCTTCCGGATCGCAGTCGCCAGTTTCGGCGCAATGGAAGGAGTCGTTGGTGACGAGGGGGCTGCCCGAGAGGACGCCTGCGTCGTCGAAGACGAAGAGCATGATGCCGGCGGAGGAAGAGGCCGCGACGTACCAGCCGTTGTCGTACCAAGCAGCGGCAACGCTGTTGTAGCGGTACTTGCGTGGCGTCCATGATGGGTTTGGAGGCGGTAGCTCGATGTTGGGGCCGACAGGGGTCAGATCAGGTGTGAAGCGTTGAGCACGGTGGCGTTGGGAGCTTCTGTCTGCGATGTAGATCCTGTAAAGTGCGAGGACCGAATCACGCCGAACGGCGACAGCGTTGGCCGCAGATTGGTCGATGATGGGTGTCTCGGGGGTCTGCTCGAGGACGCCGTACTCGAGCCCCCCTTCACGAGCGGGGAGGAGGTCACGGCCGAAGGCGACGAGGCGGATGCCGTTCGGGGTGCGGCCCACCTTGGCGACGTAACCCGTGGCAGTGTCGACGGCGATGTCGGCGGTTTCCGGTGGACGCGGCGAAGTTCCTCATCGACACCCTTGTGGATGGGGACGAGTTCGGAATGGTCACCTTCGACCATGACGCCTCCATATTGCTGCCCCTCTCCGAGGTGAATCCCGCAAGCCGTGCCGCGCTTCGGAGCACCGTGGATGGTCTTACCGCTGATGGATGTACGTCGATCGGGGACGGGCTGTTCGAAGCAGCGTCCAACTTCGCCCAAAGGTACGATCTGGCGCCCGATCCCAACACGGCTCAGAGCCTGATCCTGCTGAGCGACGGCATCAATACGGCGGGGTTGCCGCCCGAACTCTACTACGATCCCACCACTGCGGGAGACCGCCTGGGAAACATGGACGGCGCTGAGGTAAGCCCCCGCTGCGGCCTGAGCGACCCGAACCCCGCCGACACGCTGCCTTGGTTCGAGGGTGCCCTCGAATGGTATGCGCGAAAGCGCAACCCTGCGACTCCGGTCCCGAGGATCTCTACCATCGCCCTTGGGCAAGATGCCGATCTGGTTCAGCTCTCGGATCTGACATTGTCAACGATCGGAAACTACTTTTGGGCGCCTGCTGCGGGCACTGCGGCGGAGCTTGGCAGCACGGCGCAGGGCCTCGAGGATAGCTTCCGACAGGTAGCTAATATGGCCATGGGCTGGGCGCGGCTCTCGGCGGGCACGGTGACAATCCCGACCTACATCCCCGCCTTCGCCGTCGATGACCTGGTGAGGGTGCTTCAGGTCCACTACTCGCTCCGTGAGGCTTCCCCGAACCCGATGATCGGTCTCGAAGCACCCGATGGAACCCTTCATGGCCCCATCCGTGTTACGGATCGCTCGGCCGTGTATCGCATCGCGGATCCTCTGCCCGGCGTTTGGGAGTTCGTTGGAGGCGGTCCGCTGCCTCCGCCAACGGCGCCGGGGCCCCGGGTCTATGCGGAAGCCATCGTCGACAGCCCCTTGGTCCTGCTTGGCGACGCCCATGTGGAGACGGCCCGCCCTTCGGCAGATCCCTCCGAGCGAGGGAACTTCGTCGGTAAGGACGTCTACTTGCGCGCCATTCCGACAGAGGGGAGGCGGATGCTGGGTATCAGCGTTTCGGCTGAGATCATCGCCCCGGATGGGTCGTCGGTAGACGTGGATCTCGCAGACGACGGGCTCAGCGGCGACGGGGCAGCCGATGACGGAACCTACGGCGCGGTGCTCCGGGACCTGACCCTGGCGGGCGCGTACATGGCTCGCTTCGCCGCGACCGGCACGACCCCCCCTGGGGTACCGCCTTCCGGCGGGAGCTCTCTCGCGGCTTCCTGCTCGAAGACGCTCCCGACTCGGATGGTGACGGCGTACCTGACTTTCGCGATCCCGATCCCGACGTCATGGACTCCATGGAGGATCCCGACGGTGACGGGCTGACCAACGAAGAGGAGTTCTGGGCGCACACAAGCAGCACCGTGGCGGACACCGACCGTGGCGGCGAGAACGATGGATCAGAGCTGGCCCGAGGGGGCGACCCCCTCGATCGATCCGATGACGCGATCGACGACTATCTCGTCTATGCTCAGGGATGCAACGGGGAGGTCGTCCTGCGCACTGAGGTGCCTGCGACCCATGCGTCGCTCCAGGTTCACGTAGGGCCGGAGATGGAAGGGCCATTCGTCGCTATCTATGACGGACCAGTCCCGCCCGATCGTCTCCTGACCCTGGCGGCCGTGAACGGTACCAGGGCTTGCTATCGTGCCCGGTCCATGGATTCGGAGGGCCGCGTCGGGGATTGGTCCCCATCGCATTGCACCCGGTCGGCGGAGGACCCGATAGCTCCCGAGGTGAGCTCCCTGGACCTGCACGGACGCTACGGGCGGACTCGCTCCCAGCGAGTCATGATCTCCGTCTCCGCGCACGACACGGGTCCGGAAATGCCCGTCGTGGAGTGCGAAGGCACGGTGGCGACGGGCGTGACGGAGATCATCTACTCAACCTCCGGTGGCTTTGAGGACGCAGCTTGGGAGCCGTACACGGACGTCTTCGCCATCGACCTCCCCGACGACAGCGAGTACACCGGCGTCTTCGTGAAGGTGCGGGACGGCGCGGGTAACGAATCGGAGACGACCTACGTGGCCATTCGCCAGGTGGACCTCGACCTGGGCGACGTGGTGATCTACGGCGGCGAGCAGGTCAAGCTCAACGACAGAGCCGTCGTCTTCCCCGGAGAGGCCGGGCCGGCGATCGTCAATGCTGGCCCCTCTGAGACGAACATCGGCGCGAACGTCCATGTGCAGGACGTCTGGAGCGTGCCGAAGGTGCTGCTGTGCTCCAACTCGACGGTTCACGGGCTCCTCGAAACAGCGGCGAGCCTGGAGGCACAGGGTGGCGCGACGGTAGAGGGAGGGATCTCTCAGTACTCCCCCTTCGACTTGCCGTCGCTGCCGACGGTCACCTTTGCACCCAGCGGTCATTCGGACTGGATCATGCTCGAGCCTGGCCAGCGGCGGAGGCTGCCCCCGGGAGACTACGGCTATGTCTCCGTGAAATCTTGGGCGCGGCTCGACCTCCGCGCTGGAGAGTACACCTTCCGCGGTCTCTGGGTAGAGCCCCAAGGACTCGTCTTCCTCGACAAGCGTGGCGGGCCAGTGACGCTCAACGTGTCGGAGCACCTGAACGTCAAGAGCGAGCTTCACGATATCGGCGGACTGGGTGCTGACACTCTCATTCAGTACTCCGGACCCGAATCGGTCTACTTCCATGCAGATTTCGAAGGGACCATCCTTGCGCCGAACGCCCTTCTCTACCTCGGAACATCGGGAGCCCTGGACTTCTCCGGTGCCTTCTTTGCCAAGGCCGTCGAGGTCCATCCAGACGCTCGCATCAGCCACGCGCCGCACTTCCTCCTCGGGGATAGGGTTCCCTCCATACCGACACGGGAGCCCACGTAGTCGCGATAGGTAGCGCGTCGAGCCCACGACGCGGCTTGTCGCGTAGTGGGCTCCAGCCCTCTGCACGGGCGGCGATTCTGCTTAAGAGACACCACCGAAGGACGTTGGGTGCGGTGGAACGCGGAGCCGGGGCACAGCCACAGCATTGGCGCTGCGGGGACACTCCTAGGAGCCGTCCGCCTGACGTGTTTCGCGCACAATCCCTGGAGATCGAGATGAAACGACGAGTCCTCTCTAGCTGCATGTTGATTGCCGCGAGCGCGATGCTCCCACAGGTGTCCGTGGCTCAGGCTGACCCCACTTGCTGTCCAGAAGGCGAGGCCTGTCCTCCTGAGTGGTGGCCTGCGGGTCTTCCTTTCCCTGACGATTGCATCGTTCACCCACCCCTCGTCCGTATCAGCGCGGAGGAGGCCTTTGAAGCCTATCAAGCCCAGGAGCTTGACGGCCAACCAGGGGTCATGATGATCGACGTACGGACCCCGGAGGAGGTCTACTGGGTCGGTGCTCCGGCTCAGGTGAACCTCGTCGAGCTGGCAAACGGCGATGCTGTCGTTCCAGACGGATTCAAGGCGCTGCTCCAGCCCCATCCCAGTCGGAACCAACCACACCAGATTGAAGTGAGCATCGACGGCAAGGCGAAGCGGCTCTCCACGGCGGAGGTCGTGAGCGCCGATCTGACGCCCATCGCCTACAACGTGCCGGTCGAGTACGTGGACCCGATGAGCGGCACGGTGACATTGAATCCAGCTTTTGGCATGTCGACGGATGCCCTGGTTGCCGACTTCGCCGAGAGCTCCCCGGTTGGGCTGAGCAGCGTTGTTTTCTTCTGCCGCAGCGGCCAGCGCTCATCGGTGGGTTGCTACTACAAGTACTGTCCATTCTCGCTGATGGATCCCGCTCTCACGGCTTATGAAGTCGAGGCGACGGACCAACATGGGAATGAGGTGAACGGCCTGGGAGGTTTCGAGAGCACGGCGGCGGACAATCGCTATCTCGGCTACCGCGGCTTCCCCGGGCGAGTCACGGATGGGGTGCTCGCCACGGGGTCCGTCTCCTTCAAGGACCTAGGGCTCCCCATCGTGATTGGTCAAGCGCCGATGACCGTGCTCGATGACCTTCTCGCGCTGCCTTGGGCCTCGCGCGTGGAGTAGCTGAGAGGGACTGCCGCGCCCACGGTTTGGCCTCCTCCTAGGCTCCGGGATTGCCACAGCCCTTCTGAGCGACCAGAAAGATCCCCGCGATCATCAGATCGGAGTCCGCCAGGCGGCGAAATGGTCGTGCGAGCCTCGGTCGAATGCTTTGGATCAGGGCCAGGGTCGAAGCGTCATAGTCCTGACCATAGACCAATCGCTCCCTACGCGGCACGAGCTCCTCATCGTGCCCAGCGATCCGCGTCACATAGATCTTTGTCCGATATCCGAGCTTCGCCGTCATCGAACGGTAGTAGTCGATGCGTCGCCGGTTCGGCCGACCTACGCCCTTGGCGATCCACCGGTAGAGGTGATCCGGTATTGTCAGGAACTCGAGCGGGTGGAAGCCCCGCTTGCTGAACATTCCATAGTCCCGAAGGTCTACCCGGTGCACCATCCAGCCCCCCGGCTTCAGCAGGTGGTCCATAGCGACGAATGCGCGGTCGAGCTCCCAGATTTCCTCGAGCACGGCGCGTGATACGATGCAGTCGAAAGAGCCGCCATTTGCCACGGTTGCAGCGTTCGCGATATCTACGCCCGCGACGTAATGCAAAGCGCCGCTGCCTTGCATGAGGTGACCTTGCTCGTCCATCACCGAATCGAGAGCGCCGGTCGCCGCGCCTCCGAGCTTCTGACGCAATGCGGCGTAGATGAGCTGTTCCTCGGCAGGGTCCCGCCGTGAGTGGCACCTGTCCACGCAAACCACTTTTGCGCTCCCTGCCGCGATGAAGCACAGGGCCACCCCCAGGTTGTCGCCCGGCCCCACCTCGAGAACCCGGCTGCCTCGAAGGACGTCCAGCGTCAGGCCCCCGACGTTCGAGTAGTCGTCGAACACTCGCTGGACATAGGCCAGGCTCTGGTCCAGGCGCAGACCCCTATGAGTCGAGCCGCTGTCGAACTCGGTGTGCCCAAACCTCCAGCGCGCCCGGGCCCACGTGCTCGACGCCATGTACTTCCCCAGAATGGATAACCGGTCCAGATGCTGCGACCGGCTGTCATCCGCTGTCGTTCCAATGGCCATAGCTCCCGCCTTCCTCCGCCCATCTCGATCTCGGCGCCTCAGGGCCTCAGTCTACCTCCATGGTTTGGACGAGAGTAGTAGCCGGTCATCGTTAAGGTGGCAGCGCTCCTGGATTCATCGGGTGTGACGGGCCGGGATGAGCCCATATCAAGAATGAGCTCGTTTCGCGAGGTCAGGGGCAGAAGTCCACAACGGCCCAGAACGCCGGCTTCGGCTGCTGCTGGGTGTTGAAGAGGAGCGGAAAGTCCTGGCGGCCCGAGTCGAACTCGGAGAGCCATGTATTGTCGTCGGCGATCCCCCAGAGGGTCACGCTGGTGAGCACGTCGCTCTTGCGTCGGAACATGTCGAAGAACTCGCGGTAACGCTCTGCCTGCTGCTCCTGAATGGCGGCGGAGAAGCTCGCGGGCGTGTAGAACATGTCTGGGGTGTAGGTGATGCCGCGCAGGTACACGGAGACGTCGAGCTCCGTCACCTGCACCTCCAGGCCGAGCGAGGCGTACATGTCGATGGCCGTCTCGAGGTTCTCGACCGTTTGGTGATACGACTGCTCGCTCGGATCGGTGCCAGGTTCCAGGTTCAGATGGCACTGCAGGCCGACGCCGTCCACGGGCACCCCCGCCTCGAGCAAGCCCTGGAGCATGTCGTAGATCCCTTGGCGCCGGGCCGGGTGGTAGTTGTAGTAGTCGTTGTAGAAGAGCTTCACCGTCGGATCGGCCTGGCGTGCCGCGCGAAACGCCTCGGCGATATAGCTCTCGCCAAGGGCCGCGTACCAGCCGCTCTTCTGGCCCTCCTCTTCGTTGCCGGTTCGGTACGAGCCGTCATCCATGATTGCTTCGTTGACGACGTCCCAGGCGTAGACACTCCCCTGGAAGTGCTGCATCACGTTCTGGATATGGTTGCGCATCCTCTGCAGTACTTGGTCCCCAGAGCCGGAGAACACCCAGCTCGGCGTTTGCCGGTGCCAGACAAGCGCATGCCCGCGCACCTGCATGCCGTTGGAGGTGGCGAAGGAAACCATCTGATCTGCGGTATCGTAGGTGAAGTTGCCCTCGCTGGGTTGGAGCGCATCGAACTTCATCTGGTCCTCCGCCGTGACACTGTTGAAGTGTTCCTTCAACAACTCCGAGTACCTGCTGTACTGGGTATCGATGGCAGCGCCGATGGAGAAGTGGTCCGCGTACATCTCACGAAGTGACGGCACCTGCCCGCCGTGAGCCACGACGCACGGCTCTTCCTCGCCAGCGCTTCCCGCCGCGGCAGCAGCTCCACCTGACGAAGAGGGTTGGCCGCCAGTAGAAGCTAGTTCGCCTGCAGCCCCGCCCGCCACCTGCGAGCCGCCACTGTCTCCCACGAAGCCACCTGATGCCGCCTCACCGCTTGCGCCGGCTGCCGCTCCACCCGTCGCGGTCCCGCCCGTAGCGGCTCCTCCACCCGCCGTGCCGCCGACGATGACCCCGCCGGTTCCCATGCCACCGCTGCCTCCGCTCGGGAATCCTCCGCTCGACACGCCACCTGACGCGGCGCCGCCGCTTTCGGGCCCCGTCCACGTGCCACCCGTCGTCGAGCCCCCGCCATTCGTCTGCCCGCCGCTCCCGCCCTGCGCGAGTGGGCCATCTTGAAGGCCGCCGACAAGGGCGGAGTTGCCTCCCAAAGAGCCAGACGAACCCCCTATGCTACTCCCTCCGAGTCCAGTCGACGGTCCACCTGCCGCTGTTCCTCCCAAACCCGCGCCGGAGGCGTTCGGGTCGTCGTTCTCCTCACCGCAGGCGCCAGCGAAGCAAGCCATAAACACGAAGGGGAGCAGATTTTTGCGCATGACGTTGCCTGGCTCTCATCTCGTTACGCCAACCCCGACAGGGATCCTACGACAGCCATCAGACCGTTCGCCCACGACGGTGCACTGTCAAGGAGCCGGAAGCATCCCGGCGTCGCGCAGTTCTCATGCTCTATCGAATTCGACCCTGCAAGAGCGGTAAATGAGAAGCCCGCAACTCTCCTCAGTACTGGGGCAACGCAAGAGCCAGCCGCCGCCTAGATGCCGAGCACGATATCCCAGAGGGCAGGCCTGCGAACCGCTCACGAGTTTGTCACCGTCGCACTATCGAGCTTCCGGGCAGCGTCGCGGTCTGCGGGTCTTCGGGTCACCGAGAGTCGTGGCTCGGTCGACCGTTCCGGCTCGCGACGAGGCTCGAAGATGTCAAGCGCTGCTAAGGCTTGCGTACTGGAGGAAAATTCCTATCACAGCAAAGGGCTGTGAGACAGGGACAGCCCTGACACGAACGAAGCGGGAACACGGGGAACACAGGTTCCTTGTGCTCCTCTGTGGATGACAACCATGAAAGAGCAGAACATGAGCAATGACTCGTCTTTTCAGACCCGCAAACTCCGAACTGCTGTCTTTGGCCTCGTCGTCGTTCCGGGCGCAGCCTTCCTCGCAGGCTGCTCCGCGGACGGCGGCGGATTCGAAGGTACCGGCAGCCATTCGTTCTCCAGCACCGAGCAAGCGCTCATTGGCGGGGAGCCAGCTGCCCCTTATCACTTCCGCTCCACCGTCGGGATTGGCGATGCGTGCACGGCCGCTAAGGTCGGTGACCGTCTCTTTCTGACCGCTGCCCACTGTGTCGCGGTTCCCCGCCCCATCCGCGGGATGCCCGTGCCGGAGCCTTTCCCCCCGAATGATGGGATTCGTGAAGACTACCTGCCAGGCGAGCAGGTGCTAGTCCACTGGGGCCTCGACGCGGACGACCCGGAACAGGGCCTGTTCAGCATCGTTCGCACCTCGATACACCCATCGTGGTGGGAGTGTCCCCTCTGCCAGGACCCGCTCCTCTCGTCGGAAGGCGCGGCTGACATCGCTGTCATCGAGATTGCCGAAGCGACTCCCGGTATCCCCGAAGCCAGTGTCGAACTGGATGCCATCGAGCCTGGTACACAGGTGGTCAAGGTTGGCTGGGGCTGCGAAGAGAGGACGAACATCGATGCCTCGACGCTGGAGCTGGGCCGCTACAAGACGGAAGACGCATGGGTCATCCCCACGACGGAAATCCTGCACGAGGGAATGCCGCCCATCACGGACGCACAGCTGGCGCGGGTGGACGCCTCTTACCTGATTACCGCGGGGCATGCCCAAGATGAGGACTACGCGAGCCTATGCCTGGGGGACTCGGGTGGCCCCCTCTATCTGCCTAACAACAGCGATCCCCGAATCGTCGGCGTCAACGCCAGCTATACCTTCAAGCCCAGTGGAGATCCCGATGACCTCGGAGGAGTGTCCTGGACGGACTGGCACACGAAGACCTCGATCGACTCATTGCACGATGTCGGGCCGTGGTTGATTGGGCTTGGTGTGAACACCGTTGGCGGTGATGTCCCGCCGTCAGAGTGCACCTGCCCGCAGGGCTGCGACGCCGTCCAGCAGGCGAGCGTTCCCTTTATGCACAGTGGCGTGGTCGACACTTGCTACTTCTTCGATGATCTCGGCTACAGCGTCAATAACCACAGCATGGTCCAGGTGAACCTCAATGGATTGAATGTCACTAACCAGTGGATAGGGTACTGGTCCTATCCTGCCGAGCGGGACGGTGGCTATTACCTCTACATGAAGGGGCAGAAGTCCTGGTCGTGGCTGCAGGCGACGAACTGAGTTCAGCCTCGTTCTCGACGCCGCCCTGAAGTCTCCGACCGCCCATCACCCGCTCCCAGGCTGCCTTCGGTGGCGCTGGCGAGCGGGTGCTCTGCTCTTGAATGGGTACTGCGCGTCGAGGCGTTGGCGTGCTAGAGCATGCGCTCCATGCCGGCTTTCGCTCCGAATCTCCGCGTCGCGTATCCGCCAGAGTTGCCGATTTCCTCGCGCGTGGGGGATATCTTGGCCGCACTCGAGGAGAGCCAGGTCGTCATCGTAGTGGGGGCGACCGGCTCCGGGAAGACCACGCAGCTGCCGAAGATCGTGCTGCAGATGGGGCGCGGTGCAGAGCAGCAGATCGGCGTTACGCAGCCGCGGCGCATCGCGGCGACGACCGTGGCGGCGCGAGTTGCGAGTGAGCTCGAGTGTGAGCTTGGTAGCGTGGTAGGGTACCAGATCCGTTTCGCGGACCGCACCAGTGATGGGACGCGGGTCAAGTTTATGACGGATGGCATCCTCCTGGCGGAGACGCAGAGGGACCCGCTGCTTCGACGTTATGATACCATTGTTATCGACGAGGCCCACGAGCGCAGCCTCAATATCGACTTCCTCCTGGGCTGGCTCAAGCGCGTGCTGCCGAAGCGCCGCGACCTGCGGGTGATTGTGAGCTCGGCCACCATCGAGGCCGATCGCTTCTCGGCGTTCTTCGACGGCGCACCTGTGATCCAGGTCGAGGGTCGCACCTTTCCGGTCGACGTACTGTACGAGCCGTTGGCCCCGGAGGTCGACCTGCCCGAGGGAGTAGCGGATGCGATCGCGAGCGTGACGTCGCTCGACCCGAGGGGAGACGTGCTGGTGTTCCTGCCAGGCGAACGAGAGATCCGCGAAACGGAGCAGGCGCTGGGGAGAAAGGAGCTGCGTCACACCGTCGTGGTTCCCCTCTACGCGCGCCTCGCCGCGGTCGATCAGGCCAAGGCCTTCGCGAGCATCCCCGAGCGCCGTATCATCCTCGCCACGAACGTCGCCGAGACGTCTCTGACGATCCCCGGCATCGTGTACGTCGTGGACAGCGGTCTTGCCCGCGTCACTCGCTACGATCCGGCGACGGGCACGACGCGTCTTCAGATAGAGCCAATTTCCCAGGCGAGCGCCGATCAGCGCAAGGGACGCTGCGGGCGAGTGCGTGACGGGATCTGCGTGCGCCTCTTCGAGGAGTCGAGCTTCACGGCGCGGCCGGCGTTCACCGATCCTGAGATGAAGCGGACCGGGCTTGCGGGAGTGATCCTGCGCATGAAGTCGCTCGGTCTCGGCAATGTGGAGGACTTTCCTTTCCTGGATCCTCCGCACGGGGGCGCCATCACCGAAGGCTACCGCGTGCTCCAGGAGCTTGGCGCCTTGGACGGCGAGCGGGAGCTCACGCCACGGGGACGGCGTCTGGCGCGGCTACCCGTGGATCCACGCCTCGGACGCATGATCCTGGCTGGCGCCGAGCGGGGCTGCCTGCACGAGATACTGGTGCTGGCAGCGGGGCTCAGCATCCAGGACCCGCGGGAACGTCCCCGCGGGCAAGAGGCGAAGGCCGACCAGCGTCATCAGGCGTTCCGTTGTGAGCAGTCGGATTTCGTTGGGCTGCTGCGCATGTGGGATTTCATCCAAGAGAGCTCCAAGGGGGGACGAGCTCGCCTCAAGCGGGCTTGTAAAGAGCAATTCCTCTCCTTCACGCGGGTGCGCGAGTGGCTCGAGCTCCATCGGCAGCTCACCGGTGTCGTGCGTGACCTCCGGCTGGACCCTGCGGGAGGACGGGCGCGCAAGCCCCGCGCGCAGCATGCAGGGGGGGCGAAAGGCGCGGAGGGTGCGCCGGGCCGTGGGGGTGCGATGCAGGGCGTGCGCGGGTCGGACGCGCTGCACCGAGCGCTGCTTGCGGGGCTCTTGTCGCGGGTGGGACAGTGGAGCCCCGAGCCACGGATGTACATCGGCGCGCGCCAGACGCGGTTCGTGCTGCATCCCTCCTCGGCGCTGGCAAAGAAGCCGCCAGCTTGGGTGATGGCATTTGAGCTCGTGCAGACGACGCGCCTCTTCGCGCGCACCGCCGCCAAGCTCGAGCCCGCCTGGTTCGACGAGGTCGCGGGGCACCTGCTCAAGCGCAGCTACTCCGACCCGCACTGGTCCGAGAGGGCGGGGCGCGCCAAGGTGAAGGAGCGAGCTACTCTCTACGGGTTGCCTGTCTTTCGGGACCGCCGCGTCGACTATGCCACGGTGAACCCGCCGGAGGCGCGCAGGATGTTTCTTTGCCACGCCCTGGTACGCGGAGAGTACTCGAGCCCTGGCGCGTTCCAACGGGACAACAAGCGGCTCCTCGAGGAGCTGGCTCATCTTCGCGACAAAGCCCGCCAGAGCGAGATGCTCGCGGACGAGGAGCGCATGCTCGCCTTCTTCGAGCAGCGGGTGTCGGAGGATGTCGTGAGTGGCAAAACCTTCGAGGCTTGGCGTGAGCGCGCCGAGCTGGGGCGGCCGGACCTGTTGGTCTTGTCCCCGGCGGACGTCCTCGCGGACGCGCAGCAGCTCCGCCCCGAGGATTATCCAGACGTCATCGCCGTGCGTGGTGTAGCCCTGAAAGCGACCTACCGTTTCGAGCCCGCAGCGGAGGACGACGGGGTAAGCTTGGAGGTGCCTTTGGCGTTGTTGCCCCAAGTCGCAGGCGGGGAGCTCGATTGGACGATCCCGGCGTGGCAGACGACCAAGATCCTGGCTCTGCTGCGCGAATTGCCCAGAGGGCTGCGGCGTGGTCTCGAAGACGTGACGGAGCTCGCGGCGCAGGTCTCGGCGCGGCTCGTCCCGTTCTCAGGGCCGCTGCTCCGTGCGCTGAGCGATGCCCTCTTCGAGGCGGCGGGCACGGAAGTGCCACCTGAAGCGTGGAGGCTCGAGGCCATCCCGCCGCACCTGAGCTTCTTCTTCCGCGTCAAGGGAGAGCGGGGAGAGGTCCTCGGGCAGGGACGGGACGTGCGGCTGCTGCTGCGTCAGCATGGGCCGGCGGCCCGCGAGCTCCTCCGACGGACTCCCCCGCCTCCTGAGTGGGATCGGCGGGGCATGACGTCGTGGGACTTCCAGCGCTTTCCGCCGTTCGTCGTGCGGAGTATCCAAGGCATCCAGCTTCGGACGTATCCGGCGCTCGTGGATCGTGGGGATACCGTCGACCTCCTGCTTCTCGAGACCGACACAGCGGCTCGTGCCACGCACCGGAGCGGGGTTGCTCGGCTCCTGCGGCTCGCCGTTCGCCCGCAGATCGCCAGCTTCGAGAAACGCCTCCCCGCTGGGCTCGAGGAGGTCCTCTCCACGCGGGTCATCGAAGAGGCATTCGGTCTTCGTGGAACCGCGGAGTTGCCGCGCTCGCGTCACGACTTCGAGGCCGTGCGCTCGGAGGGCGAGCGGCGTCTAGGGGCGATCTGCGAGCTCGTTCTGCGCGCCTTGTCAAACCTCTCAGTGGAGCGAGACCAGACTCAGCGAGCCCTAGAGAAGAGCGCCCGACAAGCCTCGGGGGCCGCTGCGCGGGAGGAGGAGCGCGCGCACCTGGGCGAGCTTCTCGCCCCCGAGGTTCTCGCCGCGATCGATCTGGAACGCCTCGCTCGCTATCCTATCTACCTGCGGGCGGTGCGTATCCGGCTCGAGCGCGCCGCTCTGGATCCGCGGAAGGACGCGCGGAAGGCGGAGCCGCTGACGCACGTCTGGAATGCGTTCGCCGTCAAGCGCGCGAGGGCGCGTGACGAGCGGTCCGTCGAGACGCTGCGCTGGGCGTTGGAAGAGCTGCGCGTCGCGATCTTCGCCCCGGAGCTCGTCCCCGGAAGCTCCGTCGCGCTCTCTACAGTGGCTGCTGCCGTCGAAGGGCTGCAGTGAGAACGCATTGGCTTAACGCTATCGCATTGGCTTAACGCTATCGCATTGGCTTAACGCTGCCCTGGCGTCGACAGATGCCAGCAAATGCGAGAAGGCGATAGGAACTGAGAGGTCAAGGGTGCGTGTTCCGAGTAGAATAGTCGTTCGCTCGATTTGATAATTGTTTCTCGGGGCCAGCAAGTTCAGGATCCGCCGAACTTGCGGCAATACTAATGGCAGGGAGAGCGGCATGGCGTCTCACCAACCTATTCGTCTGATCTACATCTCGTGCTTGTGGCTTCTGGGCGGCTTCGGCTGTAGTGGTACCGACGAAACCGGCGATAACGACGCCCTTGGCGGAGCAGCAGAAGGCGCCGGGGCAGCCGGGGAGCTCAGCGCCAGTGGAGGCGCCTCCTGGACGGGAGCGGGCGGCGTGGGCGGCTTACAGCCAGCGGGGGGAACCCCGAGCGGAGGTGCATCCGCGACCGGGGGTGGCGGGCCTGGGAGCGGTGGGTTCCAGGGGCTTGGTGGCTCTGTTGGAAGTGGAGGCGTCGTGGTGCCCGCGGGCGGGACCACGGGTTCCGGCGGTTTAGGTCCGGCAAGCGGCGGGGTTCCCAGTAGCGGTGGCATGGCGGGCAGCGGTGGCTTCGGTCCCGGCGCTGGCGCCTCGTCCCTGGGCGGCGATGGCCCGGTAGGTGGGGCTTCGATGGGCGGCGGTAGTTCGCCAGTCGGAGGATTCGGGCCGGTGAGTGGAGGCGGTCCTTCGGGCGGTTCGAACGTCGGCGGGGCGGCGACTGGCGGGGAGCCGTCTACGGGTGGCGCTGGGGGTAGCGGTGGCAGCCTCGATGAAGGTTGCAGCTTCATCGCGGATTCGTCGAGGAGCTCCGCGATCCCGACAGTTGGCATTGTCGAGTGGTCGACGGACTTGGCAGATGTGGTGAGCGCCCAGATCGTCTATGCCTTGAACGGTGCGGGCGCGAACGTCCTCAACGCAGGCGGCGTTGCTCCGGTGGATTTGGAGGAGGCAAGCCATCGGACGCTCCTCCTTGGGCTCAAGGGGCAGAGCACCTATACCTTCCACATCGAGGCGACCTCCTCGAACGGGACCACCTGTACGAGCGAGGACTACGAGCTGACTACTGGGGCGGTCTCCGGAGCGCCGCAGATCACGCGGACGGGTGGCAATGCGGCGGCACAGGCCAAGGGCTTCATCGTCACCTGCGGTGGTCTGAACAGTAACGGGCCTGCGATCATCATCGACGCCGACGGCGACGTCGTCTGGTGGGCGGCGGCGCCCCGGGACTGCGGCCGGGCACGTATGGACTACGAGGGGAAGAACCTGTGGATGGGCACCCTCAATGCGCAGAACTTGAATGGTGAGATGCGGCGTGTGTCCATGGACGGTACGGATGTCCAGAATAACGTGAGCGGGCTCTCCAGGGCGCATCATGATTTCACTGTCGTGCCAGGGGGCATCGTTGCAGTGCTGGCGTGGCGTGGAGGCGGGACGGATGTGGAGAGCGATCTGCTGGAGCGCGCTCCCGACGGTACCGTGACCACCGCCTTTGGCATTGGTTCCAACGTCTACGCCGGTGGACCGAGTGAGCTCGGCGCGGGCTCCAATACCTACCACGCCAACTCCATTCAGTACTACGCCGCGGACGACAGCTACACGATCGGCGACCGCAACCCCAACATGTTCGTCAAGGTGACGCGATCGGGCACCCCGGTGTGGCAGCTCGGTGGAAACTGCTCGGGAGCGCCCGCGCCACGCTGTGCTACGGCCGACTGGGACGTGAACCACGGACATCACTTGCTGGACGACGGAACCTTCGTCCTCTTCAGCAATGGGCCCTTCTTCTCCTCCGTTCCCTCGCGGGCCCACGTGTTCACCCTGAACACCTCCGGAAACGCGATGACGGCTACCGAAGTCCACTCCTACGCCTCCTCGACGAACGCCCACAGCGATTCACTCGGAGACGTGCAGCGCTTGCCCAATGGTAACACCCTCGTGGTCTTCTCGAATACGGGCCTCATCGAGGAGCTCGATCCCTCGTGGAATGTGGTGCAGAGCCTGAGGGCGACCTCCTTCGGCTATGCGGACTGGCGCGAGACCCTCTACGGTCCGCCTGCGCGCTGAAGTCGCGACCCGCTCTGCTTGCGGCTCAGCGCTGCCGCGCGACGCCGTAGAGCGCCCCCCCGTCGACGCGGACGGCTCGGCGATGAGCCTGCGCCAAACCCACCATGGCGGGGGAGCCCCGGGGCGATCGTGTTACAGCCGGCGCGCCGAACGGGGCAGAATGGCGCGCTGACCAGCAATTGACCTGGGCTACTCCGAGGCCAATGATCAGGGCTGCTACAGGGGTCGCCCAGATGACCGAGAAGGACCCGCTTGGGATTGTCGGAGAGTTGATTGGAGAGAAGTATCGGGTGGAGCGCTTCGTTGGGGAAGGCGGCTTTGCGGTAGTATATCGCGCCTTTCACCTGGTCTGGGAGCACCCAGTCGCCGTGAAGCTCTTCAGCAGCCTGGGGCAGGTGCCCGCGGAGAACCGGGATGCTCTTCAGCGAGACTTCGTCCGCGAGGGCGCGCTGCTCGCAGAACTGTCCAGCTTGACCGCTGGCGTCGTCCAGGCACGCGACGTCGGGACTCTCGCCGGCCCGTCCGGCCAATGGATGCCTTATATCGTGCTCGAGTGGCTCGACGGTGTGCCCCTGGATGCCGTCCTCGACAAGGATCAAGCGGAGGGTGTGCCGTGGACCGAGGACCAAGTGCTCGGCTTTCTCCTGCGCCTCTTGCCGATCCTCCAAGTGGCCCACGAGCGTGGCATTTCGCACCGCGATATCAAGCCCGCGAACGTCTTCGTGATGGGTAGTGCGCCAAGGTCCCCTGCCACGCCGCTGAAGGTGCTCGATTTCGGCGTCGCCAAGATGGTCTCTGACCACACCAAGACGAAGGCTGCCCTGGCGAAGACAGGTGTCGCCGTCACCTCCTTCACCCCAAACTATGGCTCGCCGGAGCAGTTCACCCGAGCCTATGGTGCCACCGGGCCGTGGACAGACGTCTACACAACGGCGTTGGTTGCCAGTGAGATGCTCGTGGGGCGGACGGTCCTCGAGGGTGAAGATGTCGTTCAGCTCGGCTTCTCGACGGCCAATCCAGTGAGCCGCCCCACGCCGCAGGCGTTTGGCGTCGAGATCTCCGACTCCTTCGAGGCAGTACTGGCGAAGGCGTTGGCGATCAATCCCGATGACCGTTACCCGAGCGCGAGCGAGTTCTTGCGCGCTTGCATGGCAGTAGCGAGAGAACGCGGGGTGTCAGTATGGCCCAGCAGCCTACCCCTGGAGATGGCGGAGCGTGTCCGGGTCTCGGAATCCACCCCACCACTCCGGCGCATGTCTCTGCTGGCCCGCGCGGGCTGCCTCGATCAGACCCAACACGCATCCGCCTCGACCGTCGCTCCGCCAAGACCCATGCGGGATAGCCCCCTTGGCGTCGCGCTCGTTGTCTTGGTGGCCCTCGTTGGGGGAACCCTCGTCTATAGCGCGACGGACCTCCGGGGTGCCGAAGAGACGCGAGCCGGGGTTCTCGCGGTAGCACGCGCGAGTAAGCGCCTCCTCGGGATGCCGCGAGACGGTGCACGGCGGTTGCAGGAGCACGGAGCGCTCGAAGGAGCCGTTGCGGTTGCTTCAGAGGCAAGAACGCGGAGCTCGGCGTCGCCAGGTGCTTCCCCCCGTCGCACGGCATTCCCTGCGGTTCCCCCGGGTGCGGACACTGATGATGTTTGCCCAGAAGGTGCCGCAGGTATCCCGTTGGAGGACGTCCCTGGGGTTCTCTGCCTTCATGAGGAACCCGTTCGTGGTGCGGAGTACGCCACGTGCGGTGGGTGCAGCAGGATCGAACCAGGCAGCACGGGTGCGATGGCGAGCAGGGAAGACGGGCCTTCGACGGACTGCGTGGCCCGGGAGCCTTCCCTCGATGAGGATCGAGCGTGTGTGACGGCAGAGCAAGCACGCGCCTTCTGCGAGAGCCAGCAGAGCCGCTTGCCCACGCAGCACGAACTCGAAGCCTTTGCCGCGACGCGGTCGGTCGATCCCAGTCGGGTCGAGGAAGAATGGTCGATCTCTAAGGGTGAGGTTTCCGGCGACGAGCGCCGCGGGTTTCGTTGCGTGTTCGTTGCCGGTTAGGCGCCGGAAGTTCGGAGAGTCCCGCTGCCCCGCGCGCCGGTCGTGGCGAATCTCTCGTGGCTCAGTTGAGCGTGTTGCTCGGCGCGGAGGCGAGCTGCCGCTCGATCGCAGCCTCGCCAACGCCGACAAGGTCCAGCTCGATGCTTTCCAGCGCCCGGAGCATCTCGAGGGCGCTTTGGGGGCGGGCTTCAGGTGCCTTCTCGAGGCACTGCAGCACAAGCCTCTCGAGAGGTTTCGGGATCGATTGACGGGTGCGCTGTGTCGGGGGAACTGGCGCCTCGGTGACGTGGGCGATGGCCATCTGAATGGCCCCCTGCGCCTCGAAGACGAGCTTTCCAGTAAGCAGGTAGTAGGCGACGGCGCCGAGGGCGTAGAGATCGGCGCGGCCGTCGACCCTGGCTTCCCCTGTGACGATCTCCGGGGCAAGGTAGGCGGGGGTCCCCGTAATGCTGTTGTCGGCCGTGAGCTGAGTGCGGCTTTCGTCTGGTCGATTCAGCTTGACGAGCCCGAAGTCTAGCACTTTGACGAAGTCGTCGTGCAAGCCGCGTCGCGAGACGTAGATGTTGGCTGGCTTGATGTCGCGGTGGACGAGCCCATGACCATGGGCCTCGGCAAGGGAGTCGAGTACCTGCTCGAGGATGTAGATCACCCGGGTCGGCTCCAACGGCCCCTCGCGCGTCACCAGCTGTTCGAGGTCGGTGCCGTCGAGGAGTTCCATGACATAGTAGAAGGTCCCCGTTTGCGTGACGCCGAAGTCGTAGAGCTGGACGGTGTGCGGCGACTGGAGGCTCGCCGTCACCTGGGCTTCCCTCTCGAAGCGCTGCTGAGCGACGGCATCGACGACCCAGCCCCCCGAACCATCCTTGATTGGCTTGACGAGCTTGACGGCAGCCGGGCGGCTGAGAAGCTGGTGCCGAGCTCGCCATACTTCCCCCATACCCCCCTGAGCAATGCGCGCTTCGAGCTCGTACATTCCCAGGTGGCGCGCACTCGAGACCTGCGCGGCCAGACTGAAGAGGGCGTGCGAGGCGCAAGCGGCGACGACGGCGGCGGCGTAGACCGGCGCAAAGAGCCAGCTGGCACGAGCCAGAGAGAGGGCGCCGAAGGACGCGAAGGGTTCCACGGCGAGGAATGCGATGGGCGTCATCGTTGCTGCTAGCATTCCCTTGGCGAGCACGGCACCGGGTCGCCCGGGAACAAGGAGCGGAAAGCTGCCGATGAACACGGCGGCCCAGGTCGTAGCTGCGGCCGGCTGCCCCTGCGCTCCAGCGAGGGCCAACGCGAACGCATTTGCGACGAGAAAGCCGTTGCCCACGCGGCTGACGAGCGAGACCCCTGGACGCTTGTCGAGCAGCAGCACGACCGTCAGCGCGCTCACCACTCCTGCGAGGAGAGCGGTCCAGAACGCGACACCCCCCAAGCTTTCGCCAACGTGATAGAGCCACCCCGCGTAAGTGAGCCAGACGCCCACTGACACCATGCCCGCGTAACGCAGGCGCGTGGCGACGGGTTCCCGCAGCGTGGACGGCAGCACCCCGCTCGCCGCTAGGGACGGCGTGCCAGCTGCGGATTCCAAGATGCCGCCGCGTCGGCAAAAGCGGTGCTGACAGGTTCTTGCAGGTTCGACGGGGGGTGCCAGCATCGCTCGCCAACTCCTACGGCGCGCCGCGCAGCCCGTGGATGTAGCTGTGGCAGCCGAAGGGGAGAAGGTGGTTCTCGAGAACCGCCTGTCAATGGGCGACGCACTCCCGTATGCTGGGTTGACGTCTCGTACAACCGTTGACCGCGAAGACGGGTCAATACATGTGCGAGAATTCGAGGAAGATCTCACTCGGACGCAGGGGGTACTCGAACCCGGACGGGCCCGGGTCGGGCCCCGTTGTGGCGAGCAGGTTTCGCGTCCTGAGCGCAAAGCGGGATTCGTGCCCCGGGGCCAGGTAGAGTTCCCCGGTGGTCAGCGATAGATCGAGCATCAGGTAGCTCGGCAAGCGTCTGTCGTGGCCGCTCTCGACGATGGAGGTGTCCGCGGTGCGGCGAGGTCCGACGAGGATTCCCTGTCCTCCGAGTCTTAGAGGGAAGACGGTGGGTGAGGGGACGCCCACGAGAAGACCGCTCCTGGCGATCCACGAGGGGTAAACGACATTCTCGGTGCCGACGAGATCGGCGACGTAGCCTTCCCGGCCGAGGTCGCGCTCGGACCAGACCCTCTCGAAGGACCCATAGAAGCGCACGGCGTCATAGTGTTCGAAGTCCGCTCGGCTCTCCCAGGAGAGGGAACGCTGACTGGCCACATTGCGCGCGGCTTGATTGATGCCCCGAGCGGTGAACTCGGCCTTGTCGAGAAGCCAGCTATGAGCCACCCCCGAGCTGAAGCCAAGAAAACGGCTGGGCTTGTACGACATCTGGTATTCCACTGTGTGGACGAGCTGAGGCGCCAAGTCCTCGCTGCCCACGACATCGCCCGGGCGGAAGGGTCTGGCATAGAGCAGGTACGGGGAGGGTGCTTTGAACGCGCTGCCGTAGAGGAGCTTCGCGATCACTTCGTCCGTCAGGCGTGAGGTGGCACCGACCCGTCCGGTGAGCTGCCCGCCGTATTCGCTGTGGTTGTCGTAGCGGATTCCGCTGGTTAGCTTGAGCCAAGGGTCCCACACCTTGGCGTTCGCGCTGAGGTAGGCGCCTAGATTCAGCAGCTTCACGTCAGCGCCGGGCGCGGGGCTCTCGTCCAGGTCGAACGGCTCTTCCGTCTCGCGGCTGATACGATCCGGGTTGCGCAGGTGTTCACGGTCGAGGATCGTCTGGAGCCCGACTATGCCGTTGAACCACCTGGTGGGGGTCCAGCGGGCTTCAGCGGTCGTGTCGAAGCCGCGATAGGACTGGTTGCGCTCAATGTAGAAGAGCTCGTTCGCGATCTCGATGCGGTCCTGGGGCAGCACGCCGCCCTGGAAGTATGTTCCCTGGAGCGCCAGGTCGAGGTCCGTGCTCGCATGCACGATAGCATCCAAGCTGATGCGGAGCTGTTGCAACGCGACGACCGTTCCCTTCTCATTCCCCGCTGCGTCGGTTCCGGCCGTGAGCTGCGCCCAGTGCGCGAAGTCGCCCCCCCGCTCGATGCCCGAGCCGTAGGCGTGAAGGACGAGCTCCCCGACCTCCGAATCCCTGTAACCGATCCTTCCTTGCAGTACGCCCGATCGGCGCTCCAGGCTTCGCGCGACGCGCCGCCCATCGTCGCTTGGGAGGGTCGGTGCTGGGGACTCATCGGGCAGAACGAGCCCGCTTCGGTCCGCCTGCTCGCCGGCGAATCCCAGCATGTAGTCAAAAGGACCGAGCACGCCGCCGGTGACGGCGTCGACTCGACCAGAGGGATTGGTCGCCGTGAGTCCCAGGCTCGTGCGAAACCGGAGAGGTCGCAGATCCTGCGGCTTCATCGTGATGATGTTCACCACTCCGAGGAAGGCGTCCGCTCCGTAGAGCGCTGAAGCTGGCCCACGGATGATCTCGATCTGTTGGATCGAGCCGAGCGGAACCAGTTCGACCCCTAGCCAGTTCCCGGAGGTGGTGCGATAGGCCGTGGCGTGTCCGTCTATCATTACCTTGATGACGCCGCTCTCCGCCCCGAGGCCACCCGTCATGCCGCGGACGGCCGCGTTGGGTACGATGTGGTCATCGATGAGGTAGAATCCCATGGTGTGGCTCAGTACTTCGGCCACGCTCTGATAGCCCCAGGTTGCGATCTCTTCCTTCGTGACGACCGTGATGATGGCCGGGGCCTCGTCGATGCTCTCCGCCGTCTTCGTGGCTGTCGAAACCTCCACGTTGAGCAGCTTCACCAGATCCAGGTCGTCGACCGCGTGGTGGTTCTCCTCCGCAACAACCGGCTGAACGACGAGGAGCGTTGCGAACGTTCCCAGGAGAGAGGATCTCTTCGTTTTCAACTTCATCGCCTTTTACCGGTTCGGGCATGAGGTCCCTTGGACCTCGCGTGGCGAACGGCGCCCCAATCCGAGGGGCCTCGTTTCACAACGGCTGTCGTCGAAAGAAGTTGAGCCCGGCCCGTGGTGTGTCGCGACCCTTGGGCAGTACCTCGCGCCAGCGAGCTGATTCGGTGCCGTCCCCGCCTTAAAAACTTCACACGAGCGGCCGTCTTCAAGCAGGGTCCACTCGTCTCCCTCCAGCATGTCGCCCTCGTCCACCCAGCGTCAGCTCGCGCAGGCAGCCCTCTTGGGCGGCGCCCTGCTCCTTCGCAGCGGAATAGCCAGAGCCACGTCCCCTCGTCTCCTCGTATTCCTCCACTTGCCCATGAAGCAGCGTGCTCTGCAGACCATGCTGAATGCGGCCTTGCCGGGCATCGAGGTCACTACCGTCGGGCGCATTGCCGATCTCGATCGCGGGCTCACCAGCGGTCAAGACGCGGTGCTGAGTCTGCCAGTCGTGCTGCAAGCCAAGGGGCTCAAGCCTCGACTGCAAGGGCGCCGTGGCGGCGCTTCGGACGAGTCCTACGCACTTGTCGGCGTGAGCGAAGCGCCTCAGCCGTCCAAGGTCGGTGTCGTGGGTGCTCTTGATCTACTTGGTCGCGCGGGAATGCGAGATTTCATTCGGAGCACGCTTGGCGCTGACCCCAAGGTGGAGCGCGTCACGAAGGTGGAAGACCTTCTCCCGCTGCTCCAGATGAAGCGTGCCGAGGCAATTCTTCTTCCTTCACGCCTCGTCTTGGCTATTCGCCAGATGAGTCGTCTGAACCTGGCCGAGCAGCAGCTGAGCAAGCGGGTTGGCCTGCCCGCAGTGAGCAGTACGGGCCCCGGAGCGCCCGCTGTCCTCGCCGCTCTCAGCCGGATGGATACCAACGTTCTACGTACGCTCGGAGTCGACGAATGGGTGTAACGCGCCGTCAGTTTCTGACCACCATCTCGGCATGCGTCGCGGCGGCTGCCTGCGCGCGGCATGCCGCGGCGCCTCGCACGGCCGGGAGCTTCCAGGTCCTCCACAGGGTGCCGGGGGGGGCCGCTGCCGCGACGATCCTGGTGCTCATGCCGGACACGCCACAGACGAAGGCAGTGTGGACGGGCCTCAGCGACGAGACCGCGGGAGAGTTCAATCTTGTTGCGGTACGCGTGCAAGACAGGCACAGCGCTGCGACCATTGCCGAGGCGATCCGTCAAACGGCGCCGTCCGCCTTGGTGCTCATGAACAACCCGACGGTGTCCTCCTATCGCCGGTACCTGGAGCGCTCCGACGCCCTCCGTGGCCTCCCCACCGTCGTGGTCATGACGTCCTTCATCGAGCCCTCCCGCCTACAGAGCATGGGAGCCGTTGGAATCAGCTACGAGGTGCCACTCATAACTGTGGTCACGAACCTGAGGCGTATCGTCGCCAGCCCCGTGGAACGGGTGGGTGTCGTTTGCCGCCCTGCGCTACAGCCATTCCTGGCAGGGCAACGAGAGCTTGCTCGACGCGAGCAGATCCAGGTGGTGCCGGTCGTGACGAGCGCCGATCCGAACCCCTCGGAGCTGAAACACGCGCTCCGGTTCCTGAAGCCCCGGGCCGATGCTTTGTGGATTCTGAACGACGATAGGCTGCTCTCGCCCCAACTCATCGCTGATGGCTGGCTGCCGGGCTTGAACGAGAGACCGTGGCGTCCCACGATCGTCGGAGCGGCGTCTCTCGTCTCTGCGGGTCAGTCCCTGGGGACCTTCGCTGTGCTTCCCGACCACACGGCGCTCGGGATTCAGACGGCCAACGTGATCTTCGACATCGCCGACAAGGGGTTCCTCCTCGCGGCGGGGGGCGCGACCGAGCTGCCGGTGTCGACGACGACTACCATCGATCTCGCTCAGGTTCGCGAACGCTTCGTCCTGCGTGAGGGAGCGATGGCGCAAGTGGATCGCGTGGTGGAGTGAACGGATGGCGAACACGACCAGGAACTCGCTGAATACCAAGCTGCTGCGCATCGTTCTTGGCGTGCTGGCGCTCGTCGCCATCGTGACCTTGGGCTCCGTGGGATGGGTGAACTCCCAGACCGAGAAGCAGCGCCTCGCGAACGTCGAGGCCCAGGTACGTAAGAGTATCTCCAGCAAGGCCGACATGATGGTCGATAGCCACGCGTTGGCGCTACGTGGGCTGGTGGTCGAAAATGCATTCACGGATGTGCAGGAGCTCGTAGAGCGAGCGGTTAGCGCTGACGACGAGGTGATCTACGGCGTCTTCGTGTCGGTAGATGACACGCCGTGGGCATACGCATCCCCCGAGACCGCCAGGCTCAAAGACCCGAGCCTGAAGGCGGTCCTAGAACGAGCACGGGAGCTGAGGCTTCCAACAGGCAGCGGCAAGGTCGCCGGTCCGAACCAGCGCGAGCTGACACGGTTCGGGCAGAAGGTGCTCGAGGTCTCCCGTCCTGTCATTGATGACGGTGAGATTCTGGGGGTCATCCGTTACGGCTTCAGCATCGAGCCTCTGCTCTCCGCTCTGGGGCTTGCTCGCGCCGAGTCCTGGCAGATGCTGAAGACAACGCTTCTATCGATAACGGCGGCAGTGCTGGTTAGTGTTATCGTCGGCTTTCTGCTCGTCTCGCGGGCGTCGTCGCGGATTGTGCGGCCGCTGCGAACGCTGACGGAGGCCGCTCACGACATTGCCCAAGGAGAACGAGGCGTCAGGGTTCGTGTCGAAACGGACGACGAGCTGCAAGTGTTGGCGCACGCCTTCAATCAGATGCAGCAAGCGAACGAGGAGGCCTTCCAGAAGCTCAGTGAAGCCATGGAAGCGGCCCTGCAGGCATCGCGGATGAAGAGCGAGTTTCTCGCGAACATGAGCCATGAGATCCGCACTCCCATGAATGGCGTGATCGGTATGATCCGCCTGATCCTGAAGATGCCTCTGGATGGCAAGCTGAGACGCTATGCCGAGACGGTGGACGCTTCTGCTGGTGCGTTGATGACCATCATCAACGATGTCCTCGATTTCTCCAAGATGGAAGCAGGCAAGTACACGCTCCAATCGGTCCCCTTCGATCCTGCCGTAGTCGTCCAGGAGGTGGCGGAGCTACAGTCAGGCCGGGCACACGACAAGGGTTTGGAACTCGTCTATCGGCGGGCGCCCGGAGTGCCTCAGGCGGTGACGGGCGACCCTGACCGCTATCGGCAGATCATCAACAATTTGGTCAGCAACGCGGTGAAGTTCTCGGACGAGGGCGAGGTCTTCATCGACGTGAGCTTGGACTCTGAAGACGAGGACTCCTTCGTCCTCCGTACCGTGGTCCAAGACACGGGGATCGGTATCAAGGCTGAGGACCAGGCGCTCCTCTTCGACGCTTTCTCGCAAGTCGATGGGTCCATGGTGCGTCGCTACGGCGGCACGGGACTTGGATTGGCCATTTCTAAGAAGCTCGCCGAGATGATGGGCGGAGAGGTTGGGCTCTCGAGCACGCGAGGTGTTGGGAGCACCTTTTGGTTCACTATTCGCGTGAAGCGGTCGGGAGCTCCGACCCGGCCTGCGCTAGCCGCCTTTCCCGAGGGCCACCGAGTGCTCGTCGTCGAGGGGAGTCGCCGCTGGTGTCGGGTGATCGAGGAGCACGTGTTGGCTTGGGGCTTGAGTTGTGACGTTGTACACGAAGGCGAGCCCGCGCTCGCGAGGGTCGGCCAGGCGGCGGTCGAAGGGCGTCCTTATGACCTTGCGGTCGTCGGTGCGCAGCTCCGGGACATGACCATTGAAGCTTTCGTAAGAGAGCTCAGGAAGCTTCCCGGCGCCCATGATATGCCGCTCATCCTTCTGACGCAGCTCGGCGCTACCGCGACGCTCAGCGAGGTCGAGAGCGAGGTCTCTGCACAGCTGGCGAAGCCGCTGCGGCTCTCCGAGCTGTACGAGTGCATTCAGGGAACCTTCTCCGCCACGCCCTCCCGGAAGCGGGACAGCGGCCACCGTTTGAAAGCTCAGGCCAAAGCTAGCAAGCAGCAACGCATTCTCATCGTCGACGACAACGAGATCAACCAGTATGTCGCGACCGAACAGGTCGAGCAAGCAGGGTTTCTGGTCGACGTAGCAGCCAACGGAGAGCAGGCCGTCAAGCTGGTGAAGGCGGGGGATTACGCTGCGGTGCTGATGGACTGCCAGATGCCCGTGATGGACGGCTACACGGCAACGCGCGCCATTCGCGCCTGGGAAGCCGGTACCCGCCACGTACCCATCATCGCGCTGACTGCCCATGCGATGGCCGGAGAGCGAGACAAGGTCCTGGCGGCAGGGATGGACGATTATCTCTCGAAGCCACTCAAGCCGCATTCTCTCGAGCGGATGCTCCAGCGCTACGTCGGCGACGCGGACGTGCCTTCCGGGATCCTGCCACGCGGCACCTCCGAAGATGCGCCCCAACTCCTCGAACTTGCAACCAATATCCCGCGTTCGGCTCGCCTCAGCGAGCTCTTTCTGCGGCACGTGCCGCAGACCCTCGATGAGCTGGAGGCGGCTGCCATGGGTGGTGATGCCAAGCTCCTGCGGGAGAAGGCCCACAAGCTCAAGGGAAGCTGCCTCGCGCTCGGCGCCGAGGTCATGGCCAAGGTGGCCGAGACGGTTCAGTTCGAGGCAGAGCGGGGCGAGCTCGGGCCAGCCGCTGAGCGGGCTGCTGCTCTGCGTTCAGGCTATTCGCGCGTCGCCATCCTGCTGCGTCGCGAACTAGGAATGCCAAGCGGCTCGCCACCCGCGCCGGTGGCGAAAGGGGCCCGTTAACTCCTGCGCGTCAATGGCCGTCTTGTGGTCTGGGCCACACATATCCGGAGTTCGCGATGAACCGTCTGGCAGTCGGAGAAGGAAGGGTTGGGCACTTGTTGTCTTCCGGCGCGCTCACGGCGCTGCTCGCGCTGGCCTGCGGAGTCGCCAAGCCCGCGGACGATGACGACGTGGTGCCGATTGGTGCGGTCTTGCCCTTCACCGGCGACGAGGCGACGATCGGGCAGAACCTGGAGCAAGCGTTGCTCTTGGCGATAGAAGATGTCAATCGCGCGGGGGGCATTGGGGGCACCCCGCTGAGATTGGTGAGCCGAGACAGCAACTCCGGTTCCAGCCGCGGTCTCCATGGCCTGCTGCAGGTGCTCTACGAGGACGACGCGCGCTACCTCATAGGCCCTGAGGAGAATGAGCTGGCGAACGAGATCGTGCCGGACATAAAGGGCTTGGACGTCTTCAATGTGTTGCCCGGCTTTGCTTCTCCCTCCATCGAGCGGGTGACGCGAAGCGGCGCGTGGCTCAGGCTTCCGCCGTCACCTCTCGCCTTCGGCTGTGGGCTCTCCGAGCTCTCACGGCAGCACGTCGTGGAGGTAGCGAACGCAGTCGTCGCACAGGATGACTTCAACCAGAGTGTCGCGTCAGAGTTCATCACGGAGTTCTTCGATATCGGTGGCGGCATGCTGCCGTCGATGACCCTGCCTGCCAACAACGAGCCCAACGCGACTCGGGTCGCCTCGGTGGTCCGCGCGGGCGCCGACCGCACCCTCTTGATCGTCAATCCAAGCAGCGCATCGACCATCGTGACGGATTGGGCCGTCGGTGGTGGCGGCGGTAGCTGGCTGCTCGGGCCAACGCTGCATACCCCTGGCTTCCTTCAGAACGTGCCCCTCGGCTCCCTGGATGGCACCATCGGTCTGTCCCCCACACTTAGCCTTGCGAGCGAGTGCGAGGCGCAGCCAGATGGCTACAGGGGGCGCCTCCGCTGCGAACACGCCAATGCGGACGAGTTCAGCGCGTACTACGCGCGCCGCTGGGGTGGAGACAAGCCCTTCCCCGCGGCCCATTTCTACTATGACGCGGTCGTGCTCCTCGCGATGGGCCTCCACTATGCAGCCGGACAAGGGACGCCTGAGCCGAGCGCCGCACAGCTGCACCGTGCGATTCTCGAGATGGCTTCTGAGGCCACTGCGCATGGTACCTGGAAGGATCTCTCTTCCATGTTCGGGGATCTTCACGATGGAATTGCTGTGACTTACGCAGGTGCCGCAGCCGAGTATCGCTTTGATCAGTTCGGCGCTGCCAAGCACCTCATCTTCGATACCTGGCGGGTGGAGAGCCAAGAGTACGTGGACGAAGGGAACGTGCAGGCACGGTGCCTGCGGCAACCAAAGTAGGCAACGGAGAGGGCATGCTCGACGGGACGCCTGCCCAAAGGGTAACGGTGCGACAAATGAAAGCAAAATGGTTTGGGGCTACCTTTGCGATGACCTTCGCTGCGGGTACGCTCGGGTGCGGGGATGACGGAACCACGGCCTCGAAGAAAGAGATCGAGAGGATTGAGGTCAACGAGAGTCCGTTCAAACCGGCCGAGCTCGAGGCCACTCTCGACGGGCTCATTGACGCCTTGCGAGACACCAAAGCCAGTTCATTTGACGTCACAGTAATTACAAAGCCTTTCGGCGGTTATTGGGAACCCGTCAAGGTGGGCGCCAATCGTGCCATGGCCGAACTCGACTTGACGGGGCAGGTCGAGGCGCCCGTCGACCATGCCGATCCAGACGTCACCACGGAGCGCCAGATAGAGATCATCAACGAACGCATCGACGAGGGGTACGGTGGGATCGGGCTTGCGCCGATGCGCGACTCGGCGTCGCCCGCTATCGACGCCGCGGTCGAGGCGGGGATCCCCGTGGTGACGCTGGATAGTGACGCGGTGACCTCGGACCGTCACCTGTACATCGGCACCAACAACGCAGAGGCGGGCAAGACGGCAGGCGCGACGCTCGTTGGGCTACTCTCGGAGGAGGCGGGCACCGTCTTCGTCTTGGGTTACGACGCCCAAGACTGGCCAGACGGTTACGCGCGCTCGACGGGAGCAAAACAGGTCCTGGAAGACGCTGGCTATGCGGTCGTGGTACACCGGATCGGCTGGACTGATGAGGAGACGGAGCACGACTTCGATGTGCTCCCAGACGCAATTGCCAACGCGGATCCGCCTACAGTCGGCATCGTGGGCGTGTTCTCCAACGCCTACCGAGGCGCCGAAATCGCCGAGCAGCTCGGCTACGAGCCGGGCGCGCTCAAGATAGCAGGCTTCGATTTCGAGCCTGACACGCTCCGCTACATGGCAAGCGGCTACATCCAAGCCACCCACGTCCAGCGGCAGTACTATATGGGCTACCTGGTTCCCTACGCCATCTACGCCATCAAGACTCTCGGCCTGGATGCCACGGTGGACGAGCTCGCCCCTCACATGCTCGACGAGCATCGATTCGACTCAGGCGTCGACGTCGTGGACGCGGATCAGGTCGAGGAATACAACGACTTTCTGGACTCGCTGGGCATCGGCGGCTGATCGGATGTCGAAGGGGCGGCAGGTCGCCGCCCCGCCGCGAGCCCGCGCTCCGTGTTACTCGTAGCGCGTACTGAAGCGGAGCGACGCCGTCCCCCGCGGAGGGTCTGGCGTACCATAGTGAGCAACGCCTCCGCGCCAGCTCAAGCCAAGCCAGTCACGGGGCCCCGCCTCGCTGGCGGCTCCGCCCTGCTCCCAACGAGACGGCTCTGGGGCCACGCTGGGTGGCGGCAGGCTGTCCCGGTAATTGGTTCCCCCGCGATGAACGCGGTGGTTCGATGCTTCTCCTCGACCCCAACAAGCCGTGGACCTCATGGTTCGGGGATAGTGCACCCGATTGGGTGAGGTCGCCAACTCCTTTCGTAGCCTCGGTCTCGCTTGAGGTCACATCATAGCCGCCCGCGCGACGGTGCGTAGCCAGCTGCGCGCATGTTCTAGTAGTGATATCACAACGATATTCGAGCCCTGAGCGCCCTCGCGCACCGCGTCATCGACTTGACGCGAACGGTGGTTTGCGGTGCTGATAGCGGCAGAGCTATCGGCCCGGTTTCGCCTGTCGCTGTCGCTTCGCGGACTCCGGCAGATCTCACCGAACGGGTGCAAGGCGCCCCGCTACGGCGTCTCCCCACCCACGAGGAGGTCATCGCGGAACACCGCGATGCGCGGCCATGGGTTGGCTGGGTCCTCCAACGTCTCGTGGGGACCCCAGGAGAAATCGTTGCTCTCGAGAAGGAGCCCGCCGAAGCTATCTAGGTAGAACGTGCACTCGTCGGTGGCGGCGTCGGCGGGGAGAGCAGTGGGCGCCTGGGAGAGGCGAATGTCGACGAAGCAGTCCCAGTCGTCGTTGCAGGAGAGGCTCGCATCGCTCCACGAGCAGCTCCCTGTGGGGTTCTGATACATGTTGGAGCCGACCCATTCCGCCTCGTTCGTGAAGAAGTACCGGAGCACGTAGTCGCGCGGGTCGATCACACCGTCCGTGTTGCTCCGCAGCCTCATGTGAACGTAGATGCGGCCGTCGCCGGACATTGCTTCACCGCCGCCATGGTAGTCGACGAAGACCTCTGGTTCGCATACCTCGTTCGTGCAGCGGCCGCTGGCGCAGTCCTCTGCCGAGCCACAGGCCCGCCCGCCCACGCAGGTGTCGCACGAGCCGCCGCAGTCCGACTCATACCCATTCCCAGCCAGAGAGCTCTCCCCGCGATTGGCGATCCCGTCGGTGCAGGTGGCTTCGGCGCAAAACCCCCCGGTACACACGAGGCTCGCACAGTCGGTGGGTGCGCCGCACGGTTCGTTCGTGCCACAGGGTTCGCAACCACCCCCGCAGTCCAGGGACGTCTCAGTGCCGTTCTTGACACCGTCGGCGCAGCTCGCCTCTTGACAGGTCATGTTGATGCAGACCTGGCTGACGCAGTCCTCGGGTTCGAGGCACCCACCATCGGTATCGCAGGGCTTTCCCTCGGCAACGCAGTCACCACCGCAATCGACGTCGGTTTCATTGGGGCCTTGGTCGCCATCCGAACACTCTGGCGTGACGCACACGTTGTCAGCGCACTCCAGCCCGGTCTCGCAGTCTTCCGGACCGCCACAGGGCTGCCCCGCCGGGCACAGTGGGCAACCCGATGAATGGCCGCAGTCTATGCCCACCTCGAGACCGTTGAGCGTCTCGTCTTCGCAGGAGGGCGGCTGGCACGCGAGGTCGCAGACTCCGCTCAGACAGTGCGTATCCTCCGTGCACTCGCGCCCGTCCTCGCAGAGCTCGCAGGGGCCAGCGCAGTCCGTGCTGCCTTCTCCCTGGTTCAGCACGCCGTCACTGCACGTGGCGGCTTCGCACGCCTCGTCGACGCAGTTGAGGCTCGTGCAGTCCCCGTCCGCGATACAGCGGGCGCCGTCTGGGCATGCTGGACAGCTTCCCCCGCCGCAGTCCACGTCGGTCTCGCTGCCGTTGCTCGCCTGGTCGCTGCAGGTGGACGGCTGGCAGACGAGGGGAGCTCCACTGCACACCCCGCTCGCGCAGTCGATCCCTGAGCCGCAGGGCTCGCCTTCAGCGCAGTAGCCACAGGTCGAGGTGCCTCCACAATCGGCGCTCCCTTCTCCCTGGTTGCGAATGCCGTCACTGCAGGTCGCTGCAAGACATACAGCGTCCAGACAGTTGTCGCTTTCGCAGTCGCGCGCGAGCCCGCATGCGAAGCCAGCAGCGCACGACGGACAGGTCAGGCCGCCGCAGTCCACATCCGTCTCGGTGCCGTTGAGCAGCCCATCGGTGCAGAGGGTGTATTCGCAGATGCGAGTCTCGGGCTCGCAGAAGAGCAAGGGCGCGGCGCAATCCCGGTTCTGGAGGCACCCCCGTCCGACGGCGCACGGGCGACAGTCGGGGCCGCCGCAGTCCACGTCGGTCTCCTTCTCGTTCTGAACCCCGTCGTCGCAAGTCGCCTGTCGACAGACGTCACCGAGACAGACGCGCGAGGTGCAATCCTCGGGTTCGAGGCATGTCTCCCCCGCCTCACAGGTTGCGCACTGGCCGCCTCCACAATCCGGGGCCGTCTCCTTCCCGTTCTCTACACCGTCCTCGCAAGTTGGCTCCAGGCACACGTCGCCATCGCATCGGTGGCTATCGCAGTCCGAATCCTCGTGACATGTCGCTCCAGGCACGCACCCTTCGCACTGGGAGCCGCCGCAATCCACATCCGACTCGCTCCCGTTGAGCGTCCCGTCCGCGCACGACTCTGTCCGGCACTCCCCTTCTGTGCAGACGCCGCTCGCACAGTCGAACGGTGATCCGCAAGCCATGCCGTCGGCGCAGGGGTCGCAGCGCCCGCCGCAGTCCACGTCGCTCTCATCGTCGCTGCGTCTCCCGTCACTGCACGAGTCGGCTACGCACTCGCCGTTGTCGCAGACGCCCGACGTGCAGTCGCCGTCCCCTTGGCAATTCTTGCCGAGACCGCACTTCGAACACTCGCCTCCCCCACAATCCACGTCGGTTTCCCGACCGTTGCGCGCCGAGTCGGAGCAGCTCGTCTCGGTGCAAGCATTCTGGCTGCAGGTGGCGCTGAGGCAGTCACGACCCTGATCGCACCGGCGTCCGGCAGAGCACGGGAGGCACTCTGTTCCTCCGCAATCGACGTCGCTCTCGCCCGCATCCCGCGTGTTGTTCGTACAATGCTCGAGTTGGCAGAGCCCTTCCGTGCAGGAATCGTTCGAGCAATCCGAGTCCTTGGCGCAGCGACCGCCAACGCTGCACGGGCTGCATTCGCCCCCGCAATCCACGTCAGTCTCGTAGCCGTTCTGTCTGGCGTCATCGCATGCTGCTGGCGAAGCGCCTTCGAAAACGTCGCTACCATCGTTGCAGCCGCTCAGTAAGAGAAGAAGTGGTAGGCCGGCCCCGCTCACCCAGCCATAGCGCAAGTATCGCAACATACTGACTAGATGGTAGCCGAGCGCTGCGAACCCGCATTGCGGAAGTGGAGCCGAACGCCGCGCAATCAGGAAACCCGGATCGATATTGCTCCGGAGAGCAATAAAGGAGCTGGCCCCTCACGCAGGCGTTGAGCACGGCAGAGGCTACGGCGGAGCATCCCAGGTGCGACACCCCGCGCGTGCCTGCCGAAGCTCACCCATCCCGCGCTAGGGATTGAGGCACTCGAGCTGGACGACCGTTCCGTGGAGATGTCCAACGACTGGTGCGCCGGGTTCGGTGGATGCCTCCTCGAAGGTGACCTCGCCGTCTCCCACGTAGGTGAGCATCCGGAACTCTGCGCCATTCACGACGCTGATCGAGCCCCACGATTCGAGCCCGTGGAGCGGCCAGACCCCGGGCTTCATGGTGTTCGGCGCGAGCGTCAGAAAGAAGAAGAGCAATCGCTGATCAGGCAGGGTCGCGGTCATCTGCAACACCGGACCGGCTCCCGTGAACATGTCCCAGCCTGCCGACCCCGACCATCCGAGCTCCAGGTCTTGACCATCTAGAGACATCTCCACAGTGAACTCTCCGACGGGGGGGCTCATCAAATCCCCCCATTCGGTCGCGAACTCCACATCGACGTCACTCGTCATCCACTCACACTCCGACTCGCCGCTGGGCGTTGGGTTGACCCAGTCCGAAGCAGGTTCGGCGAGCGCCGCGAGCATGTTTTCTGCCCGCGTCTCGATGAACGCCCGCTGAGCGTCTAGGTCTGCTTGTGGCGTCTCGGGCGCCAGCTCGGCGATCTGATCGACCTGGGCGAGCAGAGCCTCTTCGTCCCACACGTCCTCGACAAGCTCGGCGAGGCGCTCACGGTAGCGCTCACGCTCCTCGGGCAGCCCGTAGAGGCGACTCGCGATTTTGCCGGCGGCAAAAACGGTGATGTCACTCTGTCCACCGAACGGCACGAGGCCGTCGAACGAACTGTCCATCCCCCAAGGGATGAAGTACAGGAGATCCGACGTCGGGTCGTGGTACACGTAGAAGTTGTTGGCGTTCCCGGAATAGCTGTCCCAATGCCCGACGAGCGCTTCCATCGCCCAGTAGGTGCGGAAACTGTCGAGATCGACCAACTCGCCGAGGGCTGCGACGACCTCGTCATCGGGCCGCTCCAGAGCTTCCACGATGCGCTCGAGGTCCTTGCGATCGGCATCCTCTTCGTTGGTCTTTACCTCGAAGTGCCCAACGGTCTCGCGATCGAAGTCCGCAGCCTGCCCCTCATATAGGTTGCCGTCGGGGTCCTCGAAGTGGCGGCGCAGCATGGCCTTCCCCACGGGTTCCAGGTTCGTGTACGTCCCCAGATCCTCCCCGTTCACGAAGACGCGTGCGAGATTGCAGCGCGGTGCTGGCAGTCCCGCCTGCGCGAAGAGCCGATACGACAAGCATTGGCGGGTATTCGAGGGATCCTGCCTATTGTTGTTCAGCGTCAGCTTCTTGACTCCCGAATGCGATTGCCCCTCCACGTTCCGGTTGAGGTCGAGCTTCACTGATGGACGGTACAAGGAGATGGAACCGAGGAATCCCTTCTTGCGCACACCTACGTCTTCGTAAGTGTCGCCGTCGATTGTGACATCGGCATCGAAGTACGTGTAATCGTAGAAATATCCGCGCTCAATCATCGCCCGGACGAGGCTCCGTCCCTCGCTCCGCAACGCATCCCAGTCTTCTGAAGGGATGTCGATCTCCACTTGAACCACGTGATCTGCCGCAAAGAGCGCCTCCGTCGGATCTCCTCCGTTCGACTCAACGGCGCCCGCATCTCCGCCAGAGCCTGCGCCTACATCAGAGCCCGCATCTCCGCCAGAGCCTGCGCCTACATCAGAGCCCGCATTTGCGTGGTCCGTGTCGTCACCTTCGGCTCCCCCTCGCCCCGGGGTTCCTGCCTGGCCAACTCCGTCTCCGGAACCCCCTATAATAGTCGGCTCGTCGCCATCGGAACAGGCCCCAGCTCCAGCAACAACGAGAAAAGCCAATACCGTGGGGAACGCGCGTAAGCGCCCTACTCCAAACATGCCCTTGCTCCGATCTGCCCGGCGCCAACGAACTCCCGAGCTCCAATGTACGTATCACCGACACATGTCGCAGGACAAGACCGAACGTGCAGATGCGAGGAAGGCGGACAGCGAGGGGCTGCGACCGCAGTTCTGCGTGGACGGCACCGAGCGCCCTCCGGGCGGCCAAGGTCCAGCGGTCGGCTGGGCCGACCCCGCGTCAGCCGTACCTCACCACAGTGCCTCCCCCGCTCCTTCGTTCTCGTGCGGAGGGTACGTACGCGAGCACCAGTCTGCCGTTGGACAGCGAAGGCGACCCATTTCAGCGTGAAATCTCAGCACTCTTGGACCGACTCGCTGCGCCAATTAGGAGAGGTTTCTGCCCGCCAGCCATGAAACGCGACACCGCGGCCATGATACGCCATGTACTGCGACTCCAAGCGCCTCAGGTGCTCCCTCCCCAGCGGGATGATTCGGTCCAGGCGCCCCACCGAGAACAAATCCGTTGCCGCTGGCGCCCCCCAACGCGTTGCCAGAAACCTCTTCCAGCTCGTCTTTTGCGTGTGTTGTCCTAGCACCACGCTGCCGGTGCTCACGCTGACGGTTGGAGCTCAGCCTCCCAAGGTGGGGAATCCCGCAAGGCGCGGACGCGTCGGTGCTGGGTGCCGTCAGGGCCCGGCCTCCCCCACGCCGTTGATTGTCCAGGTGCGGAAGACAACGGTGGTGCCACCAAAGAGGACGGCCGCGTGCCCTCCACGTAGTAGTCGCGGAAGCGCTGGCTCCCCGCCCTTGACGTAGTGAGCGTCCTCATTCCCAAGAAGCGGGTGTTTCGAAGCTGTCAACCTCGCGCTGAAGCAGAAACCTTTGAAGCGACTCTTCGAACGTAGGAAGGTCCCGTCCTCTTGTATTCTCGGCGGGCGTCGGTGCTGGCACGCATCCGCTGCGTTGGCGGGCTGAAGCGAACCCTACGGGATATGGTGGGGCTGCCCCCGTGTTGTGTCGTCGGGGTACCGCCGCCGGTGCTCGCGCTCAGCCGCGAAGCACTCGGAAGCGGGTGAGCACGGCCGTGGGGCGTCGCTGCGCTGAGCCGGCGCGGGTTGAGGGGAGTGCCCTGCCTCGTTGCGACGGATATGGGCCGCGTGTTCCGTCCTCCTTGCCTCATGCCAAAGTGGACCGTCCGACGGACTCGGAGCACCATCCGGTACTCAGTGAAGATCGTCCGAGGACCGCGAAACCAAAGCCATCGCCAATACGTAAGGATCCGTGACTCCAGAGCATCACGAACCAGTCTGGTTGGACAGGGGAAGTCGAAGAGATTCAGCATGGCCGTCAGCTGCACGGAGCCAGCCCGCTTTGGAAGCCACCCCTCTCCGGCAGTCGAGAAGGGCGTCGGGCGTGGGTCATGACATCATCTGAACACATACCCGAAGCCCCCGCAGAGCCCATCGAAGCGTCCGTTACACGGACCAAGCCGTCCGTTACACGGACCAAGCCGTCCGTTACATGGACCAAGCCGTCCGTTACACGGACCAAGTCATCCGTTACACGCGGACGGCTTGGTGGAGTGTGCGGACGGCTTGGTGGAGCGTGCGGACGGCTTGGTGGAGCGTGCGGTCGCCAATTGCCGCGCCCGGGACGCGCAGGCAGATGCTGCGGGTGTGGTGAGCGATTCGTCGCTGCAAGTAACACGATCAGCCCGGAAGAGGCCAGCGGCGAATCGCGCGGAACGAAGCCCGGAGCGGCGAGCGCAGCCCCATACGTTATTCTGTGGGGAAAACGATCAGCGGTCCTTGGCTGCTCTCAGGTGGGCAGAGCGCCTTGGGCATCGAC
>JAEWRL010000089.1 GCA_023398955.1 Pseudomonadota bacterium
GCACATCCGCACAATGGTGCTCCCGCAGATGCTGACGGCTGAGAACTGAAAGCTGATTGCCTGCACCAGTCGGCAACAGCCATCCAAGTCTTGCCAACCCCGCCATCAATCTGCCCGGTAAGGGACAAACACAGGCGAGAGGGACGCACGACGACAGCCCCCCGCAACGTGGAGGCCAGCGGCTGGCCAGACGTTCGCCACAGGGAAGCCCTCCCGTTTTGCGAAGCCACACCCGCGGCCGTGGTCTGCGCAGCTTCACGCCCCAAGCCGACTCTTTGCCCTCGCCGAGTACCTGCGCGGACGGCGCACGGGCGTGACGGCGGAAGCGCTCGCAGACCGCTTCGGCGTCACGGTGCGCACCATCTATCGGGACCTCGACTCCCTGCGAGTGGCGGCGCTTCCCTTGGCGGCGGAGCGCGGGCGCGGTGGCGGCTACGCCCTCGAGCGCAGCTACAGCTTGCCACCTGTCAACTTCACTGCGCGCGAAGGAGCGCTGCTCGTAGCTCTGGGACGCTTCGCGATCACCATGCGCCTCATGCCGTTCACGAAGACCCTCGAGTCAGCACTGGACAAGGTGCGCGCCGCGCTCTCGAGCTCGGCGCAGCGCGACCTCTTGACGCGCTTGGACGAGCTTGCCTTCCTCGGAGTCCCGGGTCTGCCGTGCGACAAGAAGGTGCGTGCCGCCGTCGAGCGCGCCTGGTTCGATCAACAGCCTCTTGCCATCACTTACGTGAGCGGCAACTTGGTCGAAACCAGGCGGCACATCAGCATCTGCGCCGTTTGACGACCGTCGTAGTAGACAATCTCCAGCTCGTTGACGTCGATGTCGTCCAGGCAGTTCAGGTTCGGCGACACGAAATCCCCGCCAATCTCCGGGACGTGACCAGCTCCATAGCAGTGCACACCGCAGTGCTTGCAGAAATGGCGCGTTGCCGAGCGGGAGCCCCACTCGTAGCGCCCCAAGTGCTCCTCGCCAGAGAGCAGCCTGAAAGCGGGCGGCTTCAGGAGGACCCCGGTCTGACCAATCTTATGGCAGATGGTGCAGTTGCAGCGATCGGGAGCGAAGCCGGGCTCGAGCTTCACCTCGAAGCGCACGGCACCGCAATGGCACCCGCCGGCATACCACTTGGCCACGGAGTCGGGCAGGCGAGGATTCTTCGTCGGTGACGGGCAGGGTGCGCGCCGAAACCTCAGACACCCTTTGAATCCCCCTGTCGCGCGCTAGGTTTCCCGGACCCCATGGATCCAGAGGCCGAAAGTGACTGGAAGCGCCACGCCCGCGCCGAAGCCAGCGGCTCGTACTCCCTGGCCACGGCGGACACAGGCGACGTCCCTGTCCGGCTCTTCTTGAGCGAGCGGCTCCTCCAGGAAGCGGAGCCGACCCTCTATCGGCAGATCGTGGCGGCAACGCGCTTTCCCGGGACCCGCTGCGTCGTCGTCACCCCGGACGTGCACTTCGGGTACGGGGTGCCCGTTGGGTGCGTCATTGCCACAGACCGGCGCGAGGGAGCGGTGGCGCTTGGGCCGGTGGGTTTCGACATCGGGTGCGGCATGATCAGCGCACGCAGCTCCGTCCCCGCGGAAGCGGCTACGTATGATCGCAAGCTGGCCTTCAACCGTGAAGTGATGGAGAGGGTGAGCCTCGGAGCGGGGGGCAAGAGCCTGGCCCTGGGAACCTTGACGGAGAAGCGACTGATGCAGCTGGTGCGGGGTGGGGCGGAGGCCTACGAGAAGCTCTATGGGACGCGCGTCGATCGCACCCGCAGCGAACGCCAAGCCTTCCCGGTGAGCGATGCTTGGGAGCCCCCGTGGGGCGGGCGAGGCCATCCAGAGCGAGGGCTCGACCAACTTGGCTCCTTGGGCGGAGGGAACCACTTCATCGAGCTGCAGTCGGGCACACCGCCCAATGTCAATCCCTGGGACGTGAGGGCCGGCACCTTGCACGTGCAGGTCCACACGGGGAGCCGGGGCTTCGGTCACGGCCTGGCCACCAACTACTTCGACAAGGCGCGCGAGGAGCGACCGGAGCTCGGCTCCAATATCGACCTTGGCTACTTCACGCCGGATTCTCCCCATTACGAGGGCTACCTGAACGCCGTCGCGGCGGGTGCAAACTTCGCCATCATCAATCGGCTCATCCTCTTCGAGCAGGTGGCGGCCGCCTTCCGCCGGGTCTTCCGCAGCGATCTCGAGCTCGTCTACGAGATCAGCCACAACTTGGTGCAGGCGGAGGAGCACCCGGAGTTCGGGCACGTATGGGTCCACCGCAAGGGCGCAACGCGTGCCCTTCCCGCGGCGCATCCTGCCCTGCGCGGCACCCCATTCTTCGCCGAGGGCCACCCCGTGCTCGTGCCTGGCAGCAACAAGGACGAGAGCTACATCCTGCGGCCCCTGCCTGGCGCCGAACAGTCCCTGTTCTCCGTGAACCACGGCGCGGGGCGGCGGCTTTCTCGCGGACAAGCCTCGCGCACCCTGGACCAGCGCCACGTCGACGAGAGCTACCGGCACGCGGGCATCCTCGTGAACGAGGACGGCCGCGTACCCCTCGACGAATCGGGAGCTTGCTATAAACCGGCCAGCGACGTCATCCAAGCGGTCGTGGATGCGGGCCTCGCGCGCGTCGAGACGCGTCTCTGGCCCCTTGCTTCCCTCAAGGGCTTGGAGGGAGGATTCCGCAAACAGAAGGCCGAGCGCCGCGCCCGTGCCAAGAGCAAGGACAAGCGCCGCGACGCAGAGCGCCAGGAAGCAAGGCGCAGAAAGGGGCACCGCTGAACGCCACAGTGCAAAGCCCCGGAAGCGCCGAAGGGAAACCCGTCGCAACTCTCGCCGACGTCTTGATCGTCGGCGGAGGACCCGTGGGGCTCCTGCTCGGCTGCGAGCTCGAAGCGCGAGGCCTGCGGTGCCGCATCTTCGAGCAGCGTCCCGAGCCCTCCACCCACTCCCGCGCCATCGGGATCCACCCCCCTTCCCTCGAGATACTGGCGAGGCTCGGGCTCGCCGATGACTTCGTGCGCGAGGGGATCCGGGTCACTGAAGCGGAGGCCAGGACGCGCCACCGATCCCTCGGCAAGGTCGACCTGAGCCGCCGCGCCGGGCCATTCCCCTTCGTCCTCGTCCTTCCACAGCCGAAGACGGAGGCGCTCCTGCGCGAGAGTCTCCACCGCCGAGCACCGGACGCCTTGCGGGTGGGAGCCACTGTCGTCGGCGTGGAAGGCGGCGAGCATCCCTGCGTCTTCACGCGTACCACAGAGGGGCGTTCGGAGGCGCACCACGCCCGTTTCATCGTGGGCGCCGACGGGCGCAACAGCATCGTCCGGCGTTCCCTTTCCATACCCTGCACCTCCGAGACCCTGGGCCCCAGCTACGTCATGGCAGACTTCAACGACGAGACGCCGCTCGGGACGCGAGCGGTCATCTATCTGGCGGACGAGGGGCTCGTCGAGAGCTTTCCCCTGCCCGAAGGGAAGCGCCGCTGGGTCGTGGAAGCTCCCGCGCCGCGCCGCGAGGCGGACTCCACAGAGATTGCCCGCTGGGTGGCCGAGCGTACGGGAGTGCGGCTGCGCCCGGAGACCGCACTCCTTCCCAGCGCGTTTGGCGCCGAACAACGCCTGGCCGCGCGCTTCAAGACTACCGGCTGCGCACTCGTGGGCGACGCCGCCCACGTCGTCAGCCCCTTCGGCGCCCAAGGGATGAACCTCGGCTGGCAGGGGGCGTTTCTCCTCGCGGAAGCGCTACAGCTGGTCTTCCAGCAGCGAGCCGACATAGACAGTACCCTGGCGGTCTACGAGCGGCGCCAGAGGCGCGCAGCGCGCCGAGCGCAACGCCGCGCGGACTGGAACGGCCGTCTCGGTCGTCGCAGCGCCTTGCCTGCAATTCGCAACCTCGCTGCGCGTCTGATGCTCACTGCGACGTCTCAACGGACGCTCGCACATTTCTTCACGATGAGCTTCCTCGAGTCGGAGCGGCGTCGCTGGCCGCCCCCGTAGCGATCGCCGGGGCGACGCTCGGCGCCAGGTGGACCGTGAACCACTCCTCGGCGTGCCGAGCTACGAGATCGAGAGCACCGGGCTCCTCGAAGAGGTGTGAGGCACCCGGCACGCTGACGAGCTGCTTCGCCGTACCGCCGGGCATTTGCTGCAAGGCCTGCTGGTTCAGCCGCATCACCTCGATGTCGTCGCCGCCAACGAGCAGCAGGGTGGGTGTTCGCACGTGGCCGAGCCACTCCCCCGCGAGATCGGGACGACCACCGCGGGAAACAACTGCTGCTACCGCCCTCGGCCGCTGCGCGGCGGCCACGAGAGCGGCAGCGGCGCCCGTGCTGGCTCCCAAGTAGCAGAGCGGTATCCCCATCGCCTCGGGACGGCGTAGCAGCCAGTCTGTGGCACTCTTCACACGCTCGGAGAGGAGCTCGATGTCGAAGCGGTGGTGCTGCGTCCGAATCTCCTCGAGCTCTTCCTCCGGGGTGAGCAGGTCGAGGAGCAACGTCCCAAGACGGCCACCCAGACGAAGCTGCTCGGCAACCCGCCGGTTCCTCGGGTTGATACGGCTGCTCCCACTCCCGTCGGCAAAGATGACGATGCCGCTTGCTCCGCTCGGCACGATGAGATCGCCGAAGAGGCGCGGGCCCTCGCTTTCGATCAGGACTTCCCTCGTCTCGTGCGGGTCAACAGTCGCTGGCATGAAGGTTCCTCGCGTGGCTAGGGTTGACGGGGACCGACCCACTGGTTGTGGCCCCCCGCTGCTCGTCACTGGTACGGCGCAGCGAGATTCTGGGTCGGGCTCTGCGCCAGGAGAGCCTTCACCTCTTTGTCCGGCGTCGGCGCGAAATCCTCATACCAGGCTCCAACGCCGAAGAAGGGCTCGGGCGTCGATGCGCAGACGACTTCGTCCACAAGGGGCTCGATCGCATGACAGCTCTCGCGGGCCGCTGTCGGCACGGCCACGATGACGCGAGCAGGCCCTTGCCGTCGTACCCCCACTACCGCCGCACGCATGCTGGCTCCAGTGGCGAGGCCGTCATCCACGAGGATAACTGTCCTCTCTCTCACTGGGACCGCGGGTCGACTCGCGCGATACTCGCGCTCCCGTCGGGCCAGCTCGAACCCCTCCCGCTCGGCCACGGCTTCGACCACCTCGTCCGGTATCTTCAAGGCCTCGACCACGTCGTCATTGAGGATGCGCACGCCGCCCGATGCAATCGCGCCCATGGCGAGCTCCTCGTGCCCAGGAGCGCCCAGCTTGCGCACCAGGAACACGTCGAGGGGCGCCCCCAAGCTTCGCGCCACCTCGTAGCCTACAGGGACACCGCCTCGCGGCAGCGCCAGGACGGCCACGGCACTCCGTCCCACCCGTCGCAGCAAGCGACTCGCCAGCTTTCGGCCAGCATCTCTGCGGTCTCTGTACAGGAGCATCACGCACCACCCGCGTTGGGATCCACGGTCGGATAAGCATCGTCGAGGTCTCGCTCGGTGAACCCGTCAAGCTCCCCCGCGAAGAGAGGCGCATCGAATCGAAGTACCAACTCAGTTCCATTCTCATCGGCCCCAATCGTCAAGTTCCCAGGCCGCTTCTCATTGTACTGCGCCAGTTCGATGCGCGTCAGATCCTCGATCCCGAAACGTCGAATGCCGCGCGGGGTGCCGGTCATCTGCACCATGACGCCCAGTCTGCCGTCGTGCTGCTCGATGCGCAGCTCGTCGAGGGCCCCGTGCTCGCCGGCTTCCTCGCTCGCACCGCTGAGGCTGGCGACCGTAAGCCCTTCTCCGCGGTGCTGGCGGGTGAATCGGCTGCAGAACTCAGCCCACTGATCAGCGGGTACTCGATAAATGCTCATGCTCACACTCCTGCTCGGATAGGCTTCCCACACAGGCCCGCGGGGCCCGGCGTCCAGGGTCCGACAACCCGGGGTGCAGCAAATGGCTTGCCAGGTGGGGCTCGCCGCACTTGATTCGCCGGTTGGTGGGGCTTTCTTGGAGAATCGCCCCATCCGCGCTCCAACGTTGTGTCGACGCGCCACAGAGCGTGGCAACCCGCGACGTCCTTCCCGCCACCGGCAACCTCGACGTTAGAACCTGTAGCTAGCGACCCCCGCTAAATGGGCGCGAGCATCTTTGAGATGGGGGCCTCGCGCGAAGCGCGGGGGTGCGGTCCTGGTGGGGACGCCATTCCCGCGAAAAGACCCCAGTTGCAACCGACGCCACATCTCAAGCCCAAGGACACAGTGAGGATAGAACTCGAACGCCCTGCTGACAACTCCACGCATCTTGGTCTTCAGCGCTCGGGAGAAATGACCCGGGTATGCTCGCGAGAAATGACCCAGGCTTGGCGCGTGCTTGGCAGAAGCGAACCACGCGATGGACGAGAGGGCGCCCCAGAGGAACGGGCACGCTCGAGAG